>NZ_BQXJ01000002.1:0-835253 GCF_030158975.1 Acidovorax sp. SUPP2539 | reverse complement strand
CGCCGAACTTGGAGGACAGCACCGTGGCGATGGCCGCCGTCAGCGTCGTCTTGCCATGGTCCACGTGACCGATGGTGCCCACGTTCACGTGGGGCTTGGTACGTTCGAACTTACCTTTTGCCATTTTGAATCTCCAAAGAGCAATGCCTGTGTCAGGGTTTAACGTCTGCACCCGATTGCTGAGTCGTCCCGCACAGGGCAACAGGACGGCACCGGGTCGCAGATTGCAAGGATCTTGCTGCTATTTTTTTCATAGCCGCCAGCGCCTACTCGATAGGCGCTGGCAACCAATTCCATAAAACCAACCGAAAGGGGCCGCCGAAGCCGCCCCTCCCTTTGCCAATTACTTGGCGCGTGCAGCCATGATGGCTTCCGACACGTTGCGAGGGGCTTCGCTGTAGTGCTTGAATTCCATCGAGTAGGTGGCGCGGCCTTGCGTTGCGGAGCGCAGCGAGGTCGAGTAGCCGAACATTTCCGACAGGGGCACTTCCGCCTTGATGGCCTTGCCGCCGCCGACCATGTCGTCCATGCCCTGCACCATGCCACGGCGGGACGACAAGTCGCCCATCACCGTACCGGCGTAGTCTTCCGGCGTTTCGACTTCCACGGCCATCATGGGCTCGAGAATCACGGGGTTGGCCTTGCGGCAACCTTCCTTGAAACCGAAGATGGCGGCCATCTTGAACGCGAGTTCGTTCGAGTCCACATCGTGGTACGAACCGAAGTGCAGCGTGACCTTGACGTCCACCACCGGGTAGCCGGCCAGCACGCCTTGCGTGACGGCTTCGTTGATGCCCTTTTCCACCGCGGGGATGAATTCGCGAGGAACCACACCGCCCTTGATGGCGTCGACGAACTCGATGCCCTTGCCGGCTTCGTTCGGTTCGATCTTGAGCACGACGTGGCCGTACTGGCCCTTACCACCGGACTGGCGAACGAACTTGCCTTCGGCCTCTTCCACCGTCTTGCGGATGGTTTCGCGGTAGGCCACTTGAGGCTTGCCCACGTTGGCTTCCACGCCGAATTCGCGCTTCATGCGGTCCACGATGATTTCCAGGTGGAGCTCGCCCATGCCGCCGATGATGGTCTGGCCGGATTCTTCGTCGGTGCTGACGCGGAACGAAGGATCTTCGGCAGCCAGACGACCCAGCGCGATACCCATCTTTTCCTGGTCGGCCTTCGACTTCGGCTCCACGGCCTGACGGATCACGGGCTCGGGGAACACCATGCGCTCCAGCGTCACGATGGCCGAGGGATCGCACAGGGTTTCACCGGTCGTCACGTCTTTCAGGCCCACGCAGGCGGCGATGTCTCCAGCGCGGATCTCATCGACTTCTTCGCGGTTGTTGGCGTGCATCTGCACGATACGGCCAATGCGCTCCTTCTTGCCGCGCACGGGGTTGTACACCGTGTCGCCCTTGGACAGAACGCCGGAATAAACGCGCACGAACGTCAGCTGACCCACGAACGGGTCGGTCATCAGCTTGAACGCCAGGGCAGAGAACTTTTCCGAGTCGTCGGCCTTGCGACTCGTCGGCTGCTCGTCGTCGTCGGTGCCGCCCACGGGAGGAATGTCCACCGGCGAAGGCATCAGTTCGATCACGGCGTCCAGCATGCGCTGCACACCCTTGTTCTTGAAGGCCGTACCGCACAGCATGGGCTGGATTTCGCAAGCGATGGCGCGCGTGCGCAGGCCGAGGGTGATTTCCTCTTCGGAAAGATCACCTTCTTCCAGATACTTGTTCATCAGGTCTTCGGAAGCTTCAGCAGCCGCCTCGACCATCTTCTCGCGCCATTCCTTGGCCGTTTCCAGCAGGTCGGCGGGGATCTCTTCGAAGGTGAACTTCATGCCTTGCGAGGCTTCATCCCAGATGATGGCCTTCATCTTGCGCAGGTCGACCACGCCCGTGAAGTTTTCTTCGGCACCGATCGGGATCACGATCGGCACGGGGTTGGCCTTCAGGCGCAGCTTCATCTGCTCGACGACCTTGAAGAAGTTGGCACCGGTACGGTCCATCTTGTTCACGAACGCGAGGCGAGGCACCTTGTACTTGTTCGCTTGGCGCCACACGGTTTCCGACTGTGGCTGCACGCCGCCCACGGCGCAATACACCATGCAGGCGCCGTCCAGCACGCGCATGGAACGTTCCACTTCGATCGTGAAGTCCACGTGGCCGGGGGTGTCGATGATGTTGATGCGGTGCTCAGGGAACGAACGGTCCATGCCGCTCCAGAAGCAGGTGGTGGCAGCCGAGGTGATCGTGATGCCGCGCTCTTGCTCCTGCTCCATCCAGTCCATGGTGGCTGCGCCGTCATGCACTTCACCGATCTTGTGGTTCACACCGGTGTAGAAAAGAATCCGCTCGGTCGTCGTGGTCTTGCCAGCGTCGATGTGGGCCGAGATACCGATATTGCGGTAGCGCTCGATGGGGGTCTTGCGAGCCATGGTAAATCCTTGGTTGAACGTTGTGTTCGTTGTGATGGGCCACCCGCTTTTGCGACGCAGCACCACAATTTGCCGGCGACCTGAATCAAGATAAGGCCGCAGGCAGAAAATGCCAGCGGCCTTACGTTTGCACCGGAGAAAGCCTGGAGGCTTAGAAGCGGAAGTGGCTGAATGCCTTGTTGGCTTCGGCCATGCGGTGCACTTCGTCACGGCGCTTCATCGCGCCGCCACGGCCTTCCGTGGCTTCCAGCAATTCGTTGGCCAGGCGTTGCGCCATCGACTTTTCGCCACGCTTGCGGGCGGCTTCCTTGATCCAACGCATCGACAGCGCCAGACGGCGCACGGGGCGCACTTCCACAGGCACCTGGTAGTTGGCACCACCCACGCGGCGGGACTTCACTTCGACCATGGGCTTCACGTTGTTGATGGCAACGGTGAACGCTTCCAGAGGGTCCTTGTCAGGGTGCTTCTTCTCGATCAGTTCCAGAGCGCCGTAAATGATGCGCTCTGCCACTGCCTTTTTGCCGCCTTCCATGATCACGTTCATGAATTTGGACAGCTCTACATTGCCGAACTTGGGATCCGGCAGGATTTCACGTTTGGGGACTTCGCGACGACGTGGCATTTTTTCACCTCATGTTTGCTTCAGTTGGCATCTTTTCAGACACCGCGAGAGCCATTCAGGACTCCCACTTACTCGACCCACGCAAGACAGTTGCGCTTGGGGTCACTACGCTGGATCACCGCGCCACGCGGGAAACAGCACCGGATATCTTTTGCAAAAAAGCGCAGGGCTTACTTGGCCTTGGGCTTCTTGGCACCGTACTTGGAGCGCGCTTGCTTGCGGTCTTTCACGCCTTGCAAGTCGAGCGAGCCACGCACGATGTGGTAACGCACACCGGGCAAGTCCTTGACACGACCGCCGCGAACCAGCACGACGCTGTGTTCCTGCAGGTTGTGGCCTTCGCCGCCGATGTAGGAAATGACTTCGAAACCGTTGGTCAGGCGAACCTTGGCGACCTTCCGCAGCGCGGAGTTAGGCTTCTTTGGCGTCGTGGTGTACACACGGGTGCACACGCCGCGGCGCTGAGGAGAGTTTTCCATCGCGGGGCTCTTCGACTTGATCTTTTCGACCTCGCGACCCTGACGGACCAGTTGATTGATGGTTGGCATGAATACGTCCCTAAACGTGAAATGCTTCGTGAAAAACGAAAACGTGAATCCCTTCGGAAATTCCGAAAAGCCTTCTAATATAGCAGGTTGGCGCTGACGGGGCAATCGCGGGGCGGCCAGCCGGCCGCCGCCGTGTCACTTGATCCACAGGCGGATGGCATCCCAGGCGCGGCCGAAGATGCCGGCCTGCTCCACCGTCTCCAGCGCCACCAGCGGCACTTCGGCGATAGGCTGCTCGCCCAGCGACACCTTCAGGGTGCCGATCGACTGACCCTTGGTGAAGGGTGCCACCAGCGGGTCGGTGCGCACGATCTGCGTCGTGACCTTGCCGGCGCTGCCCGACGGCACGGTCACGACGATGGCGTCCGGGCGGCCGATCTGGATGGTGTTCTGCTTGCCCTTCCAGACGGCCGGCGTGGCGGCGGGCTGGCCGGCGTCGAACAGCTTCACGGCATCGAAGGCCGTGTAGCCCCAGTTCAGGAGCTTCTGGCTCTCGTTCGCCCGGGCGTTCTCGCTGGAGGCGCCCAGCACGATGGACAGCAGACGGCGCTGGCCGACGTTCGGAAAGTCGCGCTTGGACGTGGCCACCAGGCAGTAGCCGGCAGCGGCGGTGTGGCCGGTCTTGAGGCCGTCCACCGTGGGATCACGGAACAGCAGCGAATTGCGGTTGGTGCCATTGGAGGGCGGCGTGCCCGGGTACGCGTAGTGCTTGGTCGCGTAATAGTGCATGTACTCGGGGAATTCCTGCATCAGGCGGGTGGCCAGCACGCCCAGGTCGCGCGCGGTGGTCGTGTGGCCCGGCTCGGTCAGGCCTTCGGGGTTCTTGTAGGCCGTGTTCTTCATGCCCAGGGCCTTGGCCTGGTCGTTCATGAGCTTGACGAAGTTCTCGGCCGTGCCGCCCACGCCTTCGGCCAGGGCCATGGTGGCGTCGTTGCCCGACTGCACGATCATGCCCTTGATGAGGTCTTCCACCGGCACCTGCATCTTGGGATCGATGAACATGCGCGAGCCGGGCATCTTCCAGGCCAGCACGCTCACGGGCAGCTTCTGCTCCAGCGTGATCTTCTTGGCGCGCAGCGCGTCGAAGACCAGGTAGCCCGTCATGAGCTTGGTGAGCGATGCCTGCTCCACCGGCGCGTCGATGTCCTTGGCGGCGAGCACCTGGCCGGCGGTCACGTCGAGCAGCAGGTAGTTGCGCGCGGCGATCTCGGGGGGCTGGGGGGCCTGGCCCTGCGCCCAGAGGGCGGCAGGCGCCAGCACGGCGGCAAGAACGAAGGAACGCAGCGTGGAGAGGAAGGGCTTCATGGAAACAGGCATTCGGGGCAAGGAAACAAACCAAACGGTCAAAAACGGCGGCGGGGATGGCGCGCCGTGCGGTGCCCGGTAGGGAGCGTCTGGAGGGCGGTCAGTTCCCCGCCAGCAGGTGGCGGGACACCAGGTTTTTCAGGAGCGGCAATTGTCCGTGAAAGAAATGCCCGCCGCCGGGCACGACTGTGACGGGGAGTATCTGCGGCCGCGCCCAGTCCATGACGGCCGAGAGCGGCACGGTGTCGTCCTGCTCGCCGTGCACGACCAGCGTGCGCTCATGCGCCTCGGCCGGCACGGGCGCCACGGTGAAGCGGCTGGCGGCGGTGCCGACCAGGACCACCCGCTCGATGCTGCGCTCGCCCCACAGGCGCTCCAGCGCATGGCTGGTGACGAAGGCGCCGAACGAGAAGCCCGCCAGGGCCAGCGGCCCCTCGGGCGCCGCCTGGCGCACCACTTCCAGGAAGTCTTCCAGCTCGCCCTGGCCCGCGTCATGCGTGCCGGCGCTGGCGCCCACACCCCGGAAATTGAAGCGCACGGCGGTCCAGCCGCTGTGCACGAAGGCGCGCGCCAGGGTCTGCACCACTTTGTTGTCCATGGTGCCGCCGAACAGCGGGTGCGGGTGGGCGATCACCGCCACGCCGCGCGAGGGCGCGCCGTCCGGCGCCTGGGCCGCATCGCGCGCCGCTTCGATGGCTCCGGCAGCGCCGGTGAGGGTCAGGCGTTCAGTCTGGGCATTCACTGGATTTGCTATCAAATAAATAGCTGTCAGGACAATAAAATCTAGGGCAGACAGCCAAAAACACTGAAAAACCGATCGGCGCGCGAATCAGCGCCCGAGTTCCGGCGGCGTGAGCAGGCGTTCGACGACTTGGCCGTTCTTCAGGTGCGATTCCACGATTTCGTCGATGTCGCTGCCATCCACGAAGGTGTACCAGGTGCCTTCCGGATAGACCACGGCGACGGGGCCGCCCGCGCAGCGGTCCAGGCAGCCGGCCTTGTTCACCCGCACCTTGCCGGGGCCGGACAGGCCGGCCGCCTTGACCTGGGACTTGCAGCGGTCGAACGCGGCCTGCGCACCGTGGTGGGCGCAACTGTCCTCGCCGTTGGTGCGGTCGTTCAGGCAAAAGAAGATGTGGCGGGCGTAGTAGCCAGGCTGCGCGGCTGGCGGCGTGGGGGTGTCGGTCATCCAGGCATTTTAGGAGCCGATGCGAACAGGGGTATCCGCGTGGCCCTCGGCCGGGTCCCGATCGCGCCGGGCCACGCGCTGCACCACATAGACCAGGGTGGCGTAGGGCCAGAGCCAGCCCAGCCATTGGCCCAGGCCGTAAAAGCGGATGAAGCGGCCCTGCTCCCAGGCCTGCAGGGTGTCGGCGAAATAGGCGCTGGTGGGTGCCTGGTTGAGGATGTTCAGGTGCAGCATCAGCAGCAATAGCAGCACAGCAGCGCTGGCCCGGCGGGGCAGGCCGGCCAGCATCAGCGCGACGGCCATGCCGGCCCACACGCCCACGCGGGCCGGGGTGCCGAGCCACTCCCAGGCATGCGCCGGGCCGTAGCTGAGCGCGGAGGACAGCGCGGTCACCGACACGCCCGCCACCACCGTGGCCAGCGAGAACGCCACGCGGCGGCCGATGTGGCGGATCACGCAGTAGCCCAGCAGGCAGGGCACGAGCAGGCCCAGCATCACGGCCAGCAGTTCGGCACTGGGCGACAGGGCTTCCAGCGGCGTTTCGCGCAGCGGCAGCCAGTCCAGGAACGGGGTGTCGGCCAGCAGGTCTTCCAGCGCGATCTCGAGCCGCTCCCACATCTGGCCCAGCCCGAACGGCACGGCGGCGGGAAACAGCAGCGCCACCGGCCACAGCGCGAGCAAGGCCAGCGCCCCGCTGGCGTCGGCGACGAACCACCGCGCCCGCAGCCGGCTCCAGCGGGCCAGCGCGCCCAGCCGCTCCAGCAGCGCCGCCAGCAGCGCGCCGCCCAGCGTGCCGAGCGCGTTCAGCATCAGGTCCATGTTGGAGGGCACGCGCCGCGGCAGGTAGATCTGCAGGAACTCCATCAGCATCGAGAGCAGCGCGCCCGCCAGCGCGGCCACGGGCACCGCAGAGCGTGGCCAGCCGGTGCGAAGCAGGGCCAGCGCCAGCAGGAAGCCGAATGGCGCATAGCCGGCGATGTTGATGTTGACGTCGAACCACGTCCAGTACGGCGGGGGGATGCGGGCGGTGAGGAACACCCATGGCGAGATGCCCTGCTCGCGCCAGCCGTCGAAGGGGAACAGGCTGGCGAAGACCACGAGGGCCGCGTAGATCAGCGCCAGGGGCCAGGCGGAGGTCTTGTGCACGGCGGGAGCGCGCGGCCGGCGCGTCAGAAGGGTTTGACGACGACCAGCACCACCGCGGCCACCAGCAGCAGCACCGGCACCTCGTTGAACCAGCGGAACCAGCGGTGGCTGCGCCGGCTCTGGCCGCTGGCCAGCTTGCGCAGCAGCACGCCGCAGGCATGGTGGTAGCCCACGGCGAGCACCACGACCAGGAGCTTGGCGTGCATCCAGCCGTTGCCCGGCCCGCGGCCAATGCCGTACCCCAGGTAGAGCCACAGCCCCAGCGCGATGGCCGGCACGGCCAGGAAGGTGGTGAAACGCAGCAGCTTGCGCGCCATGAGCAGGAGCCGGTCGCGCTCGGCGGCCGAGCCCGGTGCCACCATGGCCAGGTTGACGAAGATCCGAGGCAGATAGAACAGGCCGGCGAACCAGCTGGCCACGAAGACGATGTGAAAGGCTTTGACCCAGAGCATGGGGGCAGTGTACGTGCCGTGTCGGGCCGTCCGGCGGAGTCCGACGCGCAAAAACCACGGCTGCCGACGTCACGTCGAAGGGCCGGGCGGAGACCGCCCCGCGGCAATGTGGCGCACAATTTCGGGATGCATCTGTCCAGCCCCACCCCCTTCCCCCAGAACCGCCCGCGCCGCCTGCGCCGCGATGCCTTCACCCGCAACCTCGTGCGCGAGCATGCCGTCACGCCGCACGATCTGATCTACCCCGTGTTCGTGCACGAAGGCCAGGGCCGCAGCGAGGCCATCGCGTCGATGCCGGGCGTGGAGCGCCTGAGCCTGGACCTCCTGCTGCCGGTGGCCGAGGATTGCGTGAAGCTGGGCATTCCGGTGCTGGCGCTGTTTCCGGCCATCGACCCCGCGCTCAAGGCGCCGGACGGCAAGGAGGCGCTCAACCCCGAGGGCCTGATTCCCCGCGTGGTGCGGGCGCTCAAGAAAGAATTCCCCGCGCTGGGCGTGATGACCGACGTGGCGCTGGACCCCTACACGAGCCACGGCCAGGACGGCGTGCTCGATACCACCGGCTACATCATCAACGACGAAACGGTGGAGATCCTCACCGGCCAGGCGCTCACGCATGCCGAGGCGGGCGTGGACATCGTGGCGCCCAGCGACATGATGGACGGGCGCATCGGTGCGATCCGCGAGGCGCTCGAAGTGCAGGGCCACATCCACACGCGCATCATGGCCTACAGCGCCAAGTACGCGAGTGCCTTCTACGGCCCGTTCCGCGATGCCGTGGGCACGCGCGGCGCTCTGGGCAAGGCCGACAAGAACGTGTACCAGATGGACCCGGGCAACACCGACGAGGCGCTGCGCGAGGTCGCCCTCGATATCGCCGAAGGCGCCGACATGGTGATGGTCAAGCCCGGCATGCCGTACCTGGATGTGGTGCGCCGCGTGAAGGACGAATTCCGCGTGCCCACCTTCGCCTACCAGGTGAGCGGCGAGTACGCCATGCTCAAGGCCGCGGCCGCCAACGGCTGGCTCGACCACGACGCGGTGATGATGGAAAGCCTGCTGGCCTTCAAGCGCGCCGGCGCCGATGGCGTGCTGACGTATTTCGCCCGTGACGCGGCGCGGCTGCTGCAAAAGTAAGCGACCGCCCCCCGGCGCCTGCCCGCAGGGCCGGCGCCGGCGTCTTCCCCGCCCTGCCCCAGGCCCCCATGCGCATCTTTCACATCCACCAGGGCAACGCCACCGAGCTGGCCGCCCTGCCCTCCCAGCCCCCGGCCGCCGGCTTTTACTGGATCTCGTGCACCCGCGCGGCCTTCGGCGAGCAGTTGGGCCTGCTGCAGGCCGCGCTGCAGGCCACCACCGGCCTGCAACTGGTGGACCTGCACGTGTCCGACCTGCTGAACGCGCAGCTGCCATCGCACTACGACTACACCTCGCAGTACGACCTGCTGGTGTTCCGCCGCCTGGCGGCCGCCGGCCCGGGCGCGGCACCGGTCAGCGCAGCCGGCGCGGCAACCGCAGCAAGCCCGCAGGCCGCGCCTCCCGCCGCGCCGGGCCGCATGACGGGCCCACCGGTGCTGCGCCGCATCGACACCAGCCCTGTGGGATTCGCCGTGTTCGATCAGGTGCTGCTGTCGGTGCACCCGGCCGACTGCGCGGTGCGCGATGCCTATGCGGCGCGGCTGCTGGCCACCGCGCGGGGGGAGGCCCAGGGCGATGGGCCGCGCGACCACCGGCCGCCGGGCTCCTCGCCGGTGGCGCGCCTGCCGACCTCGCCCGCCGATCTGATGATGCGCGTGGTCAACCTGATCGTGGACGGCTACCTGGATTTGCGCCGGGAACTGAGCCGGCAGCTCGACCACTGGCAGGCCGAGCTGCTCAAGCCCCGGGCGCGCTTCGCCAACTGGAGCGCGCTGCTGGAGGCCCGGCTGGCGCTGCACCAGCTCGACGAAATCTGCGAGGACCAGAACACCGCCGTGCAGGACTGGATCGATGCGGTGGAGACCTGGCCCGAGCCCGAAACCCCGGCGCTGCAGCGCGAACTGGACCTGCTCAAGGTGCGCAGCCGCGACGTGCTGGAGCACATCGAACGCGTGGTGCACCACGTGCGCCGGCTGGAGCAGAGCACCGAGACGGCGGTGCAGATGCATTTCAGCGTGCAGAGCAACCGCACCAACGACATCATGCGCACGCTCACGGCGCTCACCGCCGTGTTCCTGCCGCTGAACCTCATCGCGGGCATCTTCGGCATGAACTTCGAGTTCATTCCGCTGGTGCACAAGCAGGACGGCTTCTGGTGGGCGATGGGCTCGATGACGGTGATCGCGGTGGCGCTGATCGCGCTGTTCTGGCGCAAGCGCTACCTGGCCCGCACGGGCCACCACTGAGGGGGCACGGGGCGCCGCGCCCTGCGCGCCGATAGAATCGGCGCCCCTTCGCACATCGCTCCCGCCCACGCCCTTGCGGCCCGCCCGCAGCGGCGCCCTGTTTCCCCATGTCCCACATCCTCGTCGATCAGCTCGTCAAGACCTACCGCATCGCCGAGCGCGCGCCGGGCCTGGGCGGCGCGCTGCGCGGGCTGCTGCACCGGCGCACGCGCACGGTGGCGGCGCTGTCGGGGGTGTCGTTCACGCTGGAGCGCGGCGAGCTGCTGGGCTTCATCGGGCCGAACGGCGCGGGCAAATCGACCACCATCAAGATCCTGTCCGGCATCCTGCGGCCCGACGGCGGCCGCGTGGAGATCGACGGCCGTCACCCCAGCGACGACCGGGAGCGCCACGTCGCCCGCATCGGCGTGGTGTTCGGCCAGCGCACCCAGCTGTGGTGGGACCTGCCGGTGGGCGAGGGCTTCGACCTTCTGCGCGACATCTACCGCGTGGACGAGCGGCGCTACCGCCGCGCACGCGACGAGCTGGTCGCGCTGCTGTCGCTGGAGGGCGTGCTGGCCCAGCCCGTGCGCCAGCTCTCGCTGGGCCAGCGCATGCGCGCCGAGATCGCGGCGGCGCTGCTGCACGAGCCCGACATCCTGTTCCTGGACGAGCCGACCATCGGCCTGGATGCGCCGTCCAAGCTTGCGGTGCGGGACTTCGTGCGCCGCGCCAACCGCGAGCGCGGCACCACCGTGCTGCTCACCACCCACGACATGCACGACATCGAGGCGCTGGCCGAGCGCGTGATCGTGATCGGCCATGGCCGCGTGCTGGCCGACAGCCCGGTCGAGGCCCTGCGCGCCCAGGTGATGGCCGAGCGGCGCCTGGTGGTCGATTTCGGGCACGACGCGCCCGTGCTGGCGCCGCAGCCCGGCGTGTCGGTCCACGCACGCGAAGGCCGCTCGCTGGTACTGGGGTTCGATCCGGCCGTCACCACGGCGCCCGCGCTCATCGCGCAGCTGGTGGCCGCGCACGCCGTGCAGGACATCCGCCTGGAGGGCCTGGCGATCGAGGAGGTCATCGCCCGCTTCTACGCGCTGCACGGCGCGGCCGAGGCATGAGGCCGCCGCTGGCGCTGCGGCCCTACACCGCCGCGTTCGTCTCGCGCTTCCTGCAGATGCTGCAGTACCGCACGGCGGCGCTCGCCGGCTTCGGCACGCAGTGCTGGTGGGGCGGCATCAAGGTGATGGTGCTGGCCGCGTTCTACGGGGGCGCTGGCGCCTCGGGCGCGCCCATGCCGCTGCAGCAGGCCATCACCTACACCTGGCTGGCCCAGGGGCTGCTGGCACTGCTGCCGTGGTCGGGCGACCCCGAGGTGGCGCAGTCCGTTCGCACGGGCGCCGTGGCGTACGACCGGCTGCGGCCGGTGGACGCCTACGGCCTGTGGTTCGCGCGCAGCGCCGGCTGGATCGCCGCGCGGGTGCTGCCGCGCGTGGCGCTGATGGCGACCTTCGCCGCCGGGGTGCTGCCGCTGCTGGGCTGGCGCGAATGGGCCTGGCAGCCGCCGGCCAGCGCGGCGGCGGGGCTGGCGTTCGTGCTCTCGGCCGGCCTGGCGGTGCTGCTGTCCACCGCGCTGGTGATGCTGCTGAACGTGGCGGCCACGGCGGCGCTCAACGAGCGCGGCATCAACGCGCTGGCCGTGCCGGCGGTGGTGGTGCTGTCGGGCAACCTGCTGCCGCTGCCGCTGCTGCCCGATGCGTGGCAGTGGGCGCTGATCGCGCAGCCGCTGGCGGGGCTGCTGGACATTCCGTCACGCATCCATTCAGGGCACTGGGCCGGCTGGCAGGCCGTGGGGGGGCTGGCCCTTCAGGCCTTCTGGATCGCCGTGCTGGTGGCGCTGGGCCGGCTGGCGATGCGGCGCACGCTGCGCCACCTCGAAATCCAGGGCGGCTGAGATGGGATCGTTCGCGCTCTTCATCCGCCTGGCAGGCGCCTCGCTGCATGCACAGGCGCGCTACCCCGCGTCCGCCATGCTGATGACCCTGGGACAGTTCCTCGCCACGGGCATCGAGGTGGTCGCGGTGTGGGCGCTGTTCCACCGCTTCGGCAGCGTGCAGGGCTGGAGCCTGGGCGAGGTGGCACTGTTCTACGGCCTGGTGAACTGCATGTTCGCGGTGGCGGACGCGCTGGGGCGGGGCTTCGACGTGCTGGGCACCGAGTTCCTGCGCACGGGCGCGTTCGACCGGCTGCTGCTGCGCCCGCGGCCGCTCGCGCTGCAGCTCATGGGCCACGACCTGCGCCTGAGCCGGCTGGGGCGGTTGCTGCAGGGGCTGATGGTGGTGGCGTTCGCCACCGCGCAGGCGCCGATCGACTGGACGCCGGCCACCCTCGCGCTGGCGGCATGGGCGGTGGCCGGGGGCGTGGCCCTGTTTCTGGGCATCCTGGTGCTGCAGGGCACGCTGGCGTTCTGGACCGTGGAGAGCCTGGAGATCGCCAACGTCCTCACCTACGGCGGCGTGCAGGCGGCGCAGTACCCGCTGGCGCTCTATGCGCAGTGGTTTCGCCGGCTGCTGACCTTCGCCGTGCCGCTGGCCTGCGTGGCGTATTACCCGGGCCTGGCGATCCTGTCGCACTCCGACCCGCTGGGCGCGCCCGCCTGGGTGGGCTGGGTGTCGCCCGCCGCCGGCTTCGCCTTCCTGGCCGCCGCCTTCTGGGCCTGGCGCCTGGGCCTGCGGCACTACGCCTCCACCGGCAGCTGAACCCCTTCGAACCCGACCTGGCAAATAGAGACTTGACATTGTTTGTCTAGTCAATTATTGTTCAGGCCATGATCGACGCCCAAAAAACCGATGCCAGCCGCCTGCCGCCCGCCCCGCTCACCGTGGCGGGCATTCCTTTTCTGGTGGAAGAAAGCATCGGCTACCAGATGCGTCGCATCGTGTGCATCGTCGCCAGCGAGATCGAGCGCCGCATGGAGCCCCTGGGCCTGACCGATGCGCAATGGAAGCCGCTGCTGCGCCTGTACCTGAACCACGAGAACACGGTTGCGGGCCTGGCGCGGCTGTGCCAGCTCGACGCCGGCGGCATGACCCGCCTGCTCGACCGGCTGGAGGCCAAGGGCTTGTGCTCCCGCACGCGCTCGTTGGAAGACCGCCGGGTCGTGCACATCGAACTCACGCCCGAAGGGCATGCGGCGGCCGCGCAGATTCCCGACATCCTGGGCAACGTGCAGCAGGTGTGCGCCCAGGGTTTCCAGCCGGCCGAGTACCACCAGTTGCAGGATTTCCTCAAGCGCATCCACGGCAACCTGCAGACGCTGGGGGCGGCGGCCGACACCGCCACGCCCCGCCCATCCTGAGAGTCAGTCCACCATGAACGCCACCTTTCACTCCACGCCCGCCGCAGCCGATGCGGCCTCGGCCCGCGACGCCGCGGCGCCCGACACCCCCAGCCCGCTGCGCGGCGCGCTGCAGTATTTCGCCACGCTGGCCATCGCGCTGGCGGCCCTGCCGGGCCTCACGGCCTGTGCCGACATGTCCGGCATCGCGCCCCATGCGCAGATGCGCGATGCCGCCTCGCTCGGCCTCGCGGCGCCGGCGGCCGGTGCCGGCGCGGCGGCGCAGCAATCCTTCGCCGAAGCCACGCTGCCCACGGACTGGTGGCTGGGCTTCGGCGACGGCCAGCTCGATGCGCTCATCGACCGCGCCCTGGCCACCAACCCCAACCTGAAGCTCACCGAGGCGCGCATCGCCCGCGCCCAGGCCTTCATCGAGACCGCCCGCGCGGCCGACGGCCCGCAGCTCAACGGCAGCCTGGACGTGAACCGGCAGCTCTACAGCGCCAACGGCCCCTACCCGCCACCGCTGGCCGGCAGCGTGCTCAACAGCGGAACGGCGCGCCTGTCGGGCAGCTGGGAGATCGACTTCTTCGGCAAGAACCGCGCCGCGCTCGAATCCGCCCTGGGCAGCGCCAACGCCGCGCAGGCCGACGCCCAGGCCGCGCGCCTGCTGCTGGCCAGCAACGTGACGCACAGCTATTTCCAGTTGGCGCGCCTGAAGGCCCAATTGGGCGTGGCCGAACGCACGCTGGCCCAGCGCAACGAAACGCTGCGCCTGGTGCGCGACCGCGTGGATGCGGGCCTGGACACCCAGCTGGAGCGGCGCCAGAGCGAAGGCGGCCTGCCCGAGGCGCGCCAGCAGATCGAGGCGATCCAGGAGCAGATCGCCCTCACCCGCAATGCCCTGAGCGCGCTAGTGGGTCAGCCAAATGCCGCGAACGCCCTAGAATTTCCTGCCCTGAATGCTATTCATTCGATAGCAATCCCCGGCACGCTGCCGGCCGACCTGCTGGGCCGGCGGCCCGACGTGGCCGCCGCGCGCTGGCGCGTGGAGGCCGCCACCCAGGACGTGGCCGTGGCCAAGGCGCAGTTCTATCCGAACGTGAACCTGACGGCCTTCCTGGGCCTGTCGTCGATCGGGCTGGACCGCTTCGCCGAGGCCGGCAGCAAGGAGTGGGGCATCGGCCCGGCGATCCGCCTGCCGATCTTCGACTCGGGCCGCCTGCGCGCCAACCTGCGCGGCAAGGCCGCCGACGTGGATGCGGCGGTCGAAAGCTACAACGCCGCGCTGCTGGATGCCGTGCATGACGCGGCCGACCAGCTCGCCTCGGCCCGCTCCATCGACCGCCAGCAGGCCGAGCAGCGCCATGCCCAGGAGGCCGCCGAGGCCGCCTACGACATCGCCCGCCAGCGCTACCAGGCGGGCCTGGGCAACTACCTGAACGTGCTCACCGCCGAGACGGCCGTGCTGCTGCAGCGCCGCCAGGCCGTGGACCTGGAGGCCCGCCGCCTGGACACCCAGGTCGCGCTGATCCGCGCCCTGGGCGGTGGCTACGCCGCCACCACGCCCGGCGCCGCGGGTGCCGTGGCCACGGCGGCCCCTGCCGCCGCCACCGCCGCGCACTGAGCCGCCCGCCACCCCTTTTTACCGAACCGAACACCTTCCCGACCGCGAGGAGCCCTTTCCATGAACGCACCGCAAACCCCCGCCACCGCGCCCGCAGACCCCGGCGCCGCCAAGGCCCGCCGCCGCAAGGCCCTGATCTCGCTTGCCGCCGTCGTGGTGGTCGCGGGCGGCGCCTGGGGCGTGTACGACTGGCTGGTGGCCAGCCACTACGAAGACACCGACAACGCCTACGTGCAGGGCAATGTCATCCAGATCACGCCGCAGACCGGCGGCACCGTGATGTCCATCCTGGCCGACGACACCGACTTCGTGAAGGCCGGCGCCGCGCTGGTCAAGCTCGACCCCGCGGATGCCAGCGTGGCGCTGGAGCAGGCCGAGGCGGGCCTGGCCCAGGCGGTGCGCCAGGCGCGCACGCTCTATGCCAACAACGGCTCGCTCAACGCGCAGATCAGCCTGCGCCAGGCGGACGTGGCCAAGGCCCGCTCCGACATCGCCCGCGCCACCGACGACCTGCGCCGCCGCCAGGCCCTGTCGGGCAACGGCGCCGTGTCCAAGGAAGAGTTGAACCACGCCCAGAGCCAGCTCGACGCGGCCCGCACGGCGCTGGCCGCGGCCGAGGCCGGCGTGGTGTCGGCGCGCGAGCAGCTCGCCAGCAACCAGTCGCTCACCCAGGGCATCTCGGTGGACCAGAACCCCAACGTGCTGGCCGCCGCCGGCAAGGTGCGCGAGGCCTACCTGGCCGCCCGCCGCACCGACCTGCCCGCCCCCGTGGACGGCTACGTGGCGCGCCGCACCGTGCAGCTGGGCCAGCGCGTGGCCGCCGGCACGCCGCTCATGACCGTGGTGCCGCTCAACCAGGTGTGGGTGGATGCGAACTTCAAGGAAAACCAGCTGCGCAACCTGCGCCTGGGCCAGCCCGCCAAGCTCACGGCCGACCTGTACGGCAAGAAGGTGGAATACACCGGCACCATCGCCGGCATGGGCGTGGGCACGGGCTCGGCCTTCGCGCTGCTGCCCGCGCAGAACGCCACCGGCAACTGGATCAAGGTGGTGCAGCGCGTGCCGGTGCGCATCGCGATCGACGCCGAGCAATTGCGCACCCACCCGCTGCGCGTGGGGCTGTCCATGGACGTGAAGGTGGACACGCAGGACCGCAGCGGCCACCTGCTGGCCGACGCGCCGCGCACCCAGGCCGTGGCGCAGACCGCGGTGTACGACGACCTGGACAAGGGCGCCGGCGCCGACGTGGCCCGCATCATCGCGGCCAACGCCGGCCCGGGCTACAAGCCCACGCTGGCCGCCGCGCCGGCCAAGGGTGCGTCGCAGGTCGCCATGGCGCCGGCCACGACCGCGTCGCACTGACCCTGCGGACCGCCCCGGCGGCGCCTCGCCCCCCAAGACAGACCCGCCGCGCGCCGCCGCAGCGGGCCAGCCGTAGAACCACTCCCACAACACGCTGACCCATGTCTTCCCCCAACACCCCTGCGCCCCAGGCGCCGCCGCCCCTCGAAGGCAGCGCGCGCATGTGGGGCACGCTGGCCCTCTCGGCCGCGACGTTCATGAACGTGCTGGACACGTCCATCGCCAACGTGTCCCTGCCCGCCATCGCGGGCGACCTGGGCGTGAGCCCCACGCAAGGCACCTGGGTCATCACCAGCTTCGCGGTGGCCAATGCCATCGCGGTGCCGCTGACGGGCTGGCTGTCGCAGCGCTTCGGGCAGGTGCGCCTGTTCGTGGCCAGCGTGACGCTGTTCGTGATCGCCTCGCTGCTGTGCGGCATCGCGCCCAACATGGCCACGCTGATCGCCTTCCGCGCGCTGCAGGGCTTCGTGGCCGGGCCGATGATTCCGCTGTCGCAGTCGCTGCTGCTGTCCAGCTACCCCAAGGCGCTGGCCGGGCTGGCGATGGCGATGTGGTCGATGACCACGCTCGTCGCGCCGGTGATGGGGCCGCTCCTGGGCGGCTGGATCACCGACAACATGAGCTGGCCGTGGATCTTCTACATCAACGTGCCGGTGGGCATCATGGCCGTGCTGGTCACCTGGAGCATCTTCCACAAGCGCGAATCCGAGCGGCGGGCGCTGCCCATCGACTCCATCGGCCTGGCGCTGCTGGTGATCTGGGTCGCGGCCATGCAGGTGATGCTGGACATCGGCAAGGAGCACGACTGGTTCGCCTCGCCCTGGGTGGTGGCGTGCGGCGTGGTGGCGGTGGTGGGCTTCGCCGCCTTCATGATCTGGGAGCGCGGCGAGCCGCACCCGGTGGTGGACCTCACGCTGTTCCGCATCCGCAACTTCTGGGCCGGCGCGCTGGCCACGTCGGTGGGCTACGGCCTGTTCTTCGGCAACGTGGTGCTGCTGCCGCTGTGGCTGCAGCAGTACATGGGCTACACCGCCACGCAGGCCGGCGAGGTGCTGGCGCCGGTGGGGCTGCTGGCGCTGGTGCTGTCGCCCGTGGTGGGCAAGAACATCGCCAAGGTGGACCCGCGGCGCTTCGCCACCTTCGCGTTCCTGGTGTTCGCGCTGGTGCTGTGGATGCGCTCGCGGTTCAACACCCAGGCCGACCTGACCACGATCATGGTGCCCACGATCATCCAGGGCATCGCCATGGCGTTCTTCTTCATCCCGCTGGTGACGATCACGCTGTCGGAGATCGCACCCGCGCGCATTCCGTCGGCCTCGGGGCTGTCGAACTTCATGCGCATCACGGCCGGGGCCATCGGCACCTCGGTCTCGACCACGCTGTGGGAGCGGCGCGCCACGCTGCACCACGCGCAGCTCACCGAAGGGCTGCAGCAGGGCGGCGTGGCCGTCACGCAGACGCTGCAGGGGCTGCAGGCGGGCGGCCTCACGCCCGAGCAGGCGCTGGCGCAGGTGGAGCGCATGGTGAACCAGCAGGCCTTCATGCTGGCCGCCAACGACATCTTCTATGCGTCGGCCGTGCTGTTCCTGCTGCTGATTCCGCTGGTCTGGCTGGCCCACCCGGTGCGTCCCAGCGCCGGCAGCGCGGACGCTGCGGCCGGCGCGCACTGAGGCCGGGGGGCCGGGGCGACTGTTGCGCCAAGGCCTCACTCCGGGGCATTCGCGCGGGCAGCAAGCCGCCTGCGCAGGCGATGTCATCACGGGTTCATCCGAGATTTCTACAAACGCGGGGCTGCCACCGGCATGCGCCGGCCGGCGGCCCCTGCGTCAAAAAATCCAGATAACCCATGACCTGCCCCTCTGCTCCTGCCCCCAAAACCTTCCGCCGTGCGCGGATGCCCCTGGCCATCGCCCTGGCCCTTCCCTCCCTGCTGCTGGCGGGCTGTGGCGGCTCCGGCGACGGCACGCCCGCCGCCGAACAGGGCCGCTGGACCACCGGCGACCTGCACACCCACACGGTGCAATCGGACGATTCGCGCACGACGCAGACGCTCGACTTCCTGCTCGGCAAGGCCTTCACCACCTACCGCCTGGACTGGATGGCGGTGACCAACCACCTGCGCTCGTCCAAGTACGACAACGCGGCCAACCTGCTGCCCGCTCCCAAGGCCTTCGCCTATGGCATGGAGGCCTATGAGATCCCGCGCATCCAGGCGCTGCAGGCCTCCGGCAACTACGCCGGCAAGCTGATCTTCTCGGGGTTCGAGTGGGACATGCCCACGCACGACCACATCGGCGTGGGCCTCTTCGAGGGGTCCAGCGGCAGCCTGAAGCCCTCCACCAGCGGGGCCAAGGAGTTCCAGTACCTGTTCACCACGGGCGCCGAATCGCTCTTCGACGCGGCGGACGTGGCCCGCTGGAAGGCCCAGTACCCGCAGCGCTTCAACCAGACGGCCGACGACGCGCTCAAGGCCATCGCCTGGCTGAAGGCGAAGTACCCCGACACCAGCTACGCCCTGATCAACCACCCCTCGCGCAACCCGGGCAAGTATTCGATCGCCGATCTGCGCCAGATGAACGACCTGGCGCCCAGGATCGTGTTCGCCATCGAAGGCATGGTGGGCAACCAGCTCGAACCCGACCGCGGCGGCTACACCTCGGCCTACATCGACGCCAACCAAGCCAACCGCACCTACGGCGGCACCGACGCCATCGTGGCGAAACTCGGCGGCGTGTGGGACGCGCTGCTGGGCGAGGGCCGCCGCATCTGGAACATCGCCGACTCCGACTCGCACTTCGAGATCGACTCCAACAACAACAGCAGCGGCTACTACCCTGGCGAATACGCCAAGAACCACGTCTGGCAGTCCAGCAAGGCGGAGGGGGGCATCGGCGGCCTGGTCGACAGCCTGCGCGCGGGCCGCAGCTTCGGCGTCTTCGGCGACCTCATCAACGCGCTGGACTTCAACGTGTACGCCCTGAGCGGCAAGGGCACCATGGGCCAGGAGATCAAGGCCTCGGCCGGCGAGAGCGTGACGGTGCGCATCCGCTTCAAGAGCCCGCCGGTCAACAACTACCAGCGCCCGGTGGCCAGCGGCAACCTGGGCAACATGACGCCCAAGGTGGACCACATCGATCTCATCGCGGGCGACGTGGGCGAGCGCGCGCAGCCCGGCTCGGCCGCCTACCAGCAGGCCACCAACCCGACCACCCGCGTGCTGCGCCGGTTCACGGCCGCCGACTGGACGCAGGACGGCGAGGGCTACTACACCATGGAGATTCCGCTCACCATCGCCAAGAACCAGTACCTCCGCCTGCGCGGCACGAACCTGGGTGAGAACGTGGCCGGCCTCACCGCGAACGGCGAGCCGTTGGCGGACCAGGCGGTGACCACCTCCGACCCGGCCCAGCGCCACGACCAGATCAACGACCGCAACTACGGCAACCTCTGGTTCTATTCCAACCCGATCTTCGTGTCGGTGCGCTGAAGGCCGGGCGCGGCGGGGCGCCTGGCGCCTCTGGACGGCCGGGGCAGGTTGCTATTTATTTAATAGCACAATGCCCTAGAAAAATATGCGCTGAAGCCCTTTTTGGCTCGATCACCGCGCGGGCGCCGGCGGCAGCCCGCTTCACGTCAGGGCGGCGCCGGCCGGCACCCCGCCCCCCGTGTGCCAGCGCGCCTGCAGCCACGCCGCGAACCCTTCCGGCGCGCGGGCGAGGCAGCGTGCGCTGGTGATCACCCTCGGATCGCGCACCCACGCCACCGTCGCCTGCTGGGCGAGCAGGGCCTCGACCAGCCGCACGTCCTCGTGCGCCACGAGCGGCGCGAAACCGCCCGCGCGCCGGTAGGCCGCGGACGAGACGCCGAGGTTGGCGCCGTGGATGTGCCGGTGGCCGTTGCGGTCCTGGTAGTGCGATGCGAAGGCCTGCGCCACGTGCAGGGGGTGCTCGTGCCAGTCCTCCACGCCGATCGTGCCGCACACGGCATCGCTAGCGCAGGCCAGTTGCGCCGTGATCCACTGCGGCGGCACGCGGCTGTCGGCATCGGTGCAGCACAGCCAGCGGGCGCCGAGCCCGACCAGGTGGTCCATGCCCACCGCCCGCGCCGTGCCGACGCAGCGCGCGCCGATCTCCACCACGTCGCAGCCCCACGTGCGTGCCAGGGCCGCCGTGGCGTCCCGGCAGGCATCGGCTACGACCACGATGCGCACGGGTTCCTGCACCTGCGCGGCCGCCGCGCACACCGAATCCAGGCAGGCGCCGATGAGGGCGGCCTCGTCGTGCGCCGGAATGCACACGCCGATCATGGGGCGACCTCCGCCGCACGGGCCAGCCGCTCCTGCGCGCCGCCCGCCTCCGCCACCGAGGTGCCGCCCCCGTTCTGCCACACGTCGATGCGCATGTCTTCGTCGCACCAGCCGCCCACATGGTCGAGCGCCAGGGTGTCCCGCGCCTGCGCGTGGACGCCGTCGCCATGGGCCGGCGCATCGCCCACCGGCGCGCGCCAGTGGCACATCGCCAGGTGGCCGCCGCGCTGCAGATGCCCGGGCACCTGCGCGAGGAAATGGGCGAAGTCGGCCGGCGGCAGGTAATAGGCCAGTTCTGCCACCACGATGAGGTCGCTGGGGGCCTCGGGCCAGTGCTGCGGAAAGCGCCAGTGCCGCAGCGCCACATGGCCGGCGCCGTTCAGCGTGGCGGCGGCGCGCTCCAGCGCCGCCGCGCTGGCATCGGATGCGATGAGCCGGTCGCAACGCGCGGCCAGCGCCACCGTGTTGCCGCCCACCGAGCAGCCGGGCTCGAAGCCCTGGGCATACCGGGGACGGGGGAGCGCGGCCAGCATCAGATCGCGTTTGCGGCGCTCGTACCAGCGCGTGTGCACGCCCCACGGGTCGGCGCTGCGCGCGTGCAGTTGATCGAAGTGCGCGGTATCGGCCAGGGGCGCGCCCATGTCAGGCCATCGCCCACTCGAAGCGGCCGCTCCAGGCCTGCAGCGCCGAAGGCGGCAGCACCGGCGCCACGCCGCCGTCCGGCTGGATCTGGCTCTGGAAGGCGCGCACGGCCTGGGCCTTGGCCTGCACCAGGTCATCGGCCACGGCGATGCGCCGCAGCGTGCGATGGCGCAGCCGCGCGTGGGCCGCGTGTTCGGGCACCAGGGCCCAGACGGGGTATTCGATGCAGCAGGCCCCCACCGTTCGGGCCGCCGCCAGGGCGGCGCGGGCGCAGGCCTCGTGGTCGGGGTGGCCGTCGTGGCGCCACGGCACGAAAACCGTGTCGCCCGGCGCCAGTTGCAGGTGCGCCGCGAGCGCAAGCTCCTCGGCCGCCAGGCCGCCATCGGGCAGGCCCAGGCGCACCACGGTCGCCGCGATGCCCAGTTGCGCCAGGGCGTCGGCCGACTCCTGCGGCCGGACCTGCCGCAGGCGCTCGGCGGGCCAGGCGTGCGAGCCGGGGTGGCTCGCCTCCCCATCGGTGACCGCGTAGACCAGCACCTCGTGGCCACGGCGCGCCAGTTGCGCCACCGTGCCGCCGAGCACCAGCACCTCGTCGTCGGGGTGCGGCGCGACGACCACCACGCGGCTGAAGGGCGCTACCAGCGATTCGGGGGTGGCCGGCAGCAGCCGCGGCTGCGGCGCTGCCGGCACCGGCGTGCGCGCGGGCACGGCCCGCAGGCGCCGGGCGGCGGGCTTGTGGGAAGCGATCACAGCGTCCATGCGTTGTCTCCAGGAAGGGTTTCGTTCGCCTGTGCCGCCAAGCGGCCGAGCACCGCCAGGTCCCATTCGGCATGGCTCTGGCGCAGGAAGACCGCAAGATCCGCCACGCGCTGGGCGTGGTCGGCGTCGCGGCACAAAGGGCCCGCCCCCAAGGCGCGCCCCACATGGTCAAGCGTGGTGGACGCGGCCGCTTCCACGGTGCCGCGCACCTGCAGGGCCTCGCGGCGGCCGAACGGCGGGCCGCCCGCCCGGTGCGCATCGATGGCGGCGGCGGCATGGCGCAGTGCCAGGGCGGACGCGGACAGCGCGCAATCCACCGCGCCCAGGTGGGCGGCCAGCAGGTCGTCCGCCGCCGCGCCGCGCTGCTGCACCCGCTCGCGCAGGCGCTGTGCCACGGCGGCAGCGGCACCGTGCCAACAGGCGGCGATGCCGGCCGCGCCGTGCCAGAAGCCCGGCCGGTCCAGGTAGGCGCCGGGCGCCCCCACGGGCCATGCCGGCACCGTGTCGAACAGCACGTCGACGCTGGCGGTATCGGCCATGCCCACGGCGTCCCAGCCCTCGCGGGTGACGGTGACCCGGGGGTGGTGCATGGACACGGCAATCAGTTGAACCTGCCCGTCCGCATCGCGGGCCGTGGCCAGGGCGGCACTGACGCCCGAGGCGCCCGAGCACCAGCACTTGCGGCCGGAGACCACCAGCCCGCCGTCGGGGCCTGCGGCCAGCTGCAGTTCGGTGCCGGCCGGCCCGCCCGCGGCCCATACGCCCCACAGGCCCTGCGACGGATCGACCGCACGGACCAGCGCGGCGGCGTCGGCATCGCCCAGGATCTCCCGTGCGATGCCGACCGCGTCCAGATGGGACTCGAACAGCTTGCCAATGGCTGCGTCCTCGCCGGTCACCTTGGCGAGCCAGCGAAAACGATCGGCGGTGGTGGCATGGGCCTGCGGGTCGGCATCGAACGCCTGGACCCGGTCCAGTGCGTGGCGCACGGGGGTGCCCAGAGGGAAATCGGTGGGGGGAAGGAGATCGCGGCGCATTCTTCCGACGCTAGGGGGCGGCCCCCGGCGGCCGTGTCAGCCTCGGCCCCCTGCCGCTGTGGGACGCCGGTCGGCGGCCCTCTTGCCACTATTGGACGCCGGTCGGCGGCCCCCTGCCGTTGCAGGACGCGGGTCGGCCGCCTCCGGGCCCGCGGCCGGTCAGGCGGCCCGGGGGGCTCCGCTCAGCCCACGTGCTTGGCGAAGAACGCCAGCGTGCGTTCGCGCGCCAGGGTGGCCGAGGCCTCGTCGTAGGAGCCGCGCTGGTCGCAATTGAAGCCGTGGTCGGCGTCGTACACGTGCACCTCCACTTCCGGGTGCGCCCGGCCGAAGGCCTGCACGCTGTCGAGCGCGATGAAGTGGTCGCGGTCGCCGAAGTGCGCCAGCACCGGAACCTTCGGGGTGCGCGCGCTTTCCTCGGTGGTGGTCATGCCGCCGCCGTAGTAGCAGACGGCGGCCGACAGGCCCTGCAGCTCGCACGCCGCGCGCCAAGTGAGCAGGCCGCCCCAGCAGAATCCCACGATGCCCACCTTGCCGCCGCCGGCCTGCGCCGCGTGGTCAATGGCGGCCTGGATGTCGGGCAGCACGCCCGCGCCGGGCAGCGCCTCGACCCGGGACTTGAGTGCGATGCCGTCCTGCATGTCCTGCGCGCTGTAACCCAGCTCGACCCCGGGCTGCACCCGGGCGAAGGTGGCGGGCGCCACGGCCAGGTAGCCGCGCGCGGCCAGCCGGTCGGCCACGGCGCGGATGTGCGAGTTCACGCCGAAGATTTCCTGCAGCACGACCACGGCGCCGCGCGCCTGGCCCTCGGGCTGCGCGACCCAGGCGGGCACCTTGAAACCGTCAGCCGATGCGATGTCCACGAAATTGCCCATGATGATGCGACTCCTTTGCCGGAAGGGATGAGTGAGAGAGGGTGGTTGGAAGAAAGCGGAACGGTGAAAAGACGCGCCGGCCCGGTGGTGGCCCGGGCCGGCGGATGCTGTAATGCGGGACCTTTCGCCAACGGTGCATTCTTGCAGGAGACGGCAATTGAACAAAGTGGTACTTGTGACCGGTGGTAGCCGGGGCATCGGCGCAGCGACCGCCCGGCTGGCCGCGCGCCAGGGCTGGGCGGTGGCGGTGAACTACGCCCGCGATGCGCAGGCGGCCGACGCCGTGGTGCAGGCCATCCGCGAGGCGGGCGGCCAGGCCATCGCCGTGCAGGCCGACGTGGCGAAGGAAGACGAGGTCGTCGCCCTGTTCGAGGCGGTCGATGCCCGCCTGGGAGCGCTCGGCGCCCTGGTGAACAACGCGGGCGTGGTCGACGTGCCCGCGCGAGTGGACCAGATGAGCGCCGAGCGCCTGCGCCGCATGTTCGACATCAACGTGGTGGGCAGCTTTCTCTGCGCCCGCGAGGCCGTGCGGCGCATGAGCACGAAGCACGGCGGCGCGGGCGGCAGCATCGTCAACGTGTCCAGCGCCGCGGCACGCCTGGGCGCGGCCGGGCAGTACGTGGACTACGCTGCCTCCAAGGGCGCCATCGACGTGCTCACGCTCGGCCTGGCCCGCGAGGTGGCGGCCGAGGGCATCCGCGTGAATGCGGTGCGGCCCGGCCTCATCGACACCGACATCCACGCCAGCGGCGGCCTGCCCGACCGCGTGCGCGACCTGGCGCACCAGGTGCCCATGGGCCGGGGCGGCACGGCCGAGGAGGTGGCCGAGGCCATCGTCTGGCTGATGTCGGAGGCGGCCAGCTACACCACCCTGTCCCTGCTCGAAGTCTCCGGAGGCCGCTGATGGACCTGAAACCGCTCATCACGCTGCTGGCCATCGTGAACCCGCTGGCCATCGTGCCGTTCTTCATCCATTACACCGACGGGTTCTCGCAGCGCCAGCGCCGGCGCACCATCCAGGTGGCGGCCTTCAGCGCGTTCTGCGTGATCGCGGCCTGTGCGCTGCTCGGGCTGCAGATCCTGGAGTTCTTCAACATCTCGCTGCAGAGCTTCCAGGTGGGCGGCGGCATGCTGCTGCTCATCAGCGCGATGAACATGCTCAACGCCCAGCCGGCCGAGGCCAAGCCCCACACCCACGAGCTGGAGGAAGGCGCCGAGAAGGCCGCGCAGGGCGACAGCATCGCCGTGGTTCCGCTCACCATCCCGCTGCTCACCGGGCCGGCCAGCATGTCCACCGTGGTGATCTATGCCGACCGGGCGCAGACCTTCTGGCAGCACCTGGCGCTGGTGGGCTACGGCGTGGTCATCGCCGGCGCCACGGCGCTGTGCTTCGCGCTGGCCGACCCCATCGCGCGCGTGCTGGGCAAGACCGGCATCAACGTGATGACGCGGCTCATGGGCCTGATCCTCGCGGCGCTGGCGGTGGAGGTGATGGCCGAAGGGCTGGGCAAGCTGTTCCCCGTGCTGGTCGCGCGCTGAAGGCACGGCATGGCCACCACCCACGCCCGGTTGCTGCTGCTGGAGGACGACCCCGCCATCGCGCGCACGGTGGCCTATGCGCTCGAGCGCGAGGGGCTGTCCATCGTGCACAGCCTGCTGCTGCGGGACGCGCGCGAACAGCTGCGCGCCCGGCCCTTCGACCTGCTGGTGCTGGACGTGGGCCTGCCCGACGGCAACGGCCTCGATCTGCTGCGCGACCTGCGCCGCGACCCGGCGCACCAGGCCACGCCGGTGCTCATGCTGAGCGCCCACGGCGAAGAACTTGACCGCGTGCTGGGCCTGGAGCTGGGCGCCGACGACTACCTGCCCAAGCCCTTCAGCCCGCGCGAGCTGGCGGCCCGTGTGAAGGCGCTGCTGCGCCGCGCGGCGGCCCCCGCACCGCTGGCGGCGGCATCGGCGCCGCCCAGCCCGTTCCACGACGATGCCGCCGGCCAGCGCGTGAGCCTGCACGGCCGGCCGCTGCCGCTCACGCGGCGCGAATACCGCCTGCTGGCCTGCCTGCTGCGCGGCGCCGGCCGCATCCAGTCGCGCGAGGCCCTGCTCGCCGGCGCCTGGGGCGACGACAGCGAAAGCACCGACCGCACGGTGGACACCCACATCAAGACGCTGCGCGCCAAGCTGCGCGAAGCGGACCCGGCGCGCGAATACATCAGCACGCACCGGGGCATGGGCTACTGCCTGGAGCCATGAGCGACCGCTGGCACCGCTCCGTGCAGCCCCCGATGGCGAGGGCCTGATCCATGCGCCTGGGCATCCGGCTGCTGTTCGCCTTCTTCCTGATCAATGGCATCGCGGCCTTCTTCGTGCTGCGCGTGTTCACCGCCGAGATCAAGCCCAGCGTGCGCGAGGTGATGGAAGACATGATGGTGGACACCGCCAACATCCTGGCCGAGCTGGCGAGCGACGACCTGGCCGCCGGCCGCCTGGGCGCCACCGCGCCCGGCACGCCCGAGAGCCGCTTCGCGCAGCACGTGCGCCAGTACGCGAGCCGCCCGGTCGATGCCGCGATCTGGGGGCTGACCAAGCAGACGCTCGATTTCCGCATCTACGTGACCGATGCCGCCGGGCGCGTGGTGTTTGATTCCGAGCGCAGCGCCGTGGGCGAGGACTATTCGGGCTGGCGCGACGTGGCGCGCACGCTGCGGGGCGAGTACGGCGCCCGCGCCACGCGCGAGGTGCAGGGCGACGACACCAGCGGCGTGATGTACGTGGCCGCCCCCATCCTGGTGGACGGGCCGTCCGGCCGCACCATCGGCGGCGTGCTGACCGTGGCCAAGCCCACGCGCTCGGTGCAGCGCTTCATCGACCGGGCAGAGCGCAAGGTGCTGCGCGGCGGCCTGCTGCTGCTGGCCCTGTCGGCGCTCGTGGGCGTGGCCGTCACCGTGTGGACCGTGTGGCACGTGCGCCGCCTGCGCGATTACGCCCTGAGCGTGCAGGGCCCGGCCGACGGCGGCCTGAACCCCACGCAGCCCCTGGCCGTGCCGCGGGTGCCGGGCGAGTTGGGCGACCTGGCCCGCGCCATGGACCGCATGCGCGTGCGGCTGGAAGGGCACGACTACATCGAAGGCTACGTGCGCGCCCTCACGCATGAACTCAAAAGCCCCGTGGCCGCCATCCGCGGCGCGGGCGAACTGCTGCAGGAGGACCTGCCCCCGGCCGACCGCGCCCAGTTCGCCACGCAGGTGGTCGAGCAAAGCGAGCGCCTGCAGCGCCTGGTGGACCGGCTGCTGGCGCTGAGCCAGCTCGAGCAGCGCCAGCGGGCCGAGGGCGCGGCCGCCGTCTCGCTGCAGGACTGCGCGGCCCTGGCCGTGCGCCAGGCCCAGGCCCGCGCCAGCCAGCGCACCATCGACCTGGTGCTCACGGGCGACGGCGCCGGCGGCCCGTGGGAGGCCGAACTGGTCACGCTGGCGATCACCAACCTGATCGACAACGCCATCGACTTCGCGCCCGCCGGCAGCGCGGTGCGCGTGGAGTTGCAGGGCCCGGTGGTGGCCGTGCAGGACGCGGGCCCCGGCGTGCCGGACTATGCGCTGCCGCGGCTGGGCGAGCGCTTTTTCACCACCGCGCGGCCGGGTGGAGAGCGCAGCGGCTCGGGGCTGGGCCTGGCCATCGTGCGCCGGATCATGGCGCTGCACGGGGGAACGATGGCGGTGCGCAACACCCAGCCCGGGCTGCGGGTCGAACTCGCCTTTCCGGCCGCCTGACGGCGGCGCCCCGGCCACCGGGCCGGCCGCGCGCCGGCGCACTTCACCGTGCACTCACAAACTTCATTTCCGCCTCACGCCCGATCACCACACTGCCCTCCACATCCACTGGCGGAGAGCCTCCTTGAAACACCCCCTGTTCACCAAACTGGCCGCGCTCGCGGCCATCACCCTGCTCCTGCTGTTCGGCCTGGGCCTCATCGAAGACGTGGTGCGCGACCGCCAACGCTACCGCACCCTCACCGCCGATGGCGTGGCGCGCAGCCTGGCGGGCTCGCAAACCCTGCTGGGGCCGCTGATCCACAGCGCCTGCGTGGAAAGCTGGGATGCCGTGACCGGCACCGGCAGCGAGCGCACCACGGTCGAGAAACGGCGCGAGTTCGTGCTCACCGCCATGCCGGACACCCTGCAATTGCGTGCCGGCACCGCGATGCAGGAGCGCTCGCGCGGCGTGCACAAGGTCAACACCTACACCCTGAAGGCACATGTCGCCGCCGAGTGGTCGTCGCTTGCGAGCCTGCGGCCGGACACCACCGTGCAGGGCTCGCGCATGCAGTGCGGCGCGCCCCTGCTGATGATGGCGGTGGGCGATGCGCGGGGCATCCGCGCGGCCCAGCTCACCGTCGGCGGCCAGGCGCTGGCCCTGAAGCCCGGCACCTTCCACCCCGCCTACCCCCGCGGCCTGCATGCCCCGCTGCCCGAAGCGCTGGTGCAGCGGCCAGGCGGCGATACCGGCCCGTTCAAGGCCGAGATGGACCTGGAACTCGTGGGCACCGAGAGCGTGGCCATCGTGCCGCTGGGCAGCCAGACCCAGGTGCAGATGGACGGCAGCTGGCCCCACCCCTCGTTCGCCGGCCGCTTCCTGCCGTCGGAGCGCACCGTGGGGGACAAAGGCTTTTCCGCGCTGTGGCGCCTGTCTTCGCTGGCCAGCACGGCCCAGCAGGACGTGGCCGCCGGCCGCCCCGCGTGCGAGGCGGCCTCCACCGCGGACCGCGCCTACGACACCGCGCCCGCCGACGGCCGCGGCTGCGCCGACAGCTTCACCGTGGCCTTCGTGGACCCGGTCAATCCCTATTCCCTGAGCGACCGCGCCACCAAGTACGGCGTGCTGTTCATCGCGCTCACCTTCGTGGCGGTGGGCCTGTTCGAGCTGATGAAGCGGCTGCGGGTGCACCCGGTGCAGTACCTGCTGGTCGGCAGTGCGCTGTGCAGCTTCTTCCTGCTGCTGGTGAGCCTGTCGGAGCACCTCCCCTTCGGCGTTTCGTATGCCATCGCGGCCAGCGCGTGCGTGCTGCTGCTGGCCTACTACGCCAGCCACATGCTGGGCAGCCTGTGGCTCGGCCTGCCGTTCGGGGCCGGCATCGCGCTGCTCTACGGCCTGCTCTACCTGCTGCTGCAGCTGGAGCAGACCGCGCTGGCCGTGGGTGCCATCGCGCTGTTCCTGGTGCTGGCCGCCGTGATGGTGCTCACGCGACGGGTGAACTGGTACGGCCTGACCGCGCAACGCCCTGTTTCCACCCCTCGTCCGGAGGCCGCATGAGCGCGCCGTCGCCCTGGTCGGCCCACCGGGCTAGCCCCTGGGATACGCATCTGGCCGCGCCAGCGCAGCCGGAGCGCGGCGAGCAGGGCCTGTCGATGGCGCAGGCGCAGCGCCTGCAGCGCTACCACGACCGCCTGCTGTGCGCCCTGGCGGCGCGGGACCGCGAAGCATTGCGCCAGGCCAAGCAGGGCATTCTGAAGGCCGCCTACTGGCCAGGGGCTGCGGATGCCGCGTCCCCGGCCTGGCGCCGCGCCATGCGCACGCTTTCCTGGCAGATGGCGGCCTTGCTGCTGCCCCGCGGGCGCCATTAGCCCGCGGCGAGGGCCGCCGGGCTTCAGGCCGCGACCGCTTCGCGCGCCGGGCGGGGCGCTGTGGCCGTCTCTGTCTGCGGGACCCCATCGTCGCCCGAGCAAGCGCCGCCGCAGCCGTGAATGGCCTGCGCCGGCAGGGCGCCCGGCGCATGAACGGTGCCGGTCGCGGGATCGAAGCCCACGCGGCGCAGGTGCAGGGCGAGCGCCGCGTCCATGGTCTGCGTGTGTTGCGGAAACCACAGGGCCAGCTCCGATGCCATGCGGCGCAGCACGGCCGGCTCGCCCGCTTCGGCCTGCGCCGTGCCCTCGCGCAGCACCTGCAGCACGACCTTGTGCTGCAGGCTGTGGCAGTTGCCCGAGGCGAAACGGGTGGCGGCCATCCAGTCGTCCTCGCGGGCGAAGTGGTCGGCGGTGTGCGACACCAGCGCGTGCCAGGCGCCCAGCAGCTGCGCGTCCGGCGCGGCCTCCACGGCGGCCAGCAGTTCCACGAACTCCTGGTGGGTTTCGTCCATGAGGGGAAGGTCGAGGGCGAGGCCCTCGGACCATTGCAGTGCAGCCATTTCCAGTCCTTGCATCCAGTGGAAGGCCAGCTTAAGAGCCACCGCGGCACCGGGCTTTGATGCAGGTCAGGGCGCCGGCGATCGCGCACCGGGCCACGGCCTGCGGCGCAGGCCTGCCGGAAAGGGGCCGGACATCTGATAATTATTCGATGACTCAGCCGTCCACCCCGGGTAATGCCGCCGCCGCGATGCCGTTGAACGAAGGCGAGCGCGTCGCCGCGCTCCAGATGCTCGGGGTGCTGGACTCGGCACCAGAGCCGGTCTTCGACGACCTGGTGTGGCTGGCCAGCCAGTGCTGCGATGTGCCCATCGCGCTCATCTCGCTGATCGACGAAACGCGCCAGTGGTTCAAGGCCAGCTGCGGCCTGGGCACATCGCAGACGCCGCGCGAGATCGCGTTCTGCAGCCATGCGCTGGCGTCCACACAGATCCTGGAAGTTCCCGACGCGCTGGAGGACCCGCGTTTTTCCAGCAACCCCATGGTGCTCGACGAACCGCGCATCCGCTTTTATGCAGGCGCGCCGCTGGTGGGCAGCGCCGGGCATGTCTACGGCACGCTGTGCGTGATCGACCGGGTGCCGCGGCGCCTGTCCGTAACGCAGCGGGAGGCGCTGCAACGCCTGTCCAGGCAGGTGGTCAGCCAGCTGGAGGCACGCCAGGGCCGCCGGGAGGCCCAGATCCAGGCGGGCACCCTGGGCCGCCTGCTGGAGGCCATGCCCGATGCGGTCGTGTCCTGCGACCCCGATGGATTGCTGGGCGAGTTCAATCACGTGGCCCGGGCTTGGCACGGCACCGACCCTCGCTCCCTGCCGCCGAGCGAATGGGCCGAGCATTTCGACCTGTTCGAGGCCTCGGGTACGCGGCTGCTGGCGACTGGGGACATCCCGCTGCTGGCCGCCTGGCGCGGCGAGACCGTTCGCGGGTTCGAGCTGGTCATCAAGGCGAGGGGCCAGGCGCCCCGGTCGGTGCTGTGCAACGCGTCGCCGTTGTTCTATGCGGACGGCACCAAGATGGGCGCGGTGTGCCTGATGCACGACGTGACGGCGCTGCGCGCCGCCACCCGGGCCGCCACGATCGCGGCCCAGCGCTTTTCGGGCGCCTTCAGCGCCGCTACCCACGGGATGGTCCTGGTCGCTACCACGGGCCACTGGATCGAAGTCAACGACGCGATCTGCGACATGCTGGGCTACTCGCGGGACGAATTGCTGCACATGGATTTCCGGCGGCTCACCCACCCCGACGACCTGATGTCCCACCGCGACCACATCGACCGGCTGGTCCGCAGGGAAACGCAGAACTACCAGCTGGGCAAACGCTACCTGCGCAAGGACGGCGAGACGGTGTGGGCCCATCTGGCGGTCTCGCTGGTGCGGGACGAATTCGACCAGCCCCTGCATTTCGTGGCCCAGATCCAGGACGTCACGGAGCAACGGTCCATGGAGGAGCGCCTGCGCGACAGCGAGCGCCGCATGCGCAGCATCCTGGAAAACACGGAGGATGCCTTCATCGTGGCCGATGAGGACGGCCACATTCTGGAGTGGAACCGCGCCGCCCAGGCGACGTTCGGCTGGCGCCGGGCCGAGGTGCTGGGGCGGCCGATGGCCGAGGCCATCCTGGCCCCGGCGATGCGAACGCGCAGCCTAGCGGCGCTCATGGGCAACGAGGACACGCGGGCCCGCAGGCAGCTCCTTCCGGGATGGCACCGCGACCAGCACGAGTTCCCCATGGAGATCACCCTCAGCCAGGTGCAGCTGGAATCGTCCCGCATCGTGACGGCCTTCATGCACGACATCAGCGAGCGCGTCGCGGCCGACCAGCAGCTGCGCCGGCGCGAAGCCCAGCTGCAGCTGATGGCCGACAGCGTGCCCGCACTCATCGCGCACGTGGACGCGGACCTGCGCTACCAGTTCGCCAACAAGGCCTATGGCCGATGGTTCGGCAAGGACCCCGCGCAGATCGTGGGCCGCTCCATGGATGCAATCCTGGGGCCGGCGCACTTCGCCAAAGCCTGGCCCTACATCGACCGCGTGCTGAAAGGCGAACGGGTGCAGTTCGAGGCAGAGGTCACCAACGCCGCCGGCGAAACCCGGGTCATGTTCGCCAGCTACATCCCCGATGTCCAGCCGGAGGGGCTGGACCCGGCATCGGCGCCCGCAGTCGGGTTCCACCTCACGGTGACGGACATCACCATCCACAAGGATTACGCCAACAGGCTCGCCATCAGCTCCGCGCGGCTGGAGCGGGCCCTCGAAGGGGCCGAACTGGGGCTGTGGGAACTAAACATCGAGGCCATGACGCTGCAGGTGGACGCCCGCGGATCGGCCATGCTGGGCTTCGGCCCCACCGAGGTGACCAAGACGGTGCCCGAATGGACCGCTGCGCTGCATCCGCTCGACCAGGAGCCGAACGTGGCCGCGTTCCGCCGGCATCTCGGCGGGCTGACGGAAAGCTACGAAAACGAGTTCAGGGTGCAGGGCCCGCAGGGGCCATGGATCTGGCTGTTCTCCCGCGGCAAGGTCATCCGGCGCAGCGCCACAGGCGCGCCCTCCACGGTCATCGGCACCTTCATGGACATCACCCAGCGCAAGCTCGACGAAGAGGCGTTGGCGCGCGCGGCCCTGCTGCTGCGGCAATCGGGGGCCATGGCACGCGTGGGGGGCTGGACGCTGAATCCGGCCACGGGCGAGGCGGCGTGGACGGACGAGGTCTACCGCATCCATGACCTGGAGCCGCAAACCGCGCCAGACCTGTCACAGGCACTGAACTACTACACCGAGGCCTCACGCCCCCTCATCGGCGCGGCCGTGCAGCGGTGCATGGACGACGGCACGCCGTGGGACCTGGAGCTGGAAATGATCTCGCACAAGGGGCGCCATCTCTGGGTGCGTGCGCAGGGCGAGCCGACCTACCAGGACGGCCGGATCGTCCAGCTGAGCGGGGCCTTCCAGGACATCACCGAGCGAAAGCACTCGGAGCTGCAACTGCAGCGCCTGAACGCCACGCTGGCGGAACTGTCCTATACGGATGCCCTCACGGGGCTGGGCAACCGCCGCCTGTTCGACGAGGCATTGAGCGCCGAGTGGGGCCGGGCGCGCCGGCAAGACGCATCCGTGGCCCTGCTGATGATCGATATCGACCACTTCAAGCACTACAACGACATGCACGGGCACCAGGCCGGCGACGAATGCCTGCGCCAGGTCGGCGCCGTGCTGCAGGGGGCGTTGTTCCGGGCCCATGAAAAGCCGATGCGCTACGGGGGTGAAGAGTTCGTGGTGCTCCTGCCGGGCACCACGGGCGACGAGGCGCAGGTCGTGGCCCAGCGGGTGCTGCAGGCGTTCGACCATGCCGCCCTCCCCCATGGCGCTTCGCCCCTGGGCCCATACGTCACCCTGAGCATCGGCGTGGCGGCCCTGCAGCCCACGGCGGAAGTGACAGAAAAGCAATTGGTGCGCGACGCGGACCAGGCGCTCTACCAGGCCAAGGCCGCCGGACGGGCGCGTTTCATGCGGTGGCGCTGAACGAACAGCCCCTCGCTGCGGCCGCCGCAAAGCAAAAAAAGGCTTCGCACTGCGAAGCCTTTTTGTTTTTGGCACCCCCATCCGTTCATCCGAACGCGGGGGTAGGCCAACCCGTTTTACTGGTTGTAGACGCGCTTCAGATCGGCAACGCACTTGTCCTTGACGTCACCGGTCGCGGCATCGCAACGCTCCTTGGCGGCCTTGTATTCGGCTTCGCGCTTTTCTTCAGCGGCGTCCTTCTTCACTTCAGCGACCTTGGCGTCCTTCTTGGCCATGTTGTCCGAAGGCTTGGCCTGGGCGCGTGCCACCTTGGCGTCTTCCTTGGCCTTCACGTGGGCGGCCTTGGCATCCTTCACGCAGACGTCCTTGGCATTGCCTTGCTGGTCGTCGCACTTTTCCTTGGCGACGTCGTAGGCGGCGTCAGCGCGGGCTTCGTTCACCTTGTAGGTGGCCTTGTCGCTGGGCTTGTACTGGGCTTCCAGTTCGGCCTTGGCGACCTTCTCGGCGCCCTTGGCTTCCTTCATGCAGACGTCCTTGGCGTTGGCCGTCATGCTGTCGCACTTCTGCTTGTTGGTCTTGTAGTCGGCAGAGATGCGGTCCTTGGCGGCGCTGTGCTCTTCCTTGGTCATGGCCATGCCGCTGGTGGCGAGAAGGCCGGCAGCCACGATGGCCAGAAGATTGCGTGCGTGTTTCATATTTTTCTCCTCAATGTCTGTAAGGGGGTGCGGATGTCGATTTGCCTTGTGGCAGAACGGCGAACACCGCTGGTTTTAAAAAGTGGGAAAGGCCCGGGATTTACTTGTCGAAACGGAATTCGGGGTGGCGGTCTTGCCAGGACTTCAGTTCCTTTTCGGCGGCATCCTTGGCCAGACCCTGGCGCTCTTGCAGCTTGCCCAGGAACTGGTCGCGCTTGCCGGCTGCCACGTCAAGATCGTCGTCCGTCAACTTGCCCCATTGCTCCTTGATCTTGCCGGTGAATTGCTTCCAGTTTCCCTTGACGGTGTCTTCATTCATGGCACAAGTCCTCTTGGTTATTCGCTTCAGCCCTCCACTCCGAGACGGTTTGGAACCCTGGCTGGATGCGATGGACGAACTGTAAAAGTGCCCCCTCGGGGCAGGCGTAGTCATCCGGGGGCAGCACGCGTCAGCCCAGGCCTACGGTTGATAAGGACAAAAAAAAGGGGCGTGCAGTGCACGCCCCTTTCGGCTATTGGCCCATGCGATCAGTGCGCCAGATGCAGCCCGCATTCGCGGTTGTCCTCGCCCTTCGTCGGGTCCACATAGTCGAAGTTGTTGGGCAGTTGGTGGGCCACGAGGTATTCGTACAGGTCCTTGGACGACCAGTGCAGCAGCGGTGCGACCTTGAGCAGGCCGTCGGGGTTGATGCTCACGGGGTCCATCTGCGCGCGCACGGCCGTGTCGGTGGCGCGCAGCGCGGTGAACCACACCTGCGGCGCGGTCTCGCGCAGCGCGCGGGCGAAGGGCTCGAGCTTGACCTCTTCGGTGAAGGCGGCATGCCGCGGATCGTCGAGCGCGGGCACCGGGCCTTCGACGGCCTCGCGGTGGGCGCGCGAGCGGCGCGGCAGGTAGATCGACAGGTTCAGGCCGAGCTGCCGGGTCACCTCGTCGGCGAACTGGTAAGTGGCCTCGGTGTTGTAGCCGTTGTCCATCCACACCACCGGCACGTCGGGCCGGGCCCGCGTGACCATGTGCAGGATGACGGCCTCGAACGGCCGGAAATTGGTGGTGACGATGGTGGGCCGGCCCAGGCCCACGGCCCAGTCCACGAGGCCCTGGGCGTCCTTGCCGAGTTCGGCGTTGATTCTTGCGAGGTCGATGCTGCTCATTCCATGCTCCAACGGGACCGGGCGCGAGCGGCCCGGTGGGACGGGCGATTGTGCCTTTTGCGCCGCAGGGCCGCAGCCGGCCGGCCACGCGCCCCTGCCGCCCGGCGGGGCACCGGAGCGCCGCAGCACAGCAAAAATACAACAATAAGAATCATTCCCATTCTCTTTTTATAATCGGCGTTCCATGCCGCACCCCGCCTCGCTTCCTCCGCCGCCCGAGCCCCTGCTGGCCGCCCTGGTGAAGCACTACGAGGACCTGGTGGGATCGCTGCGGCACCGCTTCGGGGACGAGTGCTTTCCGCGCGAGATCGTGAACGACCTGTGCGTGCGGCTGCTCGAGCGCCCGGTGCCCGGCGAGATCGCCAATCCGCTGGCGTTCCTGCGCCGCGTGGCGCGGGACCTGGCCATCGACCGCTACCGCGCCCAGGCCCGGCGCCGCGAGACGGCGCACGAGCACCCCGAGGCGGACGCCCCCGTCCCTTCGGCCGCGCCGCTGTCGCCGCCGGAACTGGCGCTGGCCGCCCACCAGCGCCAGCGGGCGCTGCTGGCCGCCATCGAGCAGTTGCCGCAGGCCAGCCGCGAGGCGTTCATCCTCACCAAGCTCTACGGCATGCCGCAGGACGAGGCCGCCCGGCGCATGGGCGTCTCGCGCGGGATGGTGGCCCGGCACCTGGCGCGCGCCCTGCGCGACGTGGAGCCGGTGCTGATCGAGGGCGCCGGCCATGCCGCCCGCTGAATCCGCCGCGGCGCCGGCCGCCCGTGCAGCCGGCGCCGGCAACCCTTCCGTGCGCAGCGCGGGCCGCCGCGCCCACTTGCCCATCGACGACGCCCTGGCGCCGTTCGCCGACCTGCTGCGCCAGCATCTGCCCACGCCCGAAGACATCGAGCAGGCGGCGGCCCTGCGCCGCGAGCGACGCCGGCGCCCCGCCAAAGCCCGCGCGGCGGGCGCGGCCACGGCATTAGCAGTGGTAGTGCTGGCGGGGGTGCTGTGGGCCGATCCGGTGCTGCACCGCGAATCGCTGGCTACCGCCGTGGGCGAGCGGCAGGCCCGGCCGCTGCCCGATGGCAGCACGGTGCGCCTGAACAGCGGCACCCGGGTGGAGGTGGCGCTGCACCTGCGCTCGCGCCGCCTGTCGCTGGCGCACGGCGAGGCCGCCTTCGAAGTCGCCCACGCGCCCTGGCACGCCTGGGCGCCCTGGCTGCAGCGCCCGTTCACCGTGCAGGCGGGCGCGGTGGCGGTAGAGGACATCGGCACCGTCTTCAACATCCGCCGCGACGGGACGGCTGCGGCCGGCGACGCGGCCGCAGCCGGCGCCGACATCACCGTGCAGCAGGGCAGCGTGCGCGTGCACGCCGGGACTGGCACGGCACCGGTGGTGCTGCATGCGGGCCAGGCGCTGCACACCCGGCCGGGCACGGCCTGGCCCGCCCCGGTGGAAGCGGACACCGCCCGCGTCGCCGCGTGGCAGGCCGGCCGGCTGCGGCTGGACGCCACGCCGCTCGCCGACGCCGTGGCCGAGATGCAGCGCCACCGCCGCACCCCCATCACGCTGGCCGACGGGCACGCCGCGACGCTGCGCATCTCGGGGGAGTTCGACCTGGACCGCATCGACCAGCTGATCGACCTGCTGCCGCGCCTGGCCCCGGTGCGGGTGGACCGCCATGCAGACGGCAGCGTGGTGATCGGCCTGCGCACGGCACATCAAAAACCATAGCAGGATGCCGGCGCATTGATTGCGGTGGCGCCCGTTTCGATGCCCAGTGCCCGGTCTCCTGCCGAGGGGCTGCCGCTGGCCATTCATTGATTTGGATCGGCGACGTGTACAAACCCGCCCGCTGCATCGGCTCACAGGGGGACGGGCGCACCCTGCCCGCCCGCCGTCCCTTTTTTTGTGTCTTGACCGATTTCTTTCCAGGAGCCTCCATGCCGATCCCCCAACACCGCCGCCCGCCACACCGCGCCCGATGGGCCGCGCTGGCCGCCGCGCTGTGCATCGCCGCCACCGCCGCCCAGGCCCAGCCCGTCGCAGTGGACCTGCCCGCCCAGCCCCTGGCGCAGTCATTGAACGCCCTGGCGCGCCAGAGCGGCGTGCAGATCGTGTTCGTCACCGACATCGCCCAGGGCCAGCAAGCGCCGGCGGTGCGGGGCACGCTGGAGGTGCGCGACGCGCTGCAGCGCCTGGTCGCCGGCACCGGGCTGGTGGTGCGCGCGCAGGATGCCCGCACCTTCACGGTGGAGCGCGCGGGCACCGCCCCCGCTGGTGGCACCCCGGGGGCCACGGGTGCGGCGGCCGGCGCCACGATGAGCGAGGTGCGCGTGCAGGCGGCGCGTGGCGAGGACACGGCCTACAACGCCGCTTCGAGCGCCAGCGGCACCAAGACCGAGGCCCCGCTGCGCGACGTGCCGCAGACCATCGACGTGGTGCCGCAGCAGGTGATCCGCGACCAGGGCGCGACCTCGATGCAGGACACCCTGCGCAACGTGGCGGGCGTGGGCCTGTCGCATGGCGATGGCCAGCGCGACCAGGTCAGCATCCGCGGCTTCACCAGCATCGGCGACCAGTTCGTGGACGGTTTTCGCGACGACGCGCTGTATTTCCGCGACCTGTCCAACATCGAGCGGGTGGAGGTGGTGAAGGGCCCCGCCGCCGTGCTGTACGGGCGCGGCTCGTCCGGCGGCCTGGTCAACCGCGTGACGAAAAAGCCCGGCACGGACGTGTCCGACATCGCCCTGAGCGTGGGCAGCTGGGCCGACAAGCGTGCCGAGTTCGACGTGGGCCGCGCGCCCCCGGGCAGCGACTGGTCCTGGCGCGTCACCGGCGCGGCCGAGGACGCCAACAGCTACCGCAGCCAGCAGTTCCTGGAACGCCAGGCCATCGCCCCTTCGGTGCTGTGGAAGCCCGACGGCGCCACCTCGCTCATGCTGCAGGCCGACTACCTGCACGACAAGCGCGTGACCGACTTCGGCATCCCGGCCTATCAGGGCCGCCCGGTCAACGTGCCCGCGGGCACCTACTTCGGCTCGGCCAACGCGCGCGATGCGGACACCTCCGAATCCACGGTCAGCTCGTTCACCGCCACGTTCAGCCACCGCTTTTCCGACACGCTGCGCGTGCGCAACGCCCTGCGCTACTACCACTACGACCTGGACCGCCAGAACACCCTGCCCGCGGGCACCACGAACGAGGCCGCGGGCACCGTGGCGCTCACGCGCTCGGGCGTGGACCGGCGCGAGCGCGGCGTGTTCAACCAGACCGAGCTGATCCAGAACCTGCGCACCGGCAGCATCGCGCACGAGGTGCTGTACGGCCTGGAGTTGGGCCAGCAGAACAAGGATGCGATCTCGTTCACCGGCGGCACGCTGGGCAACGTGAACCTGTGGAACCCGGTGCTGCCGGTGGCGCCGCTCAACGGCGGCGGGGCCGTGTCGGCCAGCGCGCTGAACCGCTACCTGACGCGCGCGCTCTACGTGCAGGACCAGATCACGCTGTCGCCCGAGTGGAAGGTGCTGGCCGGCCTGCGCTACGACCGCTTCGGCCAGGAGACCGACAACCGCCTGGCGGGCCAGAGCGACTTCGAGCGCACGGACACCACCTGGAGCCCGCGCGCAGGCCTGGTGTGGCAGCCCACGGCGGCGCAGTCGTACTACGTGTCGGTGAGCCGTTCCTACCAGCCCTCGGCCGAGATGTTCGCGCTGTCGGCCACCAACACGGCCATCAAGCCCGAGCAGACGACCAACTACGAGGTGGGTGCCAAGCTCGACCTGATGGACGGCCGCGCCACGGCCACGGCCTCGCTGTTCCAGCTGGAGCGCACCGACATCAAGACCACCAACCCGGCGCAGCCCACGCAGCTGATCCCCATCGGCACGCAGCGCACGCGCGGGCTGGAGCTGTCGCTGGCGGGCGAGCTGGCGTCGGGCCTGCAGGCCACGCTGAGCTACGCGCTGCTGGACACCCGCATCACGCGCTCCACGGCCACCGATGCCGGCCAGGCGGTCCAGGGCAAACGCGCCACGATCACGCCGCGCAACGCGTTCTCGGCCTGGCTCACCCAGCGCCTGGGCGACGACTGGAGCGTGGGGGGCGGCATCAACTACGTGGGCGACCGCTTCGCCAACCCGGGCAACACGGTGACCCTGCCGTCGTATGTGGTGGTGGACGCCATGGCGCAGTACCGCATCGGCAAGGCGACCACGGTGCAGCTGAACCTGCGCAACCTGTTCGACCGCAACTACATCGTCTCGGCCCACGGCACCAGCCCCAACCTGAACCTGCCGGGCGCGCCGCGCAATGCGACGCTGACGCTGCGGCACAGCTTCTGACGGGGCAGGCGCCGCGGGCGCGGCGCAGGTAGCGGGCCGAAACGAGACGGGTCAGCGCCCCATCTGCTCCAGCCACTGCCCGATGTCCTGCGCGGCCTGGGCCGTGGCGTCGGCCAGGGCGCGGGTGCCGCCGGGCGCATCGGCCGTGGCGGCGGGGCGCTGGACCAGGAACACGCGCTGGGCCAGCAGCTTCTCGCCGGCCGGCGTGGACTCGGCGATGGAGGCGCGCAGGCGCACCAGCCCGGCGCTGGTGGCCGGGGCGCTGAACACGTGGCTGAACTCCTCGATCTCCAGGCGCAGCACGGCCGGCAGGGCGCCGCCCTCCAGGATCTGCGCGGCGCCTTCGTCGCCCGTCAGCACGGCGCGGCGCAGGCCCAGCTGGTCGCGCACGGCCTTTTGCACCAGCTGCGCGGGCGGCTGGCTCCAGCGTGCCTGGTTGTAGGGGCGCAGGCGGCGCGCGTCGTCGTAGGCCAGGCGGTACAGCACGGCGGTGCTGCCCTCGACCGGGCCGGTGGTGGTCACGTCGGCCAGGGCAAGGGGCGGCAGCGGCGCGCGGCGGTCCGAGGGCGCGGCTTCCATCAGGCCGGGGCCGAAGTCGTACACCTCGGCGCGCACGGGCGGTGCGGGCAGCGCCGAGCAGCCGGCCAGCAGGGCGGCGAATGCCAGGCCGAAAACGGCTCCAGCACAATGAAAACGCCGGCGTTTAGCTATCATTTTAATAGTACTCATGGCAAGCCCTCTCAAGGTTTGGAGGCAACAGGCGCCTCGAAGCCGGGCTCGCCCGGCCCGCCGGCGGCGGTGCCCGATCCGTAGATGAGCGACTGCGGGTTGTCGCTGATGGTGCTGGCGGTGCGGCCCAGGCGGCGCACGGCGCGCGAGGTCTCGTCGGCGGCGTGGTTCAGGCGCGGCAGCGTGACGCGGCCGAAGCGGTCGGCGGCGGTGGCCAGCGACTTGGAGCCCTCGGCGATCTGGTCGATGGGGCCGCCCTCGGCGCTCAGCTGCTTGACGGCGGCGCCCACTTCGTTGGCCGCGGCGGAGGCGCTGCTGCCGGCCTGGCGCAGCGCCTGCAGCGTCTCGCGCGCATCGCTGGCCACGCCCGGCACGGCGGCCAGCGCGGGGTCGAGCCGCTGCACCACGGTGGTGTCCAGGCGCTTCATCAGCGCGCTGGCGTTGCCGGCGGCCTGGCCCAGGTTGTCGATGGCGGTGGCGATGCGCTTTTGGTTGTCGTCGCTCAGCAGGTCGTTGATGCGGCCCGTGGCCTCTTCCACCTGCGAGAGGATGGCGGGCCCCTGCTCGGCCAGCTGGCCGAACGGCGAGGTCTTGAGGGGCAGGCGCGGCAGGCCGCTCGATCCCTTGGGCAGCGGCGGCTCGGCCTGCTGGCCGTCGTCCAGCAGCACGTGGGCCAGGCCCGTCACGCCCTGGTAGCCCAGCACGGCGAAGGTGGCCGGGGTGATGGGCGCCTGGTCGCTCACGGCGATGCGGATCAGCACGTTGCCGGCCACGTCGGGGTCGAAGCCTATGCGCACCACCTTGCCCACCGCCACGCCCTTGTAGCGCACGGCGGCCTGCGGCTGCAGCCCGCCCACGCTCTGCTTGCTGGACAGTTCGTAGAGCTGGTAACTGGTGTTGTCGCGCGTGAGCCAGAGGCCCAGGCCCGCCAGCAGGGCCGCCACGACGACCACGAAGATGCCCGCAGCGAGGGCGTGGGACTTGTTTTCCATCAGGCGTCCTTGGTCGAGGGCGAAACCGGTGCGGGCGCCATGGCGCGCCGGCCGCGTTCGCCGAGAAAGAAATGTTGAATGAACGGGTGGTCGAAGTGCACGACCTCCTGCGGGGGGCCGGAGACGATGACCTTCTTTTCGGCCAGCACGGCCACGCGCGTGCTGAGCGCGAACAGCGTGTCCAGGTCGTGCGTGACCATCACCACCGTGAGGCCCAGGGCGGCGCGCAGTTCGCGCAGCAGTTCGCAGAAATCGTCGGAGCTGTTGGGGTCCAGGCCCGCGGTGGGCTCGTCCAGCAGCAGCAGGGGCGGGTCCATGATGAGCGCGCGCGCCAGGGCCACGCGCTTGATCATGCCGCCCGACAGGTCGGCCGGCATGCGCGTGGCGTGTTCGGGCTTCAGCCCCACCATCTGCAGCTTGACCATGGCCGCATCGCAGACCAGATCGCCCGGCAGCGTGCCCTGCTCGCGCAGCGCGAAGGCCACGTTGTCGAGCACGTTGAAGGCGGAAAACAGCGCGCCCTGCTGGAACAGCATGCCCACGCGGCTGGCGGCGCCGGCGCGGCCCATCTCGGCGGCGGGGCGGCCCAGCACCGTCACCTCGCCCTTGGCAGGCCGCGTGAGGCCCAGCATCTGGCGCAGCAGCACGGTCTTGCCCGTGCCCGAGCCGCCCACCAGGGCCAGCATTTCGCCGCGGCGCACGGTGAGGTCGAGGTTCTCGTGCACGGCGAAGGCCTCCTTGCCCTTGCCGAACACGGTGGACAGCCCCTTGATCTCGACCACCGGCGGCGCGTCGGCGGGCGGGGCCTGCGGCGCGGTGTGCGCGGCGGGGGCGGGGATGAGCGAGGTGTCGTCCATGGCGTCAGATCCCGAGGTTCTTGAACGCGATGGCGAACAGCGCGTCCACGATGATCACCATGGTGATGGAGCTCACCACCGAAGCCGTCGTGCCCTCGCCCAGGCTCTGCGTGTTGGGCTTGACGCGCAGGCCCCAGTGGCAGCCGATGAGCGCGATGGACACGCCGAACACCACCGACTTGGCCACCGCCATCACCAGGTTGGGAAAGCTCACCGCGTTGGGCAGCGCCTGCACGAAGTAGGCGGGCGACACGCCCAGCGCGAGGTCGGCCGCGAGCATGCCGCCAGCCAGCGCGCACAGCGTGGTCCACACGGCGATCAGCGGCATGGCCACGGCCAGCGCCACGGCGCGCGGCATGACGAGGCGAAAGCCGTGCGGAATGCCCATGACGCGCATGGCGTCGAGTTCCTCGGTCACCCGCATCACGCCGATCTGCGCCGTGATGGCCGAGCCCGAGCGCCCTGCCACGAGGATGGCCGCGAGCATGGGCCCCAGCTCGCGGATCAATGAAATGCCCAGGATGTTGACGATGAACGACTCGGCGCCGAACTGCCGCAGCTGCAGCGACATCAGGTAGGCCAGCACCACGCCGATGAGAAAGCCCACGATGGCCGTGATGGGCATCGCCGTCGCGCCCATGCGGTACAGGTGGCCCGACATGTCGCGCCAGGGCGCGCGGCGCGGCGAACGGGCGGCCCGGAAGATGTCGATGAAGAGCTGCCCCACCAGTTCGAGCAGGTGGCGCATGTGGGACAGGGCGTGCAGCACCTGCACGCCAAGCCGGTCCACCTGCTCGGCCAGCCGCCAGGGTGTGTCGGGCGGGCGGGTGGTGCTGAATTCGGCCACGCGTTCGAGCATGTCGCGCTGGCTGTCGTCGAGCGCCAGCCGCTCGGGCCAGTCGCGGCCCCAGTGGTTCCACAGCAGCTGCGCGCCCACGTGGTCCAGCCATTGCAGGCTGCGCAGGTCCCAGCCGATGGCCGGGCCGCCCCGCGTTTCGGACAGCTGGGCCGACAGGGCGCGCCAGTGGCGGCGCGTGCCCAGTTCCGCCGCACCCCAGCGGCCGTGCAACACCGCACAGGGGCCGTCGGGCGTGTCGTCTCGGGTGATGCGGGGCTGGCTGTCGTCTTCGGTCATGGAGGGGGGCGGGAGAAGCTGTGCATGGTAGCGGAGCGGATGGGCCCGGGCGCGTCAGCGCAGAACGCGTCCCTGCGCAGGGCACGGGCCGCGTGAATTATGATCAAAACGCCCTCCAGCGCAATATCTTCTAGGGCATATAGCTACAAAAATAATAGCAATCGGCTGTTTCCCTATCGACAGCGGCACGGCGCTACGCACAATGGACCGGCACTGCCGCAATGCCCCGGGAACGTGTTCAACGTCCAACAGCCTCCATGAGCGACACCACTTTCGACTACATCATCATCGGCGGCGGCACGGCCGGCGCCCTGCTGTGCAACCGCCTGAGCGCCGGCGGCCGCCACCGCGTGCTGCTCATCGAGGCCGGCCGCAAGGACGACTACCACTGGATCCACATCCCGGTCGGCTACCTGTACTGCATCGGCAACCCGCGCACCGACTGGCTGTACCACACCGAGCCCGACGCGGGCCTGAACGGCCGCAGCCTGCGCTACCCGCGCGGCAAGACGCTGGGCGGCTGCAGCAGCATCAACGGCATGATCTACATGCGCGGCCAGGCGCGCGACTACGACCAGTGGGCCGAGATCACGGGCGACGACGCCTGGCGCTGGGAACACGCCCTGCCCTACTTCCGCCGCCACGAGGACCACTGGCGCCTGGACCAGCCCGCGTCCGCGACCGAGGCCTTCAAGCGCCTGCACGGCAGCAAGACCACGGGCAGCACCGGCGAGTGGCGCGTGGAAAAGCAGCGCCTGCGCTGGGACGTGCTGGACGCCTTCGCCCAGGCGGCGCAGCAGGCCGGCATTCCGGCCACCGACGATTTCAACGGCGGCGACAACGAAGGCGTGGGCTACTTCGAGGTCAACCAGAAGGCCGGATGGCGCTGGAACACCGCCAAGGCCTTCCTGCGCCCCACCTGCTACGGGCGGCCCAACTTCGAGATGTGGACCGCCGCGCAGGCCACCCGGCTGTTGATCGACACCCAGCCCGACGGCTCTCGCCGCTGCACCGGCGTGCAGGTGTGGACCGGCGAGGAGATGGTCACCGCCCACGCCACGCGCGAGGTGGTGCTGAGCGCGGGCGCGGTCAACTCGCCGCAGCTGCTGCAGCTGTCGGGCATCGGCCCGGCGGCGCTGCTGCGCCAGCACGGCATCGACGTGGTGCACGACCTGCCCGGCGTGGGCGCCAACCTGCAGGACCACCTGCAGATCCGCGCGGTGTTCAAGGTGAACGGCGTGCCCACGCTCAACATGCTGGCCGGCAACTGGCTGGGCAAGGCGAAGATCGGGCTCGAATACGCCTTCAAGCGCAGCGGACCCATGAGCATGGCGCCCTCGCAACTGGGCGCCTTCACGCGCAGCTCGCCCGACCAGGCCCACCCCAACCTCGAATACCACGTGCAGCCGCTGTCGCTGGAGGCCTTCGGCGAGCCGCTGCACGCCTTTCCCGCCTTCACCGCCAGCGTTTGCAACCTGAACCCCACCAGCCGGGGCACCGTGCACATCAAGGGCCCCGACTTCCGCACCGCGCCGGCCATCGCCCCCAACTACCTGAGCACGCCCGAGGACCGCCAGGTCGCCGCCGACAGCCTGCGCGTGACGCGCCGCATCGTCGCCCAGCCGGCGCTGGCGCCCTACCGGCCCGAGGAATGGAAGCCCGGCGTGCAGTTCGAGACCGACGAGGACTTGGCGCGGCTGGCCGGCGACATCGCCACCACCATCTTCCACCCCGTGGGCACGACGCGCATGGGCCGCGACGGCGACCCGATGGCGGTGCTGGATTCGCAACTGCGCGTGCGCGGCATCGACGGCCTGCGCGTGGTGGATGCGGGCGCCATGCCCACCATCACCAGCGGCAACACCAACTCGCCCACGCTGATGCTGGCCGAGAAGGCCGCCGAATGGATCCGGCAGGCGGCGCGGGCCGAAGCGCCCGGGGCCGAGGCGGTGGCCGCGGCCACGCGCTGATCTCCTTGCGGCGCTTCAGGGGTCGCGCTCAGCCGCGCTCCGGATCGGCCTGCGGCTCGCGGTACTGCTGCGCCGTCTTCGCCCAGACCGCCCCCACCGCCGCGGCCGAGCCCGCGAGCCACAGGGCGGAAGACGCCGTCTGCAGCCGCACGGCCTGGCTGGCATCGCGGGTCGACGCCTGGACGGCCGCCGCGCTCAAGCCGGCGGCGGCCAGGTTGGCGATGCCGCTCACACCCTGCAGCAGCCCCGTGGCCGCATGGGTGGCCCCCGTGCCCACGGCGCCGAGCGCCATCGCCGCGCCGCTCGCGGCCCAGGCACCGGCGGAGCCGTAGGCGATCGCGCGCTGCACCGGCCCCAGCGTGAAGGGGGCGGCGGCACTCAGCCCGCCCGCCACCACGGCGAAGGCGTTCGCCCCGGTGGTCCAGGCGCGGTACGGCACGTTGCCGACTTCGCCCACCATTCCAGCGCCCGCCCACAGGCTGCCGCTGACCGCGGCCGTGGCCTGCGCGGCGCGGGGCACTGCGGCCAGCCGGGCCGACGCCAGGGACAGCGCCGCCGCGGCGGCATCCACCACCGGGGCACTCCAGGCCGACACGGTGCGCACCGCGCTCCAGGGCGATCCGGACGGCCGTGGCGCGGTGGTTTCGGCGGTTTCGGCGGTTTCGGCGGTTTCGGCGGTTTCGGCGGCAGCATCTTCCGGGGCGCCGATCCGCTCCACCGCCGGGCCGGCGGGCCGGTCCGTTTCCACCCTCCTGGCGCCCAGCGCCGCCGGTGCCGAGGCGGCCCGGGGCAGCAGCGCAGCGCGGGGCGACAGGCTCGCACCCGGCTGCGGGGCCGGCGGTGCACTGCGGGCCCGCAGGCCGGCCGGGGCGGAGACCGTTCGGCGCAGCGCAGGCGCCTTGACAGGGAACGCCGGCCACTCGGGGGCGGCCGAGCGGGACGCGGCCAGGGCCGCAGGCGCGGAGAGGGTGCGGCGAAGCGAAAGATCGGTCATGGCGAACAGGCCTTGAAGAGGGAAGCGAAACGACCGCCGATTGAAGCAAACCGCGCATCAATACCGCGTAAAAAGAACCGCCCGCCGCACCCGAGCTTCGCCAATCCCGCAAGCGCTTCGCCAGGGTGCCCCAGAACGGGGTGCGGGAAACCACCAATGCACCAGCAGGGTGCACTCGTTACAGTTCAACCACTCGAAAACGCGCCCGTCGCGTCGAACGAGGGGACCGAGGAGACATCTCGAAGTCGAACAAACCATTCCGAGCATCCCCCTATAAGATGCCTTTTTTACAAAGCGCCGGCGACCCCGGCGCTTTTTCTTTGCCCGTTCTCCTGGCCGGCTCGCTGTGCGCCGGCACGCACGAATCGCCCCCCATTCCCCGTTCCGCCCTGCGGCAGCCCCGACAATCGGGGGATGGAATGGATCATTGTTTCTCTGGCGTCGCTGCTGGCCGGCTTCGTGGACGCCATCGTCGGGGGCGGCGGCCTCATCCTCGTGCCCGCCCTGTTCGCCACGTTTCCCAACGCGCCGCCCGCCACGCTGCTGGGCACCAACAAAAGCGCCTCCATCTGGGGCACGGGCATCGCCACCTGGCAGTACAGCCGCCGCGTGCAGATGCGCTGGCAGGCGATGCTCCCGGCCGCCGCGGCGGGCTTCATCGGGGCCTTCGCCGGCGCCTGGACGGTGACGGTGATCTCGGCGGATTCGCTGCGCAAGCTGCTGCCGCTGATCCTGCTGGCCGTGCTGCTGTACACGCTGGCCCGCAAGGACCTGGGCCGCCACCACACCCCGCGCTTCGAGGGCCGGATCGAGACACGCCTGGCCTGCGCCATCGGGCTGGTGGTGGGTTTCTACGACGGCTTCTTCGGGCCGGGCACAGGCAGCTTCTTCGTCTTCCTGTTCGTGCGGCTGCTGGGCTACGACTTCCTGAACGCCTCGGTGTCGGCCAAGCTGCTGAACCTGGCCACCAACGTGGCCGCCATCATCCTGTTCGCAGCCAAGGGGCACGTGTGGTGGCACTTCGCGGTGCCGCTGGCGGTGGCCAACGTGGTGGGCAGCGTCATCGGCACGCACATGGCGCTCAAGCACGGCACGGGCTTCGTGCGCGGCATCTTCATCGTGGTGGTCAGCGCGCTCATTCTCAAGACGGGCTACGACGCCTTCCTGCGCTGAGAAAAAAAGTCCAAGCGGGCCCGTTTTTTGCGCTCCGGCTCAGGGTTTGCGGGTGTGCATGGCCTCATGCACGCCTTTTATAATGTGGCAATCCCGTGACTGCCCGTCCCGCGGGCGGCCCACTGGCCGCTGGCTCCGGCTTCGCTAACCGCCAAGCCGGATTTTTTGTACCTGAAACCACCCTGCGCAGGAACAACAGAGATGAAGATGTTCAAGACGATCGCCACCGTAGTGGCAATGTGTGCCGCTTTTTCCGTGCAGGCCCGCACGCTGGAGGCCGTCAAGAAGGACGGCAAGATCATCATCGCCACCGAAGGCCAGTTCGCGCCTTTCAACTATTTCCAGGGCACCCAGCTCACGGGCTTCGAGATCGAAGTGGCCAACCTGGTCGCCAAGAAGATGGGCCTGAAGGTCGAATGGAAGACGCTGGGCTTCGATGCCCTGCTGACCGGCCTGGCGCAGGACCGCTGGGATGCCGTCATCGCCTCGCACGGCGTGACCGAAGAGCGCGCCAAGGCCGTCACCTTCGCCACGCCCCACTACTGCTCGGGCGGCATGATCATCGCCACCGACCCCAAGATCCGCACCGCCAAGGACCTCACCGGCAAGATCGTCGCCGTGCAGACCGGCACCAGCTACCTGGAGAACGTGCAGAAGGTCGCCGGCATCAAGGAAATGAAGAACTTCCCCACCGACGTGGACGCCCGCAGCGCGCTCACCTCCAAGCGCGTCGATGCCTGGGTGACCGACAAGTTCGTGGCCAAGGAAGTGGTCGCCAAGAACCCCAAGGCGGGCCTGAAGCTGGGCGACATGCTCTTCATCGAAAAGATCGCACCCGCCGTCTCCAAGGGCAACACCGGCCTGGCTGACGCATGGAACAAGGCCTTTGCCGAAGTGCTGGCCGATGGCAGCTACGCCGCCGTGTCCCAGAAGTACTTCAACGAAGACGTCCGCTGCGCGCAATAAGCCGCGGCGCCGGCTTCGGACCGCCTTCCTTCCATGCTCAATGCTCTGTGGCCACAGCACTGGACGCGCCAGCACCGCAGCAATGCGACGCTGGTCTCCGCCCTGCTGCTGATGGTGTTGGCGCTGGCCCTGCTGGGCCAGCTTCTTTCCTTCCTGCCTGACCCGATCGGACCGAACGCCCAGGCGTTCTCCGACGGCGCGCGCACCACGCTGTGGCTCACCCTGGTGAGCGGCAGCGTGGGCCTGGTGCTGGGCACCAGCGCCGCGCTGGCCCGCACCTCGCGCTGGATCGCGCTGCGCTGGGTCGCCGGGTTCTACATCTGGGTCATCCGCGGCACGCCGCTGCTGGTGCAGATCCTCTTCGTGTACTTCGCGCTGCCGGTGCTGGTGCCGGGGCTGAACCTGCCCGACTTCGCCGCCGCCGTGGTGGCGCTGGGACTGAACGTGGGTGCCTACAACGCCGAGGCGGTGCGCGCCGGACTGCTGGCCGTGCCGCGCGGGCAGACCGAGGCGGCGCGGGCCCTGGGCCTGTCGCGCCTGCACGTGTTCTTCGACGTGGTGTTTCCGCAGGCCTTCAAGATCTCCCTGCCCCCGCTGGTGAGCAACTTCGTGGCGCTGCTCAAGGACTCTTCGCTGGCCTACGCCATCGGCGTGGTGGAGCTGACCAACGTGGGCAACCGCATCCAGTCGGCGACCTTCCAGCCCATCGCGACGCTCTCCACCGTGGCCGTCACTTACCTGCTGCTGACCACGCTGGTCACGCAGATCTCCAACGCCGTCGAGTACCGCTTCGACGTGGAAGGACGGGCGCAATGAGCCAGGCCACGCCCTACATCGTCGCCGACTGCGTGTGCAAGTCGTTCGGCGCGCACCAGGTGCTCAAGGAGGTGTCCACCACCTTCAACACCGGCGAGGTGACGGTCATCATCGGCGCCTCGGGCTCGGGCAAGAGCACGCTGCTGCGGGCCATCAACCGGCTGGAGCCCCACGACAGCGGCCGCATCACCATCGGCGGCACCGAGGTGACGGACGACCAGCGCACGCTGCAAAAACAGCGCAGCGAGGTCGGCATGGTGTTCCAGCAGTTCAACCTGTTCGGCCACATGAGCGTGCTGGACAACGTGACGCTGGCGCCCCGCCGCATCCACCGCACCCCGCGCGCCAAGGCCAACGAACAGGCCATGTCGCTGCTCAGGCGCGTGGGCATGCAGGACCATGCGCACAAGTACCCGTGGCAGCTGTCGGGCGGGCAGCAGCAGCGCGTGGCCATCGCCCGCGCGCTGGCGATGGCGCCCAAGGTGATGCTGTTCGACGAACCCACCTCCGCCCTCGACCCCGAGATGGTGCAGGAGGTGCTGGACGTCATGCGCGAACTGGCCCGTGGCGGCATGACCATGATCGTGGTCACGCACGAGATGGGCTTTGCGCGCGAGGTGGCCGACCGCGTGATGTTCTTCGACCAGGGCCGCATCGCGCACGACGCGCCGCCAGCCGAGTTCTTCGGCAACCCCGCCAGCGACCGCATCCGCGCCTTCATCGGCCGCATGGGTGCGTGAACCGGGGAGGCGCACGCCTCCCCTTCCCGCCGGGCCACTGGCTTTTTACGGCCCGCGTGCTTTCGGGTGCGCGGGCGCCCTGTCTCCATGAAACCTGAACGCCTGGGCCTGCTGGCCCTGCTGGCCGTGACCCTGGTGTGGGGCACGACCTTCCCCGCGATGAAGCTGCTGTCGGCGCACCTCGATGCGCTGCAGCTCATCTGGCTGCGCTTTGCCATCGCGCTGCTGGTGCTCGGCCCGCTGTGGCGCGGCATGCGCCGCGCCGAGGCGCGCTGGGGCCTCGCGCTCGGCCTGCTACTGTTCCTGGCGTTCTGGCTCCAGATCGAAGGGCTGGCGCGCACCACCAGCAACCGCAATGCCTTCGTGACGGGGCTGAACGTGCTCGTGGTGCCGCTGCTGGCCATGGCCGTGCTGGGGCGGCGCTACGGCTGGCGCCTGTGGGCCGCCTGCGCGATGGCCCTGGCCGGCATGGCGCTGATGTTCCATGAGAACGACCCCTGGAACCTGGGCGATACGCTGACCTTCGCCAGCACGCTGTTCTATGCCCTGTACATCCTGGCGCTGGAAGAGTGCGCGCGCCGCACGGCCGCCGAACCCGTGCGCGCCACGCGCATGGCCGCGGCGCAGGCCACCATGATGCTGGCGGCCTCCAGCGTGCTGATCGCCGTGCGCCACGGGGGGCTGGGCAGCACGTGGGCATCGCTGGCCACGCTCTCGGTGCCGTCGTGGATCGCGCTGGTGTACCTCGGCCTGCTGGCCAGCGTGGTGGTGGTGACGCTGCAGGCCTGGGGCCAGCAGCGCGTGGATGCGATGCGCAGCGCCATCGTGTTCGGGCTGGAGCCGGTGTTCGCCGCGCTCACCGCCTGGGTGCTGATCGACGAACGCCTGGGCATCGCCGGGGTGGCCGGTGCGGCGCTGATCGTGGCGGCGCTGATCTTCAGCCAGTGGCAGCCCGCACCGCGGCGCACTGCGGGTGCCGGCGGCGCGCAGCCCGGGAACTGACCGCGCCGGGCGGCCTCAGGGCTCGATGAGCGGCACGTCGGCCGCGCGCAGCGGCGTGCCGATGGGGGCTGCCGCCTGGCCCTTGCGCACCGCGGCCATGTCCTGCTCGTTGGGGTAGTCGCCCTGCAGCCAGTAGTCGAACACGCGCCGCGCGATGGGCGCGGCATGCGCGGCGCCGAAGCCGGCGTTCTCCACGATCACGGCCAGCGCCAGGCGCGGGTTTTCGGCCGGGGCGAAGGCGGCGAACAGCGAGTGGTCGCGCTGGTGGTCCTCCAGCGCCTTGGCGTTGTACTTGACGTTCTGCCCCAGGCTCACCGCCTGCGCCGTGCCGGTCTTGCCGGCCGAGGTGTAGGGCGCGCCCGCGAACACGCGCGTGCCGGTGCCGCCCTTGTTCACCGCGACGAGCGCATTGCGCACGATCTCCACGTTCTTCGGCGAAAAGCCCAGGTCCTGTCCCGGGGGCTGCTGCACCTCGGTGATCTGGCCCGTCACCGTGTCCTTGATGGCCTTGATGAGGTGGGGCCGATAGCGCGTGCCGCCGTTGGCCAGCGTGGCCTCCGCCAGCGCCAGCTGCAGCATAGTGAAATTGTTGTACCCCTGCCCGATGCCCAGCGACACCGTCTCGCCCGAGTACCAGCGGCGCATCTCGGGGCGCCGGTAGGTGTTGCGCTTCCACTCGGTGCTGGGCAGCACGCCGCGCACCTCGCCGTTGATGTCGATGCCCGTGGCCTGCCCGAAGCCGAGCGGCTTCATGAAATCGTGGATGGTGTCCACGCCCATGTCCACGGCCAGCGAATAGAAATACGTGTTGCTGGAGAACTGGATGGCGCGATGCATGTCCACGCCGCCCAGCCCGCCCTCGTGGCTGCGGAAGGTGTGACCGCCGTAGGTGTAGAAGCCCGGGTCGTTGTACACCTGCGTAGGCGAGCGCTTGTTCAGCTGCAGCGCCCCCAGCGCCATGAAGGGCTTGTAGGTCGAGCCCGGCGGATAAGTGCCGCGCAGCGCGCGATTGAGCAGCGGCTTGTCGATCGACTCGTTGAGCGCCTGCCAGTTCTCGCTGTCGATGCCCTCCACGAACAGGTTCGGATCGAACGTGGGCTTGCTCACCAGCGCCACGACCTCGCCGTTGCGCGGGTCGATGGCCACCAGCGCGCCGCGCCGCTCGCCGAACATGTCCTCGATCATCTTCTGCAGCTTGATGTCGATGGACAGCATCACCGTGTTGCCGGGCGTGGCCGGGTGGCTGGCCAGCCGGCGCACGGCGTGGCCGCCGGCGGAGGTCTCCATGCGCTCCACGCCGGTCTGGCCGTGCAGGGTGCTCTCGAAGCCCTGCTCCACGCCCAGCTTGCCGATGTGGTCGGTGCCGCGGTAGTTGGCCGCGTCTTCGGAGTCGTCGATGCGCTCCTTCTCGCGCTGGTTGATGCGGCCGATGTAGCCGATCGCGTGGCTGGCCACCTCGCCCATGGGGTAATTGCGAAACAGCCGGGCCTTGATGTCCACGCCGGGAAATCGGTAGCGCTGCGCGGTGAAGCGCGCCACTTCCTCATCGGACAGGCGCGTGCGGATGGGCAGCGATTCGAAGTTGCGCGACTCGTCCATGAGCCGCTTGAACCGGCGCCGGTCGCGCGGGTGGATGTCAAGCACCTTCGACAGGGCATCGATGGTGTCGTCCAGCGACTCGACCTTGGAGGGTGTGATCTCCAGCGTGTAGGCCGAATAGTTGGTGGCCAGCACCACGCCGTTGCGGTCCATGATGAGGCCGCGGTTGGGCACGATGGGCACCACGGCCGTGCGGTTGCTCTCGGCCTGCTCGGCGAGGTCGTCGTGGCGCACCACCTGCAGGTACACCAGCCGCGCCACCACCAGGCACAGCGCCATCAACACGACCAGCGCCACCACGAACACACGGGTGCGGAAACGCGACGCATCGGCTTCAGTGTTGCGCAGTTCGGTCATGTCGGCAAAGAAACGGTCAGATCAGGGGGCTGGCGGCGATTCGCGCTCACAGCGGGCGGTTCTCGTCGCGGTCGGGCGGACGGCGCTGCGGCGCCAGCAGTATCCAACTGGCGAGCGGCCACAGCAAGGCCTCCAGGCACGGCGCCACCAGGCCTTCGAAGCCGGGCAGGATGCCGCCCGACACGATGCGGATCAGCAGTTCGATCGCATGGGCCGCGATGAACAGCGGAAACACCTGCAGCGCCTGCGACGGCACGCTGAACCACAGCAGGCGGCGGTGCATGTACAGGGCGCCGTACATCAGGGCGCAATAGGCCAGGGCATGCTGGCCGAGCAGCGCGGTCTGGTACACGTCCATGCACAGCCCCATGGCAAAGGCCACGCCCATGCCAACGCGCTGGGGCTGGTGCACGCCCCAGAACACGAGCAGCACCATCACGAGGTCGGGCGTCCACACCACGCGCCCGAGCGGCAGCATGTTGAACGCCAGCGCCACCAGCAGGCTGCCGACGATGAACAGGGGGCGGACCGGCAGCAGCAGTTGCTGCCCGCGGGGCATGATCATGCGGACCTCCCGGGACGGGATGCGGCGGCCACGGCAGGCCCGCGGGGGCGCAGGGCAGAGCGGATCATCGGCGCCCCTTGCGCACCGGCGCGGCGGGCGCAGGCGCGGGGCGCTGCGGCAGGTCGGCCGTCAGCGGCTTGAGCACCAGCACGTGACGCGCGCCGTTCACCTGCGCCAGCGGCGCGCAGTAGATGCGGGCGAAGGCCGAGTCGGCGCGCCGCTCCACGCGCACCACGCGCGCCACGGGCAACCCCGGCGGGTACAGGCCGTCCACCCCGCTGGTGGTGAGCAGGTCGTTTTCCTGCACGTCGGCATTGCCGGGCATGAAGCGCAGCTCCATCCCGCCGCCGTGGGCGATGACCGGATCGCCATAGGCCACGCTGCGCGCGCCGGTGCGCAGGTTCATCACGGGAATGGCCTGGTCGCGGTCGATGAGCAGGGTCACCTCGCTCAGGAACGGGTGCACGCGGGTGACCTGGCCCAGCATGCCGGACTCGTCCATCACCGGCGAGCCGAGTTCGACGCCGGCCACCTGGCCCTGGTCGATCATCACGCGGCGGGTGTAGGGATCGGCGGCGTCGTAGATCACCTGCGCGGCCTGCGACGGCGTCGTCAGGCGCTCGCGCAACTCCAGCAGCTTGCGCAGCCGTGCGTTCTCCTGCAAGAGCTGCTCGGCCTGGTTGGCGCGCTCGGACATCTGCGCCATGTTGCGGCGGGCCGTGTCGGCATCGGCCTGGGCCACCTGCAGCGACTGGAAATAGCCCGCCCCCTTGGCGGCGAACTCCACCGGCTGCAGCATGGTCCACTGCAGCGGGTAGAGCGCCACGGCCACGGCCTTGCGCAGTGGATCGGTCACCTGGAACCGGGCATCCGCCACCATCAAAAACAGCGCCAGGGCGCTGTAGAGGGCAAGTCGGGAGCGCGGCGAGGGCCCTTGCTTGAAGAAGGGCGGCGCGGACCGTTCGAGCGTACCGAGGGGCATGGGCAGGCAGGCCGTGGGATCAGGCGACAACCGGCCAGGCAGCGGCCGGGGGCCGCGCCAGGAGCGCGGCAGCGTTGGCCCGCCCGCAGCCCTGCACGCCCGGCAGGGGCGGAAGGAGGACGGCCAGCGGTTGATCCATGTCTTTTTCCAGGGCCCCGGCTTCGCGCCAGGGCCGGGCGTGTCACTCGCTCGTGAAGATGCTGCCCTGGCGGTCCATGCGCTCCAGCGCAATGCCGCACCCGCGCACCACGCAGGTCAGGGGGTCTTCGGCGACCAGCACCGGCAGGCCGGTTTCCTCGGCCAGCAGGCGGTCCAGGTCGCGCAGCAGGGCGCCGCCGCCGGTGAGCATCATGCCGCGCTCGGCGATGTCTGCACCCAGTTCGGGGGGCGTTTGCTCCAGCGCGTTCTTGACGGCGGAGACGATCTGGTTGAGAGGGTCGGTGAGCGCCTCCAGCACCTCGTTGCTGGAGATGGTGAAGCTGCGCGGCACGCCTTCGCTGAGGTTGCGGCCCTTGACTTCCATCTCGCGCACTTCGGAGCCGGGAAAGGCCGAACCGATGTTCTTCTTGATGGCTTCCGCCGTAGGCTCGCCGATCAGCATGCCGTAGTTGCGGCGGATGTAGCTGATGATGGCCTCGTCGAACTTGTCGCCGCCTACGCGGACGCTGCCCTTGTAGACCATGCCGCCCAGCGAGATCACGCCCACCTCGGTGGTGCCGCCGCCGATGTCGACCACCATGGAGCCGGAGGCTTCGGAGACCGGCAGGCCGGCGCCGATGCCGGCGGCCATGGGCTCTTCGATCAGGTACACCGCGGTGGCACCGGCGGCCTCGGCCGCGTCCTTGATGGCGCGGCGCTCCACCTGAGTGGAGCCGCAGGGCACGCAGATGATGATGCGGGGGCTGGGGGTGAGCAGGGTGCGGGGGTGCACCATCTTGATGAACTGCTTGATCATCTGCTCGGTGATCACGAAATCCGCGATCACCCCGTCCTTCATCGGACGGATGGCTTCGATGTTGCCGGGCACCTTGCCCAGCATGGCCTTGGCTTCGCGGCCGACGGCCTGGATGACTTTCTTTCCGTGGGGGCCGCCTTCGTGGCGGATGGCGACGACCGAGGGTTCATCGAGCACGATGCCCTTGTCGCGGGCAAAAATCAGGGTGTTGGCGGTGCCAAGGTCAATCGCAAGGTCGGTGGAGAAGTACCGACGGAAAGCTCCGAACATTCAAAAATCCTCTCAGGCACGGCATGCACGTCGGCCTGCCATCGCCGGGTGATATTAGGGGGTGTTTATTGGATTTTTTCGCACAATGACCGGCAGTTGGGAGGGTATTGCGGCAAAGCCGGGATAATACCGCATCCCCTGTGAATAACTCCCTCCGGCATGGCCCGGATTTCAGCTTTACATCCGGTTTCCCACCCCCCTTCCCCTATGGCACTGACACCCCAAGACATCGGTCGCATCGCCAATCTGGCGCGGCTTGAATTGAGCTCGGACGACAGTGAGCGCATGCTCACGCAGATCAACGGTTTCTTCGGCATCGTCGAGAAGATGCGGGCTGTGGATACTACCGGCATCGCCCCCCTCGCGCACCCGGTCGCCGCCGTCCAGGCCGTGGCCCTGCGCCTGCGCGAGGACATCGCCAGCGAACCCGATCAGCGCGAGGCCAACCAGCGCAGCGCGCCGGCCGTGGAGAACGGCCTGTTCCTCGTGCCCAAGGTGATCGAATAAGGGCGCCCCGATGACCACTAACTCCACCACCGCATTGCACGACCTGGGCGTGGCCGCCCTGGCCACCGAACTGCGCGAGCGCCGCGTCTCCGCTGTCGAAGCCGCCCAGCACTTCCTGGCACGCGCCGCGGCCCACCAGAACCTGGGCGCCTACGTCGCCATGAACGAAGAAGCCACCCTGGCGCAGGCCCGCGCGCAGGACGCGGCCATCGCTGCAGGCACGGCGGGCCCGCTGGCCGGCGTGCCCATCGCCCACAAGGACATCTTCGTCACGCGCGACTTCCCCAGCACGGCCGGCTCGAAGATGCTGGCCGGCTACCAGTCGCCGTTCGACGCCACCGTCGTCGGCCAACTGGCCAACGCCGGTGCGGTCACGCTGGGCAAGCTCAACTGCGACGAGTTCGCCATGGGCTCGGCCAACGAGAACTCCGCCGTGGCCCCGGTGGGCTTCGATGCGCCCGCGCCGGTGCGCAACCCCTGGGACACCACCCGCGTGCCGGGCGGCTCGTCGGGCGGCAGCGCCGTGGCGGTCGCCGCGCGCCTGGCGCCTGCCGCCACCGGCACCGACACGGGCGGTTCGATCCGCCAGCCCGCCTCGTTCTGCGGCATCACGGGCATCAAGCCGACCTACGGCCGCGCCTCGCGCTACGGGATGATCGCCTTCGCCTCCAGCCTGGACCAGGCCGGCCCCATGGCCCGCTCGGCCGAGGACTGCGCCCTGCTGCTGTCGGCCATCTGCGGCCCGGACCTGGACCGCGACTCCACCTCGCTCGACCTGCCGGCGCAGGACTTCACCCGCCAGCTGAACGACGGCATCGACGGGCTGCGCATCGGCATCCCGGCCGAGTTCTTCGGCGAGGGCCTGGCGCCCGGCGTGCGCGCCGCGGTGGATGCCGCGCTCCAGGAATACGAGAAGCTCGGCGCGAAACTGGTGCCCATCAGCCTGCCGCGCACCGAGCTGTCCATTCCCGTGTACTACGTGATCGCGCCGGCCGAGGCCTCTTCCAACCTTTCGCGGTTCGACGGCGTGAAGTTCGGCCACCGCGCCAGCGACTACACCGATCTGGTGGACATGTACAAGAAGACGCGCGCCGAGGGCTTCGGCGACGAGGTCAAGCGCCGCATCATGATCGGCACCTACGTGCTGTCGCACGGCTACTACGACGCCTACTACCTGCAGGCGCAGAAGATCCGCCGCATGATCGCCGACGACTTCCAGAATGCCTTCCAGTCGTGCGACCTCATCGCCGGCCCGGTGGCACCCACGGTGGCCTGGAAGCTCGGCGAGCACGGCAACGACCCGCTGGCCGACTACCTGGCCGACATCTTCACGCTGCCCGCCTCGCTCGCCGGCCTGCCCGGCATGAGCGTGCCCGCCGGCTTCGGCGAGGACGGCATGCCCGTGGGCCTGCAACTGATCGGCAACTACTTCCAGGAAGCCCGGCTGCTCAACGCCGCCCACCGCCTGCAGCAAGCCACCGATTTCCACCTCCGCACGCCGGGAGGCCTCTGAACATGACCGCCCCATTGATCCACGGCTACGAAGTCGTCATCGGCTTCGAAACCCACACCCAGCTTGCGACGAAATCCAAGATCTTCAGCCGCGCCCCCACCGCCTTCGGTGCCGCGCCCAACACGCAGGCCTGCGCGGTGGATCTGGCCCTGCCGGGCACCCTGCCCGTGATGAACCGCGAGGCCGTGGCCTGCGCTATCAAATTAGGACTGGCCCTGGGCTCCACCATTGCGCCGGAAAGCGTTTTCGCCCGCAAGAACTACTTCTATCCGGATCTGCCCAAAGGCTACCAGATCAGCCAGTTCGAGATCCCGGTGGTGCAGGGCGGCGAGGTGTCGTTCTTTCTCGGTGACGAGAAGAAGACCGTCAAGCTCGTGCGCGCCCACCTGGAAGAAGACGCGGGCAAGTCGCTGCACGAAGACTTCATTGGCCAGAGCGGCATCGACCTGAACCGCGCCGGCACGCCGCTGCTGGAGATCGTGACCGAGCCCGACATGCGCTCGTCCGAAGAGGCCGTGGCTTACGCCAAGGAACTGCACAAGATCGTGACGTGGATCGGCATCTGCGACGGCAACATGCAGGAGGGCTCGTTCCGCTGCGACGCCAATGTCTCGGTGCGCAAGCCCGGAGCCCCGCTGGGCACGCGCCGCGAGATCAAGAACCTGAACAGCTTCAAGTTCATGCAGCAGGCGATCGACTACGAGATCCGCTGGCAGATCGAGCAGATCGAGGACGGCCACGCGATCCAGCAGGCCACGGTGCTGTTCGACCCCGGCACGGGCGAGACCCGCGCCATGCGCACCAAGGAAGACGCGGCCGACTACCGCTACTTCCCCGATCCGGACCTGCCGCCGCTGCAGATTTCGCAGCAATGGGTGGACAAGCAGCGCGCGCTGATGCCCGAGTTGCCCCGCAGCATGGCCGCGCGCTTCGTGGCCGACTACGGCCTGCCGGAATACGACGCGACCACGCTGACCCAGTCGAAGGCGATGGCTTCGTATTTCGAATCGGCAGCGCAGGCCAGCCAGCAACCCAAGCTGGTCAGCAACTGGATCATGGGCGAGGTGTCGCGGCGGGTGAATGCCGGCGAAAGCGACATCGCCTCGGCCCCCGTGGGCGCCGCCCAACTGGCGCAACTGGTCACCCGCATCGCCGATGGCACGATCTCCAACAACGCCGCCCGGCAGGTGTTCGAGGCGCTGTGGAGCGACGCGGCTGCGGGCGACGTGGACGCGATCATCGAGGCCAAGGGCCTCAAGCAGATGAACGACTCCGGCGCGCTGGAAAAGATCATCGACGACGTGATCGCCGCCAACCCCGACAACGTGGCCCAGTTCCGCTCGGGCAAGGACAAGGCCTTCAACGCGCTCGTGGGCCAGGCCATGAAGGCCAGCAAGGGCAAGGCCAATCCGCAGCAGGTGAACGATCTGCTGCGCGCCCGGCTCGCAGCGGCGTCTTCCTGACGCCCGCCCTGCCCCGGCCACCGGGGCGGGTCGCCTTCACTGCGAAGGCATGGCGGCGGGGCGTTGCCCCGCCCAGAGGCTCTTGAGCTGCACCAGTTCGGCGTCGAACCGCTGGTGCACGCGGCGCTTTTCCTGCTCCTGCCCGGCAATGAACCGCTGCTGCTCGGCCAGGGCGTCTTCCTGCTCGGCGATCTGGCGGCGCAGGAGCATGGGCGCCTTGCTGGGATCGCGGCGGTAGAACTCCATTTCGGTGTCGAGCGCCTTGCGCTGGCGCTGCAGGTCGGCCACGCGCTTTTCGGCGACGGCCGTGACCTCGTTGACCTGCTGGATGGCCGCGGCGCGCTCGGCATCGTGCGAGGCCTGGTCGGGGTAGCGGGCCACCAGCACGCGCTCGCGGCGGCGCTCGTCGGCGATGCGGGCGCGCTCCTCGGCCTCCTTGCGGCGCTGGGCCTCCAGGGCGGCGCGCTCCTGGTCGGTGAGGGTGGGGCCCAGGCGCTGGCGCTCGGTGCCCGATGGCCCCAGCACCCGCTGCTCGCGGTCCACGCACTCGGCGATGGGCCGATCCGCCGTGAGGCGACGGCCCTGGGCATTCACGCAGGTGTAGATGCCGGCGGTCGGAGAGCCGCTCGGCTGCGCCCCGGCCGGCGTGCCCGCCAGGCCCGAGAGGGCGATCACCCACCAGCCGAATCTCCAGGCCGTCTTGCTCAAACGAACTACCCCCCTTGCACGCCGTAGCGCTGGCGGTATGCCAGCACGTGTTCATGGTGGGTGTGCACGCCCGGCTCCCCACTCTGGGCCAAATACTGCAATAAATCTGCCAGCTTGGCGATGGTGCATACCTGCATGCCCAGATGGTCGCGCACGTACTGCACGGCGCTGTGCTCCACATCCTGGCCGTTCTCGGTCGCTTTCTCCTGCCGGTCGAGGGCGATGGCCATGGCATGGGGCTGGGCGCCCGCGGCGCGGATCAGCGCGATCGACTCGCGCGCCGCGGTGCCAGCAGACATCACGTCGTCCACGATCAACACGCGGCCGCGCAGCGGGGCACCCACCAGCGTGCCGCCTTCGCCGTGGTCCTTGGCTTCCTTGCGGTTGTAGGCAAAGGGCATGTTGCGCCCGTGCCGCGCCAGTTCGACGGCCACCGTCGCTGCCAGCGGAATGCCCTTGTACGCCGGCCCGAACACCATGTCGAACTCGATGCCGCTCGCCAGCAGGGCTTTTGCATAGAATTCGGCCAGCCTGCCCATCTTGGCGCCGTCGTCGAACAGCCCGGCGTTGAAGAAATACGGGCTCAAGCGGCCTGCCTTGGTCTTGAATTCGCCGAAGCGCAGCACCCCCGCTTCCACGGCGAATTGCACGAAGTCCTGCGCCAGGCGGTCCTGTTCCACCGATTGCGCCTTGTCTGTCACCATGGATTCACCCCTTTTCAAATTAACGAGCCTCAACCTCAACGGCATCCGCTCCGCCGCATCCAAGGGGGTGGAGGCATGGATCGCCGCAACGCGGCCGGATTGTATTTGCGTGCAGGAGATCAAGGCGCAGTCGGCCGACATGCTGGGCCGCTTCGAGCACCTGGCGGGCCTGAAAGGGCACTTTCACTTCGCGGCCAAGAAAGGCTACTCGGGCGTGGGCATCTACTCGCGCCACGAGCCGAGCGACGTGCGCATCGGCTACGGCTCGCAGGAGTTCGATGCCGAGGGCCGCTACGTGGAAGCCCGCTTCGACACGCCCGCGCGCAAGCTGTCGATCATCAGCGCGTACTTTCCGAGCGGCTCCTCGGGCGAAGAGCGCCAGCTGGCCAAGTTCCGCTTCCTGGACGAGTTCCATCCCCACCTCATGCGCACCAAAGGCGAGCGCGAGTTCATCCTCTGCGGCGACATCAACATCGCCCATCAGGCCATCGACCTCAAGAACTGGCGCAGCAACCAGAAGAACAGCGGCTTCCTTCCGCAGGAGCGCGAGTGGATGACAAAGTTGTTGCACATAACTGATGAAGGCGGCGGCCTGATAGACGTTTACCGTCAGTTACAACCAGACGCCACGGACACCGCCTACACGTGGTGGAGCAACCGTGGGCAGGCCTATGCGAACAACGTCGGATGGCGGCTGGATTACCAAATTGCGACGCCTGACCTAGCCGAGGTTGCACGCACCGCCAACATCTACAAGGCGCAGAAGTTCAGCGACCATGCTCCGCTAAGCATCGATTACGACTTTAAGTTGTAGGTTCGTGCGGGAGTGGCTAGGCGAGAAGCTCTCGCACAAGACATACAGATGAGCCCTCAGCTCCTGTAGTACCAATCTTCAAAGATGCCCCAAACCGATGGGACACGCATGTCCGGTGGCGCTTTTCCTAGTGTTCTACCGTCCACTGGTTCTATGTATATGCCACCCTATTTATAGAACTCTGCCGTCCGGTGGGATACTCCTTCTGAGTCCCATGCCATAAGACTCCACCGGCCTACAGGTTGCCAAGCCGCGAACTTTATGCGGCCGTGCCGTCCCCGAACACTGCATCAAAAACCTCTAGCTCATCCAATACGTTGCTTGTGATCGGCCCTGCGTTCGGATTGGCTTCGGATATTCGGCATTCCTCGATTACCTGCTGCATTGTGTTCACGATTTTTCTGGGAGTTATCTCACGTAGCTGCGACATGATTGCAGTTACAGCCTCTTCATCGAAAGGAAAATACTCGCTGGAGGGCGCAACACCTTGTGGTCGGTTGTTCACGAGGATGGCCTTCACAAAATCGATGGCAAGCGTACGATCCAGAAGATCGAAATGGATTTGGCGCGTAACGCGGGATAGAACATAATCCGTAAACGAGTTTGTAAGCGTGGTGACTTCGGCTGACAGTGCGCAAACGAGTCCGAAACAATTTGGACATGCATCATACAGATGCCGCAGTATGTCATTTGTTTCAAGAGTCTCTTTAGGCGGCTGCCGCTGAAGATCATCAAGCTCATCGATTAGAAGATATACAGCCTGCCGAAAACGCTTGTTACCCTGTGGGCTCGGAAACTCTTGAACGAAGAGGTTTACAATTTTTGAGAAGAGCATCACCGCCTGATAGTCAGAAAGCTTTTCTCGGGTGAGATATGTTTTTACACCTAATTCGTTCTCACAGTGCATCAAGCCCTTCACAAATTCGGCCAGCTCGCGAGACTTGATTAACTCTTCAATTGCTACTTCTGACGTTATTTGCTGAGAATGCTTTTGCTTTGTCTCAAGAATTCTAGTTTCACAAAAGGTCTTGAATTCCATCAAATCGACCAGTAATGTACCTCTCGCGATCAGATCCTCACTGAAAGCCGACGCAAAGGAAAGTTTGCCTTTATCCTTTTTCAACGTTGGCACGAAGTACGCTATCCCGGCATCAAGTTCGCGAACACGATGCCTCGCCCACAGTAGTGCATGAGATTTGCCAGTGCCAAAAGCGCCGTACAAAAGTATAAAGTTCGTAAGTCCAACTTTATCTGCTCGAACTCTATCTAAAATCTTTTCAAGCTGAGATTTTTGTCGGTCATAACCAACCCAAATCTTTACGCGCGGATCATCGTCAGTAACAGCGTTTGAACGAAACGGATTACCAGCGAGTTTACACGCAGCATAAAATTCTTCAGGCGTCATTATCTTGCTCCTAGGCTGGAAATATTATTTCGAACGACATCATGGCCAACGCCGGCCCCCGCCAAATAAGCGAGGAAGTTTTCAAATTCATCCTGATCCTCGTCCGCTATTTTATAATTGAGCTCTAGCTGCGGCTCTGAAGTTCGTATGCCATCAGGGTTGAATCCTGAATTTGTCAAATTAGCTGAGCCCATCACGACCAAATCTGCGGCAGCAGATTGATATTCATTAAGCTTGCCTCTGTCAACTCTGAATACATAGGCTTTTGCATGTAGTCGGGCGACATAGATAATTGAGAATCCACGACTCTCAAGTGCACTGTATGCTGCAAGTTCGTTTGCGTTTGGCGGCTTCGTAATGAGGGTGACACTGCAATTGTCGCAAATCCATTCGTCCAGCATCTGCCCCAAGATTTTTGTAGGCTTTAGTATATCCAAAGATAAGAATGGGGAGACGAGAATTACTTCTTTGTGAGGAATGAGTCTCCTGCCAATTACTTGTTCATAAAGGCGCCGGTTCTCATGGTTTTTCATGAACCGGGACGCTTCGACTTGCTCTGTACTAAGCCTTGTTCGAGCCATTTCCTGAGAAATGGCATTTCCACCGACTGGCCGGAATGCTTCCGCCATTATTTCCTGCGAAACGATATGGAAGCCTTCTACGCGACCGGGCGCAGCTAGGTTGTCCTCAACTGAATGAGGACCGGCCCGATAAATAGTTATGCCATCATTTTCACGAAGATAAATGACGCGATAGGCAGAATTTCCTCTGCTGACGACCCGAATCCAAGCGTCGTCAATACCTCGATATCGATGATCGTCACGATCAGGGCGGAATTCACCTTCTTCGGTGAATAATTTTTTGAATACTCGGTTGGGTAACTGAGCGTCACCCGAATCCACGAGGTCAACGACGAATTTTCGGTGGAATTTAATTGTGGCCATTGGCAGCGATAAGGATACCCAGCTCTATTGTTCGAGATGATCTAGTCTTGATTCCCCTCTGCAAAGGGACGTCACTCCTCAGCCAAGCATCATAGTCGACCAAATTTCTTCCGTATGCTCTCGTTATCGCCATGTATGTAGCAAGCGCGACAAAGAGCGGAAGCTCGTTTCGAACCATGCGCCGATCTTGTGAAAGTTCACGGAACACAGCGAATAAGCTCATTGTCAACGAGCTTAGTGCATCGTCATCTGGCTCGGTTTCATACAGGTCGCTGGTCGCTAGACCGCGTGCAGCTACTGAAATGTAGTCCCACGTGCGCGGGGCAGAAGCTGCCAACTCAGGGATCGCCGCCAAGCGATGATGTTCTAGTTCGAATTTCGTGGGCCTAAGGCTGTATTCGCCGCTTTGAAAGACGAAGCCGCTGCTGGCTAGGATCTGGAGCCATCGCCAGCCTTGCGACGTCACTTCCCCGTCTTTGTTGCAAAGTCCGAGACTGCGTGCCCACTCCTTACGCGACGGCACAATGTGCCGTAGATAGTCAGCCGAAGGCAATTCCATCGCATGGACATCTTTCGCCTTGGGCAGTCCCAAGTGCCCTAGCCCCCCAGCCAGCCCTAAGCCGCCCGCTCCGCCTAGCCGGGCGCCCTTGCTGCCGCTACCTTTGTTATTTCGCTGCCGTTCAATGGTAATCGCCGCCGCAATTGCTTCTTGCTCAGCTTGGCTCTTAAATATTCTAAAAAGCTCTTGTCTTTTGCCCAGCACCATGCCGGTGAGTCGTTTGGGAATGTCTGCAGTCGTAAATTGTGCCGATAGACAATTGAAAAATATGTCTCCATCCGCCAGCATTATTGACAGAGCCAAGAGGTGGCTTAATGCTGTGGATATTTCTTCGGGTTTGCGCAGCAAGTGAATACAAAGTGCTCCCGCTTCGCCGAATGGTCCAGCAAAAATTCCTTGCGGCGTAATTTTGGCAATCTTCAGAGATGAAAATACATCAGCAATATTTTCTGTTTTTAGATCCCATTTTTTTTGCACCAGATCATACCAATCGCTACTTTTTAGTTGCGGCGTATTGGCATAGAGGTAGCAGAAGTCAGAGAATCGGCTTAACGTATTCTCTAGACCTACTGAGTAGCCAACCTTTCTTAGAAAGGCACTGAAATTTTCAGGTTGGGCTATACCCACCATGTGCAGTCACCCTTGGTCTGATTTTGATAAGAATACAGCGGCTTGTGCTTTGATCACCAAGAAAGCAGTCGCCAGAATCTAAGTAACGCAACATATCCCCGAAATCAGAGATAGTAGCCCCACCAGTCCTCATGGTGGACACAATTTTGGTGGGTATTCTCGAGATGGCCGACGATACATCGCTTTGGAAGGTTAAGCGATGATTCAACGACAGGTTTACTTGGCTCAGTATCCGGTCATCCACTGCTGAAGGCTGTTGTGTAGCCAATACTAGCGAGAGCCCGGCATCACGACCTCGTTTGACAAACTCCACCAGCGCATCGCGGGCAGGGCTGTTGCCACCTTTTCCGGCCACGACATGAGCTTCATCAATCAATAGCCATACTCGGCCTGGCAGCGTAGTTCTGGAGATGTTCTCGCCTTTAAACTTCGCAAGCTTTTTTCGACTGTGAAACTCGCCCATCGCTCTAAATAGCGACTTGGCAACAATGGCAGCAACCAGCGATTTGTCACCATCGCTTAGCTCTCGCAACATGAAAACATTGCATCGCCCCTCTTTGAGAAGGTCGACAATTTGAAGTCCGTTAGGATCAAACAGGCCAGAATCTGAATAGTCTTCTAGCTTGTAGCTAACTGCGTTTCTAGTGATCTCTGAAATACCGGGCCAATTCGCATCCCGGTTAATATCGGCGAGCAAGTCGGCTATTGAAAAATTCGTGCCTTCTAACCGTTTTAATGCTGCACGGAGCACATGGCCCTGCGGGCTATAAACCTCTTGGCCAAGGAGGGCGCACCATTCGGAGAGATCGACGTCGCTCGGGCGGATTGAAAATTCTGTCTCGTCCCCCAGCAGCTTAGCAGACCCGCGAGGGCTGAATATTTCAATATCTGTAATTTGGTTTGGTGCGATCTTCCAATCTCCCAACCCGTCAAGCTGTATCTTATGCTCTGGAATTTCCTGGTTTGGCCCATATTTTAAAGTCCAAAATTGACTTTGCGTATCCAACAAGATCGTTGTTATTGGTTCGACCTGTTGCTGTATGGGGCTCGGCGTGGCTAGCCGAGATATGCCTTCTATAAGTACGCCTAAATCAAAACTCTTCCCGCTGCCTCGCGTTCCTGAAATATAAATTACGTGAGGAAATGCGACATCCAGCCAAACGTCGCTTGCCAGCATATTGCTACTAGGGCACGATTCAAGAACCTTGCCAATATAAATGAGATTTTTGGGACTTAGGTCACCATTAGTGCGCCCAACGATTAAATTTCCTCCCTTTTGTACATAGCGACATTTGACCACGGGATCAACAATGCCATACGCGGACGCTTCTATGACCCGACCGAAGGCGTCAGAAACCTTTGTTGAAAAAGCCATTGTTGTACTCCCTCATACTCATTGATCGAACTTCGCCACCGGTCCGCACCACAAGAATCCTGTCTGGCGCAAGGGCATCGATATAGTTGGACGTATTAGCTGCTGCGACTACAACGAAGCAATCCTTGCTTATTGCCAACCTACGCAGTCTAATAGACAATATTTTTGAAGTGATTGGATCTAGATTGCTGCAAAATTCATCAATAAGCCATAGCTTTGCGTCGGACAGTATCAGGTCCGCAAACATTGCTCGATATCGCTGACCCATGCTGAGAAGTTCGAAAGGCTTAATGAAGATCATTGCCTCGCTTAACCCAACGTGACAGAGTGCATCGAATACGCGCTCAGCTCCGTATTGGTCCGCGAAATACTGAAAGATCGGTACTCCGTCTGGCAAGGGCGTGAGGGTGCGGCATTTATCGACTACCGGCGCGTCTTGAGTTACCTTAAGCAAGCCTTCGGGCATTTCTGACCCGGACAATGTCTGTAAGAGTACAGATTTGCCAGCACCGCTTGCCCCAGTTATTAAAGTTACATTTCCTCTGGACAGCGAAACGTCAACTGGGCCAACGATTTTTGTATGTATTTCATTTGTATCAATACCAAAGCTATCCATTATCAACCGGACATATGGCGTCAATGGTATTGAATAGTGGACAGATACCTCAATCCCTTTATATTCGAGTGTGTCAATAAGGTTAGCGCCTGTAGCCTTTGCCGGCAGACGACGGCGCTCGTGGCCGCGCGTACTTAGACCCTCATCAATATATTCTTCAGATTCTGCATCTAATCCCGTAAGAAAGTATGGAATAGGTAACCGAAGGATCGGCCTGAATGCCAGCCACTCATCCGATGCCATTTCCGAGCGAGGGTCTTCAGAGCTTAAAAGCTCCGATAGGATAAGTCGCGCTTCAGCGAAGGTCTTTCCTGTTTTTTCACAGTAGGCTGTGAAGGCGGAATGATATTTGCGCTGCAAACTCATTATTCCAGACTTGCCGCTGGCGCCATTCTCAATGCTCTTTAAATCCTTCGCAATGCGTTGCAGATTACCTTCAGTGTTGCCTACGAATCGAAGTCCAGCACGGGATACAAAATCCATGTAGCGAAGCATCTCAGCGGAGATTTCAAGGAACAGGGGGCGTGCTCCTCCAATGTGCCATCTGTCGCGACAGAATGTTTTTGCCTCTTCCACTAGCATGGTTGATAGGCCGATACCCCGAAATTCAGGATCGATAACTACTCTAGCAATTCTTGCAATCCGATTTACATGCTTTTGTCCGTCACCGAGCCAAGTATTCCAACTGATCCCTTTGGCTTTGCTCTGAAACGGGCGGGAGAATAGGTCATGCCTTGGCTTGCACATCAGCAGTGGCATTTGAATTTCAATATACCCAACTGCTCGCGTCATGCCCTCCCTTTGGAACACCGCCAGTAGGATTGCCTTTCGTCCTCCTGTCCCTTTTACACTGCCAACCCGTTCATGACTAGGTCGCAGATCCACACCCTTGTAGTGAAATTGGGAAAGCCGTCGATACTCACGAAGCTCCTCCTCGGTACTAATCTCGGTGAAGATGACCGGCATACGCTCCGCGCCTAGCCGGACGTCTCTATGACTCTCAAATCTGGGCAAAACGATGATTTCGCCCCTCGCCTCTGTTGGACGAACAGTTATATGTGGATTGGAACCTGCGTCGACGAGGTGAATGGCATCGCCCGGCCCTAGCATGGCGAATCGGTGAACCGAGACGTGCGACTCTTGCCCCTGCTTGTTCGCGAGGACTAAGTTTTTTTTTGACTCATGGACGTTCATCGTCCTAATTTCGTAAGCGGGCATGACGGATTCTCATTCTGCAAGCTTGATTGTGCCTACCGCGCAGGCTCGCGTCCAGGCCAAGGCGTACTGAGGGAGGGCTTCTTGAAATTTAGACGCTAGCGGCGTTGCGCAAGTTTTCCCACCCGTAGGGCAGGCTTAACGCGAGGATGCGCGTTGGCCCCTGCTTGGTCTTGCACGAGGTCGATTCCGGATTTGCCATCCGGTCAAGGGGTGCCCGATGTGCCCCCTTCGCGATCATCAAGATGGATGCGGGTTCTTTGAAGTGACTACCAAATCGCAGCCCCTGGCATGACAGGCCTTCCCCTCGCTCGCGTTCGCTGGTGCCAGTGCTGTACGGACACTATCTAGGCGTCTTGCCAATCCCATATCGACGAAATTTCCCAATCCCACAAGATTGTGGGTATTTTGACTCACTAGCTACCACCTAGCCACGCCGGCCATCGCAGCCCTGGCCCGCACCGAGCACATCTACAAGACCGAGAAGTTTTCGGACCATGCGCCGATCACGATCGGGTACGACATGGTGCTGTAAGCGCAGCACGCGGCGTGCGGCGGGCATCCACCCGCTTGCAGGACGACGGCCCTGCCGGGCGGCCGTCTCCCGTTGCGGGCATGGGTCGGTCAGCGGTGAGCGGCTGCGGCCAGTTCGGCCGCGAAGGCCTGGGCCTGCTCCGGCGCTACGAAGGCCTCTTCGTCCTTGCGGATCAGCCCTGCGACTTGACCGTCATCGGTAATCAGGCGCTTGACGTAGAAGCCATAACCGGTCTTGCCGTTGTTGGGATACCAGTCGCCCTCGCCCTCGTTCACGCTGTACTTGAAGAGATAGGTGTGCTGCGTGGTGCTGGAGTTGGAAAAGAACTTGACGCAAAACACGAAGCCCGCCAGACCGCCGCTGACCTGGTGTTCACAAATCAGGTTGCTGGACGGCGCGGAGATCGTCCCGCTACCGGTGCTGGTGGCATTGCCCACGGCTGTGAACGTGGGAGTCTCAACGCCCCAGCCCAGCGTGGGCGAGTATGTCGTGAACAGCCAGCTGCCTTTCAGGCTTTGCGGTACGGCCGCGTAACCGAAGTTGAAGCGCGAGATGGCTTTTTCGCTCTCGCCGGGGAAGGTGATGAAACCGCTCACGCCGTCGACGAAGCGGATCTTGACCGCGCCCGCGTTGCCCTTTTCAGTGCCCGAGCGGTCTTCGCTGCCCAGGAAACGGCCGCCTTCATAGGACTTGAGATCGGCCGTGACCTGGTTGTCCACCACATTGCCCACGGCCAGGTAGAACGTGGACTTGCCGGTGTTCTCGTACGCATACATCTGCATCACCAGCGTGCCGTTCTGCACGTCGATGCCGAAGCCGCGGCCGGGCTTGCCGTTGACCTCGGAGGTCACCACCCACGTCCCCGCCTGGGGGATGAACGCATGGGCCACGCCCGCACCGAAAACAAAGGCCGCAGCCACCAGCTTCTTGAACATCGCTCCCTCTCTCTTTCGCATTGACGACAATGGCGCCAGCCCTCCGATGAATGCTGAAGCGCGAACCCGAAATCATCGCCGTGAAGCCTGAATACTAACTTACACGATGTTGCAATATTTCACATTACCCGTCACCGCTTTCCAGCAGAACTGCTCGTTGGTGTGGTGCGACGAAACCCTTCTGGCCGCGGTGATCGATCCCGGTGGGGACCTGCCGGCCATCCTCGCCCAGGCGGAGCGGCGGCAGCTGAAGCTGGAGCAGATCTGGCTCACCCACGCCCACATCGACCATGCGGGCGGAGCGGGCGAGCTGGCCCGCACCCGGGCGCTGCCCATCGTCGGGCCACATCCCGGGGACCAGTTCTGGATCGACGGGCTGCCGCAGCAAAGCGCGATGTTCGGCTTTCCGCCTGCGGAGGCCTTCACGCCCACGCGGTGGCTGGACGATGGCGATACGGTGCAGATCGGCAACGAGACGCTGTCGGTGCGCCACTGCCCCGGCCACACGCCGGGCCACGTGGTGTTCCACGCGCCCCAGATCGAGCGGGCTTTCGTGGGCGACGTGCTGTTTGCCGGCAGCATCGGCCGCACCGACTTTCCCCAGGGCAATCACCAGCAGCTCATCGACAGCATCACGCAGCGCCTGTGGCCGATGGGCGACGGCACGGTTTTCATCCCGGGGCACGGGCCGGAGAGCAGCTTCGGGCGCGAGCGCAAGAGCAACCCCTACGTGGGCGGGACCTGATCCACGCCCCACGCCGATCCCGGTCGACTCACCCCCGGCGCGCCGCCTGGTACAGCCCCTGCACCCGCGGCACGTTCTGCTCCAGCTGGCGGATGCGCTCCGGCCCGCTGGGGTGGGTGGAGAGAAACGCGATGCCGCCCTGGCCGCTGGTGGCCTCGCCCATCTTGCGCCACAGGCTCACCGAGGCGTCGGGGTTGTAGCCGGCGCGGGCGGCCAGTTCCAGGCCCACCAGGTCGGCTTCGGTCTCGTCGCCGCGGCTGAACTTCAACGTGATGAGCTGCGTGCCCAGGTTGGCCGCCGCGTTGCCCAGGTCGCCCAGGCCCAGCAACTGCGCCCCGAGGGACAGGCCCACGCTGGTGGCCTGGGTCTTTGCCAGGCGGGCGCGGGCGTGTTCGCGCAGCGCGTGGGCCATTTCATGGCCCATGATCATCGCGGCCTCGTCGTCGGTGAGCTTGAGCTGGTCCAGGATGCCGGTGTAGAAGGCGATCTTGCCACCCGGCATGCAGAAGGCGTTGATCTGCTTGCTGCCGATCAGGTTGACCTCCCACTGCCACTGGCGGGCCCGGTCGTTCCATTGGGCGGTGTAGGGGATCAGGCGCTGGGCGATGGCGCGCAGGCGCTGCAGCTGCGCATTGTCGGGGCCAGCCAGCGCGCGCTGCGCCTTGGCCTTGCCCATCATTTCGCTGTACTGCTGGTTGGCGGCAGTCTCGATCGTCTCGGCCGGCACCAGCTTGCGCATGCCCGAGGCGGACCCCACGTCCACCTGCGCCAGCGCGGGCCCCGCGACGGCGGCCCCAGCCGCCAGCAAGAAGCCGCGGCGGGCGTTCCAGGCGCTGCCGCGCAGGCTGCAGAACCGGCAACAGGCCGTGGCGGAATCGGTCTCGGCAGGCGCCGGAGCGCGGGAATCGGGGGTGGGCAGGTGCGACATGGGCGGCAGTCTAGCCGCAGGCCGGGGGCCCGGTCTGTCAGCCGGAAGCCATCCCTGAACCCTTTTTCAAGGTGCCGATGCGAGGCGCCGCCCGCCCCGCCGCCCTGCGCTCCTACCGGCGCAACTCCGCGCGGATCACCACCAGCAAGCCCAGCAGCACCAGCCCCAGGCCGCTCCAGGCGGCGAGCGGCTGCCGCTCCCCGACGATCGCCACGGCCAGCACGAAGGCGGCCACCGGCTCGACCAACGTCAGCGTGACGCTGGTCGCCCCGGCGATGTGGCGCAGCCCGCTGGAAAACGCCACATAGGCCAGGCCGGACACCACCACGCCCAGATAGACGACCACGGCCAGCGACGGCAGGCTCCATTGCGGCACGCCGGCCAGCAGCCATGCCATGGGCAGCGCCAGCAGCGCGGCGCCGGTGAACACGCAGAAGTTGACCCAGCCGGTGGAGGCCCGCGCCACCAGCCGCTTGTTCACCAGCGCGTAGCTGGCGTACGACAGGCCGGCCAGCAGGCACAGCGCCAGCCCCGGCCAGGACGGCCCGGCCCCCGCGCCCTTGCTGAGCACCATCAGCACGCCGCCGGCCACGCTGACGGCGGTGCCCAGCCACCACAGGCCGATCAGGGGCGAGCGCAGCAGCACGGCCTGGATCAGTCCCGCCCAGATGGGGCCGCTGCCGATGGCCACCGCCGTGCCCACGCCCACGCCGGTGCGCTGCACGCCGGCATAAAAGCAGATGCTGTAGCCCGCCACGCCGGCCGACGCCAGCGCCAGCCAATGCGCGGGCAGGCGGTCCGAGGGGGTGGGGTCCGGTGCCGGGCCGCGTCGCTGCGCGCGTTGGCGCGCCAGCCCGCGCGCAGCGATGAGCAGCACCGAGAAGAAGGCGCTGGCCACCGCCAGCTGCGCGGCCCCCACCCAGAAGGGCGACAGGCCGCCCGCGCCCAGGCTTTGCGCCGTGCCGGTGGTGCCCCAGAGCGTGGAGGCGAGCAGCACCAGAGCGATGCCGCGGGTGGAATGGGGGGAAGGGGTCGTCATGCCGCCATGGTGCCGCGGGCGGGCGGCGCCAATGTCGAGCAACGCGCGAAGTGCGGGCCGGCAGGCCATGCGCCGAATCGGCCTCCACCGCAATCAACACTAGGGCATATCGCTACAAAAACAATAGCGATTGATTCAGGCACGCAGCGCGCGGGCGCCGGTGCCCCGGTCGCGGCGCAGCGCATACGCCAGGGCGCTCGCGCTCGCATAGCCGGTGCGCAGGGCCACGGTGTCCAGCGGAACGCCCTGGGCCAGTTCGCGGGCGGCGGCATCCAGGCGCTCGCCGCGCAGCCAGGCCTGGGGCGTGCGGCCGGTCAGCGCCAGCCAGCGGGCATGAAAGCGCTGCGGGCTCAGGAAACACAGGGCCGCCATGCGCACCGTGGGCCAGTCCTCGTGCAGGGCGGCGCGCACGGCGCGCTCCAGCTGTTCCGGGGCGATGGCGCGGCGCGCGAGCACGCGCGGGGCCTGCAGGATCTGGGCGAGCCGGAGCGCAGCATCGTCGCTGGCGGCGAAGGCCCGGTGCTCGGGCGCGATGGCGAAGCGCCGCACGCGCCCCACGCCGGGCTGGTCGGGCGCGTCGATCACGAACATCCGCGCGCCGGGCGGGGCCAGGAACGCGTGCGCCGTGCCGGCCGGAATGACCATGCCGCAGGTGGTGTCCACGAAGGCGGCGCGGCCCGCCACCTCGAGCTCCATGCGCCCGTGCAGCGCGTAGAGCACCTGCGCGTGGCCGTGCGCATGCGCGGCGTGTTCGCCGCTGTAGCAGCGCACCGAGCAGGTGGGATGGAGGACGGCGGCGGGGCCCATGGCGCGCATCGTAGCGGCACGGCGCAAGCACGGCCGGCGCGCCCCGGGGAAGGGGTGCGGATAATCCCTGCGATCCCCCTACCCGGCCCGCCCCCGCCCACCCCTTCCGATGCCCCCAGACCACGCCCCCGCCACCGCCCCCCGCCGCAGCTGGCGCGAGGCCTGGCTCGTCTACCTCGAACCGGCCAGCCTGCGCATGCTGGCGCTGGGGTTCTCCGCCGGGCTGCCGCTGCTGCTGGTGCTGGGCACGCTGTCGTTCTGGCTGCGCGAGGCGGGCCTGGACCGCACCACCATCGGCTACCTGAGCTGGGTGGGCCTGGCCTACGCGTTCAAGTGGATGTGGGCACCGCTGGTGGACCGCATGCCGCTGCCGCTGCTCACGCGCTGGCTGGGGCGCCGGCGCGGCTGGCTGGTGGCGTCGCAGGCGATGGTGATGGCGGGCCTCGTGGGCATGGCGTTCAACGACCCGCGCGTGGCGCTCGAACCACTGGTGTGGTGCGCGCTGGCCGTGGCGTTCGGATCGGCCACGCAGGACATCGCGCTGGACGCCTTCCGCATCGAATCGGCCGACGCCGACCGCCAGGCGGCGCTGGCCGCCACCTACCAGACCGGCTACCGCCTGGCGATGATCTGGGCCGGCGCGGGCGTGCTGTGGGTGGCCGCGCGCGCCGAGCTGCCCGGCCTCGCCGGCTACCAGCACGGCGCCTGGCAGGCGGCCTACCTGACGATGGCCGCCTCGATGCTGGTGGGCACCGCGACCGTGCTGCTGTCGCGCGAGCCCGTGCCGCGCCCGCTGCCGCCGGCGCGCAACCCGGCCGAGTGGCTGCGCGGCGCGCTGGTCGACCCGTTCGCGGACTTCATCGGGCGCTACCGCTGGCAGGCGGCGCTGATCCTGGCGCTCATCGCCGTCTACCGCATCAGCGACGTGGTGATGGGCATCATGGCCAACCCGTTCTACGTGGACATGGGCTACACCAAGGACGAGGTCGCCGCGGTCACCAAGGTGTTCGGCGTGCTGATGACGCTGGCCGGCGCCTTCGTGGGCGGCGTGCTGTCCATGCGCCTGGGCGTGATGCGCGTGCTGATGCTGGGCGCGGTGCTCAGCGCCTGCAGCAACCTGCTGTTCGCCTGGCTGGGCCTGCGCGGGCACGACGTGACCGGGCTGGTCTTCGTGGTGTCGGCCGACAACCTGGCGGGGGGCATCGCGTCGGCGGCATTCATCGCCTACCTGTCCAGCCTCACCAACGTGCAGTATTCGGCCACGCAGTACGCGCTGTTCAGCTCCATGATGCTGCTGGCGCCCAAGTGGATCGCGGGCTTTTCGGGGCGCTTCGTGGACGCCTTCGGCTATACCGAGTTTTTCGTGGGAACGGCGCTGCTGGGACTGCCGGTGCTGGTGCTGGTGGCGCTGGCCTCCAGGATCGAAACGCCCCCACGCCGGTGATTTTCATGCCGCCATAGCTATCAATTCAGTAGCATATGGCGCACGCCACGCCGGCCCGGCCTGCGCGGCCGCAAAATGGCCCCGGCTGGGGGGATGCCCCTGGTTTACCTAACTTTACGGGGACTTCAACGCAACGACGCCCCCCGACGCGACGATGAAGCCTCCCCCAAGGACACCCGCCATGAGCTCTCAACTGTTGATGATCGAAGACGACTTCCGCCTCGCCCAGATGGTGGGGGAATACCTCGGCCAGTCGGGCCTGGAAGTGACGCACATGGCCGATGGCAAGAGCGGCATGGCGCGCCTGCAGGGGGGCGATGCGGGGCCCCTGCCCGACCTGGTGATCCTGGACCTCATGCTGCCGGACATGGACGGGCTCGAAGTGTGCCGCCGCATCCGCTCGCTGCAGGGGCCGGCGGCGCAGGTGCCGGTGCTCATGCTGACCGCCAAGGGCGACCCGATGGACCGCATCATCGGCCTGGAGTTGGGCGCCGACGACTACCTGCCCAAGCCGTTCGAGCCGCGCGAGCTGCTCGCCCGCATCCGCGCCATCCTGCGCCGGCGCACCGACGGCGGCACGCCCGCCGCGCAGGTGTTGCGCTTCGGCTCGCTGGAGATCGACCGCGATGCGCGCACCGTCACCGTGAGCGGCCAGGCGGCCGAGCTCACCTCCTACCAGTTCGACCTGTTAGTGGCGCTGGCCGAACGCGCGGGCCGCGTGCTCACGCGCGACCAGATCATGGAGGCCGTGCGCGGCCGCGAGCTGGAAGCCTTCGACCGCTCCATCGACGTGCACATGGGCCGCATCCGCGCCGCGATCGAGCAGGACGCCAAGAACCCCCGCCGCATCCTCACGGTGCGCGGCGTGGGCTATGTGTTCGCCAAGCAGCAAGACTGACCCATGTCCAACCCGTTTTCCCGACGCCTCTATCTGCGCATCTGGCTGGCCGTGGTGGTGGGCGTGGCCGTGCTCACCCTGGCCGTGGGATGGGCCTGGCGCATCGCCTCGGACCAGAACGCGCAGACGCCCCCCACCCCGCCCGCCCGCGAGATGGTGCTGATCAACGATCGCGGCGAGCCGGTGCTGCGCGGGCTGGCCACGCGCATCCCGAACGGGCCGGCCGAGGGGCTGGAGTTCCGGGTGGAAGCCGAGGGCGGCGAGGTGTTCTCGCTGCAGATGGCGCCGCGCCCGAAGCCGCCCGGCGCCGACCGGCGCGGCGAGGTGGCGTTCTGGACCCGCCCGCCGTTCGGCTTCCTGTGGATGCTGGGCCTCGTCGGCGTGGCCGTGGCCGTGGGCGTGTTCCCCATCATCCGGCGGCTGCTGCAGCGGCTGGAAACCTTGCAGCGCGGCGTGCAGCGCTTCGGCGAAGGCGACCTTTCCGTGCGCGTGGCCGAGACCGGACATGACGAAGTGGCCGACCTGGCGCGCCAGTTCAACGCCGCGGCCGCACGCATCGAGACGCTCGTCAAATCCCACAAGTCGCTGCTGGCCAATGCCTCGCACGAGCTGCGCTCGCCGCTCACGCGCATCCGCATGGGGCTGGAGCTGATGCAGGGCTCGGCCCCGTCCCCGGCATTCCGCGACGAGATCCTGCGCAACATCGCCGAGCTGGACCAGCTGGTGGACGAGATCCTGCTCGCCAGCCGCCTGGATGCGCGCGAGGCGGACATGGGCACCGTCGAACTGGTGGACCTGCTGGGCCTGGCGGCCGAGGAGTGCGTGCGGGTGGATGCCGAGCTGGAAGCCGGCGCCGCCAGCGCGGACGGCCTGGAGGTGAACGGCGTGGCCAAGCTGCTGCGCCGCGCCCTGCGCAACCTGCTGGAAAACGCCCGCCGCTACAGCCAGGGCGACATCACGGTGGGGCTGCAGCGCACCGGCACCCACGCCGAAGTGCGCGTGTGCGACCAGGGCCCCGGTGTGCCGCCAGCGCAGCGCGAGCGCATCTTCGAACCCTTTTACCGGCTGCCCGGCGCCAGCGAGCGCGCCGGCGGCGTGGGCCTGGGGCTGGCGCTGGTGCGCTCCATCGCGGAACGCTCGGGCGGCACGGTGCGCTGCGAAGACCGCCCCGATGGCGAGGGCGGTGCCTGCTTCGTGCTGAGCCTGCCGTTGGCGAGCGCCTGACCTCCTTGCGAAGGCGCGGCACGCGCCGCACCGGTCTCGGTACACGGGTGGGGCCGCCATGCAAGGGCATGCGCTTGATGTTGCGCATGGTCACATCTGTTTCGTTCGGTCAGCGGCTTGGCCCCGGAATCCGGGTGGCTTCGGAAGGCGGTTTCCCTTATCCTGCATTCCGCCCAACGGAATACAAGACCGAGGCGTCCATTTTGAACACCGATCCACCCAGTTCCACCATGGCAGTCAAAGACATCCGGGTCATCCACACCCTCGGGCCGGCCGGCACCAACTGCGAAGCCGCAGCCCACGAATGGTTCCGGCGCAACGGCCGCAAAGGCACCGTGCACCTGCACCCCACCTTCGAGATCGCCGCCGAGTCGCTGAATGACGACCCAGCCATCGCGGTGCTGGGGTGCGTGGCCTATCCCGACCTGCACAATCTCGTGTTCTCCAACCTGAACCGTTTCCAGATGGTGGATGTCTTCGTGATGCCCACCTTCAACATGATCCTCGCGTCACGCACGGGCGAGGCGCCCCGCACCATCTCGACCCACCCCGCGCCGCAGCAACTGGCGCCCCCCGGCACGGAGCTGTGCTTCGTCAACAGCAATGCACAGGCCGCCGTGGAATGCCGGCACGGCCGCACGGACGGCTGCATCACCACGGCCAAGGCGGCGCGGTCGCTGGGCCTGAAGGTGATCCAGGATTTCGGCCCGGTGCCGATGGGGTTCACGGTCCACGCGGCGGTCTGAGCGCGGCGCCGCGCCCGCCCCGGCTCAGTTGCGCCAGGCGAGCGAGCGGGCCTCTCCCTGGATCACGGGCGCCTGGGCATTGAGCGTCTCGCCCGCCAGCACGCGTTCGTACATGCGCAGGTAGTCGCGCGCCATGCGCTCGGCGCCGAAGTGGCGCACGGCATGGTCGTGGCAGGCGCGGGGGTCGAAGCGGTTGGCGCGCACCGCCTCGGCCAGGGCACTGGCGTTGTCCGCCAGCACGCCGCATTCGGCGGGCACCAGTTCCGGCAGCGCGCCGTAGGGCGTCGAGAACACGGGGCAGCCGAAGTACAGGCTCTCGATGACGGCCAGGCCGAAGGGCTCGTGCCAGCGCACCGGAAAGATCAACCCGCGCGAGGCGTTGAGCCGCTCGGTCTTCTGCGCGCCGCCCACCATGCCGAAGAAATGGATGCGGCGCGACAGCGTCCACCGAAAGCCCCGGCGGAAATTGATGCGGTCGCCGCCCAGCACGTCCAGCTCCACCCCCGCCAGTTGGGCCACGCGGATGGCGCCGCTCACGTTCTTCACGCGCCACGCGGCCTTGCCCAGGAAGTGATAGTGGTCGCGGGGCCGGGCGAAGTCCACGGCGCCGTAGCTCTCCCACTGCAGGCCGTTGTAGACGAACTCGGTGGAGCCGTAGCGCGCCGCATGGTCGCGCGAGAGGAACACGGTGTTGCGCGGCAGCGGCTTGGGCTTTCGGGCATTGCCGTGCTCGGTGACCAGGTAGGGCGTGCCGATCTCGGTGCGGGGGTTGAACTGGAAGTGCGTGATGTCCACGTCGGCGGGAATCTGCGAATCCCACGGCGCATCGGGCCGGATGGGCAGCACCGCGCCGAAGTCGCAGGTGGAGCCCTCGGGCACCAGGTAGCTCACGCGGTGGCCCAGGCGCACCAGCATCTGGCCCAGGTCCCAGATGACGCGCTCGGTGCCGCCATAGCCGTAGACCGGGATCGGGGAGTTGTTGACGAGCAGCACGTGCATGGCGAAACCTTCTTGGCGGTCAGGAGGAGGCAGCGGCGGGCCGGCCCGGGCCCGGCGGCACGGCGGCCGGCGCAGCCCGCCGCCGCAGCGCATCGCGCTCGCGGCCCTGCAGGATGGCCAGCACCAGCATGCACATGAACAGGTAGAACATGGTGCCGCTGTTGTGGCCCAGGAACACCTGCGTGAGCCCGAAGCCGATGTAGGCGATGGGCAGCAGCACGCCCACCATGCGCAGGCACAGCACCTGGGGGTCCATGGTGCCGTGCTCCGTGGTCCGGCAGACGCGCCGGCGCGTCGGCCAGAAAAGCGCGAGCGGCACCGCATAGAACAGCAGCAGCACCGCCACGCCGGGCAGGCCGCGCTTGGCGAAGATGTCCAGCACCTCGTTGTGCGCATGGCTGAACCGCAGCACGAACGGATGGGCCTGCCCCGCGGCCACGCGCCGCTGCTTCTCGGCCTCGTAGCCGTAGCGGCCCCAGCCGGTGAGCGGCCGGTCCAGGCCCATCGACCAGGCCAGCTTCCAGTGCGCGAGCCGCTGGCCGACCGAGCTGGCCGCATCGCCCTTGGATTCGTACTGGGTGATCTCCTGGCGCGCCTCGTCCACGCGGGAGCGCACGTCGTGCGCCTTGAGCGCCATGAGGCCCGCCATGCCGGCCAGGATCAGCGCCGCCCCGACCATCGCCAGCCGGCGCTGGCCGCAGCGGGCCTGCAGCCACGCGCACACGGGCAGCGCCAGCGGCAGCACGAGCCAGCCCCCGCGCGACTCCGACAGCAGCGAGCCCTCGAAGCCCAGCAGGATGCACACCACCCAGCCCACGCGCTGCCAGGGCGCCCAGCGGCCCCACTGCACGAGCAGGGCTGCCGAACACATCAGGCCCAGCAGCAGGCTCAGGCCGCCGAACTGGATCGCATTGGTGTAGCCGTTGGCGCGCAGCAGGTGCAGCACGCCGGTCTGGTAGATGCCGATGAGCCCCGCGCCGCACGCCCCCACGGCGAGGCCCCACCACAGCCAGACCGCACGCGGCGGGTAGGCCAGCAGGTAGAAAAGGCAGGGCAGCGCCAGCAGGTACTTGGACGGCCGGTCCAGGTTGGACCAGCCGCCCTGGGCCGGGTCGAAATCGAGGGCCCATACGAAGCCCATGGCGACGATGGAGGCGAACAGCCACCAGGCCTCGCGGCCCGGGGGCCGGCGCAGCCACACGCCGGCCGTGGCCAGGCTGCACAGCAGCAGGACCACCGCGCCCCACGAATAGCCCGAGCGCAGCCACAGGGCCAGGCCGGGCACCATGAAAGCCGCCACGCCGGACAGGCGCGCGAAGACATCCGAAGGTTTCACCGGCGCACGCTCTCGCTCAGGCGGTCGCTGTCGTACTCCAGCGCGGCATACCGGAAGAACGCCTCCAGGGCCACGAACAGGCAGTAAAGGAAACCGGCACCGCCGCACAGGAACCCCAGCCGCAGCACGTACAGCCGCACGAACATGCTCGTGCCCGAGGCCAGCCCGCGCCCCACGCCGCCGCGCTTGCCGGCCGCCGCGCGCTTGGCGGCGCCCAGCATGGCGTACTGCGTGAGCTTTTCCAGGCTGCCGCGCACGGTCTCGCGCGAGTGGTGCAGCAGCCGCGCGCGCATCACGTGGCGCGGCACGCCGGGCTCGGTGAGCACGGCCTCCTCGTGGACCACGCCCACGTACTCGCGCAGCATGTCGCGCCGGAACAGGCGCTCCACGGTCGAGGTGGTGCGCAGGTAGCGCAGTTCGCGGCCGAAGGCCACCATGCGCCAGCGGATCTTCCACACTGCGCGCTCGCCAGAGCGCACGATGGCCTGCAGTTCCTCGCGGAAGTCGGGGCCCATCACCTCGTCGGCGTCGAGAAAGAAAACATAGTCGCCCGTGGCGTGCGCCAGCAGGCGGTTGCGCTGCACGGCAAAGCCCTGCCAGTCGGGATACACATGCACCTGGGCACCCAGGCGCCGCGCCACGGCCACGGTGTCGTCCGTGCTGCCGCTGTCCACCACCACGATCTGGTCGGCGAACGAGGCGCTCGCCAGACAGGCCTCGATGCGGTGGCCCTCGTTCAGCGTCAGCACCGCCACCGTGAGCGTGGGGCGGGCCGCGCTGCCGCGTTCAGCCGGCATCAATCAGTGGCCGGAATGGACGCGTTCTCCCGCCTTCAGGCGGTACACCGTGCCGCAGTAGGGGCACTTGGCCTCGCCCGTGTGGGCGACGTCCAGGTACACCTTGGGGTGGGTGTTCCAGATCTTCATGTCCGCCTTGGGGCTCGGGCAGAAGACGCCGCCCTGGGGGTTGAGGTCTTTGGCGACCAGTTCGACGATGGCTTGCGACATGTTCTTCAGACCTTGGTGAGCCAGTGGGCGTATTGGGGATTGCGGCCGTTCACGATGTCGAAGAAGGCGCTCTGGATCTTTTCGGTGATCGGGCCGCGCGAGCCGCTGCCGATGGCGAGGCGGTCGAGTTCGCGGATGGGCGTCACTTCGGCGGCGGTGCCGGTGAAGAAGGCCTCGTCGGCGATGTACACCTCGTCGCGGGTGATGCGCTTTTGCACCAGCTCCAGGCCCAGGTCCTTGCAGATGTGGACGATGGTGTTGCGCGTGATGCCGTTGAGCGCGCCGGCCGACAGGTCGGGCGTGTACACCACGCCGTTCTTGATGATGAAGACGTTCTCGCCCGCGCCCTCGGACACGAAGCCGGAGGCGTCCAGCAGCAGGGCCTCGTCGTAGCCGTCGTCCAGGGCCTCCATGTTGGCCAGGATCGAGTTGGTGTAGTTGCTCACCGCCTTGGCCTGCGTCATGGTGATGTTGACGTGGTGGCGCGTGTAGCTGCTGGTCTTGACGCGGATGCCGCGCTTCATGCCCTCTTCGCCCAGGTAGGCGCCCCAGGCCCAGGCCGCCACCATCAGGTGGATCTGGTTGCCCTTGGGGGACACGCCCAGCTTCTGCGAGCCGATCCAGGTCAGCGGGCGCAGGTAGCACGATTCGAGCTGGTTCTCGCGCACCACGGCCTTCTGGGCCTCGTTCACCTCGTCGCGGGTGAACGGAATGGTCATGCGCAGGATCTTGGCGCTGTTGAACAGGCGCTCGGTGTGCTCCTCGAGGCGGAAGATCGCCGTGCCGTCGGCCGTCTTGTAGGCACGCACGCCTTCAAAGGCGCCGCAGCCGTAGTGCAGCGTGTGGGTCAGCACATGGATCTTGGCGTCGCGCCAATCGACCATCTGGCCGTCCATCCATATCTTGCCGTCACGGTCGGCCATCGAGGGAGCTACGGGACTCATGGGGTTCCTTTGGAATTGCTGGAAGTCGCAAAACCCGCGATTTTACGAGTCTGCGCGGGCAGGGGCCGCCACATCCGCCGGCGCCTGGGGCGCATCCTCCTGCGGCACGGGCCGCACGAGCGCCCATTCCACCAGCTTGCCGGCCCGGAATTCGCACGTCACGTGCGACTGCGTGCCGTCGGTCCAGCGGTAGCGCTCGGGCTCCTCGCCGTCGGCCGACAGCGGCTCGCCCAGCGAACGCGTCATGGCCACCACGTGCATGAGATTGACCCCCTTGCGCAGCTTGGCATTGAGCATGACGGCGCTGCCCACGTGGCCGATGGGCCGGTCGGCCGCCTTGCGCATGACGTTCATGAGCCGGGTGAAATGCAGCAGCGCCCACATCACGAGCCCGCCCCCGACCGCCATGACGCCCTGCCAGCCATAGGAGCGGTGGGCCGCGAAGACCAGCACCGCGATGCCGACGGGAATGAAGAGGTTGCGCAGATTCATGGGGCGAGATTGTCCTATGGCGGCCGCCGGGGCCGGGTGTGGATGGTGCGTAGGCGCGGCATCGCCGCCCGGCGGGCGGCCTTCAGCCCATGCCGCGCACCACTTCCATCGCCTCCTCCACCCGCTCCACCGCATGGATGGTGATGCCCTCGATGGGCTTCTTGGGCGCATTGGCCTTGGGCACCACGGCCACGCTGAAGCCCAGCTTGGCCGCCTCCTTGAGCCGCTCCTGACCGCGCGGGGCCGGGCGCACCTCGCCGGCCAGGCCCACTTCGCCGAAGGCGATGAACCCGCGGGGGAGTGCTTTGCCGCGCAGGCTGGAGGTGATGGACAGCATCACCGCCAGGTCGGCCGCGGGCTCGCTGATGCGCACGCCGCCCACGGCGTTGACAAACACGTCCTGGTCCATGCAGGCCACGCCGGCATGCCGGTGCAGCACCGCCAGCAGCATGGCCAGGCGGTCGCGGTCCAGCCCCACCGACAGCCGGCGCGGGCTGGGGCCGCCCTCGTCCACCAGCGCCTGGATCTCCACCAGCATGGGCCGCGTGCCCTCCAGCGTGACCAGCACGCAGCTGCCGGGCACGGGCTCGCTGTGCTGGCTCAGGAAGATGGCGCTCGGGTTGGTCACGCCCTTAAGGCCCTTTTCCGTCATGGCGAACACGCCGATCTCGTTGACCGCGCCGAAGCGGTTCTTGATGGCGCGCACCAGGCGGAACTGGCTGTGCGTGTCGCCTTCGAAGTACAGCACCGTATCGACCATGTGCTCCAACACGCGTGGGCCGGCGAGCGCCCCCTCCTTGGTGACGTGGCCCACGAGGATGATGGTCACGCCCGAGGCCTTGGCCGCCCGCGTGAGATGCGCGGCGCACTCGCGCACCTGGGCCACCGACCCGGGCGCGCTCGTGAGCTGGTCGGAGTACACCGTCTGGATCGAGTCGATCACCGCCACGGCCGGCTGGGTGGCATCGATGGTGGCGAGGATTTTTTCCAGCTGGATCTCGGCCAGCACGTTCACCTGGCTGTGGTCCAGGCCCAGGCGGCGCGAGCGCAGCGCCACCTGCGCGCCGCTTTCCTCGCCCGTCACGTACAGCGTGGGCAGGCCCACGCGCTGCAGCGCATCCAGCGCCTGCAGCAGCAGCGTGGACTTGCCGATGCCCGGGTCGCCGCCGATCAGCACCACGCCGCCCTCCACGATGCCGCCGCCCAGCACCCGGTCCAGCTCGTCGATGCCGCTCGGCGTGCGGGCGATGTCGGTCGCCTCGATGGCGGCCAGCGGCATCACCGCCTGGGCCTGGGCCAGGCCCGAGAACTGCGGCGCGCTGAGGCGGTTCTTGCCCGGGCCGGCCTCGGCCACGGTTTCGACCAGGGTGTTCCAGGCACCGCAGGCCGGACATTTGCCCAGCCAGCGCGGGCTGGTGCCGCCGCACTCGGAGCAGGTGAAGAGGGTTTTTTCTTTGGCCATGGCAGGGATCGGAAAACGGGGCAGCAGGGGGGATCGCAGCGGGGCGGCATGCCCGGCGGCGGCCGGCCCGCAGCGGCTCCAAGCCGGGCGCCAGCGGGGGTGCACGGCCTGAAAGTAAGCAATTGCGATGTCAACCCTATCCTACCCCGCGCCTGCTGGAGCCTGCCTAGCATGCCCATTCCAGCGGCAGTCCGCCGCACGCCATTCAAGGAGATACAACCCATGACCCCAAACACCATGAACGCTTCGGCCACCCCTTCCCGCCGCTGGCTCGCCGCCGCCCCGCTGATCGTCGTGTCCGCCCTGGCGCTCACCGCCTGCGACCGCAACAAGCCAGCCGACACGCCCACCAACACCGCACCCGTCACCACCCCGGCGCCGACGACCCCCGCCACCCCCGCCCCTGCCACGCCGGCCACGCCTGCGTCGGACGCTGGCATGTCCTCCACCCCGTCTTCCTCCGCCCCGGCCGGCGGCGCCGTGTTCGGCGGCAGCACGCCGGCGCCGGCCACCGCGGCCTCCGAGCCGGCCAGCGACGCCAAGTGATCGCGCGCTGACCGCGCCCCTGCCGCCTCCCCCGGCGCACGCCGCGGGGAGCGCTTAACATCCACCGCTTCGCGGCCGTTCGGCCGGTCCCTGCAGAGGCGGATGTTTCGATGAAGGCATGTATCTATGGCGCGGGCGCCATCGGCGGCTGGCTCGCCGTGGCGCTGGCGCGAGCAGGCGGCGATGTGTCCATGGTGGCGCGCGGCGCCACGCGGCAGGCCCTCGATGCGCAGGGCCTTCGCCTCGTTCAACCCGATGGTTCCGTGCACGCCACGCCGGTGCGCGCGCACGACGATCCGGCCGCCCTGGGCGTGCAGGACCTGGTGGTGCTGGCCGTCAAGGCCCCCGCTCTGCCCGACGTGTCCGCCCGCATCGCGCCGCTGATCGGCCCCCACACGCTGGTGCTCACGGCCATGAACGGCGTGCCGTGGTGGTTCCTCGACGGCTGCGGCGGCCCCGCACAAGGCCAGGCACTGCAGTCCGTAGACCCTTCTGGCGCCATGGCGCGTGCCGTGCCGGCCGGCCAGGTGATCGGCGGCGTGGTCCACACCAGTTGCTCGCTCGATGCGCCCGGGGTGGTGCGCCACCACTTCGGCAACCGGCTCATCCTGGGCGAGCCCGCCGGCGCGCCTACACCGCGGCTGCAGGCACTGGCTGACACGCTGCGGCGCGGCGGCATCGAGGCCGAAGTGTCCTCCCGCATCCAGCAGGACGTGTGGTTCAAGCTCTGGGGCAACCTGACGGTCAACCCCATCAGCGCGCTCACCGGTGCCACCACCGACCGCATCCTCGACGACGACCTGGTGCGCACCTTCATCTCCGACGTGATGCGCGAGGCCAAGGCCATCGGCGAACGGCTGGGCCTGCCGATCGACCAGCAGCCCGAAGACCGCCACGCCGTCACCCGCAAGCTGGGCGCGTTCAAGACCTCGATGCTGCAGGACGTGGAGGCCGGCAAGCCGCTGGAGATCGACGCCCTGGTGGGCGCGGTGCACGAGCTGGGCCGCCTCACCGCCGTGCCCACGCCGCACACCGACGCCCTGCTGGGCCTGGTGCGGCTGATGGCGCGGGTGCGTGGCCTGCACTGATGCGCACGGACGGGCATATCAAAAACCATAGCAAGATGCCCTAGTACTCATTGCCTTCCCGCGGTTTTTGCTTGGAACCACCAGGCCGCGGGCGGCGGCCGTTCCTTTTCCCATCGCCAACCCACTGGAGCCCCCATGGCCTCGCTGACCCTCTACTACGCCCCCGGCACCTGCGCGCAGGCCGTTCGCATCGCGCTGAACGAAGCCGGCGCCGATCACGCGCTGGAGCGCATGGACTTCAAGGCGCAGCAGCAGCGCACGCCCGAGTACCTGGCCATCAACCCCAAGGGCCGCGTGCCGGCCCTGGTCACCGAGCAGGGCGTGCTGACCGAGACGCCAGCGCTGCTGGCCTATGTGGCCCAGCGGTTCCCTGACGCGCGGCTGGCGCCCACCGATCCCCACGGGTTCGCGCGGATGCAGGAGTTCAACAGCTACCTCGCCTCCACCGTGCACGTGGCCCATGCCCACCGACCCCGCGCCAACCGCTGGGCCGACGAGCCCGAGGCCATCGCCGCGATGCAGCGCAAGGTCGGCGCCAACATGACCGAATGCTTCGCGCTGATCGAGCTGCAGCTGCAGGGGCCGTGGGTGCTGGGCGACGCCTATTCGGTGAGCGACGGCTACCTGTTCACCATCGGTGGATGGCTGCAAAGCGATGGCGTGGACATCGCCCGGTTCCCCAAGGTGCATGCGCACGCGCAGCGCGTGGCGGCGCGGCCGGCGGTGCAGCGGTCGTTGGATTGATGTCCTGCGGGGGGGGACGGATGCCGCGCGAGGCGGCGCCCCTCCAGAAAAAGCCCCGGGGCCGGGCGGCCCGCGGGGCGGTTCGTGAAGGGCCGGGCGCGATGACCGGCAACGATATGGCCTGGCGGCTCAGTTGACCTTCAGCAGGCGCCAGTCGATGCGGTTGTCCGCGCGGTGGATGATCTCCACCTTCTGCGAGGCCGCCCAGGGGATCACCTGGTTGTACAGCGGGATGTGCGAGATGAGCTGGTGGTCCTGCACCAGCGCCTGCTCGATCAGGCTGTTGCGCGTGGCGGCGTCGGTTTCCTTCTTGATGCGCTCGATCAGCGCGTCCTGCTGCGGGTCGCTGAAGCGGCCCAGGTTGAAGTTGCCGTCGCCGCCGGCACCGGGCGAGCGGATCAGCGACTGCAGCGAATAGAACGCATCGAACGTCGGCACGCCCCAGCCCAGCAGGTAGATGCTGGCCTCGTTGCGCTGGATCATCGGGAAGTAGGTGGCGAACGGCAGCGAGCGCAGCCTGGCTTTCACGCCCACCTTGGCCCACTGGGCGGTGATGGCCTGGCACAGCTGCTCGTCGTTGATGTAGCGGCCCGCGCTGCAGGCGAAGTCCACGTCGAAGCCCTGCGGGTAGCCGGCCTCGGCCAGCAGCTTCTGCGCGGCGGCGGGGTCGTAGGGCCAGCGCACGTCGGCCTTCGGGGTCCAGCCGTTCACCTGCCGCGCGATGATCGCGCCGGTGGGCTGGGCCAGGCCGCGCAGCACCACGCGCTGGATGGCGTTGATGTCGATGGCCTGGTAGAGCGCCTTGCGCACGCGCACGTCCTTGAGCGGGTTCTTGCCCTTCACGCTGGAGTTCTGCAGCTCGTCGCGGAACTGGTCCAGGCCCAGGAAGATGGTGCGGTTCTCGGCACCGTCCAGCACCTTCAGCTGCGGCTGCTGGCGGATGCGCGCCACGTCCTGCAGGCTGGGGTCGAGCACGAAGTCCACCTCGCCCGACAGCAGCGCCGCCGTGCGCGTGGCATCGGACTTGATGGGCGTGTAGACCACGTCGGTCACGTTGCCGCCGAATTTCCCCTTGCCCCACCAGTGGGGATTGGCCGCCAGCACCAGGCGCTGGTCGGGCGCCCAGGACTTGAGCACGAACGGGCCCGTGCCCAGCGTGTTGCGATGCGTGTAGGGCTCGTCGCTGGTCTTGATGTCCTTCGGGGCCGTGGCGTTGTTCTTCTCGGCCCAGGGCTTGCTCATGATGCGCAGTTCGGTCAGCTGGTTGACCAGCACCGGGTTGGGCACCTCGGAGAAGATGTCCACGGTGTTCGCGTCCACCACGTCCACGCGGTCGATGCCCTGCGTGTACACGGCGTAGTTGGAGGTCTTGGCCTTGGCGCGCTCCAGCGAGAACTTCACGTCGTCGGCCGTGAGGGCGGAGCCGTCGCTGAACTTCACGCCCTGGCGCAGCGTGATGCGCAGCTGCGTGGGGCTGACCCGCTTCCAGGCGGTGGCCAGCTGCGGCTCGGGCTTGAAGGTCTTGCTGTTGTATTCGACCAGCGTTTCGTACACGGCCGAATGCAGGGCGTTGTTCACGCCCACGTTCTGCGCATGGATGTCCCAGGAGGACACGTCGGCCGAGCGGGCGAAGCGGAAGGTGGCGGCCTGCGCGGCCAGCGGCGTGGCCATGGTGAAGGCGGCAGCGGCCAGGGTGGCCGCGAGGGAAAGCGAAAAGCGCATGGTGCAAAGGCCCTGAAGCAACGAAGAGTGCGGCCACTATGCCCGCGGCCCTCCGCGCGGCGAACGACTTTGTGGTTCTAACGTTATGCAGGCCCCGTAGCCGGGTAAATTCAGGGGCCCGTCGCGTTGCCTTCCACCCCTCACACAGGCCATCCCCCATGGGCTCCATCGATCCGCAGGAAAGCACCCCGCAGCTGCTCAACCGGCTGCGCATGCGGCAGGTCGCGCTGATGCTGGCCATCGCCGAGCACCGCACGCTGCGAGCGGCTGCGGGCGCGCTGGGCCTGAGCCAGCCGGCCGCGACCAAGATGCTCCACGAACTGGAGGCCGCCCTCGGTCAGCCGCTGTTCGACCGGGTGGGCCGCGGCCTGCGGCTGAACGCCGCGGGCGAGCGGGTGACCGGCTACTTTCGCAGCATCCGCGGCAGCATGGAAGCGCTGAACCGCGAACTCAGCGAGATGCGGCTGGGCAGCGCGGGCAAGCTGTCGGTCGGCAGCATCATGGCGGCCTCGCCGGGCCGGCTGACCGACGCGCTGCTCGGGCTGAAGGCGGTGTTCCCGCTGCTGGCGCTGGAGATCGCCGTGGACACGAGCGACCGGCTGCTGGCGCAGCTGCGCGAGGGCGTGCTCGAAGTGGTGGTGGGCCGGCGTTCCGGCGATTCGGGCCGGGACTGCACCTTCCAGCCCATTGACGGCGAAGGCCTGGCGGTGGTGGTGCGCAACGGCCATCCCCTGGCGGGCAAGGCGCGCGTGGGCTTTGCGGCGCTGCTCGATTTTCCGTGGGTGCTGCAGCCGGCCGGCAGCCCCATGCGCGACCTGATCGCGCAGGAGTTCAAGGACCACGGCGCGGCGCTGCCGCAGGGGCTGATCGAGACCGGCTCCATCCTCACCACCATCAACCTGGTGCGGCGCTCCGAACTGATCGGGGTGATCCCGGAGGCCGTGGCGCAGCGCGATGCAGAGCACGGCCTGCTGCACGTGCTGCCCTACCGCTTCCAGCACACGCTGGAGGCCTACGGCAGCCTGGTGCGGGCCGACCGGCCGCTGAGCCCACCGGCCCAGGCCTTCCTGCGGCTGCTGCACGCGCCGAAGTAGAACCCGGCCCCGCGGGCTTCAGCGCGCGCGCAGCAGGCGCACGGCTTCGGGCAGGGAGTTGGCCTGCGGCAGGAATCGGTCGATGGCCGCGCCCAGCACGACCGCGCACAGCAGTGCGCCGAGCAGCGGCTTCCAGGTCAGCCGCACCGCGGCCGAGAGCCAGCCGGCCCGCTCCACGCCCATCGCAGCGCGCGCGGTGGCGTAAGAGAACGCCAGTTCCACCGCCACGGCCAGCAGCACGTCGAAGCCGAAGTACAGCAGCGCGAGCGCGCCCGCGCCCAGCACGATGGCCGCGCCGATGAGGAAGATGGCCACCACGGGCACGATCACCACCGCGCCCTCGTCCGCGCCGCTGGCGGCCTCCAGCGCCCCGCCGGCCACATCGCTCAAGCCCTCGCCCAGGCCGCTCCCCAAACCCTCGCCGAAATCGCCGCTCGCCCCGCCACCACCGAAGTCGCCGCCGCCCCCGCTGCGCGGCACGGGCATCCGCGCGCCGCCGGTCGGCAGGTCGATGTCGGACGGCAGGTCGATGCCGTCGGTCCACCCACTGTCGTCCCGCTGGCGGGGCGGCCGCACCAGCCAGGCCGCCCAGGCCCGCAGCACCAGCAGGTAGGCGACATAGCCCACGCCCAGCGTGATGCCGTAGCGCAGCGCGAGCGAGTCCACGCCCATCACCTTCTGGGTGTGCGAGGTGGCCCACATCAACGCCATCATGAAGGCGCCGATGCACCAGCCGTGCACGTGCAGCCGGTGGCGCTGGCGCAGGGTGTGCACCAGTTCGCGGTCGGGCGCCTGCACCCGCCGCCAGGTCGAGCCCTTGCCGGATCGGGCGGCCGGCGCGCGATGCCCCGGGCGCATCAGGCAACCGCCACCGGCACGCGCGGGGCCAGGGCGCACATCAGCTCCCAGCTCACCGTACCGGCGGCATGCGCCACCTCGTCGATCGACAGCACGGCACCGCTGGCGGCGCGCCCCCACATCGTGGCCTCGGCGCCGAAGCCCGCCTCCACGCCCGCCGCGATCACGGGGGAGAGGTCCACCGTGATCATGTCCATGCTCACCCGGCCCACCACGCGCGTGCGCACGCCGTTCACCAGCACGGGCGTGCCGGTGCCGGCGTGGCGCGGGTAGCCGTCGGCATAGCCGCAGGCCAGCACGCCGATGGTGAGCGGGGCGTCGGCCGTGAAGGCGGAGCCGTAGCCCACCGTGTCGCCGGCCTGCACGTGCTGTACCGCGATCACGCGGGCCGACAACGTCATCGACGGCTGCAGGTTCCAGTGGGCGGCGTCGTGCTCGGGGTAGTCCGGCGCCCCGCCGTAGAGCACGATGCCGGCGCGGATCCAGTCGCCGCGCACGCGCGCATCGACCGCATGGCGCAGGGTGGCCGCGCTGTTGCACACGCTCTTCTCGCCGGGCAGGTCCTGCGTGGCGGCCTGGAAGGCCTGCATCTGGTGCGCGATGCCGCGGGGGCCATCGGCGTCGCTGAAGTGGGTCATGTACGAAATCTCGTCCACCTGCGTGAGCGCATTGAGCCGCGCCCAGGCCGAGCGGTAGCGCTCGGGCGTGAAGCCCAGGCGGTTCATGCCGGTGTTCATCTTGAGGAAGACGCGGTGCGGCGCCTGCGTCTTGTGGGCGGCCAGCCAGTCGATCTGCTCGTCGCAATGCACCGCGTGCCACAGCCCCAGGCGCGAGCACAGCTCCAGGTCGCGCGGCTCAAACACGCCCTCCAGCAGCAGGATGGGGCCGCGCCAGCCCAGGGCGCGCAGGCGCTCGGCCTCGGACAGGTCCAGCAGCGCGAAGCCGTCGGCCGCACGCAGCCCCTCGAACACGCGCTCGATGCCGTGGCCGTAGGCATTGGCCTTCACCACCGCCCAGGCCAGGGCGTCCGGCGCACTGGCGCGGGCGCGCTCGAGATTGTGTTGCAGTGCAGCAGTGTGGATGGTGGCTTGGATGGGACGCGGCATGGGGTGGATCTGCGGAGCGAAAAGGAAGGAATTCTGGCATCGCCCTCTAGAAACCGCGTGATATAACCGCCAGTCACTTGCAGCGGGTTCCGATATTTAACAGGGCATCAGGCGAACTGATGCACCCAACAGCCATTCGATGAAGCGCGGTTTCTACACCATCATGTCGGCGCAGTTTTTCAGCTCGCTGGCCGACAACGCACTTTTCGTGGCCGCCGTGGAATTGCTGCGCACCAACGGGTCGCCGGAATGGCAGCGTGCGGCGCTCGTGCCGATGTTCGCGCTGTTCTACGTGGTGCTCGCGCCGTTCGTGGGGGCCTTCGCTGATGCGATGCCCAAGGGCAAGGTCATGTTCTTCAGCAACGCGATCAAGGTCGTGGGCTGCCTCATGATGCTATTCGGCTCGCACCCGCTGATCGCCTACGCCGTGGTCGGCCTGGGCGCGGCGGCCTACTCGCCCGCCAAGTACGGCATCCTCACCGAACTGCTGCCGGCCTCGCAGCTGGTCAAGGCCAACGGGTGGATCGAGGGGCTGACCATCGCTTCCATCATCCTGGGCGTGCTGCTGGGGGGCCAGCTCGTGGGGCCCGCCATCGCCGGCCTGCTGCTGTCGGTGGACCTGCCCTTCGTGGACACCGGCGTGGACACCGCGGCCGAGGCCGCCATCGCCGCGCTGATCACGCTGTACCTGGTCGCCGCGTGGTTCAACACCCGCATTCCCCACACCGGCGTGGAGATGCGCCCGCTGCCCTCCAACCCGCTGGCGATGCTGCCGGACTTCTGGGCCTGCAACAACCGCCTGTGGCGCGACAAGCTGGGCCAGATCTCGCTGTCCACCACCACCCTCTTCTGGGGCGCGGGCGGCAACCTCAAGTTCATCGTGCTGGCCTGGGCCGCGGCCGCACTGTCCTACAACACCACGCAGGCCTCGGCCCTCACCGGGGTAGTGGCCATCGGCACGGCCGTGGGCGCGGTGGTGGCCTCCATGCGCATGCGGCTGGACATGGCCACCAAGGTGATCCCGCTGGGCATCGCCATGGGCCTGCTGCTGGTGCTGATGGTGTTCATCAAAAGCATCTGGGTCGCCATTCCCTTCCTCATCCTGCTGGGCGGCCTGGGCGGCTACCTGGTGGTGCCGATGAACGCGCTGCTGCAGCACCGGGGCCACAACCTCATGGGCGCGGGCCGCTCCATCGCGGTGCAGAATTTCAACGAGCAGGCCTGCATCCTGGCGCTGGGCGCGTTCTACAGCCTGTCGCTCAAGATGGGGCTGTCGGTGTTCGGCGCCATCACCGCATTTGGCCTCGTGGTGGCCGGGGTGATGTGGCTGATCCGCCGCTGGCACCAGCACAACTGCGTGCGCTACCGCGAAGAGGTGGACCACCTGCTGCACCTGGCGCGGCACGATCACCACCACTGACCGCCACCGGCCGCCGCGGCGCGCCCCGGGCGCCACGCGCGGCCGCCTGCCGGCCTGCGCAATGGAAAGTACAACTTAACCACAGCCGGACATGAAACTGCCTTCATCCGAGGGCAGAAAATCATGCCGATGCTGCGGCCCCTCTTTTTCCGTGCCCATCCGACTGCGAAGCGGAGGCACCCCTGCCGCACCACGACGCTCCATGCCATCGCCGCTGCCCTATTTCGCCCTGCTGTTCAATGCCTTCGTCTGGGGCCTGGCATGGTGGCCATTCCGGGTGATGCACGGGGCGGGGCTGCACCCGCTGTGGGCGACCGCCGTGATGTACAGCGCCATCCTGGCCGGGCTGCTGGCGCTGCGGCCGGGCCTGTGGGCGCAGGTGCGCCAGCACCCGCAGCTGTGGCTGCTGGCCCTGAGCTCGGGGCTGAACAACGTGGCCTTCAACTGGGCGGTGACCGTGGGCGACGTGGTGCGCGTGGTCCTGCTGTTCTATCTGATGCCGGTCTGGGGCCTGCTGCTGGCCTGGCGGGTGCTGGGCGAGCGGCCCACGCCCATGGCGCTGCTGCGGCTGGCGCTGGCCTTCACCGGCGTGGTGCTGGTGCTGCTGCCCGAGGGCACCTCGCCGTCCCGGCTGGTGCAGAACCTGTCGCTCGCCGACGGGCTGGCGCTGGCGGGCGGCTTTTTCTTCGCGCTGACCAACGTCACGCTGCGGCGGCTGCATGCGGTGCCGGGACAGGCGCGCATGTTCGTCATGTTCGGCGGCTGCATGCTGATGGCGCTGGTGGTGGCCTGCATCGGGCTGCAGGCCGGCGTGGTGGAGGCGTTTCCCCCGGTGAACGCCACCTGGGTCGCCACGGCCGCCCTGCTGGCGGTGGCGCTGTGGCTGGGCAACGGGGCGCTGCAGTACGGGGCGTCGCGGCTGGCGGCGGGCACCACGGCGGTGATCCTGCTGTCGGAGGTGGTGTTCGCCAGCGTGTCCTCGGTGCTGCTGTCGGCCGCGCAGCTGCAGCCGCGCACCTTGCTGGGCGGGGGCCTGATCGTGTTCGCCGCCCTCCTCGCATCGCTGCGGCGCTGAGCGCCCGGCGGGCAGCCGCACAGGCGCTGCCCCGCCGCAGGGCCGGGGCCCAAAGGCCCTTGGCCGCCATGGGAAACAGGGCTCTCCCGGCCGGTGCTTGCGTGCCCGCGGGGCGCCGGTATAGTCATTGCAAGTTACGTCATCAGCGTACGCCGTTGTCATGCATCCGCAGGCCGGCGCTGCGCGCTTTCGGAGATTCGGTATGAAACGTCGTTCGTGGTGCGCGCTCTTCATGGCGCTCGGTTCCTTGGCGCTGCCCGGTGCCGCGTCGGCGCAGGCGAAGTGGACCCTCGCCACGGGCTACCTGCCCGAGGTGTTCCACACCGTCAACCTGCAGCAGTTCGCCCAGGAGGTGAACGACCGCACGAAGGGCGCGCTGGTGATCGACGTGCGCCCCGACAACAGCGTGGCCCGGCTGTCCGAGATCGCCGGCCAGGTGCGCGCCGGCAAGATCGCGGCGGGCGAGGTGCTGCTCAGCTCGCTGGCGGCCGACACCAAGCTGGCCGGCGCCGACGCCATTCCCTTCATCGTGGACAGCTACGACGACGCGCTGCGGCTGTGGAAGGCGCAGCGCCCCGTGCTGCAGGAGGCGCTGGACCGGCAGGGCCTGGTGCCGCTGTACGCCGTGCCCTGGCCGGCCCAGGGGCTGTTCACCACGCGGTCCATCCGCCACGTGAGCGACCTGCGCGGCGCCAGGATGCGCAGCTACAGCCCCAGCACCGTGCGCATCGCCCAGCTGATGGGCGCCACGCCGGTGGACGTGCCCACCAAGGGCATCAACCAGGCCGTGCTGGACCGGCAGATCGACACGCTGTTCACCTCCCCCGTCACCGGGGTGGAGAACAAGGTGTGGGAGCTGCCCATCAAGTACTTCTACAACGTGCATGCCTGGTACCCGAAGAACCTGGTGCTGGTGAACAAGGCCCAGTGGCTGGCCCTGCCCGAAGGCACGCGCAAGATCGTCGAGGAGGCCGCCGCCCAGGCCCAGGTGCGCGGATGGAACGCGAGCGGCGCCGCGTCCACCGCCTCCATCGCCGAGCTGGCGCGCAACGGCATCAAGGTGGAGACGCCCGACTTCGAGCTGCGCCGCGAGCTGCGGCGCCTGGGCGAGCAGTTCTCGCTCGAATACATCCGCGACACCGGCGCCGACGGCAACCGCATGATGATTCCGTACTTCTCCGGCGAGAATGCCGCTGCCGCCGCCAAGACCCGGTGAATCCCCTGCCGGCGTGGCGGCGCCCGATCGATCCGATCCATCCAACTTTCTTGCAAGGGATGCCCGCCATGACCAGCGTCTACGACTTCGAGGCCCGGCAGATGAACGGCCAGACCGTGCCCCTGCGGCAGTACGCGGGGCAGCTGCTGCTCATCGTCAATACGGCCAGCGCCTGCGGCTTCACGCCGCAGTTCGCCGGGCTGGAGGCCCTGCACCAGCAATACGGCCCTAAGGGGCTGGCCGTGCTGGGGTTTCCCTGCAACCAGTTCGGCCGCCAGGACCCGGGCAGCAACGACGAGATCGCCAGCTTCTGCCAGCTCAACTACGGCGTGAGCTTTCCGATGATGGCCAAGATCGACGTGAACGGCGCCGACGCCGACCCGCTGTACCGCTGGCTCAAGGCCGAGGCCCCGGGTCTGCTGGGCACCCAGGCGATCAAGTGGAACTTCACCAAGTTCCTCATCGGCCGGGACGGGCAGGTTCTGCGCCGCTACGGCCCGCGGGACACGCCGCAGTCCATCGCGCCGGACATCGCCGCCGCGCTGGCCGGCTGATGGACGAGGCGATCGGCGGGCCGATGCCTTCCTAGCGGCCCTGCGGCTGCGGATCGCCGCGCACCACGAAGTGCCTGGAGAACCCCAGCGCCCGCGTGACGCCCCGGGGCTCCGAGACCAGCGGCATGCGAAAGCCCGGGCTGGGCAAAATCTCCACGCTCCAGTCCGTGTCGCCGATGAAGCGGAACCGCACGGTGTGCTCGCCCTCCAGCCCGATCAGCGAAAAACGCCCGGTGGTGTAGGCCCCGCCGATGGTGGCCGCGTCCAGCGGCTGCCACTGGCCATCGAACAGCGTGATGTGCAGCAGGTCTTCCTGCGGCACGTCGTCGGTCGTGAACAGCAGGTGAAAGCCCCGGCACTCGAAGGCCGCCTCCAGCACCAGCCCGTCCACGCGGGCCTGCAGGGGCAGGCCGCCCTGCACGACCCGGCTTTGCATCGGGGCCTCGCCGCCCTCGGCGGGCAAGGGTGCCAGGGAAATGTCGGCGGGGGTGAGGATGCGCATCGCCGGCCCGCCGCTCACCACAGGAAATCCACGCCGAAGGCCGCCAGCGCGCCGCCCACGAACGCCCCGATGGTCACGCACACCGGCGCTCCGGGCCCACAGGCCAGGCCCGCCAGCGCCCCCCCGGCGATGCCGCCGCCGATCCCCGCCCCGGCCACGGCGAGTTCCTTGCCCGCCGCGGCGGTCTTGTCATCAGCCGTCGCCACGTTGTAGACCGACAGGGCGATGGACAGCACGATCAGCCCCCGGCCCGCGCGCGACAGGCCGCGCATGGTCTGCGTGACCTTGGGGTTGGAGCGGCCGGCGGACTGGACGATCTCGCCGTACACCGCGTTCTGCTGCGCCGCCGTGAGCCGGTCGAACTGCACGGTGGGCCCGTGGATCTGCTGGGCCTTGCGGGCGATGAGCTCGTTGAGCGTCCGGCCCTCGGCCTTCAGGCTTTGCGCCATGGCGCGCCCGATGGGCGTGCTGCGCCCGCGGATGATCTCCATGATGGTGTTGCGCGCCACCTGGGCCTGCTCGGCCGCCTGGGCCCAGGTGATGCGGCCGCTCATCGCCTCGAACTGCAGGTCGTTGGCCATGGCCTGGATCTGCCGGGTGTAGGCCAGCCGGGCCGAGGCATCCAGCGAGAGGTGGGCCCCGGCGTTGGCGATCTCCGCCTTCAGGGCCTGGATGGCCGAGTCGAAGGCGGCACGGTCTTTCGGATCGTCGTTCTGCATGCGTTGTGGTCTCCTCGTCTGGATGGGAAACGGCGCTGTTTTGCGTTGTGGCCGCCGGCCGCGCGCAGCAGGGGCCGCGTCGGGAGGCTTGGTTTTTTGCGCACCGGTGCATGGCGGCATGCACGCGCCGAAAGTAACCGCCTGAGCGGCGATCGGGCGAAACCATCGGTCAAAGAGGTTTCAATACGTAGGAAAGTGTCGGATCGATCGAGGGGCGCAACCCCGCGCCACAGCGCCGTTCGCCCCGCCGGGCGGGCTTGTCAAAGCCCACACCCCACCATAGGGGGGATTGGCAGGCCCGTTGAATTTGTATCTATTACGGGTCTTCGCCCCTCATTCCATATGCCGGAAGGAACTTTTCGCATGCCTTGTCCTGCGGCGGTGAAGATCACGCTGAAGGTGGGTGATACGGAATTTTTTGGAGAAAAAGGCCTGCAGCGCATGATTTTCTAGGGCATATCGCTACAAAAACAGGAGCAAATCCAAAACCGGGTGATGGGGGCGCCGGACCGCCTTTCCCCGGCAGGGTCGCGAATGGCGTCAGCCAGCCGGATCCCGCTTTTTTTCGCAGAACTGCCGCCCGCCTCGACGGGGCTGGCAGGCATTTCGCGCCGGGCCTGTTGCAGGCCACGGCACCCTGATTTCAACCCTAGGAGGAACTTCCCGCATGTCCCGCTTTGCAATGACCAAGACACTCGCGCTCTGCGCCGGGGGCCTGATCCTGGCCTCTTCGGCCTGGGCGCAGACCACCACCCCGCCCAATGCCGAGCCGGAGCCGGGCCTGTGGGCCTTCGACGGCGAGCTGAACGGCCAGCCTGGGCGCAGCCTGCAGATCGATACCGAACAGGGCCGCGCCCTCATCGTGTCCTACCTGGGCTACCGCGCCGACGGGTCGTCCGTGTTCCTGCAGGCCAGCGGCCTGCGCGGCGGAGACAGCTCGGCCTTCCGGGGCCCGCTGCAGGAGTTCCGCAACGGGCCGCCCGTGATCGGCGGCGGTGCGGGCAACGGCGAAGTGGCGGGCAGCCCGGGCGAGATCCAGCTGGCCTTCGACTCGCCCACCTCCGGCACCGTCACGCTGCCGGGCGACGTGACGCGCCGCATCTCGCGCTTCACGTATGGCCTCCCGATCGGCGGCACGCAATACACCTTGCAGACCTATTCCACCCGCCTGTCCACGACGCCCGCCGCCTCCTACCGCGTCGAATTGCGCGACGGCAATTTCCTGATGAGCCAGTTGACCACGTCCGACGGCCGCCTGTGCTCCTACTCGGGCACCTACCAAAAGCGCGGACAGGGCATCGAATCCGACGGCACCGCCAGTTGCGTGGACCCCTCCGGCACCCAGCAGCGCAGTCCGTACCGGATCGAGCAGTTCGCCGTCGACACTTACGGCCTGGCCACCGGCACGCTGCGCAAGGACGGAATCGAATCCTTCTTCATGGGTGCCTGCCATGCGGGCGCCGTCATGCTCGGCAGCCCGGCCACCTGCGCGTCCGGCTCGTCGCGAACCGACATCGTGGTGCAGCCAGGCATTTGGGCCTTCGACAGCGAGGTGAACGGCCGGCCGGGCCGCAGCCTGCAGATCGACACCCAGATCGGCAGCCGCGCGCTGGTCCTGTCCTACCTGGGCTACCGCACCGACGGCTCTTCGCTGTTCATGCAGGGCAGCACCGCGAACCGCGACACCAACGCCCAGTTCACGGTGCCCTTGACCGAATTCCGCAACGGCCCGGTGATCGGTGGCGCCATCCGCCCGGCCGAAGTGGCCACGACCATGGGCGCAGCAACCATCGTGTTCGACAGCCCCACGACCGCGACCATCACGCTGCCCTTCGACACGCCGCGCCGCATTTCCCGCTTCCGCTATGAAGACCATCTGGTGCGCTTCAACAAGGCCTTCTCCGCCCAGGTGTATCCGTTCTGGTCACCCACCCCGACCGCCACCAGCATCGACATGGTGGTGCGCGACGGCATCTTTCGCATGGACACGCGGACCGCGGACCTGCTGACGGCCTGCGAGTACCGCGGCACCTACCGCCTGTCGGGCGAGGGGCTGGACTCGGAAGGCACGCGCACCTGCACGGCCCCCAGCGGCACCACGAGCGAGGCCTACCGAGCCGAGCAGTTCACGGTGGACCGCAACGGCCTGCTGCGCGGCCTGATGCAAAGCGCGTCGGGCGCCCGGACCCTGGTCCTGGGGGCCTGCTGGAACGGGCGCCTGTGCACCCCGCCCGAGCTGGAACTGCCGCGCTGACAGGCACCGGCCCTTGCCAGGGGCCGCAGGCAGGCGCCTGCTGGCGGCCCATCCTCAGCCGCCGCCGGGCCCGACCCCGGGACGGCCCCACACGTGGCGCAGCATGTCGGCGAGTGAGCGGCCGGGCTCCACGGTGAAGCGCTCGTCCAGCACGTCGAGCGAGACGATCCGGTCCACGCGAAAGCCGCGAAAGTCATCGCGCAGCTCGCACCAGGTGGACAGCGTCCAGACCTTGCCCCAGTAAAAGCACCCCAGCGGCCGCACCCGGCGCTCGCTGGGGCGCCCCTGTTCGTCGGCATAGTTCAGCCGCACCACGTGGCGGGACTGCACGGCCTCGCGCAGCGGGCGCAGCAGGGCCTGGGTGCGCGGGTCCACCGCCACGGCCGGGGCATAGAGCGCCTGGGCCTCGGCGGCCGCGCGCGCCGCGGGCGGCAGCACCGAGAGGATCTTGCCCAGGGCGCTTTCCACCTCGCCGGCCAGGCCGGTGTCCAACCAGGACTGCGCCAGCCGGGCGGCGGCGACCAGCGCGTTGGCCTCGCCCTGGCTGAACATGAGCGGTGGCAGGTCGAAGCCTGCGCCCAGGCGGTAGCCCACGCCGGCCTCGCCCTCGATGGGCACGCCCTGGTGCTGCAGGTCGGCCACGTCGCGGTAGATGGTGCGCGCCGAGACCTCCAGCCGCTTCGCCAGGAAGTCGGCCGTGGACAGGCGCCGGCCCCGAATGAGCTGGACGATCTGGAACAGGCGGTCGGCGCGGCGCATGGGTGAGGCAATCGGGGCGGGAGCGGGGCGTGGGCGAGGATTGTGCCCTGCCCCGCACAGGGCGCGTCAGCCCTGCACGCCGATGCAGACGGCCACCTGGTCGGGGCCCTCGTAGGCCTCGAAATCGACGTCGAAGCGGCGGCGCGGCACGGGGTGCTGCCCGAAGTGCGCCCACACCGCACCCCAGGTGTCGATCACGGCCTGCGGCAGCGCGCCCTGCCGGCGGAACACGAGGTAGGTGCCGGCCGGCACCTGCACGCGCTTTAGGCCGGGCGCGGGCGCGGCACCGGCGCCGTCCAGGGCCACGCCCGCGAGCACGTCGAATTCGCCCTCGTGGTCGGACGCATACCGGCTGTACACGCCCACCACGCGGGGCGGCGCCAGGCCGGGCTGCTGCAACCGCTGGGCCACGCCCTCGGCGGCGAACCGCTGCCACAGCGGGCCGATGCGGGCCTGGGCAGGGTCGCGCTCCTGGAGGTTGCAGGTGCGCGTGGTGATGCCGGCGACGGTGAAGGCGCCGAAGGTTTCCAGGGTGGGGGTCATGCGGCCCGCTCCTTCAGCGCGCCATGGCGTGCAGGCCGACGGTGTTGCCCTCGGTGTCGCACAGGTGCGCGATGAAGCCGATGCCGTTCGGCAGCTCGATGCAGGCGTCGATCACGCGCCCGCCCGCCGGGGCGATGCGCTCGACGGCGGCGTCCAGGCCCGGGGCGCAGTCGAGGTAGATGCGCGTGCCGGCATCGGGCGCCACGCGGCGGCTCGGGCCTTGGATGAGGCAGCCGCCGGTGGCCGGCCGGTCGTAGGCGAAGACGGCCAGCGGATCGCCGCCCATCGTCTGGCGTTGCATGGGCCGGCCCAGCACCTGTTCGTAGAAGGCCTGGGCGCGGCCGAGGTCGGCGCAGGGGATCTCGAACCAGCTGATGGCGGAAACGGAAGAAGCGGGGGCAGAAGAGGTCATGGCGGAAAGGTCCTTTCGGTCTTTGTTGCGAAGGACGCCATGGTGCGGGGGGCCTCCTGACAGCGTCGTGTCAGGAGGCTGCGCCGGCCCGGCCGCGCGGGCTCAGGCGGCGGGCTCAGGCGGCGGGCTCGGACAGCGCGTCGGCGGCCGGTGCGGCCGCAGCCGCCAACGGCGCGGCGCGCAGCTGGCGCGCGCGGTGCAGCGAGCGTTCGGCCGTGCGCGGGTCCATGCCGTACATGTCGGCGAACTGCGCCACCGTGCTGCCGCTGGCTTCGAAGGCACGCAGCAGCGCCTCGGCCTTGGCGTCGCGCTCGGCCACTTCGGCGAAGGCTTCGTCGAGCAGGGCATTGGCGGCCTCGTCGCGGCCCCGCACCAGCGCGTCGTACGCCTCGCGGGTGAGGCCCGAGGCCTCGTAGGCCTGCGCGATGCGGCGGCGCAGCTTGGCCGTCATGTCCTCGCCGTCGCGGGGCTTGCGGCGGCGGAACACTTCCAGCAGCGCATGGTGCACATGCTCGGGGGCCATGGCCTCCACGGCATGGCCCTGCAGATCGTGGCGCTGGCGGCCTTCGGCCACCACCTGCAGGTAGCGCGTGGACCGGGTGTGGATGCCCAGGGCGAGCTTGAGCGCATCGCGCTCGAACAGATCGGGGTGGGCGGCCTGCAGGTCCTGGAAGATGCCGCGCTTGAGCGGCAGGAACTGCGCGCCGAACAGGTGCGGGTACAGCGCGGCCAGTTGTTCCAGCGCGGGATGCGTGCGGCGCGGGCCTTGCGAGCCTTGCGGGGCGGCGCCCTTGCCGTTGCGGGGCGCGGCCTGCGCTGCGGGCGCGGCGCCTTCGGCGACCGGGGCACCGCCGGGCTTGCGGCGGTTGCGGCCGCCGCGGCGCGAGGCGGGGCGGTCGGCGCGCGGCGCGGCCTCCTGCGGCCCTTCACCCGCCTGCGGGCCATCGGCCGCGGGCGATGCCGTGGCGGCAGCGGCGTCGGTCACCACCGGTGCGCTGGAAGCGTCGGTCACGGCCGCCGAGGTGGGGGCCGGCGCGGGGACGTGGTTCTGTTGTTCTTGTGCGGTCACGGAGTCGGTCATGGCAGAGGAAAACGCGGTTGGTGCGCGTCAGCGCGGCGGTCAAAACCCACCATCATGCCAGCCTCGGGGCCGGCAGGGTCAGCGGGCGGCGGGCGACAGCGCCTCGTCGAGCACTTCCACCCAGTGGCGCACCGGCAGCGGCGTGCCGCTTTGCAGATGGGTGATGCAGCCGATGTTGGCCGACAGGATGGCCCCGGGCGGCGGCTCGCCGAACGCCTCGCCCAGCGCCGCGAGCTTGCGGTCGCGCAGCGGATAGGCCAGCTCCGGCTGCAGCACCGAGTAGGTGCCGGCCGAGCCGCAGCACAGGTGCGACTCGGTGCGCGCCACCCGCACCCGAAAGCCCAGGGCGCTCAGGTGCGTCTCGACGCCGCCGCGCAGCTTCTGGCCGTGCTGCAGGGTGCACGGCGGGTGGTAGGCGAACAGCGTGTCGGGCGGCACCACGCGGCCGCGCAGCGTGCCGGCCAGCCCGGCCAGCAGCTCGGGCAGCCACTCGGACAGGTCCTGCGTCAGCGCGCTGATGCGGGCGGCGCGCTCGGCATAGGCCGGGTCGTCCCGCAGCAGGTGGCCGTAGTCCTTGACGGTGACGCCGCAGCCCGAGGCATTCATGACGATGGCCTCCACACCGCCCTGCTCCACGAACGGCCACCACGCGTCGATGTTTGCGCGCATCTGCGCCTTGCCGCCCGCCTGGTCGTTCAGGTGGAACCGCACCGCGCCGCAGCAGCCGGCCTGCGGCGCGATGACGGTCTGGATGCCCGCCGCATCGAGCACGCGCGCCGTGGCGGCGTTGATGTTGGGCGCCATGGCGGGCTGCACGCAGCCGGCCAGCAGGAGCACCTTGCGCGCGTGCTCACGCCCGGGCCACGCCCCGGCGTCGCGCGGCGCCGGCACCTTGGCGCGCAGGCCCTCGGGCAGCAGCCCGCGCACGGCCTGCCCCGCCTTCATGGCCGGGCCGAACCAGGGCGACGGCAGACCCTCCTTGAGCGCCCAGCGCAGGGCGCGCTCGCCCAGCGGGCGCGGCACCTTCTCGTCCACGATCTTGCGGCCGATGTCCACCAGGTGGCCGTACTGCACGCCGCTCGGGCAGGTGGTCTCGCAGTTGCGGCAGGTCAGGCAGCGGTCCAGGTGCAGCTGCGTCTTGCGCGTGGGCTGCTCGCCCTCCAGCACCTGCTTGATGAGGTAGATGCGCCCGCGCGGGCCGTCCAGCTCGTCGCCCAGAAGCTGGTAGGTGGGGCAGGTGGCGGTGCAAAAGCCGCAATGCACGCACTTGCGCAGGATGGCTTCGGCCTCCTGCCCTTCGGGCGTGCCCTGGAATTCGGGGGCGAGCGTGGTTTGCATGGCGTGTCTCGGCGGTGGGAGGGTCAGGGGCCGGGGGGCTCGGCGTGCGGCGCGCGCTGGGCCAGCGCGCGGCGGGCGCGCCAGAGCCGGGCCAGGTGTTCGAAATCGGCCGCCAGCGGCGGCAGCGACAGGCCCAGCAGGATGGCGGCCAGCGGCACGACCCAGATGAAGCCCACGTGCTTGAACCCGGCCGCGCCCACGATGCCGCCCACGGTGAACATGGCCAGCAGGCTGGCGAACAGCCGCAGCCGCGCCTGGTTGGCATGCACCTGCGCCTCGGGCGGCGTGCCGTTGCGGTTCCAGTACAGCATCTTGCCGATCTCAATGCCCAGGTCGGTCGCCACGCCGGTCATGTGCGTGGTGCGGATCTGCGCCGAAGACATCTTGGTGACCACCGCGTTCTGCAGCCCCATCAAAAAGGCCAGCAGCAGCACGGTGAGCGGCACGGAAAACGGCGTGCGCCATTCCAGCGTGATGGCGCCCAGCAGCCCGAAGACCAGCAGCAGCACGGCCTCCAGCAGCAGCGGCAGCGCGAAGCCGCTGCGCAGGCGGTGGTGGCGCGCCCAGTTGACCAGGATGGCCGTGGTGCCCGCGCCCGACATGAAGGCCCACAGCGTGCCCACCGCGCCCAGCACCAGCGCCATGTTGCCCAGCACCAGGTTGTCGGCCACCATCGACAGGAACCCCGTCATGTGCGAGGTGTACCGATGCACGACCAGAAAGCCGCCCGCGTTCACCGCCCCGGCGTTGAAGGCCAGCAGCAGGCCGAGCAGCCGGTTGGTGGACGGGGTCCGGTGCCGGCCGGTGAGGTGCCGCAGCAGCCGCATGGCGCTACCGCCCCGGGCCCATCCGGCCGGGGTTGAAGATGCCCGCCGGATCGAACGCCTGCTGCAGCCGCGCATGGATCTGTGCCAGCGTAGCGGGCAATACCGGATCGAAATGGCCTGATACCCTAGTACCGATTGCCTTGTTTGCTATAAAAAGAGAAGCATTCCCACCCACGGCCTGCGCCGCCTCGTGCAGCGCCGCGCCCGCTTCCGGCGGGGCCTGCACCCAGCGCAGGGCGCCGTGCCATTCGATCAGCGGCGGCGCCACACCGGCGGGCAGCGCCAGCATCGGTGCGGCGGCGGGCACCGACAGGCGCCACAGGGCCAGGTCCGGCCGCTCGGCCCGGGCGGCGAACCACGGCAGGGTCTGCTCGCGGCAGGCCTGCCAGGCGGGCGCCGCGGCAGCGGTGTCCAGGCGCTCGCCCCCCATGCTGCGGCAGGCGGCCTCCACGGCGGCCACGGCCCCGCGCAGCCGCACCCACATCGTGCCCGTGCCCCCGGGACCGCCTTCCCAGCGGCTGGCGTTCAGGGGCAGCGGCTGCCCGCCCCAGGCCTGCAGCCGGCGCAGCGCGTCTGCGGGGTTGGCATCGAAGCGCAGGGTGGCCTCGGCCGGCGGCACGGGCAGCACCTTCAGGCTGACCTCGGTGAGCACGCCCAGCGTGCCCCAGGCGCCCACCATGAGGCGCGAGACGTCGTAGCCCGCCACGTTCTTCATCACCTGGCCGCCGAAGCGCAGCAGCTCGGCCCGGCCGTTGACCAGCTCCAGCCCCAGCACGTAGTCGCGCACCGCGCCCACGCTGGCGCGCGCGGGCCCCGACAGGCCGGCGGCCACCATGCCGCCCACGGTCGCGCCCGGGCCGAAATGCGGCGGCTCGAAGGGCAGGCACTGGCCGTGGGCCGCCAGCGCGGCCTCCAGTTCGGCCAGCGGCGTGCCGGCGCGCACGGTGGCGACCAGCTCGCTCGGCTCGTGGTTCACGATGCCCGACAGGGCCGTGGTGTCCAGGCGCTCGCCCTGCAGCACGGCGCCGCCGTGGAAGTCCTTGGTGCCGCCGCCGCGGATGCACACGGGGGCTTGGCGCTGGACGCTGTCGCGCACGCGGTCGATGATCTGGCGGAGGGCGGAGTCCATGGCGTGGATCGTACCGGCCCCCCTTCGCCAACGGGTGCCAGCGGGGCTCGGCCGGCCGTGAATTTTTTGAACGCCGGGCGTGAATCCACCGTCCCGGCTGCAGGCCATCCGGCGCGGCGCCCCAGTGCTCAGGCGAGGCCGGCGGGCAGCGGTCCCTCTTCGTACCAGTTCACCGGCCGCCCGGCCACCGGCAGGCGCTCGCCAGCGACCAGCAGGTGGCCCGAATGCGGCTCGCGCGCCAGTTCGTCGGCCGGGCGCCCCTGGCGGGCCGAGGTGACGAACAGCGTGGCGCCCTCTGGCCCGTCGCCGCCCAGGCAGGGCATGGTGGGGCACTGCGCCGGCACGGGAATGTCGGCCACGATCTCGCCGCCGGGCGACAGCCGCAGCACGCGGCCGCCCTCGTACATGGCGCACCAGTAGTGGCCTTCGGCATCCACCGCCGCGCCGTCGGGCCGGCCGCCGTAGCCCGGCTGGCCGGGCTTCCAGCCATCGGGCTTGGGCGCGAAGGCATGCAGCACGCGCGGCGCGCCCACGGGCTCGCCCGAGGCATCGCACGCCCAGGCCCGGATGGTGTGCGAGGGGGTATCGACCCAGTACAGCGTGCCGCCATCGGGCGACCAGGCCAGGCCGTTGGCCGTGGCCACCCCGTCCAGCATCCGGCGCACAAGGGGAGCCCCGTCGCCGCGCCCATCCACGCAGTACAGCGCGGCGACCGGTTGGCGGGGGCCCGCGGCGGGCTCGTGCATCGTGCCCACCCAGAATCGGCCCAGCGCGTCGCACTTGCCATCGTTGGCCCGCTCCGTGGCCGGATCGATCGGCAGCCGGGCCACCGGCACCAGGGGGCCGCCCCAGTCCTTGGCGCGGTAGAGGGTGTCGCGCAGGGCGATCACCAGGCCGCTGGGCTGGCCCGCGGTGCGCGCGGGCGCGATGCAGCCGGGCTCGGACGGCATGGCCCAGCGCTCGGCCCGGCCCGAGGCCGGGTGCACCCGGCACAGCGCGCGGCCGGCGATGTCCACCCAGTACAGGCGCGATTCGACGGGGTGCCAGAAAGGCGATTCGCCCAACTGGTCGGGCTCGGAAGTGGCGGGACGCCAGTCCATGGGCATGGGGGGTCTCCTGGGAAGGCGGTGGAAGGGGCCGGGCACGCCACCGCTGGCGCGCCGGTCTGCTCCATCCATTATTCGCGGCCGGTGGCCGCGGGCCAAAAAAAGGCCCACCTTGCGGCGGGCCCAATGTCCAGGAGGAATATCTCGCTTGTTGTCGCACCGCCGCGATGCCACCAGTCACCGCGGCAGGGATCTCAGCCGATCAGCGGTTGTAGGCGGTCTCGCCGTGCGAAGTGATGTCCAGGCCTTCGCGCTCGGCTTCTTCCGGCACGCGCAGGCCCACCAGCAGGTCGGCGATCTTGTAGGCGATGAAGGCCACGACGCCGGACCACACGATGGTGATCAGCACGCTCTTGAGCTGGATCCAGACCTGTGCACCCATGGCGAACGTGTCGGGGGTCAGGCCACCCGTGCCGCCCAGGCCTTGCGATGCGAACACACCGGTCAGGATGGCACCGATGATGCCGCCCACGCCGTGCACGCCGAACACGTCGAACGCATCGTCGGCGCCCAGCATCTTCTTGAGGCCACCCACGCCCCAGAGGCAGACCACGCCGGCGATCAGGCCGAGCACGATGGAGCCCATGGGACCGACGAAACCGGCGGCCGGCGTGACGGCCACCAGGCCCGCCACGGCACCCGATGCGGCGCCCAGCATGGAGGCCTTGCCCTTGTGCAGCGACTCGCCGGCCAGCCAGCTCAGCGTGGCGGCGGCCGTGGCCAGAACGGTGTTGATGAAGGCCAGGCCCGCAGCGCCGTTGGCGGCACCGGCGGAGCCGGCGTTGAAGCCGAACCAGCCCACCCACAGCAGCGAGGCACCGACCATCGTCAGCGTCAGGCTGTGGGGCGTGAGCGCTTCCTTGCCGAAGCCGATGCGCTTGCCCACCATGTAGGCGCCCACCAGGCCGGCGATCCCGGCGTTGATGTGCACCACGGTGCCGCCGGCGAAGTCGAGCGCGCCGTCCTTGCCCAGCAGGCCGCCGCCCCACACCATGTGCGCCATGGGGATATAGCTGAAGGTGAACCACAGCACGCTGAAGATCAGCACGGCGGAGAACTTGATGCGTTCGGCGAACGAGCCCACGATCAGCGCCACGGTGATGGCCGCGAAGGTGCCCTGGAAGGCCACGAACACGTACTCGGGGATGGTCGGCAGCGCGCCCGAGAGCGTGTCCGGCGCGATGCCCTTCAGGAAGATCTTGTCGAAGCCGCCGAAGAACGTGCCTTCGCCGCCGAACGTGAGGGTGTAGCCGTACACGGCCCACAGCACGCTCATCAGCGAGAAGATCACGAACACCTGCACCAGCACCGACAACATGTTCTTGGAGCGGGCCAGGCCGCCGTAGAACAGGGCCAGGCCCGGGATGGTCATGAGGATCACGAGCAGCGTGGAGGTCAGCATCCAGGCCGTGTCGCCCGAATCGAGCTTGGGCGTGGGGGCGGCGGCAGGTGCTGCGGCCTCGGCGGCTTGCGCCGGTGCGGGTGCAGCCGCCACTGGCGCAGGGGCTGCGACCGGAGCGGCGGCGGGCGCCGTGGCCGATGCGGGTTCGGATGCCGCGGGCGTCTGGGCCAGCACGGCGGTGCCGGAGGCCATCAGGCTCAACCCCAGCAGGAAGGAAGCAAGCAGTTTTTTCATGGCAGTTTCTCTTGGGTGTCTGGTGACAGGCGCGGGGGGCCGGGCCTTACAGGGCTTCCTTGCCGGTCTCGCCGGTGCGGATGCGGACGACCTGCTCCAGGTGGCACACGAAGACTTTGCCGTCGCCGATCTTGCCGGTGCGCGCGGCCCCCTCGATGGCTTCGATGACGCGGTCCACCAGCTCGTCGGACACGGCTGCCTCGATCTTCACCTTGGGGAGGAAGTCCACCACGTATTCGGCGCCGCGGTACAACTCCGTGTGGCCCTTCTGGCGGCCGAAGCCCTTGACCTCGGTCACCGTAATCCCTTGGACCCCGATATCCGACAGGGCTTCGCGCACCTCGTCGAGCTTGAAGGGTTTGATGATGGCTGTCACCATTTTCATGTTGCTTTTCTCCATTGGAGGCACCCCTCGGCGCCCGTTGTCTTACAGGGTTTTCGTGAGCGCGACGATCAGGCGCGACTTGTTGACCGGGCCGAAGAAGGCCTTCTTGTTGGCGCCCACCACGGCGGCCGACAGGGACAGGCCCGAACCGAAGTCATAGGCACCGCCCACGCTGTAGTCCATGTAGTTGGGCACGCCCAGGTCCTTGATGTCGCTGGCGAAGCGCGTGAAGCCGACCGATGCCTTCAGCGTCGTCTTGGGAGCCACTTCCTGCGCATAGGCCAGGTTCAGGTAGCCGGTGTTGCGGCCCTTGTTGCTGGTCGTCTTGGCGGAAGCCCAGCCGAAGTAGTCCTTGGAGATGGTGTGCGAGTACTTCGCCGTCAGCGGGCCGTAGGTGGCCGCGCCGTAGAGTTCGGTGGTGTTGCCGACGGAATTGCCGGGGTACGCATAGGTCAGCGCGCCCAGGTCCAGGTCCACGTCGCCGGCCTTGAATTTGTAGCCGCCGTAGAAATCCATCTCGATGGAATTGCCCGGCAGCCAGTCCACGCTGGAGTTCCAGTTGCCCAGATACCAGCCGCTGTCGCCGAAGCTGTAGTCGAAGCCGCCCTGGATGGCGGGCTTGACGGCCTTGACCCGGCTGGCGTCCTGGTCCTGGCCACGGAACTTGTAGTTGGTGGTCAGGCTGACGTTGCCTGTCAGTTGTGCGCTGGCCAGCAGAGGCAGGGCGGCAACGAGGGCGACGCTCAAGGACTTCATGGATACACGGGACATGGTTCCTCCGGGGGTGGCTGATTAGGGATGTCCACGCTCCAAGCATGGACCGTGCCATCTCCCTCGCACTTTGCCGTCCGGGCCTGGGCGCCGGCCTGGCAGGTATGCCGAAAGTGGTTACATGCTATGCGCCCGCGTTACTTTTTGCACCATTGCAGTGCTGTCCAGGCCACGATTCGCCGCGATCGCACGGCCATGCACCGCCATGGGGACAGGGCGGCAGAACACACTGCGTTGGTGCATCCCGCCGCCCCGCCGGGGCAGATCGCGCCGTTTTGGGGGGAAGCGCCCCCGCCGTCAGCGCGCTGAACGGGCCTTGAGCCACTGCGCCGGAGGCTCGTCCGGCGGGGCGGGGGGCGCCGCCTGCGGCATGGAGCGCAGTTCGACCTGGATGCCGCGCTCCTGCGCATGGGCCATGAAATCATCCAGCGCCTCGCGGATGTCGCGGTCCATGAAGCCGCAGTTGCAGCCGTCGATGACCAGCGAATGCCCCGGCTCCACCCGGTTCAGGTGGTTGCGCAGCGTGGCCTTGCTGAAGAACGAGACATCCTTGCTGAGCCGGATCAGGTGGACGTTGCCCTCGGAGATCATCGTCAGCGCGCCGCGCGTGTTCGCCTGGATCAGGAAGAGCATGCTGCAGGCCAGTCCGATGAGGATGCCGATGAGCAGGTCGGTCGCCAGGATCGCGCCCACCGTCACCGCGAACGGCACGAACGCCGACCAGCCCTCGCGCCAGACCGCCGCGATCATGGCCGGCTTGGCCAGTTTGAAGCCGGTGTGCAGCAGCACGGCGGCCAGCGCGGCCAGTGGGACCCACTGCAGGAACTCCGACAGGAACAGCACGCTCGCCAGCAGCAGCACGCCATGGAACACCGCCGACAGCCGGGTGCGCGCACCGGACTGGATGTTGGCAGAGGTGCGCACGATCACCGCCGTGATCGGCAGCCCCCCCAGCAGGCCGGCCAGCATGTTGCCCACCCCTTGCGCCTGCAGCTCCCGGTTGGGCGGCGCCACGCGCTTGAGGGGATCGAGCCGGTCGGCCGCCTCCAGGCTCAGCAGGGTTTCCAGACTGGCCACGACGGCGAGGGTGAAGGCGATGGTGTAGACCTCCGGCCGCGCCAGCGCCGACCAGTCGGGCGAAGCGAGCTGAGACCACAGCGCGGCCAGGCCGTCGCCTTCGGGCAGGGCCACGCGCTGGTGGTCGGGCAGCGCGACGGACGGCTCGGTGGCCATGGCCACGGCCTGGTACCCGATGCCCCAGAGCACCGCCAGCAGCGGCCCGGGCAGCCGGCCGATCAGCGGCAGGCGCTTGGCCCAGGGGGAGTCCCAGGCGAACAGGATGGCCAGCGCACCGGCGGCGATGATCACCGCACTGCCGGTGACGGCGCCGACCAGCCGGCCCAGGTCGTCGAAGCCGTCGATCGTGCGGGGCACCAGGCGCATGGCCTGCTCGCCCGACACGAAGCCGAACGCCACCGGAAGCTGCTTGAGGATGAGGATCAGCCCGATCGCGGCCAGCATGCCCTTGATGACCGGCGAGGGAAAGCAGGCGCCCAGATCGCCGGCCTGCAGGCGGCCGAACAGCCACTGCAGCGCGCCCGCCACCATCACGGCCACGAGGAACGCCTCGAAGCTCCCCAGCTTGGCGATCGCATCGACGACGATCACGACCAGGCCGGCCGCCGGCCCGCTCACGCTGAGCTGGGAGCCCGACAGCCAGGCCACGACCAGCCCGCCCACGATGCCGGAGACAAGCCCCGCCATCAGCGGCACGCCGCTGGCCAATGCGATGCCCAGGCACAAGGGCAAGGCCACGAGGAAGACGACGACGCCCGCCGGCACGTCGCTGCGCCAGTGGGACAGAAGACCGGCGGCCGACGCGCCGTCCGGGTTGCGAAGGGTGGTTTGCATGGTGCGCACTCCTTCGGGTCAGGCCGCCGCGGCCAGCTGGATGCTGCTGGCATCGAGGTCCAGCACTTGGCGCAGGCGCCCGTCCCGCAAGGCGTAGACCCAGCCCAGCAGCTGCAGGGACTGCCCCCGCTGCCAGGCGCGCTGCACCTGGGGCGTGGCCGCCAGCGTGTGCACCTGATCGGCCACGTTCAGCTCCACGAAGCGGCCCACCCGGGCCGCGACTTCATCGGCATCGTCCGGGTCGGGGACGGTCTGGCCGTCGATCTCGCCCGCACGGCGGCGGTACAGTGCCCGCAGCGGGCGAAGGTGCTCGGCCAGGTAGTCGCCGCGCGCCGGCACTGCGCTTTCGGCCGGCATCAGCGCGGCCCGGACGCCGCCGCACCCTTCATGGCCACAGACGATCACGTACCGCACCTGGAGCACGTCGAGGGCGTATTGCAGCGCGCTCATGATGTTGGGATCGTCCGGACGGACCAGGTTCGCCACGCTGCGGTGCACGAACAACTCGCCCGGCAAGGCATTGGTGATGCTTTCGGCGGGCACGCGGCTGTCGGCGCACCCGATCCAGAAGACGCGCGGCTGCTGGCCGGCCACCAGGTTTTCGAAAAATGCCGGGTCGCGTGACGTCATTTCGTCAGCCCAGGCACGGTTTTGAAGCATGAGTCGCGTGGTCAGGTCCATGGAAACCTCCGTGTTGTTGATTCGATGTTGCAGTGCAGCACGGTATTAGGCTAGATCAAAAACCACTGCCATTTTTAATATGGGGTTTTTATGTTTCATTTGCTTGCGTGTGATTCGATCAATGGCCCTGGGGCCATGCTTCTTTCCCTCGCAGCATAAGGAAATTTTATTTAACCCATCGAGTGAAAATAATATTCAAAGCGAATATAGTACGGAGTTGTACATTATTAAACCGTCGTTTATCTTTTCGGGTCGACCTTTCCATGGAATTAATCCCCGGCTTTGCCGACCCTGATTAACCCCGGCAAACGAAGGCATTCAAAACAGGACCGCAACGGCGGCGCGCGAAGGCCGACCGATGGAGCGATCCCGCGCCATGGAGCAGCCAGCCTGGGCGCCATCTGCACCGGTTCGCCACCGCTGCCGTGCCGGAAGGGTCGCGATTGCCGATATCCTCGCCCTTCGAAATTCAGGCGCTGGCGAACAGCCGGCTTTCCAACGAGGGAGAAAATCAACCATGGGTCTTGCTTTGGTGCAGAGCCGGGCATTGCTGGGACTGCAGGCCCCGTGCGTGACGGTCGAAGTGCATCTGGCCAACGGATTGCCCAGCTTCACGCTGGTCGGTCTGGCGGATGTGGAAGTGAAGGAGGCGCGGGAACGCGTGCGCTCGGCACTGCAGAATGCCGGGCTGGAGTTTCCGCACAACCAGAAAATCACGGTCAATCTTGCGCCGGCCGATCTGCCCAAAGACTCCGGCCGGTTCGATCTGCCGATTGCGCTTGGGATTCTGGCGGCCAGCGGGCAGATCGACAGCGCGCGCCTGGCAGGCCACGAGTTCGCGGGAGAACTGTCGCTGTCCGGCGAGCTGCGCCCCGTGCGCGGCGCGCTCGCCACCAGCCTGGCCCTGCGCTCGGCCGGCGTGGCCGTGCGCATGGTGCTGCCGCCCGGCAGCGCGGAGGAAGCCGCCCTGGTGCCCGGCACCGAGGTGTACCGGGCGCGCCACCTGCTCGACGTGGTGCAGCACTTTCTGCCCGTCTCCGCCCATGCGCCCGCCGAGCCGGCCGGCGAGGGGTTCGTGCGGCTGCAGGCTTCACCGCTGCAATCGGCAGCGCCGCCGGCGGATCTGGCCGACGTGAAGGGCCAGGCCGCCGCCAAGCGGGCGCTGGAGATCGCCGCTGCGGGCGGCCACGGTCTGCTGCTGGTCGGCCCCCCGGGGTCGGGCAAATCGATGCTGGCGCACCGCTTTGCCGGGCTGCTGCCTCCGATGACGGTGGACGAGGCGCTGGAGAGCGCGGCCATTGCGAGCCTGGCCGGCCGCTTCGGCCCGGAAAGATGGGGCAACAGAAATACGAGCGCTCCGCACCACACCTGCAGCGCGATTGCACTGGTCGGCGGCGGCTCACCCCCACGGCCCGGCGAAATCTCGCTCGCCCACCATGGCGTCCTTTTTCTCGATGAATTTCCGGAATACGCCCGCAGCGCGCTGGAAGCCCTGCGCGAACCGCTGGAGACGGGCCGCATCACCATCGCCCGTGCGGCACAGCGGGCCGAATACCCTGCCCGCTTCCAGTTGGTGGCCGCGATGAATCCCTGCCCTTGCGGTTTTCTCGGCTCCGGCCAGCGCACATGCCGCTGCACGCCCGACCAGGTGGCACGCTACCAGGGCAAGCTCAGCGGCCCGCTGCTGGACCGCATCGATCTGCATGTGGAAGTGCCCGCGCTGCCCCCGGGCGAGCTGCTGCTGGCCCCGCCCGGTGAGGCCACGGCGGCGGTGCGCGAGCGCGTGGTGCAGGCCCGCCAGCGGGCCATCGACCGCCAGGGCCTGCCCAACCAGGCACTGCAGGGCCAGCAGATCGACACCCACCTGGCGCTGGACGATGCAGCCGCGCGCTTTCTGCAGGCCGCCGCGACCCGGCTGGCCTGGTCGGCCCGCAGCACGCACCGCGCGCTGAAGGTGGCCCGCACGATCGCGGACCTGGCGGGCAGCGCGGCCATCGCACCGGCGCACGTGGCCGAGGCCGTGCAGTACCGGCGGGTGCTGCACCGCAGCGCGGCGTGACCTGAGGGTTACAGGAACATGCCGCCGGACGCCTCGATGCGCTGCGCGTTGACCCAGCGGCTGCCGGGCAGCAGCAGCGAGGCGATCACGCCGCCGATGTCGTCCGGCTGGCCGACCCGGCCCAGCGCGGTCTGGGACGCGATGAACGCGTTCATCTGCGCGTTGTCGCGCACCGCACCGCCGCCGAAGTCCGTCTCGATGGCACCCGGGGCGACCACGTTCACGGCGATGCCGCGCGGGCCGAGTTCCTTGGCCAGATAGCGGGTCAGCACTTCCACGGCGCCCTTCATGGCCGCATAGGCCGCGAACCCCGGCAGCGCGAAGCGGGCCAAGCCGGTGGACACGTTGACGATGCGCCCCCCGTCGTTCATGAGCGGCAACAGCTTTTGCGTGAGGAAGAACACGCCCTTGAAATGGATGTCGACGAGCTGGTCGAACTGCGCCTCGGTCGTCTCCATGAAGCCGGCATGGATGCCGATGCCCGCGTTGTTCACCAGGAAGTCGAAGCGCTCGCGCTGCCAGCGGCTGGACAACACCTCGCGCACCTGGGCCGCGAACGTGGCGAAGCCGGCGCTCTGCGAGACGTCGAGCGGCAGGGCCACGGCGCGCCGGCCCAGGCGTTCGATCTCGGCCACGGTGGCCTGGGCTTCGGCCGCCTGGCTGCGGTAGGTCAGGATCACGTCGATGCCCTGCCGGGCGATGTGCAGCGCGGCATTGCGGCCCAGGCCGCGGCTGCCGCCGGTGACCAAGGCGATGGGCGCGCCGGCTTCCGGCGAGGACGCGGTGGAGGATGGGGAGGGGAGAGAAGCGGTCATGGCAGGCCTTTCAGTGGACATGAAAACAGCGTGCTTGGCAGTCTATTGAGCAGGCACCCTTTCATAAATCGGCAAAAATTGATCAGTTTGTTCACCCCAGAAAGACAATGAACCCCCTCGACCGCATGCTGGTGTTCGTCCGCGTTTCGGAGCTGTCCAGCTTCACCCAGGCCGCCGATGCGCTCGGCATCCCGAAAGCCGCGGCGTCGGTGGCGGTTCAGCAGCTCGAAAGCCAGCTCGGCACCCGGTTGCTGCACCGGACCACGCGGCGGGTGCAACTCACGCAGGACGGCCAGGCCTACTACGAGCGCTGCAAAGACCTGCTGGCCGATGTGGACGAGCTGCAGTCCATGTTCCAGCAGCCCGGGGGCGAAGCGCTGCGGGGGCGGGTGCGCATCGACATGTCCACCGGCATCGCGCGCCGCGTGGTCCTGCCGCAGCTGCCCGAGCTGCTGCAGCGCCACCCGCGCCTGGAGATCGAGCTCAGCAGCACCGACCGCCGCGTGGACCTGGTTCGCGAGGGCTTCGATTGCGTGGTGCGCGTGGGCACGGTGTCGGAGCCGGGCCTGGTGGCGCGGCCGCTCGGGCAGTTGCGCATGGTCAATTGCGCCAGCCCGGGCTATGTGGCGCGGGCCGGGCAGCCGCAGTCCGTGCAGGACCTGGCGCACCACCACCTGATCCACTACGTGACCACGCTGGGTGCGAGGTCCGGCGGGTTCGAGTACCTGCGCGAGGGCGAAACCGTGCGCCAGCCGATGGCCGGCCCCATCACCGTCAACGGGGCCGAGGCGTACCAGGCCGCCTGCCTGGCGGGGCTGGGCATCGTGCAGGCGCCGCTGATCGGGGTGCATGCGCACCTGGAGCGCGGCACGCTGGTGCAGGTGCTGCCCGACCACCCGGCCCCGCCGATGGCCTTGACCCTGCTCTACGCCCACCGCCGCCACCTGCCCCGCCGCGTGCGCGTGGTGATGGACTGGATGGCGCAGGTGATCGAGGCGCACGTGGCGCGCATCGATGCGTTTGCCTGAGCCCGCGTCAGGGGCTGGGGGCGAGGGCAGCGCGCGGCCTGCCCGGCGCCATGCCGTCCATCAGAAACCCAAGGCAGGCGTCCACATGCCGCCGGTATCCGGCCGGATCGGTCTCCTCCACCGGCTCGGCCAGCACGCTGCGCCCGACCGCATGCAGGCAGCGCGCCGCCAGGGCCGGCTCCAGGCCCTCGCGCAAGTGGCCCCGGCGCGCCGCCACGGCCAGCGCGGACTCCAGGTGGCGAACGGCCGCCGCCTGGGCCACCGCCGCGCGCGGTCGCAGGCCCTCCCACCCCACTGCCTCACCGGCTTCGCGCAGCACCCATTGCACCAGCGGCCATTGCACCGGGTCTTCACGGCACTCGCCGATCTGGTGGGCCAGGCAGCGGTGCAGGAGCGACAGGGGCTGCGCCGCGCTCTGGTAGGCATCGAGGCGGGCACCGATGTCCAGCGGCCACCGCAGGCGGCCGAGCAGCTCCTGCAGCAGCGCGGTCTTGTCCGCGAAGTGCCAGTAGATCGCGCCGCGGGACACCCCCGCCTGCCGCGCTACCTCGCCCAGCCCGGCGCCTTGCACCCCATGCCGGGCGAAGGCCTGCAACGCCGCGCTGACGATGCGCGCCCGCGTCAGCTCCGCTTCGGTCTTGGTGTGCTTGGCCACGGTGGCAGGCGCTCAGGCCCCGTCAGGTGCCCGGCGGGCATCAGGGTTTCGCGGTGCCGACGGCGGCCACCGGTGTTCCGGTCGACTCCACCCACCCGCCGCCGAGCGTCTTGTAGAGCGTGACGAGGTTGGTGTAGCGCGACAGCCGCGTGCCGATCAGGTTCTGCTGCGCGGTGTAGAGCGAGCGCTGCGAGTCCAGCACGGTCAGGTAGCTGTCCACCCCGCGCTTGAAACGCGCATCCGACAGGCGGTAGCTGTCGGCCGTGGTGTCCACCAGCGACTGCTGTGCCTCCAGCTGGCGGCCCAGCGTGCTGCGCTGGGCCAGCGCATCGGACACCTCTCGGAACGCGGTCTGGATCGCCTTCTCGTACTGGGCCACGTCGATGTCGCGGTCGGTCCGGGCGATGTCCAGATTGGCCTGGTTGGCGCCGCCGTCGAAGATCGGCAGCGAGACCTGCGGCGCGAAGGTCCAGCTGCCCGAGCCGCCCTTGAACAAGCCCGACAGGTCCGCGCTGGAGGTACCGGCCGACGCCGTCAGGCTGATGCGCGGGTAGAAGGCGGCGCGGGCCGCACCGATGCTGGCGTTGGCGGCCCGCAAGGTGCGCTCGGCCTGCAGGATGTCCGGGCGGCGCTGCAGCAGGTCCGACGGCAGCCCCGGCGGAACCTGGGCCAGCGGGTTCGATGCCGCGCTGGCATCGCTGGGCAGGGCCTGCGGCAGCCACTCGGGCGGCACCTCGGCGCCCACCAGCAGCACCAGGGCATTGCGGTCCTGGGCCACCTGAGCGGTGTAGCGCTCCACATCCACCCGGGCCGAATCCACGCTGGTCTGCGCCTGCCGCAGCGTGAGGGCCGAGGCCACGCCCAGGTCGAAGCTGCGCTGGTTGAGGGCGAAGGCATTGCTCTGGTTGGCGAGCGTGTCCTGCGCCAGGCGCAGCCGGTCCTGGTCGGCCGCCAGCGTGAGGTAGGCCGACGCCACTTCGGACACCAGGCTGATGTGCGTGCTGCGGCGGGCCTCCGCCGTGGCGAAGAACTGCTCCAGCGCCTGCGCATTCAGGCTGCGCACGCGGCCGAACAGGTCCAGCTCGTAGGCGCTGAAGCCCACGGTGGCGCTGTAGCTGTGGGCCACCACGGGCCGGCCCGCGCCGGACAGGTCTGCCGGCGTGCGGCTGCCGCTGCCGCCGCCGCTGGCGTTGACGGTCGGGAACAGCGCCGCGTCCTGCACGCGGTACTGCGCACGCGCCCGCTCGATGTTGAGCGCCGCCACGCGCAGGTCGCGGTTGTTGGCGATGGCCATCTCGATCACCCGCTGCAGCGAGGGGTCGGTGAACACGTCGCGCCAGCCGATGTCGGCCACCGGCACCGCGGCGGGCGTGCCGGCATCGCCGGCGAAGGTGGCGGCCACGGGCGCGGCGGGCTGCACGTAGGCCGGCATCAGGCTGCAGCCAGCCAGGGATGCCGCGGCCAGGGCCAGGGGAGCGAAGAGGAAGCGGGACATGTCAGGCACCTTCCGAAGCAGGGTGTGGCAGCGCACCGTGCGCGGCCTGGGCGTTCGGGGCGGCCGGCTTGCGCCGGAACAGACCCACGATCAGCACGAAGAACAGCGGCACGAAGAAGATCGCGAGGACGGTTCCGGACAGCATGCCGCCGATCACGGCCGTGCCCAGCGCATGCTGCGCGCCCGCCCCGGCGCCACTGCCCAGCACCAGCGGCAGTACCCCCAGGATGAACGCCAGCGATGTCATCAGGATGGGGCGAAGGCGCATGCGCACGGCCTCCATGGCCGACTCGACCAGGCCTTTGCCGCCCTCGTACAGCTCTTTGGCGAACTCCACGATCAGGATGGCGTTCTTGGAGGCCAGCCCGATGGTGGTGAGCAGGCCCACCTGGAAGTACACGTCGTTCATCTTCCAGGTCAGCATGGCCCCGAGCAGCGCGCCGAACACGCCCAGCGGCACCACGAGGATCACCGAGAACGGGATCGCCCAGCTTTCATAGAGCGCCGCCAGGCACAGGAACACGATCAGGATCGACAGCGCATAGAGCAGGCCGGTCTGGCCGGTCGAGGCCTTCTCCTGGCGCGACAGCCCGGTCCACTCGAAGCCGATGCCGGGCGGCAGCTTGGCCACCGCCGCCTCGACGATCGCCAGCGCCTCGCCGCTCGATGCCGCGCCCGGCATCGCCATGCCCAGGATTTCCATGGAGGGCACGCCGTTGTAGCGCTCCAGCCGCGGCGAACCCGATGTCCAGCTGGCCTTGGCGAACGAGGTGAAGGGCACCATCGTGCCGGCGCTGTTGCGCACGTACCAGCGGTCGATGTCCTCGGGCAGCATGCGAAACGGTGCGTCGGCCTGCAGCATCACCTTCTTCACGCGCCCCTTGTCGATGAAATCGTTGACATAGCTGCTGCCCCAGGCGGCCGAGAACGTGTTGTTGATGTCGGCCATCGACAGCCCCAGCGCCCCCGCCTTGTGCGGATCGATCTCCAGGCGGAACTCCGGCGTGTCCTCCAGTCCGTTGGGGCGCACCGCCACCAGGCGCGGGTCCTTGGACAGCTCGCCCAGCAACTGGTTGCGCGCCTGCATCAGCGCGGTATGGCCCAGGTTGGCACGGTCCTGCAGCATCAGGTCGAACCCGGTGGCGTTGCCCAGTTCGGACACGGCAGGCGGCGCGAAGGCGAACACCTGCGCATCGCGGATCGTCGCGAAGAACGCGCCGGCCTTTTGCGAAACGCCCGACACGCTCAGCGCCTCGCCCTTGCGCTCGTCCCAGGGCTTGAGCTTGACGAAGGCGAACCCCGTGTTCTGGCCGCTGCCGGCGAAGCTGAAGCCGGACACCGAGAACACGCCTGCCACCGCATCCTTCTGGTCCTCCAGGAAGTGCTTCTCCACCTGGTGGATGACCTCTTCGGTGCGCGCGTTGGCGGCACCGGGTGGCAGCTGCACCAGCACGAACATCGTGCCCTGGTCCTCGTCGGGCAGAAAGCCCACGGGCAGCTTCATGAAGCCGAACACCACCGCCGCCAGCAGCACCGCATACAGCGCCATGTAGCGCCAGCCCTTGCCCAGCATGTGCCGCACGATGCCCTGGTAGCCGCGGTTGCCGCGATCGAAGGCGCGGTTGAACGCACCGAAGAAGCCGGTCGTCGCCATGGCGTGGCCCTTGGGCACCGGCTTGAGGAGCGTGGCGCACAGGGCGGGCGTCAGCACCATCGCCACCAGCACCGAGAGCGTCATCGCCGAGACGATGGTGATGGAGAACTGGCGGTAGATCACCCCGGTCGAGCCGCTGAAGAACGCCATGGGCACGAACACCGCGGCCAGAACCAGGGCCACGCCGACGAGCGCTCCGGTGATCTGGCCCATCGACTTGCGCGTGGCCTCTTTGGGCGACAGTCCCTCCTCGGTCATCACCCGCTCGACGTTCTCCACGACCACGATGGCATCGTCCACCAGCAGCCCGATGGCCAGCACCATCGCGAACATGGTCAGCGTGTTGATCGTGAAGCCGAACGCCGCGAGCACGCCGAAGGTGCCCAGCAGCACCACGGGCACCGCAATGGTGGGGATCAGCGTGGCGCGGAAGTTCTGCAGGAACAGGTACATCACCAGGAACACCAGCACCACGGCCTCGACCAGGGTCCGCACCACCTCCTCAATGGAGATGCGCACGAACGGCGTGGTGTCGTAGGGCTTTTGCACCTTCATGCCCGGAGGAAAGAACTTCTGCAGTTCGTCCACCCGCGCGTCAATCGCGCGGACCGTGTCGAGGGCATTGGCGCCGGTAGCCAGCTTGATCGCCAGGCCGGCGGCCGGCTTGCCGTTGTAGCGGCCGACGGTGCTGTAGTTTTCGCTGCCCAGTTCGATGCGCGCCACATCGCGCAGCCGCACCTGCGAGCCGTTGGTCAGGGTGCGCAGCAGGATCTCCTCGAACTCCGGCGCCGTCTTCATGCGCGTCTGCGCGGTGATGGTGGCGTTGATCTGCTGGTTGCCGGCCGCTGGCAGCGCACCCAGCTGGCCGGCCGAGACCTGCGCGTTCTGCGCCTGGATGGCGGTCTTCACGTCGAGCGGCGTGAGACCGAAGTTGGCCAGCTTGTCCGGATCGAGCCAGACCCGCATGGCGTACTGCGAGCCGAACAGGGTGGTGTCGCCCACGCCTTCCACGCGGCTGATCGCGTCCTGCACGTTGGCGGCCACGTAGTCCGACAGGTCGGAGCCGTTCATGCTGCCGTCTTCGGAGGTGAAGGCCAGCACGTTCAGGAAGTTGGTGGCCGACTTGGTGACCGTGACGCCCTGCTGCTGCACCTCTTGCGGCAGCAGCGGCGTGGCCAGCGACAGCTTGTTCTGCACCTGCACCTGGGCGGTATCGGGGTCGGTGCCGTTGTCGAACGTGAGCGTGATGGTGACCTGGCCGGACGACTCGCTGGTCGAGGCCATGTAGCTGAGCCGGTCCAGCCCCTTCATCTTCTGCTCGATGACCTGGGTGACGGTGTCCTCCAGCGTCTTGGCGGAGGCGCCGGGGTAGTTGGCCGTGATCGCCACGGCGGGCGGCGCGATGCTGGGGTACTGCGCGATCGGCAGGGTGAAGATCGACAGGGCGCCGGCCAGCATCACGATGATGGCCAGGACCCACGCGAAGATGGGGCGGTCGATGAAAAAGCGTGCCATGGGGTTCTTTCGCGCGCGTCAGTTCGCGGGGTTGGCGGCACCCTCGGGGGCGGTGGCCTGTGCCACGGGCGCGGCCGCGGCCTTGGGTGTCCAGGGCATCGCCTTCACCAGGGCGCCGGGCGCGGCCCGCTGCTGCCCGTCCACCACGAGCCGGTCTCCGGCCTGCAGCCCGGTGCGCACCAGCCACTGGTCGCCCACCGTGCGCTCGGTCTCCAGGGCCCGCCGCTGCAGCTTGCTGTCGGCGCCGACCACGTAGGCCATGGGCTTGCCGGTGCTGTCGCGCGTGACGGCCTGCTGCGGCACGAGCAGGCCCTGCTCCTTCACGCCTTCCTGCAGCACGGCGCGCACGTACATGCCGGGCAGCAGATCGGCCCGCGGGTTGGGGAACACGGCGCGCAGCGTGATCGCGCCGGTGCTCTGGTCCACGGTGACGTCCGAGAACTCCAGCTTGCCTTCCAAGGGGTAGGCGCTGCCGTCTTCCAGCATCAGCCGCACCTTGGCGGCATTGGCACCCGCCTTTTGCAGATCGCCGCGGGCCAGGGCCTGCTTGAGGCGCAGCAGCGCGGCGCTGGGCTGCGTCACGTCCACGTAGATCGGGTCCAGTTGCTGGATGGTCGCCAGCGCCGTGGCCTGGCTGGCGGTGACCAGCGCGCCCGGCGTGACGCTCGACTTGCCGATGCGGCCCGAGATGGGCGCATCGACCCGCGCATAGGCCAGGTTGATGCGGCTCGTTTCCACGTTCGCCCGGGCCGATGCCACGTCGGCCTCGCCCTGGCCCAGCGATGCGGCCGCGTCGTCGTAATCCTGCTGGCTCACGGCCTGGATGGCCACCAGCTCCTTGTAGCGGTCGGCCTTGAGCCGGGTGGTCTTGAGGCTGGCCTGGGCCTTGGCCAGGGCGGCCACGTTGCTGTCGTAGGTGGCCTGGTAGGTGGCGGGGTCGATCTGGTAGAGCGCCTCGCCGGCCTTCACATCGCTGCCCTCGCGGAACTTGCGCGCCTTCACGATGCCGCCCACCTGGGGCCGCACGTCAGCGACCAGGTAGGGCACGGTGCGGCCGGGCAGTTCGGTGCTCAGCGCCACAGGCTGCGGCTGCACGGTCATCACACCGACGATGGGCGTGCCCTGCGGTGCCGGCGGGCCGCCCGGGGGCTTGCCGCAGGCGGCGAGCAGACAGGCCATGGCAGCTGCGGCCGACAGCGTGAGCAAGGGGCGATGAACGGGTCGCATGGGCAATCTCCAAAGAACAATGCGCCGATGATATACAAACCGTACTGTACGGTAAAATAAATTTGACTTCGATTCTTCTCCCATCAATACTCGGACGCATGAATACAGAAAACGGAAGTCGGTAGATGCGCGTCAAGACGGAAGCCAAGCGGGACGCGATCGTGGAAATTGCCTCCCAGGTTTTTTCGGAATCGGGGTTCGAGGGGGCGTCAATGGCGGAGATCGCCGCCCGGGTCGGGGGCTCCAAATCCACGCTGTACGGGTATTTCAGCTCCAAGGAAGAGCTGTTCCTGGAGGTCGCCATCGGCGCGGCCAAGCAGCACATCGAATTGTTCTTTCTCGCGCTCGAGCAGGACGAGAGCGAGCTGGAAACCGCGCTGAAGACCTTCGCCGAGAAGATGCTGGCCGTGATCTGCAGCGAGCCGGCCATCCAGGCCAAGCGCGCCTTCGTCGCCGAATCGGGCCGCAGCGACATCGGCAAACGCTTCTTCGAACTGGGCCCCCACAAGGGCATTCAGGCCCTGGGTTCGTTCCTGGAAGCCCAGATGCGCAAAGGCCTGCTGCGGCAGGCCGATCCGCTGACCGCGGCGCGCCACTTCATGGCCCTGATGGAGTCGGAGACGGCCACGCCGCGCCTCTTCGGCCTGGAGGACAACCTGTCCAAGGTGAAGATGCGCCAAGCCATCGGGCGGGCCATTGACGTGTTCTTGCGCGGCTACGCGGTGGACCCGGCCGACGGCGCCTGAAGCGCCCGGCACCGCCGATTGCGGGAGCGCTCCGGCGCCAGCCGGCCCCCACCGGGCCCGGCTGGCATAAGCACATGCGCAGATGCCATAAGGCCGCGGGGCCGGTTTGCCCGACAATGTGCGGGTTTGCCCGCATGGCAGGGGGCAGCCCAGGTCGCGCAATGCGCCCATCCGCCACCGGCCCTGCCCCTGAAGGCTTCTTTCGTCTCACACCCAATCTGCACCATTTCCATGAGCGCATTCAACGAAGAACGAGTCCTTTCCGTCCACCACTGGACAGACCGCCTGTTTTCCTTCACCACCACGCGCGACCCGGCGCTGCGGTTCTCCAACGGCCACTTCACCATGATCGGCCTCAAGGTGAACGACAAGCCGCTGCTGCGGGCCTACAGCATCGCCAGCGCCAACTACGAAGAGCACCTGGAGTTCCTGTCGATCAAGGTGCCGGACGGCCCGCTGACCTCGCGCCTGCAGAACATCCAGGTGGGCGACTCCATCGTGGTGGGCAGAAAGCCCACGGGCACGCTGCTCATCGACTACCTGCTGCCCGCCAAGCGCCTGTATTTGATCTCCACGGGCACGGGCCTCGCGCCCTTCCTGTCGGTGATCCGCGACCCCGAGACCTATGAGAAGTTCGAGGAAGTGGTGCTGGTGCACGGCGTGCGCCAGGTCAAGGAACTGGCCTACCACGACTTCATCACCGAAACGCTGCCGCAGCACGAGTTCCTGGGCGAGACGGTGTCCAAGCAGCTCAAGTACTACCCCACGGTGACCCGCGAGCCGTTCCGCAACCAGGGCCGCATCAACGACCTGATCGAAAGCGGCAAGCTCTTCACCGACCTGGGCGTGCCCCCGCTGGACCCGCTGGTGGACCGCGTCATGCTGTGCGGCAGCCCCGAGATGCTGGCATCGCTCAAGGCCATTCTGGAGCACCGCGACTTCGAGGAAGGCAACACCACGAAGCCCGGCGACTTCGTGATCGAACGCGCGTTCGTCGAGAAATGAAGTGACGCGCCGGGCGCGGGTGGGCCCGGGATGGCAGAGGCCGGCCCTACCCCCGAGGCACCGGCCTCACGCAGCACCGGTCCGTCGACAAGTCCATCCCCTCAATTGCTATTAAATTAATAGCAACATGCCCTAGTACTGATTGCGCTGGAAGCACAAAACACGGGATACCGCCCCGGTGGCCGGCGGCCCCGGAACCGCCGCCCCCAACGGCAACGGGCGGCCAAGGCCGCCCGTGGGACAGTGAATGAGGGCAAGGGGCCTGCGCAGGCCCCGCTGATCAGTAGCCGTTGTTGGCCACGCGCATCGACTGCGCGCCCTGCGTGTAGCCGGCCTGGCCCTGCGGCCGGTTGTCCACGCGGAAGCTGCGGCCCTCCACGCGCACCGGCGTGCCCTCGGCCACCGGCTGCGAGCGCGTGAAGGTGCGCACCGAGCCGTCATCCATGCGCACGCGCATCTGGTAGGCCGTGGTGGTGCGGGTGCGCTGCTCCACCGTGTGGCCCAGGTAGCCGCCGCCCACCGCGCCCAGCACGGTGGCCGCCGCGCGGCCCGAGCCCTTGCCCACCTGGTTGCCCACGACGGCCCCCAGCACCCCACCCGCCACGGCGCCCACGCCGGACGCGGGAGCGGCCTGCTGCACCGTCTGCACCGACTCGATTCGGCCGCAGGTGCTGCACACCGGCGCCTGGGCCGGCATGGCCACCGGCCGGCCGGCGTCCGCGGAAGCGTCGTACCCACCGCCCGACCCGCTGCCGTACTGCGGCGAGGCCGGGGCCCGGTTCACGATGTTCTGGGCCAGGGGCTGCGGTTGCCGTGCGGGCTGGGCGCCCGCCCGTTCATTGATGACTTCGGCTTCAGGCGTGCGCGTGGCACCGGGGGCCAGTTGCGCGACCTGCGCGGCGGATTCGGCGGGGGCGCTGCCGCCGCGCTGCTGCATGACCAGGGTGGCGCCCAATGCCAGCACGCTCACGCCCAGCGCACCCACGGCCGCCCACAGCCATTTGACGGATGCGCCCCCGACGGGAGCTGCGGAGGCGCCGAGCGCCGGCGCGAGGGAGGGATTGTTTCGGACGATGAGACCCATGGTGTTCTCCTTTTTCAGGTGTTTCGAAGGCAGGGTACACGCGGGTCCGCTTCACACAGCAGGGCGTTCTGTAAACGAAGTAAGTAGCTGTTTGCCCAACCCGATTGTGCGAATGCGCCTACCACCAGGCGCGCCGACGGGCGGTGGCGGGAATGTCGGCCACACACCACACTGGCGCCACGCATGCCACCCGGCGTGCGTAAAGGAGGGGGCACGCAGATGGCTGCACAGATCCGCATCGGGGTGTCCGGCTGGCGCTATGCGCCCTGGCGGGGCGCGTTCTATCCAGAAGATCTGGTCCAGGCGAAGGAACTGGCTTTCGCATCGCACCAGTTCCCCGCGATCGAGCTGAACGGCTCGTTCTACGCGTTGCAGCGCCCGTCCAGCTACGCCCGGTGGGCGGCGGACACGCCCGAGGGCTTTGTGTTCACCGTCAAGGCGCCGCGCTACATCACCCACATCCTGCGGCTGCGCGAGGCGCGGGCGGCGGTGGCCAACTTCATGGCGTCGGGGTTGTTCGCGCTGGGCGCCAAGCTCGGACCCATCCTGTGGCAATTGCCGCCGAGCCTGCCATTCGATGCGGCGCTGCTGGAGGACTTTCTCGCCCTGCTGCCGCACGATACCGACGCTGCCGCCACGCTCGCGCAGGCGCGGGAGGACCGCATGCACGGCCGCGAGCTACTCCAGCCGTCCCGCCCCTGGCGCCTGCGCCATGCCCTGGAAGTGCGGCACGCCAGCTACCGCACGCCGGAGTGCATCGACCTGCTGCGGCGCCACCGCGTGGCCCTGGTGGTGGCCGATACCGGCGGGCGATGGCCCGAACTGGGCGATGTGACGGCGGACTTCCTTTACCTGCGGCTGCACGGTGCTCAGCAGCTCTATGCCAGCGGCTACAGCGACGCGCAGATCGCGCAGTGGGGCGAACGCATCCGCGCCTGGGCCAACGGCCAGGCACCGAAGGGGCTGGAGACGGCCGCGCCACCGGACACGGCACCGCGTCGGACCGAACGCGACGTGTTCTGCTTCTTCGACAACACCATGAAGATCCACGCGCCCGAGAACGCCCTGCGGCTCGCACGCTATCTGCAACTGGGCACGCACCTGGAGGCGGCCCCGCCACGGGCCTGACACGGCGGCCCAGACTTGCGAGTGCCTCTCGGCCGCCTCAGCGATGCCGGGCCGGCGGCCCCTCCAGGTTTTCCTCCCGCACCTCCTGGAAGGCCCGCGCACAACTGGCCGAGAACAGCAGCACGGCCGACGAAAAGTAGATCCACATCAGCACCACCACCAGCGAGCCGGCAGCGCCATATGCCGACACCACCGCCGCGGTGGCCAGGTACAGCGCCAGCAGCTGCTTGCCCACGGTGAAGAGGATGGCGCCCACCACCGCCCCGAACACCAGGCAGATGAGCGGCGGCTTCTGGCCGCCGCCGATGCGCATCAGCCCCACGAACAGCAGCACGGCAATGCCGAAGGCGACCAATTCGTTCGCCAGCTGCAGCAGCGGGCCCGTGGCCATGGGCAGCCGCGCGCTGGCCCAGGTGGCCACCACGTGGATCACGGTGGACACCACCAACGAGATCAGCAGCAGGAAACCGATGGCCAGCACATAGGCCAGCCCCCGCACCCGCAGCGAAGCCATGCGCCACCACGCCTTCTGCTCCGGCACCGGGGCCGAATCGCGCGCCCAAAGCCGCTCCAGCGCCGACTGCAGCTCCACGAACACGCCCGTGGCGCCGGACAGCAGCAGCACGAAGCCAACGATGGAAGCGATCCGCCCTTCCGACGGCGCCCGCGCGCTGGACAGCGCCAGCTGCACCACTTCGGCCACGCGGTCGCCCATGACGCCGCGCACCTGGCTGACCATGGTGCTTTCCAGGTAGGACTTGTCGATCCACCAGCCCAGCACCCCCACCAGCAGGAGCAGCACCGGCGCCAGGCTCAGCAGGCCGTAGAACGACATCGCCGCGCTCATGCGCAGGCCGTCCGCATCCAGCCAGAGATTGGCCGCCCGCACCAGCGGCATGATCGGGCTGGCGAGCGCTTTCGCGCGCTCGATCCATGGCGTGAGAAACGATGGGGACATGGCGCCCATTGCACACCAGGGCCGCGCGGCCAGGTGTCGGAACAGTTCGCCAGTCCGCCTGCAGCCTCAGCCAGCGTGGCCCATGGCAGGGTCGGACACCGAGTCCTTGCCGGTCTCGATGCGGCCGGCGAAGCGGCGCTGGAACGCAGGTGCGGCACTGCAGCGCACCACGAAGTCGTACCAATTGCCGCTGTCGCCCAGGGGCCAGGCGAGTTCCTCCACGGCGCCGGGCGCCACGCTGCGCGTCCAGGGACCGTCGCTGCGATAGGCCCGCGCCTCGGCGGAGAACGTCATCGCGCTGCTGCTGCGGTTGTAGAGCTTGACCCGCACCTGCGGCGGCTCGCACAGCTCGTAGCAGACCTGCACCTCGGGGCCGCCGGTGGCCCCCTGCTGCTGCAGGTCGCCAATGAACTCGCGGTGGTAGCCGTTGGGGCCGAGCACCCACAGGTCGTACCGCCCGCCATCGGCCGCGGCGTTCCAGACGCCGCTCAGGGCCTTGCCAGCCTCCACGACGTAGCGCCGCGGAATCCGGTCAAGGTGGTTCTTGTCGTACACGTGGAACACTGCCGCCGCGGTGCCCGTTTTACCGGTGTGGGCGAACAGCAAAGTGACCGTGCCGGCACCGGCGCTGGCCTGGGCCGTGGTGTGCAGCTCGTAGGGCAGCGCCCGCGAGGGCCGCACGCCTTCGGCCTGCACCGGCAGGGCGGCATCGGCCGTGGCCGTGGGCTGGGGCAGCTTGGCCGCAGCGGCCTGCGCAGCCACCCGCGCGTCCACCGCGACCTTGTTGGTGCGGCCCGTGAGGGTCGGCAGGGTTTCGGTGTTGGGGTTGACGAAGTTGAAGCAGCTCGTCAGGTCGCCGCAGACCGCGCGGCGGTAGGGGCTGACCTGCGGCTCGGCCACGCCGAAGCGCTTTTCCAGGAACAGCAGGGTGGAGGTGTGGTCGAACACCTGCGAATTGACCCAGCCGCCCCGGCTCCAGGGCGACACCACCCACATCGGCACGCGCGGGCCCGGGCCGTAGGGCTTGCCGTCGGCCGCCGGCTGGCTCGGCGTGGCGGGCTGGAAGTCGTGGTACTCCACCGCCACGTCGGCGGCGGGCAGCGTGCAGGCACCGGCCAGGCTGCCATCGGGATTGCGCGACGGTGCGGCGGGCGAAGGCAGGTGGTCGAAGAAGCCGTCGTTCTCGTCGTAGTTGATCAGCAGCACGGTCTTGCTCCAGACCTCGGGGTTGGCCGTGAGCGCGTCCAGCACCTCCTGCACGTACCAGCCGCCCTGTGCGGGGCTCGATGGCCCGGGGTGCTCGCTGTAGACCGAAGGCGGAATGATCCACGACACCGCCGGCAGCGTGCCCTGGCGGATGTCCTCGCGGAAAGTCTCCAGAAAGCCCTGCGGCATGGTGTTGCCGAAGCCCTTGGCCAACGGGCTCAGCGGATCGTCGATCCTGGCGTTGTAGAACGGCCCGGCCAGATCGACCGGCTGCGTGATGTCGGTCTTGGCGACGTAGATCGGCTTGCGGTCCGCGGGCATCTTCTCGATCTCGGCGCGCCAGTGGCGAAAGCCCATCATCTCATTGCAGCCGAAGTTGTCGATCAGGCTCTGGTAGACCTTCCATTTCACGCCCGCTTTCTCCAGGCGGTCGGCGTAGGTGGTCCAGGTCCAGCCGTCGGTGGAAGCGCCGATGTCGTTGCCGCCGTTGAACTGGTTGTTCAGGCCCGCGACACGGACCTTGGAGCCATCGATGGGGCTGACACCGTTCGGGCCGTTGGTGCCGGTCCAGTAGAAAAGCCGGTTGGCGATGGTGCCGGTGTGCATGCCGCAGTGGTAGTGGTCGCACAGCGTGAAGGCGTCGGCCAGCGCGCGCTGGAACGGCACCTCCGTCGTTTCGTAGTAGCCCATCGACAGAGGCAGCTTAGCGTCGGGCCATTGGGACATGCGCCCGTGGTCCCAGGCCGCCTGCGAGTCCAGCCAGGTGTGGGGCGTGCTGCCGGCGCGCTGCGCGTTGCCCTTGGCTTCGTCCAGGCGATAGGGCACATAGGTGCTGGGCGGCGACGTCTTGGTGTAGGTCTGGTAGAAAACGTTGCGGCCGTTGGGCGTCGGGATCGGGAAACGGTCACCGAAGCCGCGCACGCCCTTGAAGGTGCCGAAGTACCCATCGAACGAGCGGTTCTCCATCATCAGCAGGACGACGTGCTGCACGTCCTGGATGGTGCCGGTGGCGTTGTGCGCCTCGATGGCCAGGGCACGCCGGATGGCTGGAGGGAAGGCGGTCAGCGTGGCCGAAGCCGCGCCCACGCCGAGCGCGGTCGTGAGGAAATTGCGTTTGGAGGAATCGACGGTCATTTGGAGGAGTCTTTCTTGTCCGTGAGCGGGGTTCCGGGGGGCTGCCCCGTTCAGGGCTTGGGCGCGCAGTGCGTGTCCGGACTGGCGCACGTGGCCGCCGCGGCGGGAACGGTGGCATCCGAGCCACCGCTGCCGCCGCAGCCCGCCAGCAGCAGGGCAAGAAAGAGCGCGCTGGCGCCCGGCAACGGGCGGCCGATCAGGGGCAGCGGCGAGCGCTGCAGAGGGATGGTCATGGCGTGGGAAGAAGGGAAGGAATGAAGTCCTTCATTCTTCCCGCCGACTGTGGCGCCAGAGTGACGTCAGCGTGACGCGGCGGGGGCACCGCCGTGACGCTGCCGCCCGTCAGAGGTTGGGTGCGAGCAGGCGCTGCAGGATGCCTTCGTCCATGCCGCGCCGCGTGGCCAGGTCGTGCACCTGGTCTTCGCCGATCTTGCCGACGTTGAAGTACTGGCTCTCGGGATGGCCGATGTAGAAACCACTCACGCTGGCGGCGGGCGTCATGGCCAGGCTTTCGGTGAGGCCCATGCCGATCTCGCCGCACTGCAGCACGCGGAACAGTTCGCTCTTGGCGCTGTGGTCCGGGCAGGCCGGGTAGCCGGGCGCGGGGCGGATGCCCTGGTACTTCTCAGCGATCATGTCGTCGTTGCTCAACTGCTCGCCGGCCGCATAGCCCCACAGGTCGGTGCGCACGCGGTGGTGCAGGCATTCGGCAAAGGCTTCGGCCAAGCGGTCGGCCAGGCTCTTGAGCATGATGGCCGAATAATCGTCCAGCGCATCGACAAAGGCCTGCTCTTTCTTCTCCACGCCCAGGCCCGCCGTGACGGCAAAGAGGCCCGCGTAGTCGGCCACACCGCTTTCCTTGGGCGCCACGAAGTCGGCCAGGCACCGGCTGGGGCGCGGCACGCCGTCGATCACGTGCTTTTCGGTCTGCTGGCGCAGGCCGTACCAGGTCATGGCGACCTCGGTGCGCGATTCGTCGGTGTAGAACTCGATGTCGTCGCCCACGCTGTTGGCCGGGTACAGCGCCAGCACGCCGCTGGCACTCAGCCAGCGGCCCTCCACCAGCCGGCGCAGCATGGCCTTGCCGTCGGCGAAGACGCGCGTGGCCTGCTCGCCCACCACCTCGTCGGTCAGGATGGCAGGGTACGGGCCGGCCAGGTCCCAGGTCTGGAAGAACGGGCCCCAGTCGATGTACCGGGCCAGCTCGTTGAGGTCGAAGTTCTTGAACATGCGCCGCCCCAGCAGCCGCGGCGTGGCCGGGCGATAGGCCGACCAGTCGATGGGCGTGCGGTTGGCGCGGGCCTTCGCCAGCGGCCACAGGGGCGTCTGCTTCTTGTTGGCGTGCTGGGTGCGCACCTTGTCGTAGTCGGCGTTCAGCTCATCGACATAGCTTTGCACGCCGTCGCCCAGCAGGCTCTGCGCCACGCTCACGCTGCGGGACGCATCGGGCACATAGACCACGGGGCCTTCGTAATGCGGCGCGATCTTGACGGCGGTGTGCACGCGGCTGGTGGTGGCCCCGCCGATGAGCAGTGGGATCTTCTTGATGCGAAAGTGCTCGTCCTTTTGCATTTCGCCGGCCACGTATTGCATCTCTTCCAGGCTGGGCGTGATCAGGCCCGACAGGCCCACGATGTCCGCGCCCTCGACCTTGGCGCGCGCCAGGATCTCGTGGCACGGCACCATCACGCCCATGTTCACCACCTCGAAGTTGTTGCACTGCAGGACCACGGTGACGATGTTCTTGCCGATGTCGTGCACGTCGCCCTTCACGGTGGCGATGATGATCTTGCCCTTGCTGCGCACGTCGCGGCCGGCCAGTTCGTCCTGGCGTTTTTCTTCCTCGATGTAGGGGATCAGGTGGGCCACGGCGGACTTCATCACCCGGGCGCTCTTGACCACCTGCGGCAGGAACATCTTGCCCGCACCGAACAGGTCGCCCACCACGTTCATGCCGTCCATGAGCGGGCCTTCGATCACGTGCAGCGGCCGCCCGCCCTTGGCGACGATGGCCTGGTAGGCCTCTTCGGTGTCCTCGACGATGAAGTCGGTGATGCCGTGCACCAGCGCGTGCGACAGGCGTTCGCCCACGGTCTTCGGGTGCTCGGGCGTGCCGCGCCATTCGAGCCGCTTGCTTTCGTCCTTGGCACCGCTGCGGGCCGTCTCGGCCACCTCGACCAGACGTTCGCCGGCATCGGGGCGGCGGTTGAGCACCACGTCTTCCACGCGATCGCGCAAGGTGGGTTCCAGGTCGTCGTACACGCCGACCATGCCCGCGTTGACGATGCCCATGTCCATGCCGGCCTGGATGGCGTGGTACAGGAACACGGTGTGGATGGCCTCGCGCACCGGGTCGTTGCCGCGGAAGCTGAAGCTCACGTTCGACACGCCGCCCGAGACCTTGGCGCCCGGCAGGTTCTGCTTGATCCAGCGCACGGCCTCGATGAAATCGACTGCGTAGTTGTTGTGCTCTTCGATGCCGGTGGCCACCGCAAAGATGTTGGGGTCGAAGATGATGTCCTCGGGCGGAAAGCCCACCTCATCGACCAGCACGCGGTAGGCCCGCTCGCAGATCTCGATCTTGCGCTCGTAGGTATCTGCCTGCCCCACCTCGTCGAAGGCCATCACCACGGCAGCGGCGCCGTAGCGCTTCACGAGGCGCGCCTCGTGCTTGAACTTCTCCACGCCCTCTTTCATGGAGATGGAGTTGACGATGCCCTTGCCCTGGATGCAGCGCAGGCCGGCCTCGATCACGTCCCACTTGGAGGAGTCCACCATGATCGGCACGCGCGCGATGTCGGGCTCGGAGGCGATCAGCTGCAGGAAGCGCACCATGGCCGCCTTGCTGTCGAGCATGGCCTCGTCCATGTTGATGTCGATGACCTGCGCGCCGTTCTCCACCTGCTGGCGCGCGACAGCCAGGGCCTCTTCGTACTGGCCGTTCAGGATCATGCGGGCGAAGGCCTTGGAGCCGGTGACGTTGGTACGCTCGCCGATGTTGACGAACAGCGTACCCTCGCCGATGGAAACCGGTTCGAGGCCCGAGAGCTTCATGGGAGGCGGGATAAGGGGGGCGGACATCAGGCTCACCTGCGCAATCGGTAGTTGGGAACAGGCGAGCGTCGTTGGACAGTGGGGCCATCGCCGCCCGAGCCTGACGCCTGGTTGAGCCGGTTGATCGGCAGGCGCTGCAACGCTCCTCGGGGGCGGCCGGATTTTACGCGCCCTGCGCCCGGGCCATCACCGCGCCCCGCCTCCTGAGCGGGTTCTCCGGACAGCGGCATGGAAAGTGCTTGGCCGCTTCCCAGGAAGGAGCCCTCCCATGCAATCGCCCTTCGATGGTGCAACGCCCAGCCTATGGGCCGGTGAGATTCTGCAACGACGCCGCCTGGTGTGCGGCTCCATTCTGGCCCTGGGCCTGTCGGGCCCGCTGGCGGCCGCCGAACATCGCGATCAGCTGGAACGCATCCGATCCGCCCGGGTCCTGCGCGTGGCGGTCCCGCAGGACTTCCCACCGTTCGGCTTTCCGCAGGGCAGCGAGTTGGTGGGCTTCGACATTTCCATCGCCAAGATGCTTTCGATGCACCTGGGCGTGTCGCCGCAGATGGTGCCGGTGCCCAGCGGGGACCGGCTGGCGGCACTGCTGGAAGACCGCGTCGACATCATCATCTCCAGCCTGGGCAAGACGCCCGAGCGCGAGAAAAGCATCGACTTCTCCAGTGTCTACGCCCCGACCTACCTCGGTGTCTTCAGCCAGCAGAAATTGAGCCGCGACGAATTGCTGAAACTGCCAGCCCCGGTCGTCGGAGCGGCGGAAAACAGCCTCGAGGAATCCCTGGTCCGGGCATTCCTGCCAGCCGCGAAAATCCAGGGATTCAAAGGCAGCGCCGCGTTGCTGGACGCCTATGCCGCAGGCCATTTCGAATTCTTCGCGGGTGGCAACGTGCTGGTGGAATCCATCAAGGATGTCGGTCTGCGGACCCGTGTGCACCAGGTGGCGCTCCTCAAAGAGAGCCCATGCTATATCGGCCTTCGGCAAAACGAGGCACGGCTGAAGGACGAGATCAACCGCTTTCTGGCAAACATCCGTTCGTCGGGCGCCCTCATGGTCAACGCCATGAAATGGTTCCGCCAGAGCTTCTCGGCCGACATGTTCAAGTGAGCAGCACCGGAAACAGCGCCCACCGCCACCCTCTGATTCATCGCACCGGCAAGAACTGCAGGAAAGAACCGCCCACCAACCCCTGCACATAGGTGATGGCGGCGCGACGGTACTTTTCGGTGGCCACCGCCGACAGCAGGTCGAGCCGGCCGACGATCTTGCCGAACTCGCGCTCGAAGCTCAGGTTGCGCCCCTGCGGACCGATCTCGTCGGCCAGCAGCAGCGGCTGGCCCGCCGCGGTGCGGCGCTGAGACAGCATCCACACGGCGATCTCCACGTTGCGCGCCGCGTTGTACAGGTGCTGGGCATCCAGGCTGTCGAGCAGGAAGAACTCGATCTTTCCGTCGTGCGCGGTGATCAGCATGTCGGCCGTGGCGTAGATGAACGCCGCCACGCGGTCGCCCGCGAATTCGGGCGCCAGGGCCGCGGCCATCGCCGCGATGTCGCGCCGCCCCTGCAAGGGCGCCCAGACCCCGCCCTTCTCGATGGTGGTGCGGACCTGCTCCATGGCCTGCTCGCGGCCCACGGCGCTGGTCTTGCGCCATTCGGCAGGGTTGCGGCGGTAAAGCTTGTCCATCAGCCGGTAGAGACTGTCCAGGTTCTCGCGCATGGCCAGCGTCGCCATGCGATTCACGTCGGACTGCCCCAATTCGCTGCCATTCGCAGACGCGCCTTTGACCTCGCCATGGGGCGCAGGCGGGCTGCTGCAGCCGGACAGGGCCACCATCGCGCAACAGGATAGGAGGAGCGGAACGAAAGTCGATCGCATGGCGCCGCATTATCGACAAGGCTGGAAAGCACCCGAGGGTTCCTGAAACTGCCGAGGCATTCCTTGCGTATCTGCACCGGCCTCGCAGGATCGCCTGGGCAGGGCACCGACTGTTGGCAGTTGCCGCCCACAGGGCTGGATGTCCACGGTCACTGCGGTTTTGGATAGTCATCGGACAATGAGGCGCAAATAGAGCTAAACGAGGCCGCATTCCGCCAAGGCAGGATATTTTCACGCCGAGTTGTCGTACAACTTGTGCAAAATTCACCTTTTTGGGGCACCACCCCGTCTGGAAAGAAGCCATGTCGCCCCCCATCTCCCCCTTAGCGCAACGCAGGAACGTCTTCCTGTTGGCGTTGTTTTGCTGCCTGCTCTGGGGCAGTTCGTACCCTGCGATCAAGAATGGCTACGCCCTGTTCGGCATCGACAGCAGCGACACCCCGTCCAAACTCGTGTTCGCCGGCTGGCGCTTCGCCCTGGCGGGCCTGGCGCTGCTGGCCTGGGTGGCCGCCAGCGGCCGGCAGATCGGCGGCTGGCCGGCCCGGGCCTGGGGCCAATTGGCGCTGCTGGGCCTGTTGCAGACCACGCTGCAGTACATCTTCTTCTACATCGGCGTGGCGAACACGACGGGGGTGAAGGCCTCGATCATGAACGCCACCGGCACCTTCTTCAGCGTGCTGCTGGCGCATTTCCTGTACCACAACGACCGCATCAGCCATGCCAAGGCCTGGGGCTGCATCGTGGGCTTCGCCGGGGTCATGGCGGTCAACCTCGGCGCCGGGTTGGCCGGGACGCTGAGCGACTTCGAGTTCGCCCTGCTGGGCGAGGGTTTCGTGGTGATCGCCGCCCTGGTGCTGGCGCTGGGCGGCGTCTACGGCAAGCGCATTTCCCAGGGGATGGATCCCATCGTGATGACCGCCTACCAGTTGACCATCGGCGGCCTGGTGCTGCTGGCGCTCGGCTATGCCACGGGCGGCGCGCTGGGCGAGGTGACCTGGGCCTCGTCGTCGCTGCTGGCCTATCTGGTGGTGCTGTCGTCCCTGGCGATCTCGATCTGGAGCCTGCTGCTCAAGCACAACCGGGTGAGCCTCATCACGGCGTTCAACTTCATGGTGCCCGTGTTCGGCACCTTGCTGTCGGCCTGGTTCCTGGAAGAAAGCCTGCTCGAATGGCGCAACGCGGTGGCCCTGGTGCTGGTGTGCGGCGGCATCTGGCTGGTTACGCGGGTAGCGGCACCGCGCGCGTGAGCCTGCAGCAGCGCGTCGAGCGGGCACCCCTTTCATGCCCATGATCGGGCGCGTGGGCACCCGCCCCGAACGGCGCTGAGGGGCATCTGTGCCGACTGCCTTCAGAAAGCGCGAAAATCACAGGCTGATCTGTCACCCCTTCCCAAGGAACGCAAGCGAATGAGCACGACGCAACCGACCATCATCTACACGCTGACCGACGAAGCCCCCGCCCTGGCGACCGCCGCCTTTCTGCCGATCGTGCGGACCTTCGCGGCCCCAGCGGGCATCCATGTGGAGACCAGCGACATCTCGGTCGCCGGCCGCATCCTGGGCCAGTTTCCCGAGCGCCTGACCGAGGCACAGCGCGTGCCCGACAACCTGGCCGCCCTGGGCAAGCTGACGCTCTCGCCCGACGCCAACATCATCAAGCTGCCCAACATCAGCGCATCGGTATCGCAGCTGGTGGCCGCCATCAAGGAGCTGCAGGGCAAGGGCTATGCGATTCCCGACTACCCCGAAAATCCGACGACCGACGAAGAAAAGGACATTCGCGCCCGCTACAACAAGTGCATCGGCAGCGCGGTGAACCCGGTTCTGCGCGAAGGCAACTCCGACCGCCGCGCACCCAAGGCCGTCAAGGAATACGCCCGCAAGAACCCGCACAGCATGGCCGAGTGGAGCCAGGCATCGCGCTCGCACGTCTCGCACATGCACCATGGCGACTTCTACCACGGTGAAAAGTCGATCACGCTCGACAAGGCGCGCGACGTGAAGATGGAACTGGTCGGCAAGAGCGGCAAGACCACGGTGCTCAAGCCCAAGGTGTCGCTGAAGGACGGCGAAATCATCGACAGCATGTTCATGAGCAAGACGGCCCTGCTCGAGTTCTATGAAAAAGAGATCGAAGACGCGCACAAGACCGGCGTGATGTTCTCGCTGCACGTCAAGGCGACGATGATGAAGGTGTCGCACCCGATCGTCTTCGGCCACGCCGTGCGCATCTTCTACAAGGAAGCCTTCGCCAAGCATGCGCAGCTGTTCGAAGAGCTGGGCGTGAACGTGAACAACGGCATGGTCGATCTGTACAACAAGATCGCCACGCTGCCGCAGAGCAAGCAGGACGAGATCAAGCGCGACCTGCACGCCTGCCACGAAAACCGCCCCGAGCTGGCGATGGTCGATTCGGCCAAGGGCATCACCAACTTCCACTCGCCCAACGACGTGATCGTCGATGCCTCGATGCCCGCCATGATCCGCAACGGCGGCAAGATGTGGGGCGCCGACGGCCGCCTGAAGGACACCAAGGCGGTAATCCCCGAGAGCACCTTTGCCCGCATCTACCAGGAGATCATCAACTTCTGCAAATGGCATGGCGCCTTCGACCCCAAGACCATGGGCACCGTGCCCAACGTGGGCCTGATGGCCCAGCAGGCCGAAGAGTACGGTTCGCACGACAAGACGTTCGAAGTGCCTGAAGCCGGCGTGGCCAACATCGTCGATCTGGCCACGGGCGAAGTGCTGCTGAGCCAGAACGTGGAAGAAGGCGACATCTGGCGCATGTGCCAGGTGAAGGACGCGCCGATCCGCGACTGGGTGAAGCTGGCCGTGACCCGCGCCCGCAACTCCGGCATGCCCGCCGTGTTCTGGCTGGACCCGTACCGCCCTCATGAGAACGAAGTCATCAAGAAGGTGAAAACCTACCTGAAGGACCACGACACGACCGGCCTGGACATCCAGATCATGAGCCAGGTGCGCGCCATGCGCTACACGCTGGAGCGCGTGATCCGCGGCCTGGACACGATCAGCGTCACCGGCAACATCCTGCGCGACTACCTGACCGACCTGTTCCCCATCATGGAACTGGGCACCAGCGCCAAGATGCTGTCCGTCGTGCCCCTGATGGCCGGCGGCGGCATGTACGAAACGGGTGCCGGCGGCTCGGCACCCAAGCACGTGCAGCAACTGGTGGAAGAAAACCACCTGCGCTGGGATTCGCTGGGCGAGTTCCTGGCCCTGGCCGTCAGCCTGGAAGACCTGGGCCTGAAGACCGGCAACCAGCAAGCCACCCTGCTGGCCAGGACGCTGGACACCGCCACCGGCAAGCTGCTGGACAACAACAAGAACCCCAGCCCCAAGACCGGCCAGTTGGACAACCGCGGCAGCCAGTTCTACCTGTCCCTGTACTGGGCCCAGGAACTGGCCGCGCAGACCGAGGACACGGCCCTGGCCGCCAAGTTCGCCGGGCTGGCCAAGACGCTGGCCGACAACGAGCAGAAGATCGTCGGTGAACTGGCGGACGTGCAGGGCAAGCCGGCAGACATCGGCGGGTACTACCTGCCCGACCCGAAGAAGACCGAGGCCGTGATGCGCCCCAGCGCCACGCTGAACGCGGCGCTGGCTGCCGTGACCGCCTGATCCAGCGCGAAAACGCCGGCCCTTGCGCACGGGCCGGCCACCTGCCCCTGAAGCGCCTGCCCACTGCGATGCGGGCAGGCGCTTTTTTTATCCTGGCCGCCGGATCGGACCGCCTCTACAGGGGAACGAACAGCAGCTGTCCCTCCGGCGTCGGCCGATAGCTGAAGCGTCCGTCGAGCACCACCTTGCCACCGATGCGCGCCACCCAGGTGTAGTCGCCCACGCGGGTGCCCGCGTTGCCGAAATCGCTGGGATAGTGCACGGTGCCAGCCCGCTCGCCGCCCCCTTGGGGCTCGGCGGTCGCGGTGGTCGTCTTCCCGTCCGGCATGGTCACGGTGAACTCCACACGCGGTTGGCGGGTCGCCATCTTGTCGCTCACGCTCAGCCCGATGGCCGGGCGCGCGGTGTACAGCACGCTCTGGGCGAAAGCCGGGGCCGCTGCGGCCATGACCGCAATGCATGCAGCGCTGCGAAAAGAAAATGCCATCTGTGCTCCTTTGTCTTGCGGGGGATCAATCACCACACCGCACCGCCCGAAGTGGCGCAACGGAGGCCGGTTCCCAGGGCGCGCGGCCGATCTGCGTGCCACCACCCCAACCGTACTCGAAGGGTTCGCCCTGCGGCGACGTGCCGAACGCGCTGATGCGCCCTTTGCCCACGTCGAAACCCCAGGCCTGTTCCAGCCGCGCGATCTCCAGCGGCGTCCCCGGCGGCAGCGTGCGGACCCGCTGCAGGCCGTGAAAGCGGTCGTTCGCCGTATCGCGCGGATGCGGTGAGAGCACGAGCGTCGGCGCATCACGCACCTGGTAGAGGCCGGATTCCTGCAGCAGCACCACACGGGCCGGCGCACGCAGCGGCAGGCATCCGCTGGAAGCCAGATCATGGCGGCCTTCACAGCCGACCAGTGCCGCGAGAAGCGGCAGCCACGCCAGTCCAGCCCGGCGGCCGCAAACCGCCAGGCGCCAGGGCTCAACCCACCTTGCAACACGATTTGCCATGGGCGAAATGTGTCGCAACAGGCACCGCCCAGGGGTAAGACAACATCGCAGCCGTGCTTCTAGGGGGCGCCATGGCCCCGTTGCTCAGGCCATGCGTTGCCGCAGGGCGGTGCCCCACGGCCCGCCGAAATCCCGATCGCCTAGTGGCTGATCATCCAGGGCCGCTTGGACGGAAACGCCTTTGCTCCGTTCGCCGCCGTCACCGTGGCGCTGCGCTTGCCAGAGCCGCAGCAGCCGCACCCCGCCGGATGGCGCATCCGGCCGTAACTGCCTTCGTCTCCGTTGTGGGAGGAGCGCGGCGCATGCTGCGCCCGCTCGTTGGTGTCGAACGCACGGCGCTGCTCCGGGCTCACGCAGGCCAGCCGGGGAGCGCTGGCGAAGACGCGGGGGGATTCAGCGCTGCACCGGGGGCAGGCAGCGGGCTCGTTGCGCAGCGCCAGGCTGCGCAAGGCATCGAAACCGCCACACGTGGCGCACTGGTAGTCGTAGGTGGGCATGGCGCGGGGTCCTGTCGTGGCGGGAATCAGACGAGGTCGGGCGACAGCGGCATGTCGATGCTGCCGTCCAGCATCTTCACCGGGCCGCTGGCGTTCGGGTTGATGTCGAACTCGAAGATCTGCGTCGGCAGCCACAGCGTGGCGCAGGCGTTGGGCACATCGACCACGCCGCTGATGTGGCCCTGCACCGGGGCCGTTCCCAGGATCGAATACGCCTGGGCGCCGCTGTATCCGAACTTCTTCAGGTACTCGATCGCGTTCAGGCAGGCCTGGCGGTAGGCCACGTTCACGTCCAGGTAGTACTGCTTGCCCGCCTCGTCGACCGAGATGCCTTCGAAGATCAAATAATCGTTGTAGGTCGGCACGATCGGGCTGGGCTTGAAGATGGGGTTCTTGATGCCGTACTTGGCCATGCCGCCCTTGATCAGCGTCACCTTCATGTGCACCCAGCCGGCCATTTCGATCGCGCCGCAGAACGTGATTTCGCCATCACCCTGGCTGAAATGCAGGTCGCCCACCGAGAGGCCCGCGCCGTCGACATAGACCGGGAAGAACACCTTCGATCCGCGCGACAGGTCCTTGATGTCGCAGTTGCCCCCGTGCTCGCGCGGCGGCACGGTGCGCGCGCCTTCGGCCGCGGCCTTGGCCTTGGCTTCGCCGGTCAGGCGGCCCATGTGGGCGGTGCCGGCCGAGGGGGGGTTGGCCAGGCCGGCGGTGGGATCGGTGTCGATGAGCTTTTGCTCACGCTCGTTCCAGAGGTCGAGCATTTTCTTGTCGGGCAGGCACCCGATCAGGCCGGGGTGGATCAGGCCGGCGAAGTTGACGCCCGGGATGTGGCGCGAGCTGGTGAACATGCCCTTGAAGTCCCAGATCGATTTCTGCGCCTCGGGGAAATGCTCGGTCAGGAAGCCGCCGCCGTTCTTCTTGGAGAAGAAGCCGTTGAAGCCCCACAGGCTGTCCTGCTTGGCGCCGATGTCGAGCAGGTCCACCACCAGCAGGTCGCCTGGCTCCGCGCCCTTGACGCCCACCGGGCCCGAGAGGTAGTGCACCGTGGTCAGGTCGATGTCGCGCACGTCGTCGGCGCTGTCGTTGTTCTTGATGAAGCCGCCGGTCCAGTCGAAGGTTTCCAGAATGAAATCGTCGCCCGGGTTCACCCAGCAAGCCATCGGAATGTCGGGGTGCCAGCGGTTGTGGATGTTCTCGTTCTGGGTCGGCGATTGGCTCAGATCGACGTGGATGAGGGTTTCAGCCATGGCGTGCTCCTGGAAAGTGAAGGGAAGAGAAGGCGAGAGGGAAGGAACGGAAATCCGTCGCGGGCAGTGACCGTTCACACGGACAGGTAGGCCTTGATGCGCTGCTGGTCGGTGTCAGCGCGAGCGGTTTCATGCACCAGGCGGCCGCCTTCGATCACGAACAGGCGGTCGGCCACGTCCATGGCGAACGAGAGCACCTGCTCGCTCACCACGATGGTGATCTGGCGCAGCTTGCGGATCTCGTTGAGCGCGCGGGCGATGTCCTTGATGATCGAAGGCTGGATGCCCTCGGTGGGCTCGTCCAGAAGCAGCACCTTGGGATCGGTCACCAGCGCACGGGCGATGGCCAGCTGCTGCTGCTGCCCGCCCGAAAGATTGCCGCCCTTGCGCCGGCGCATGTCCCACAGCACCGGGAACAGCGCATAGATCTCTTCGGGGATCTGGCGGGTCTTCGAGTTCTCCAGGCCGGTCTGGATGTTCTCCTCCACCGTCAGCGTGGGAAAGATCATGCGGCCCTGCGGCACGTAGGCGATGCCTTTGGCCACGCGCCGAAAGCTCTCGTCCCGCGTCACCTCCTGGCCGGCCACGCTGATGCAGCCGCTCTTGACCGGCATCACGCCCATCAGGCTCTTGAACAGCGTGGTCTTGCCCATGCCGTTGCGGCCCATGATGGCCACGGTTTCATTGGCGCGGCCTTCGAACGAGATGCCGTGCAGCGCTTCGCTCTGCCCATAGGCGACGTGCAGGTCTGTGACTTTCAGCATGGATTGAGGCTCCAGAAAACTCAGGGCGTGGGCAAAGGACAGCGGCGCGTCTCAGTGGCCGAGGTACACGTCGATCACCTTGGGGTCGTTCTGGACCTTGTCCATCGACCCTTCGGCCAGGATCTTTCCCTGGTGCATCACGGTGACCTTGTGCGCGATGCGCTTGACGAACTCCATGTCGTGCTCGATCACGATCACCGCGCGGTTCCTGCAGATGCGCTGCAGCAGCTCGGCCGTGAGTTCACGCTCGCGCGCGCTCATGCCGGCGATGGGCTCGTCCAGCATCAGCAGCTCGGGCTCCTGCATCAGCAGCATGCCGATCTCCAGCCATTGCTTCTGGCCGTGCGAGAGCAGGCCGGCCTCGGTGGCGAGCAGCCCGCCCAGGCCGATGTCGTCGGCCACGTCCTGCACCCGCTCCTTCACCGCGCTGGTGCAGCGAAAGGCCAGCGCGCCGAACACGGTGCGCCCGGTGGGATAGGACACCTCCAGGTTCTGGAAGACCGACAGGTTCTCGTAGATGGACGGCGTCTGGAACTTGCGGCCGATGCCCAGCCGCACGCGCTTGTGCTCGGCCATGCGCGTCAGCTCCTCGTTCTTGAACTTGATGCTGCCGCTGGTGGCGCGCGTCTTGCCGCAGATCAGGTCCAGCAGCGTTGTCTTGCCCGCGCCGTTGGGGCCGATGATCACGCGCAGCTCGTTCCTGTCCACGTACAGCGTGAGGGTGTCGATGGCCTTGAAGCCGTCGAACGAGACGGTCAGGTCTTCCACGGCCAGGGCGAAGTCGGTGTTGCTCATGGGAGGTGCTCCGGTTGCGTGCGCTCAGGCGCTCTGGCGGCGGGTGCCTTCGGGCAGGCCGGGCTCGTGCGCCGCCGGCTCGGTATCCACCGCGGCGCTGCGTGCCGCGGCGGCGTGCGGCGCGGGCACCGCCGCCTGGCGCAAGGCCTCGCGGCGGCCCTTCCACCAGGGCACGATGCGGCTTTCCCACAGGCCGGCCAGCCCCAGCGGGAAGGCCATGGTCACGCCAATGAACAGCCCCGCCATGAGGAACAGCCACAAGTCGGGAAAGCTCTCCGAGAAGTACGTCTTGCCCGCGTTCACCAGCAGCGTGCCGTACACCGCGCCCACCAGGCTCATGCGCCCGCCCACGGCGGCGTAGATCACCATCTCGATGGACGGCACGATGCCCACGAAGCTCGGCGACATGAAGCCCACCTGCAGCGTGAACAGCGCACCGCCGATGCCTGAGAGCGCCGCCGCCAAGCAGAAGGTGAAGACCTTGAAATTGGCCACGTCGTAGCCCGAGAAGCGCACGCGGTCTTCCTTGTCGCGCATGGCCAGCAGCAGCGTGCCCAGTTTGCTGGTCTGGATGAAGCGGCACAGCACGATGGACAGCACCAAAAGTGCCACGCACACGTAGTACAGGATGTACTTGGCGCTGTCGGTGCGTGTGTCCCATCCCCAAAGGGTCTTCAGGTCGGTCATGCCGTTCACGCCGCCCGTGTAGCCCTGCTGGCCGATGATGAGCACCGTGCAGATCAGCGCCACCGCCTGCGTGATGATGGCGAAGTACACCCCGCCCACGCGGCGCTTGAACATGGCGAAGCTCACGATCCAGGCCAGCAGCGTAGGCACCACGATCACCGCCGCCAGCGCGAACGGCAAACTCTTGAAAGGCACCCAGAAGGCGGGCAGCTCGGTGATCTGGTTCCAGTCCATGAAGTCGGGGATGCCGGGCGTGGACTGGATCCTGGTGCTCACGGGATCGGAGGCTTCGAGCTTGAGGAACATCGCCATGGCATAGCCGCCCAGTCCGAAGAACACGCCCTGCCCCAGGCTGAGCACACCGCCATAGCCCCACACCATCACCAGGCCGATGGCCACGAAGGCATAGGTGAGGTACTTGCCCACGAGGTTCAGCCGGAAGATGTCCAGGGCAAGCGGCAGCACCACGGCCAGCAGCACCGTGAGCAGCACCAGGCTGGCCAACTGGTAGCGCAGGATCCAGGCTTTAAGGGCATTCATGGGACGACTCCGGTGGGTGCAGGGTGGGGGAAAAGCAGTGGGCGCGCGTTCAGCGGCGCACCTTCGAGGCGAACAGGCCCTGCGGCCGCACCATCAGGATCAGCACGATCAGCGACAGCGTGATCACCTTGGCCATGGAGCCGGCCAGGAAGAACTCGGTGATCGACTGCGTCTGCGCGATGCCGAAGGCCGACACCACCGTGCCCAGCAGGCTCGCCGCGCCGCCGAAGGTGACGACGAGGAACGCATCAACGATGTAGAGCGAGCCCGAGGTGGGCCCCGTGGAGCCGATGGTGGTGAACGCAGCGCCCGCCACCCCCGCGATACCGCAGCCGATGGCAAAGGTGAGGCGGTCGGTCTTCTTCGTATCGATGCCGATGGCGTTGGCCATTACCCGGTTGCTGACCGTGGCGCGTACCCGCAGGCCCCAGCGGCTCCTGTGCAGCGCGAGCAGCACGCCCGCCGTCACCACCAGCGTGAGCGCCAGCACGAACAGGCCGTTGATGGGAATGTCCAGCCCCTCGGCGGGCGCCCACGATCCGAGCAGCCAGTCGGGCAGGGTCGGGCTCACTTCCTTGGGGCCGATGAAGGTGCGAAAGCACTGCTGCAGCCCCAGGCTGATGCCCCAGGTGGCCAGCAGGGTGTCCAGCGGGCGCTTGTACAGGTGGCGGATCAGGCCCCACTCCACCAGCCAACCCGCGATGAACGCGAAGCCGAAGGCCGCGGCGATGGCCAGCGGGAAATAGAACGGCATCCACTGCGGCGCGTGCGTGGACGCGAGCGTGGAGCCCAGGTAGATGGTGTAGGCGCCGATGGTCATGAACTCGCCGTGCGCCATGTTGATGACACCCATCTGGCCGAAGATGATCGCCAGCCCCAGGCCCATGAGCAGCAGCACGGCGAACAGGCTCAGGCCGGCGAAGCCCTGCATCAGGCCGATGTTCATCATTTCGGAAAAGGTCATGGTGCAGCTCCTGCGTGCAAGCCCATCAAGGAAAAAATACCGATGCGGCAGTGCCGCCCTCACGACGGTCCGCACCAGGCGCGGGACTGACGACCGGCGCGGCCTCATGCCGGGGACACCGAGGAAGGGCCGCCCCGCACCGAAGGTGTCGTCCCCCTCCCGCGCAGCGAGAGGGGGAAGGCGCGCAGCGCCTCAGGGGGTGGTCACTGGTATCCCTTGGGGAAGGGATCGGGCTTGATGAGTTCGGGCGATTCGGCCACCACCTTGAACGTGGCGTCCGGCAGCCCCTGCGCGATGCGCGACTTGCTCCACAGGTGGTGGTTGACGTCCACCTTCACGTAGCCCTCGGGCGCGGTCTTGAGTTCGATGCCCGGCGATGCGGCCACCACCTTGTCCACGTCGAAGCTCTTGGCCTTCTCGACAGCGGCCTTCCACAGCCAGGGGCCCAGGTAGCCCGCCTGCGTGACGTCGCCGATCACCGCATTGGGGCCGTACTTGGCCTTGAAGGCGGCCACGAACTTCTTGTTGTTCTCGTTGTCCAGCGACTGGAAGTACTTCATCGATGAATAGAAGCCCGCGAAGTTCTCGCCGCCCACGCCGGTCATCTCGTCCTCGGTGACCGACAGCGTCACCAGCAGCTGCTTGTCGCCCGTGATGCCCGCCGCCTTGAGCGCCTTGTAGAACGCCACGTTGGAGCCGCCCACCACGGCGACGAACAGGCAGTCGGGCTTTTGCACCTTGATCTTGTTCATGAGCGAGCCGAAGTTGGTGCTGCCCAGCGGGTAGTACTCCTCGCCCACGACCTTGCCCTTCTGGAAGTTCTCCACGTGCTTGCGCGCGATCTTCATCGAGGTGCGCGGCCAGATGTAGTCCGAGCCGATCAGGAAGAAGGTCTTGGCCTTCTTCTCGGTCTTGGCCCATTCCAGGCTGTACAGGATCTGCTGCGTGGCCTCCTGGCCGGTGTAGATCACGTTCTTGGACTGCTCCAGGCCCTCGTAGAACGTGGGGTAGTACAGCAGGCCGTTCTCCTTCTCGAACACGGGCAGCACGGCCTTGCGCGATGCGCTGGTCCAGCAGCCGAACACGGCGGCGCAGTGGTCGTTGATGAGCAGCTTCTTGGACTTTTCGGCGAACGTCGGCCAGTCGGAGGCGCCGTCTTCCTTGATGACCTTGATCTTGCGGCCCAGCACGCCGCCCATGGCGTTGATCTGGTCGATGGCGAGCTGCTCGGCCTGGATCGATCCCGTCTCCGAGATGGCCATGGTGCCGGTCGCCGAATGCAGCTGGCCCACGGTGACCTCGGTGTCCGTCACCGCCAGCTTGGTGGTGTTGACCTGCGCCGTGGGCTGCGCGAAGGACCATGCGGGCAGGCCCGCCACCGAGGCGGCCCCCATGGCCTGCAGCAGCCGGCGGCGGCCCGCATCCGCGGCCAGGAGGGGGGAGACATTCGGATCGAGGGGGTGCTTCATGGGAGCGCTCCTTGCAACAGGCAATACGGGGTGGTTGGATGGCGTCGGTGGTTCCGCGCTGGGGCCAAGATTAGGGACAACCCTGCTGCGCGCCCATACGTCAATTGACGTAGCCGCCCGCCCGGCCCCGGCGTACGGCGCGGACAAGAACGTTTCTTGCATGCAGGCCCGGCATGGCCCCGATCGCACCGCCCACCCCCCAGACCGCGCCGCAGACCATTTTTCGGTTCCGCCGCGAATACAACGCCTGGGTGGCCGACGAGACGATGGAGGACTACGCGCTGCGCTACACGCCCAAGGGCTTTCGGCGCTGGAGCGAATGGCGCGTGGCCAACACGGCGTTCGGCTCGCTGTCGTTCCTGGCGCTCGAAGCCATCGGCGGCGCCATCGCGCTCAACTACGGCTTCGCCAATGCGATGTGGGCCATCCTGGCGGTGGGCGTGCTGATCTTTCTCACCGGCCTGCCGATCGCCTACTGCGCGGCGCGCTACGGGCTGGACATGGACCTGCTCACGCGCGGCGCGGGCTTCGGCTACCTGGGCTCCACCATCACCTCGCTGATCTACGCGGTGTTCACCTTCATCTTCTTCGCGCTGGAGGCCGCCATCATGGCGCTGGCACTGCAGATGGTGGTGGACTGGCCGCTGCAGTGGTGCTATGTGCTGTCGTCCCTCGTGATCCTGCCGCTGGCCATGCGCGGCATCACGCTCATCTCCCGGCTGCAGGCGTGGACGCAGCCGCTGTGGCTCTTCCTGCTGCTGCTGCCCTTCGTGTGGATCGCGCTCGCGCAGCCGCAGCTGTACCGCGACTTCGCGGGGCTGTCGGGCCTCAAGAGCGGCAGCAGCCAGTTCGATCCGCTCATGTTCGGCGCCGCGGCGGCGGTGATCTTCTCCCTGGTGGTGCAGATCGGCGAGCAGGTGGACATCCTGCGCTTTCTGCCCGAGCGCACCGCCGCCAACCGCTGGCGCTGGTGGGGCGCGGTGCTGGTGGCCGGCCCGGGCTGGATCGTGATGGGCATGCTCAAGATGGCGGGCGGCGCGTTCCTCGCCTTCGCCGCGCTGCAGTTCGAGGTGGGAACGCACCGTGCGGCCGAGCCCACGCAGATGTTCCTGGCCGGCTTTCAGCAGGTCATGCAGGCGCTGGGGCTGCCGGGCCTGGCCGTGGCGGTCACGGTGGTGTTCGTGGTGGTCTCGCAGGTGAAGATCAACGTGACCAATGCCTACGCGGGCTCGCTCGCCTGGTCCAATTTCTTCGCCCGCATCACGCGCAGCCACCCGGGACGCGTGGTGTGGCTGGTGTTCAACGTGGGCATCGCCACGCTCCTGATGACGCTGGGCGTGTTCGGCGCGCTGGAGAAGGTGCTGGCCGTGTACAGCAACGTGGCCATCGCCTGGGTGGGTGCGCTGGTGGCCGATCTCGTCATCAACAAGCCGCTGGGCCTGTCGCCCCGGGGCATCGAGTTCCGGCGGGCGCATTTGTACGACTTCAACCCCGTGGGCCTGGGGGCCATGGTGCTGGCGGCCGCCGTGGCCTGCTGCGCCTACGCCGGCCTGCTGGGCGACCATGCGGCCGCGTTCTCTCCCTTCATCGCGCTGGCGCTGTCGATGGCGCTGTCGCCGCTGCTGGCCTGGGCCACCGGCGGGCGCTACTACCTGGCCCGCATGCCGGACACGCTGTGGAAGCCCGGCGAGTCCGTGCGTTGCGCGGTGTGCGAGAACCCGTTCGAGTCCGAAGACATGGCCCGCTGCCCGGCTTACGGCGCGCCCATCTGCTCGCTGTGCTGCTCGCTCGAATCGCGCTGCCACGACCGCTGCAAGACCGGCTCGCGCGCGGCCGACCAATTGCGCGCGGTGGCCGCGCTGCTGCTGCCGCGCACCTGGGCGGCCCGGGTGAACTTCCGCCTCGGCCAGTACCTGATGGTGCTGGTGTCGCTGTGCGCGGTGATGGCGTTCCTGGTGGGCGTGGTCTATGTGCAGGAGGGGCTGGAGACACCGGCCCAGTTCCTGCGCACCCCGTTCCTGAAGGTGTTCGCCCTGCTGTCCCTGCTGGCGGCCGTGTGCGCCTGGTGGGTGGTGCTCAGCACCGACAGCCGGCGCATGGCGCAGGACGAGTCCGAGCGGCAGACGCAGCTGCTGCTGCAGGAGATCGAAGCCCACAAGCGCACCGATGCCGAGCTGCAGGCCGCCAAGGACCGGGCCGAATCCGCCAGCATGGCCAAGACGCGCTACGTGGCCGGCATGACGCACGAGCTGCGCTCGCCGCTCAACAGCATCCTCGGCTACACGCAGATCCTGCTCAAGAACCCCGAGACCGACGGCTGGATGCGCGAGACGCTGTCCACCATGCAGCACAGCGGCCAGCACATGCACGCGCTGATCGACGGCTCGCTCGAGCTGGCCCGCATCGAGGCGGGCCGGCTGCGGCTGGACCTGGCGCCGCTGCCGCTGGCCGAGCTGATCCGCAATGTCGAAGGCATGCTGCGCCCGCAGGCCGAGGCCCGGGGCCTGGCCTTCGTGGTGGAGACGCTGGGCACCGTGCCCGACTGGATCCGGGCCGATGGAAAGCGGCTGCGCCAGATCCTCATCAACCTGCTGTCCAACGCCGTGCGCTTCACCCAGCAGGGCGAGGTGCGGCTGCGCCTGGACTTTCGCCCGCACGTCTCGCGCATCGAGGTGATCGACACCGGCATCGGCATCGAGCCGCAGGACCTGGAGCGCATCTTCCTGCCGTTCGAGCGCGGCAGCGCCGGGCGCCGCGCGAGCGAGGCGGGCACGGGCCTGGGCCTCACCATCACGCACCTGCTCACCGAACTCATGGGGGGCCAGCTCACCGTGGCCAGCCGGCACGGGCAGGGCAGCACCTTCACCGTGCGGCTGTACCTGCCCGGCATCTCCCCCGACCCGGCCTGGCGCCCCACGCACGCCGTGGCCCTGCGGCCTGTCATCGGCCACATCGCGCCGCGCCGCACGCTGCTGGTGGTGGACGACCAGCCGCTGCAGCGCCAGCTGCTGGCCGGGTTGCTGGTGCCGCTGGGGTTCACCGTGCGCGAGGCAGCCAGCGGCCGCGAATGCCTGGAGATCGTGCGGCAGGCGCCCCCCGACCTCGTGCTGCTGGACATCACCATGGACGACCTCGACGGCTGGCAGACGGCCGCCCTGCTGCGGGCGCTGCGCCCGGCGGCAGCGCTGCCGATCGTCTTCGTCTCGGCCAACCAGTTCGACAACGAGCCCACGCGGCTGGGAGCGGCCGAGTACCAGGGTTTCGTGGGCAAGCCCATCATCGAATCGGAGCTGCTGCAGGCCCTGCAGGCCGCCCTGCAACTGGAATGGGTGCACGACAACACGCCGGCCAAGGCCCCTGCCACCCCGGGATCGCCACCCGCCAGCCCCGCGCCGCCGCCCCACACCCTGCCTGCCGAGCTGCGCGAAGACCTGAACCGCCTGGCGCGGCAGGGCCAGGCCGCCGCCGTGCGCGAGCGGCTGCGCAGCGCACGCGAAGGCCTGCCTGGCCATGCCGCCGCGCTGGCGCAGCTGCAGGCCTGCGCGGACCGCTTCGACTTCGATGCCCTGGCCCACCTTCTGCGAGAACCCGAACATGACGAACTCCCCTGACAGCGTGCAGGCCGCCGCCCCGCGCCGCGTCATCCTGGTGGTGGACGATGCGCTGGACACCCTGCGCATGTTGTGCGATGCGCTGGCAGGCGAAGGCTATGCCGTGCTGGCCGCGCGCGATGCCGACGAGGCCATCGAGCGCTTCGAGGTGACCGTGCCCGACGGCATGCTGCTCGATGCGGTGATGCCCGGCACCGACGGCTTCGCGCTGTGCCGCCGCATCAAGGCCACGCCGCCGTGGGCGCACGTGCCCATCGTCTTCATGACCGGGCTGTCGGAGACCGAGCAGATCCTGCGCGGCTTTGCCAGCGGCGGCGTGGACTATGTGGTCAAGCCCCTGCGCATTCCCGAGGTGATGGCCCGGCTGGCCACCCACGTGGCCAACGCGCAGGCGGCCCGGCTGGCGCGCGAGGCCGTGGACGTGGCGGGCCTGGGCGTGGTCGTGCTCGACGGCCAGGACCGCATCGCCTGGCGCTCGCCGCAGGCCACGCGCTGGCTGGAGGCCGCCTTCGGCGGGCACGGCGACGCTCCCGCGGGCGACCCCGCGCGCTGGCTGGCGCAGGCCCAGCGGCAGGGCGAAGCCAGCACGCCCCTGCCCGGCGGCCTCCAGTTGCAGGCCCGCCACCTGGGCGCGAGCGGCCTGGCCGAGTCGATGCTGCTGCTGAGCCAGGGCCCGGCCGCAGGCACCGCCGCGCCGCGGTTGCCGCCCGTGGCGCTGACCCCGCGCGAGACCGAGGTGCTGTCGTGGCTCGCCAAGGGCAAGACCAACCGCGACATCGCTGATATTTTGGGCATGAGCCCGCGCACCGTGAACAAGCACCTGGAGCACATCTTCGAAAAGCTCGGCGTGGAAACGCGCACCGCCGCGGCGGCGCTGGCAGGGCAGCTGCTGCAGGACTAGGGCCGGGCCACGGCGCCCTTCGACAACGCGCGCCTCGCTCCCTGCGTGGCCGAGGCCAGTTCCTTGCCGGAGAGCACGTAAGCGGGGCAATCGAGCAGGCGAGCGATCGCAAGGTCCAGGAACGCCCGCACCCGCCTGGGCTGGGCGGTGCGGTTTCCGTAGTAGATATGCAGGCCGATGTGGGTGCTGAGGTGCGCCACCAGCACGGGCACCAACCGCCCCGCCCGGATATGCGAGGCCGCGGAGAAATTCGCGAGCTGCCCGATCACCTGCCCCGACAGCACGGCCTGCAATTCCAGCTCGGAATCGTTGGTCGCGAACGCTGGCGACATCTGCCGGTGCTCGACCTTTCCATCGACGGTCAGATACCAGGCGGAGACCTTCCCCGTGGCCGGATGGCGGTACACGCTGCATCGGTGTGTGGCCAGATCCTCCAGCGTGTGGGGCATGCCGTGCGCAGCCAGATACGCCGGGGCGGCGCACACGATCATCTGGATCGGAAACAACTGGCGGCCGATCACCCCCTCCTGGGGCGATGCCCCGATTCTGAAACCGATATCGACCCGGTCCTGCACCCAGTTGCCAATGCCGTCGTCCAGGTGAACGTCCGGTTGAATGCCGGGATGGGCCTGGCAGAACTCGTCCAGCACCGGCATCAGGATTTCCGCAAAGGAGGTCCTGGGTCCGACGATGCGCAGGGGACCGGCAATGCCCTCCTTGCTCTGGCGGGCCGAGGCCAGGGCCCGGTCCAGCGCCGCCAGTGCCGGCTGTGTGCTCTCCAGCAGGTTCTGTCCCTCTTCGGTGAGCGCGAGATGGCGGGTCGTGCGGTGAAGCAGCCGAACACCGAGGTGCTGCTCCAGTTGGGCGATGGCCTGACTCGCCGCCTGCGGAGAGACCCCTTGCGCCAGGGCCGCCTGTCGGATGCTCCCCAGTTCGACGGCCTTGGCGAAGGTGGAGATCGCCTTGAATTCATTGATGGGCATGGTGGGTGTGACCGGATGAGAACACGCTGTCGGCGCGCCCCAGTATCAACCTTTACTTGCCACTGGTGCAAGCTGAAGCGGGCTAGTGGCTTGCAGCCCCACTGCCTAAAGTCCGAGGCAAGGGTGGAACGCTGCGCAGTCGCGATGACAACGATCCGTTGCCAGTCGCAGCGTGCGCAGCCACCCGGATTCCACAACCCTTTCTGGACAGGAGCCTCGCCCATGATTCCCAACCCATTGAAAACCACGCTTCTTGCGGCGATGGTCGGCATCGCCGGCGCAGAGGCCGTCGCGGCGGACCATGAGAAGAACCCCTTCACCCTGGTCTACGAAGGTGCGATCACCAGGAACGAGCCCGGCAAGGTTCAGATCCACCCCGTCAGATACGTGCTCAATGGCCTGGACATTTCCGCGAACGTCTACACGCCGGCCCATTTCGACCCCGCCAAGGCCTATCCCGCCGTCGTGGTCGCGCATCCGAACGGCGGGGTCAAGGAGCAGGTGGCGGGCCTGTACGCGCAACGACTGGCCGAGCAGGGCTACATCACGATCGCGGCGGATGCGGCCTACCAGGGTGCCAGCGGCGGGCTGCCTCGCAGCGTGGACAAACCCGCGAACCGCATCGAGGACATCCACGGCATGGCGGATTTCCTGGCGCGGTATGCCGGGGTGGACCCCCAGCGCATGGCGCTGCTGGGCCTGTGCGGCGGCGGTGGGTATTCGCTGGCTGCGGCCCAGACGGACAAGCGGTTCAAGTCGGTCGCGACGGTCAGCATGTTCAATTCGGGACGGGTGCGCCGCAATGGCTATGCGGATTCCCAACTCCACACCGTGCCGCAACGGCTGCAGCAGGCTTCGGCCGCCCGGGCGCAGGAGGCCGCGGGCGGAGAAGTCCTTTACGCAGGCGACGCCAACCTCACCGACGAGCAGATCGCAAAGCTGCCCTTCGACCTGTACCGCCAGGGCTACGCGTATTACTGGAAGACGCACGCACACCCGAACTCGACCTTCAAGTACACGATGAGCAGCCTGGTGGACCTGATGCGCTGGGATGCGACCGACCATATCGACCTGATCGAGCAGCCCTTGCTGATGATCGCCGGCAGCCAGGCCGACAGCCTGTACATGAGCGAGGACGCCTTCGCCAAGGCCACCGGCGCCAAGGACAAGGAACTGTTCAAGATCGAAGGGGCCACCCACATCGAGACCTATTGGGTCCCGCGCTACGTGAATGCGGCCATGGCCAAGCTGACTGCGTTCTACGCAAAGACGTTGTGAGGTGAACCCCATGGAAAAACGTCAACTGGGCCAATCCGGCCTGCAGGTGGCCGCACTGGGCCTGGGCTGCATGGGCCTGAGCCATGGCTATGGGCCGGCGACCGACCGGCAGCAGGCGGTCTCTCTCATCCGGGCCGCGGTGGAGCGCGGCGTGACCTTCTTCGACACCGCAGAGGTGTACGGCCCCTATCTCAACGAGGAGGTGGTCGGCGAAGCCTTGGCACCGATGCGCGATCAGGTCGTGATCGCCACCAAGTTCGGCTTCACCTTCGGGGACGACGGCAAGCAGCAGATTCTCAACAGCCGGCCCGAGCACATCCGCCGGGCGGTGGAGGGTTCGCTCAAGCGCCTGCGCACGGACGTGATCGACCTGCTCTACCAGCACCGGGTGGACCCCGATGTGCCGATCGAGGATGTCGCCGGCACCGTGAAGGCGCTGATCGCCGAAGGCAAGGTGCGCCACTTCGGCCTGTCGGAGGCCGGGGCGCAGACCATCCGCCGTGCCCACGCGGTGCAGCCGGTGACCGCCTTGCAGAGTGAATACTCCCTGTGGTGGCGCGAACCGGAGCAGGCGATCCTGCCGACCCTGGAAGAGCTGGGGATCGGCTTCGTACCGTTCAGCCCCCTGGGCAAGGGGTTTCTCACCGGGGCCATCGACCCGACCACGCCCTTCGGCCAGGACGACTTCCGCAGCATCGTGCCCCGCTTCAGTCCGCAGGCGCGCCAGGCCAACCAGGCGCTGGTCGAGTCCTTGGGCGCCATTGCGCAAGCCAAGGGCGTGACGCCCGCACAGGTGGCCCTGGCGTGGCTGCTGGCGCAAAAACCGTGGATCGTGCCCATTCCCGGAACGACGAAGCGGCACCGTCTGGACGAGAACCTGGGCGCGGCATCCCTGGCGCTTTCCGCCGACGATCTCCGCAGTATCGCGCGCGTGCTGGCCGAAGTGCCGATCAAAGGCGACCGCTATCCCGCAGCGCTGCAGGCGCGCGTGGGACGTTGATGCACAGGCGCTCGCATGGCATTCCCACCAGCAGCTGACCGGCGTGCGCTGATGGCCTCGCTGGCGGGGCTGTCGCTCGGCGGCCCGGCAGGCGCCAGCACCCGATCGGAGGGGCCGCGCCCAGGCCCATCGCCGACCACGCTGGTGGCCTGCTTCTCGCGCACCGGCAACACGCGCGTCGTGGCCGGCCTGATCCAGCGCGCCCACGGTGCCGATTTCTTCGAGATCCAGACGGCCGCGCCCTATCCCGCGGAATACCTCGCGGTGGTCGAGCAAGCCCGGAAAGAGCGCGACAGCGGCCTTGAACCCGCGCTGCATGCGCAGGTGCCGGGCATCGGCCGCTACGACACGATCTTCCTGGGCTTTCCGATCTGGGGCGAGACGGCACCTCCTGCCATCCGCTCGTTCCTCTCCACACACGATCTTGCAGGCAAGGCCTTGATCCCCTTCGTCACCCACGGGGGCTACGGATTGGGAAACAGCCCGTCCGTGCTCGCCGCCCATGCGCCGAAGGCGCGGCTGCACCGCGGCTTCGCCATGGAGGCGGACCAGGAGCGGCGCACCATGGCCCAGGTGACGCAATGGCTGCAAGCCCATCTCCCGTCCACCACACGCCAAGGAGGCACACCATGAAACCCATCGCAGCCGCTGCGCTTGCGCTCTCGATGCTGAACACCGCCGGCGCCGCCGAGCCGGAAATCCGGATCTCCCGCGCGGCCTCGCGCCCGGTGCAGTCGGCACCGGCGCAGAACTTCACCGGCACGGTCCAGGTCGAGATGCTCTTCACCCCCGACGGCGGCACCCGCACCTCGGCGGGCAAAGTCCGCTTCGCCCCCGGTGCCCGCACCGCGTGGCACACCCATCCGCTGGGCCAGACGCTGGTCGTGACGGAAGGGGTCGGCCGCGTGCAGCGCTGGGGTGGACCCGTCGAGGAAATACGTCCGGGCGATGTCGTGCGCATCCCGCCCCATGCACGCCACTGGCACGGCGCCGCACCGGACAGCGCCATGGCGCACATCGCCATCCAGGAAGCGCAGGACGGCAAGACCGTGGACTGGCTGGAGCCGGTCAGCGAACAGGACTACCAGGCAAAGCCGCGCACGGACACGCCCCCGACCCCCTCCGCTTCTGCGGCCCAGCCCTCCCGTGCCCAGCAGTTGCTCGGCGACGTCGCGCCGAAGCTGGCCCAGCTCACCGACGACGTGCTGTTCGGCGATGTCTGGGCCAGGCCGGGCCTGTCGCCGCGTGACCGGAGCCTGGTCACCGTCAGCGCACTGATTGCGATGAACCGCCCCGACCAGCTGCGCTCGCACATGGCGCTGGCGCGGCAAAACGGCGTCACCGAGTCGGAACTGGTCGAGGCCCTGACACACCTGGCGTTCTATGCGGGCTGGCCGAACGCCGTGACGGCTGCCGGCGTGGCGCGGGACGTCTTCAAGACCCCTGTCCAATGAGAAAGCACAAAGCCCCGACCCCGTGTAGGAACACCATGCAACGCCATCTCTGCAAGACCCTGACCGCGCTGCTCGGCGGCACGGTCGCTCTTCACGCCCATGCCGCGCCGCAGGAGACTGCGGCTTCTGCACCCATCGCCGTCCAGGCGCAGGGCAGTTTCGCGGTCGGCGGCACCGTCGTGCAAAGTCCTGGCACCTACGTCCTCGGACAGCCGGGACCGGCCGGGCAGACCTTGCACGGCGACCATGCCCGCGTGACCTACCAGATCCCGGTGAACGCGCGCCAACTGCCCCTGGTGATGTGGCACGGCTTCGGCGTGTTCTCCAAAACGTGGGAGACCACGCCCGATGGCCGCGAAGGGTTCCAGACGATCTTTCTGCGCCGCCGATTTCCGGTCTACCTCGTCGATCAGCCGCGCAGAGGGGGTGCCGGCCGCAGCACCGTGGCCGGCCAGATCACGGCGGAGCCCGACGAGCAGCGCTGGTTCAACGTTTTTCGCCTGGGTGTCTGGCCGAATTTCTATCCGCAGGTGCAGTTTCCGGGCGACCCGGAGTCCTTGAACCAGTTCTTTCGGCAAATGGCGCCCGACACCGGCCCCCTGGACAACCCCGTGGCCGTCGATGCCATGTCCGCGCTGTTCCGGCGCATCGGGCCCGGCGTGTTGGTGACGCACTCCTACAGCGGTGGGCTCGGCTGGAAGGCCGTCATGGACAACCCCGCCATCCGCGCCGTCGTCTCCTACGAGCCCGGAAGCGGCTTTGTGTTTCCCGAAGGCGAAGTGCCCCCCACCCTGCCCAGCCTGACCGGCCCGCTGAACGGGGTCGCGGTGCCGATGGCGCAGTTCAAGGCGCTCACGCGGATTCCCATCGTCCTCTACTACGGCGACAACATCCCTGCAGCGCCGAGCACTGACCCCGGACTGGACAACTGGCGCGTGCGGCTGGCAATGGCACGGCTGTGGGTCGAGGCCGTCAACCGGCATGGCGGCGACGCGAAGCTGGTGCTTCTTCCCGAGATCGGAATACGCGGCAACACGCACTTCCCGTTCTCCGACCTGAACAACGTGCAGGTGGCCGATCAGATGCAGCAGTTTCTGTCCAGCAAGCGGCTGGATCGATAGGGTGATTCGACAGACGGGCAGAGCGCCTGCTTGCAGGGAAAACCTTCGGACACGGGTTCGCGTGGCAGAGACAACAGCCTCTCCACCGGCTTCATACCTCGCCCAAAAACCGCCTCAGCCAACCCGTGACGGCATCGGGGCACTCCAGGGACGGCAGATGCGCCACGCCGTGCAACGCGATCCCCTGTGCATTCGGAATCTGGTCTGCAACCATCTGGGCGCGCTGCTGAACGTGGGGAAAATCCAGGTCACCCCAGACCACTTGGGCAGGCAACCGAATCTCCGCGAGCCTGCCGTACACCGGCACGTTGTCTGTCTCTCCGCCCCGGAGCCTGTTCGCGATGGCGATCGCATTCATCGCCAGGAACAGCTTTCGCGCGTCGCCCCCCACCCGGAGTTCGGGCGACAGGGGGCCATCCAGCCAGAGGCGTGCCTTGATCTGGTTCAGTGCCTCCCAGTCCCGCGCCTGCTCCGCGAGTTGCTGCGCTTGCAGCAGGCTTTCGATCTCGGGGGGATACGCCGGCGCCGGGGCGCCGCTGAGCGAGGGGGCGATCAGAAAGAGGCCCCGCACCCTGGACGGATGCGCCAACGCCATCTCCAGCGCGATGCGGCCGCCCTGGGAGCAGGCCACCACGACAGCCGGTTCCGTCACGCCCAGACCCTCCAGAACGGCCAGCCCATCCGCCATTGATGACGAATCGGCCGTGCGCAGGGGCGAGTCACCGAATCCGGGGCGGTCATAGGCCATCACCCGGCAGGTGCCGGCCAGTGCGCCCATCTGGGCCGCCCACATGCGCCTGTCGCACACCGCGGCGTGGAGGAACACGACGGGCAGGCCTTGCCCCATGGCCTGCACCGACAGCAGCGATCCTTGCGACGGGAGGGTCCTCGTTTCTGTCATCGCGCTCTCCAGGGGATCGCATGGCGTTGGAATGGGCTACCTTGGGTGGTGGGATCTCCGGCGGCGGCTGTGCGCATTGTCATCGGTGCGCGAGCGTCAGGACGGCAATGGCGCCCCACCCAGGCGCTCGGCCAGAAAGTCGATGAAGCTGCGCAGCTTGAGCGGCATCTGTCGCCGGCTGGCATAGACGGCATACAGCGTGCCCACGAACTCCGTATCGCCCGGCAGTTGCTCCAGCCGCCCGCTGGCCAGGTCGTCGTCCACCAGCCATGCGGGCAGGAAGGCCGCGCCCATGCCGGCCACCACGGCGTGGTAGCTCAGGGTGCTGTCACTGGACTTCATCACGGCGTCGATGTGCCGGTGCATGCCTTCCTGCAGGGCATTCTTGAGGCGCTCGAGTTGCACGTAGTTGGGCATGACCATCGGGATGGGCCGGGGCGCACCGCCCGAATCAACGCCCCCGTCGGGGCCGGGCTGGAAGCCGGGCGCCGCGACCAGATGGAACGCCATCTGGCACAGGGGCCGCGCGATCAGCTGGGGCGCGGGCTCGGCGGTCATGCGCAGCGCCACGTCGAACCCCTCCGAGACGAGGTCCACCATGCGGTTGTCCAGGTGCAGGTCCAGCCGCACCTCGGGGCATGCCCGGCGATAGTCGGCCAGCAGCCGGGCAAAGCGCGGCGTCGCACACCACACGGGGGCGCTGATGCGCAACTCGCCCCGCGGCCGGTTCTGCCCGTGGCCCACCGAGGCCGCGGCGGCGTCGAGCAGTTCCAGCGCCTGCCGGCCCTGCTCGTAGAAGGCCGTGCCGGCCTCCGTCAGGCTCATGCTGCGGCTCGTGCGGTGCAGCAGGCGCGCGCCCAGCGTGCGTTCCAGCCGGGCGATGTGCTTGCTCACCATGGGCGGCGCCATGCCCAGGCGGTCCGCGGCGGCACTGAAGCTGCCGGCTTCGACGATCGCCTGGAACACGCGCAGGCCGGTCAGTTCCAGGTCTGCAGGGTTCATGGTTGCCAAATAAGGAAAGGATGCCATCACTCTAACGCCATCGATTTCCTTTGGGGGAAATCTTAAATTGCGTCCAGTCCCATTCCCTTTCATCGCCACGCTCTGTGGCCCCCTTGGAGAACCGCCATGCCCGCCACCCCGTATTCGCCCACCGCCGCCACCCCGTCCGCGGGCCGGGCGCTGCGCATCGGCCTCTGGATCGCCCAGGTGCTGGTCGCCGCGGTGTTCTGCGCCTCGGGCGTCGTGAAGCTGACCACGCCCATTCCCGAACTGAGCGCGATGATGCCGTGGACGGGGCAGTACCCCGTCGCCTTCGTGCGGGCCATTGGGCTGATCGACATCGCGGGCGGCCTGGGCATCCTGCTGCCCGCGCTGACACGCATCCTGCCCCGGCTCACCGTGCTGGCGGCCCTGTGCTGCGTGGTGCTGCAGGGGCTCGCCATCGCCTTTCACCTGAGCCGGGGCGAGGCGATGGTGGTGCCGCTCAACCTCGTGCTGCTGGCGCTGTGCACCTTCGTGCTATGGGGCCGCGCCCGGCGCGCGCCGATCCGCCCGCGCGGCGCCTGACACCCTCGCCGGCGCCTTTCGCCCTCGACCGCCCCACCCACCCCCACGGACCACCGCCATGCACCCGCCCTCCTCCCCCCTGCCCACCTATTTCCTGTCGCACGGCGGCGGCCCCTGGCCGTACGTGCCCGAGATGCGCCGCACCATGCGCGCGCTCGAGCAATCGCTGCAGGACATCCCGCGCCAGATCGCCACCCGCCCGCAGGCCGTGCTGGTGGTGTCCGGCCACTGGGAGGACGAGGCCTTCGCCGTGATGTCCAGCCCCCGGCCGCCGATGGTGTACGACTACCACGGCTTTCCGCCCCACACCTACGAGGTGCGCTACCCGGCGCCGGGCGCGCCCGCCCTGGCGCAGCGGGTCTCGGCTCTCATCGGGGCAGCCGGCCTGCCCAGCAGGCTCGATGCCGAGCGGGGCTTCGACCACGGCACCTTCGCGCCGCTGCAGGTGATGTATCCGGCCGCCGACGTGCCGGTGATCCAGGTGTCGCTGCAGCGCGATCTGGACCCGGCCCAGCACCTGGCGCTCGGCCGCGCGCTGGCGCCGCTGCGCCATGAAGGCGTGCTGATCGTCGGCAGCGGGCTGAGCTACCACAACCTGCGCCGCTTCGGCGAGGCCGGGCGGGCGCCTTCGGTGGCGTTCGACCAATGGCTGCAGGACGCGCTGGTGCACGCGGATCCGGCCGACCGGCCCGCGCGGCTGATGGGCTGGGAAAGCGCGCCGGCGGCCCGCATCGCCCACCCGCGCGAGGACCACCTGATTCCGCTCATGGTCGCGGCTGGCGCGGCCGAGGCCGAACGGGCCGACTGCGTGTACCACGAGGAAGGCGTGTACGGCGGCGTGACGGCGTCAAGCTTTCGCTTCGGCGCCGGCTCGGCACACTGAAACGCCCGGCAACGCCTGGCCCGGGCGCTTCGGGCATCATGGGCAGCCTCTTTCACTGCACGCTGCCGCGCCACGCCATGAAACCCCTTCCCGACCCCGCACGCCTGTCCCCGCTCTTCGTGGCGGCCACCCTGATCCTGGGCGCCGGCGCGGCCACGGCCCAGACAGCCCCGGCCGCAGCGCCCACGGCGGCATCCCCCGCCGCCGCACCCGCCCAGACCGTGCGCCTGCGCGGCACCATCGAAGCCGCCACGCCCACGTCGCTCACCGTCAAGGAACGCGGCGGGCAGACTGTCACGCTGGCGCTTTCGCCCACGCTGGTGGTGCAGGAGGTCTATCCGATCGCGCTGGCGGACATCCAGCCGGGCAGCTTCATCGGCACGGCTGCGCTGCCCCAGGCGGACGGCACCCAGCGCGCCATCGCCGTCACGGTGTTCCCCGAATCCGCGCGCGGGGCCGGCGAGGGCCACCGCCCGTTCGACCTGCAGCCCCAAAGCACCATGACCAACGCCACCGTGGCCGACGTGGCAGGCGTGTCCGATGCCGCCGGCGGGGCCGCCAAGGGCCGCACGCTGAAGCTCACCTACCAGGGTGGCGAGAAGACCGTCATCGTGCCGCCCGGCGCACCGGTGGTGACCTTCCGCGGCGGCGACCGCAGCCTGCTGGTGCCGGGCGCCAGCGTATCGCTCACCGCGCAGGAGGTGAACGGCACCCCCACGGTCACGCGCATCAACGCCGGACGCAACGGCTTCGCGCTGCCTTACTGAATCACTGAATCACGGTCTGGGGGGTGGCCTTCGTGGTGGCCTGAACGCCGGACGGTCCCGCCTGGGCCGATGCCGGCAGGCCGAAGATGCGGTCGAAGCCCCAGTTGAAGACGAAGGTGTAGCAAAGAAAGAAGGCGATCAGCCCCAGGTCCATCACGAAGGCCTGCCACAGGCTGACCTTGAACCACCAGGCGAACAGCGGCACCAGGGTGAAGACCAGGCCGCCCTCGAACCCGATGGCATGGGCGATGCGGCGCGCCGTGCTGCGCCCGCGCACCGGCTGGCGCGCCTCCCAGCGCTCGAACGCCCAGTTGAACACGAGGTTCCACACCACCGCGATGGCCGAGGCGGCCACCGCGACCACGCCCGAATGCCCCGGCCCCTGCCCCGTGAGCCACGCCAGCGCCGCCGTGGCGGCCACGATGGCGATGAGCTCGTACAGGGTGACGTAGAGAACGCGGCGCCGCAGGCCTTGCAGGCCGGTGGGGCGGTGGGTAGCTGGGGCGGTTTGCGTGGACATGGGGCCACTGTATGTGCGCTCGGCTGATACATAAAGTCAGCTTGTTTCAGTTTTATTGATAGATACTCCGGCCCCATGGCGTTTTCTTCCGACAGCGTGCAGGTGTTTCTGGCCGTGCTGGACCAGGGCTCGTTCTCGGCCGCGGCGCGGGCGCTGTCGCGCGTGCCCTCGGCCGTGAGCATGACCATCGCCCACCTCGAAGCCGAGCTGGCCGTGCCGCTGTTCGACCGCACCGGCCGCGAGCCTCGCCCCACCGCCGCGGCCCGTGCGCTGGAGCCCCAGGCGCGGCTGCTGGCGGCGCAGCTCAAGCAGCTGAACGCGCAGGCGCTGGCCCTCACCCAGGGGCTGGAGGAACGCCTGACCCTGGCCATCGCGCCCGAGCTGCTGGCCGCCCACTGGCGCAGCCCGCTGGCGGCCCTGGCTGAGGAGCACCCGCTGCTGCAGGTCGAGGTGCTGGCCGCGCCGCAGGCCGATGCGCTGGCGCTGCTGCACGCCGGGCGCGCGCAGCTGGCGCTGGTGTTCGAGCGGCCCAGCATGGACGGGCGCGAGGGCTTCCAGGAGGTGGGCAGCGAAATCCTGGTCGCCGTGATGGCGCCGGGCCACCCCGTGCTGGCCGCCGCGCAGGCCGCGGCCGCGGAGCGCGGCGAGCCCCCCGCCGCCGCCCTGCTCCGCGAGGAGCACCTGACCACCACGCGCCAGATCGTCGTGGCCAGCCGCGACCTGGCGCAGACCGATCCGCGCTTCGTGTTCGCGCGCCACCACTGGCGCACCGACAACCACCTGGCCGCGCTGGGCCTGATCGAGGCGGGCCTGGGCTGGGGCTGGCAGCCGCGCGCGCTGGTGCAGCCGCGCATCGCGGCGGGCTCGCTGGTGGAGATGCCCTTCGAGAACCTGAGCAACGGCGTTGCGCTGTGGGTGGACGTGGTGTGGTCCAAGGAGCGCCCGCTGGGCCTGGGCGCGCGGCGCTTCGTGGAGCTGATCGACGGGCAGGCCGCGCGGCCTTTGAGCCAAAACAGGCCTTAGCGCATATTCCACTAGGGCGTATGGCTATATTTTTTATAGCAAATTTAAGCGTCTGAGGATTTCAGTCGCGGGTGTGCGGTAACAAGTTCTTAGGTAACGAAGTGGGTCAACCAGCCTTGTTAATGGAGCAGGTGTAGTGAATATCCAACGCAAAAGAAAACCAATTTATGGAACCGCACCGATAACGAGCGTAGCAGTTCGTATACCAGATTAAAGACAGGTTGCCAGTACGATATAACGCCTTAGAACAACTTCCTCTTAACAGATCAAAAAATGAACTCTTATCCCACTGATCGCGCAGACCCATCCGTTCTTGCGCAAAAGACAGAAGCAGTGCTAAACGGGTTTTGGGGGCTGCAGACAGCGCTAGGAAATCCACATTTGCCAAAAGCCGTTGCGGACCCAGCAAGTTTTATGGCAAATCGATACAACGCATTTCAACAAACAGTAATTCGTGAGGATTGGCTTGATGCCGCAGTGGAGGCGGCATTGGCCATTGCTAACTGTGGTTTAAACATAAATTTCGCGCTTTTGGCCTCCCCCTCTTTTGCCAACAAAGGGAATGCTGAGCGAGAACAACTAAAAAATATTTCCGAGGATCTAAAAAACTATTGCGAAGCGCATGCAATCGACGTAACGAGCCTGATGGGAAACCCGACCCTAACAAATGCTCCATCGCTAAATTCCGATTCACCTGAAAAAAATGATCGCCTTTTGCGGGACGTGACCGAGGCTCAGGCGAGGCTAGAGACAACCGATAGGCAAATGTTAGCAATGGAAGCGAGGCTAAAAGCTCTAGCCGATACCGCTGATCGTGCGGTGCAGCGTGTAGAGAATGATGTGTCCCACCAATCAGAAGTGGTGCGCAAACATTTGGAGGGGCAACTCGTAGACCTCGAACGGCGGTTCAGTGATGCCTTACGGGCGGTTTCGGAGCGCTCAGAACATTTTGTGGTCTACGAAAAAAAGGCAGAGTCGATATTAGATGCGATGGCCAACAGAGTTCTATCCCACGGTTACGCAGGCAGTGCTGGGAAAGAAGAACGCTCTGCAGATATCTTTCGAGGACTAAGCATCGTGCTTATGTTCGCAACTTTCGTAATCTTGTCTCACACTTTGTATACCCTGGCTGCGTCCCCGGCTGACTGGAAAGATGCAGTCGTGCGCATTATCATTTCGCTCATTATTGCGGTACCTACAGGATACCTTGCAAGAGAGGCAGGAAAGCACAGAGCTCAATCGATAGAGTTACGGCGAACTTCGCTTGATTTTTTAGCACTTACTCCTTATCTAGCGGAGGTCCAAGAACAAAGCGCTCGGGATGCAATAAAGGTCGAGTTAGCAAGAAGAGTCTTTTTTGGAAACGGAAAAGCTGATAGCTCCACCTCTTTTCCTTTAGACGTTCAGGCTCTCGCAAATAAGGTAATTAATTTGACGGCAGAGGTAGTGAAAAAGTCATAACCCAGCCCAGAAGAACTATATGGACGGACTTTCTTCCGCTCCTGAAGCCTATCAAGGCTGTCAGGTTTAAGTGCGACCAAGCCAACCTCCACAGGCTAGGGCCATTAGAGCCCAAGGGCACATTTGCAAGAGCGCTTAATCTGTGGTCGAGACGACAAAAGAACTGCCCTACAGCTGCACGCTCGCGTTGCCGATGCCGTCGAACGCCACCTCCACCGCATCGCCCAGGCGGGCGTTCAGCCGCCCGGCCCAGTTGCCGGTGGTGACCACCGTGCCGGCCGGCAGGGTGCCGAAGTGCTGCGTGGCATGGCGCAGCCACGCGGCCAGCAGCCAGGCGGGATCGCCCAGCGAATGCGTGCCCTGGCGCTCCACCGCGTCCTGGCCCGTGATGCGCACCGTGCAGCGCTGCTGCGCCCAGTCGGGCGGCACGCCGGCATCGAACGGCACCCAGTCGCCCAGCACCAGCGCGCCGTGCGACTGCTGGTCGGCCAGCGTGAGCAGGCCGGCCACCGCGCCGTCCTGGGCCCAGCGCGTTTCCACGATCTCGATCGACACGGCCATCGCGTCGATCAGGTGCGCGCCCTCGCCGTCGGCCAGCCGGGCCGCAGCGGCGGCATCCACCGCCTGGCCCAGCCGCAGGGCGATCTCGGCCTCGATGCCGCGCAGCGCGAACGGCCAAGCCTGCGCCTGGGCCGGATGGGTCCACACGCCCGCCTCGGGCAGCGGGGCGTGGGTCAGCACGGTCGCGCGGTCCGCACCGCCGGATTTCCAGCACCGGGGCACGCCGGTGGACCACCAGCCCAGCGCCTGCGCCACGGCGCCCTGCACGGCATAGGCCGCATCGGCGTCCGGCAGGGCCGCCGCCAGCGGCTGCGCGTCGGCGGGCACGGCAGTGGCGCGGGCCTGCAGCAGGGCCTGCGCGACCGCGGCAGCCCCGGCAACCGGAGGGGAGGAATCGGCGGAATTCACGGCGGGGTCGACGGGCATGGCAGGGCTTTCTCGTTCAGGGGCTCGGGCGATGATTGTGCGGCCCGCGCGACACTACGGACTTTTCCACCCCACCAGGACCCGCCATGGCCGCCAAAGCCCCCGCCCCCGCTCCCCTGACCCCCGACGAGATCGCCCGGCGCCTGGCGCCATGGCAGCCCGCGCCGGCCCACGCGGAGCCGGCCGGCAAGGCCGCGAAGGCCGAGGCCAAGGCAGCGGCGAAAGAAGCCCCCCTGCCCGCCCTGGACCTGGCCCGCTTCGACCCCTCGGCCAAGCCCTTCTCGCAGGGCGACAAGGCCAGCGACAAGGCGCGCGTCGAAGCCCTGGCCCTCGAACTGGACACCCTGCAGGACCTGCTGTACGCCGACAAGCGCTACAAGCTCCTGGTGATCCTGCAGGGCACCGACACCTCCGGCAAGGACGGCACGGTGCGCGGGGTGTTCGGCCGCATGAGCGCGCTGGGCGTGCACGCCGTGGGCTGGAAGGCCCCCACCGACACCGAACGCGCCCACGACTACCTCTGGCGCATCCACCAGCAGGTGCCCGGCGCGGGCGAGCTGACCGTGTTCAACCGCAGCCACTATGAAGACGTGCTGGTGCCCGTGGTGAACGGCTGGATCACACCCGAGCAGCACCGCCAGCGGCTGGCGCACATCAACGACTTCGAACGCCTGCTGACCGAAACCGGCACCGTGGTGGTGAAGTTCATGCTGCACATCAGCCGGGACGAGCAGCGCAAGCGCCTGCAGGAGCGCCTGGACGACCCGGCCAAGCACTGGAAATTCGACCTGGGCGACATCGCCGCGCGCAAGCAGTGGGACGACTACCAGCGCGCCTACGCCACCCTGCTGGCCGCCACGCACACGCCGTGGGCCCCCTGGACCATCGTGCCCGCCGACTCCAAGACCCACCGCAACCTCATGATCGCCACCGTGCTGCGCGAGGTGCTGGCCCGGCTCGGCCTGCGCTACCCCGAAGGCGATCCCGCGCTGGCGGGCATCCAGGTGGAATGAGCCGCGCGACCGCCCGTCGGCCGGCCCTTGAAAAACGGCGTTGCGACCCGTTGCCCAGATTATGCATTTGGCGCATAAACCTGTAACACTCCGGCCTTGGACAGTTGCCGGGGGCAGGCATAAGCTCCGTTGTCTGAACTGATCCCTCCTTCAAGGAAACCCCCTCATGTCGAACACCAACGGCACCCGCACCCAGCACGAACTGCCCTCCTACCTCCAGGCCGACGACCTCGGCCCGTGGGGCAACTACCTGCAGCAGGTGGACCGCGTCACGCCCTACCTGGGCAACCTGGCGCGCTGGGTGGAAACGCTCAAGCGCCCCAAGCGCATCCTGATCGTGGACGTGCCGATCGAGCTGGACAACGGCACCATCGCCCACTTCGAGGGCTACCGCGTGCAGCACAACCTGAGCCGCGGTCCCGGCAAGGGCGGCGTGCGCTTCCACCAGGACGTCACGCTGTCCGAGGTGATGGCCCTGTCGGCCTGGATGTCGGTCAAGAACGCGGCCGTGAACGTGCCCTACGGCGGTGCCAAGGGCGGCATCCGCGTCGATCCCAAGAAGCTGTCGCGCGGCGAGCTGGAGCGCCTGACGCGCCGCTACACCAGCGAGATCGGCCTGCTCATCGGCCCTTCCAAGGACATCCCCGCCCCTGACGTGAACACCAACGGCCAGGTCATGGCCTGGATGATGGACACGTACTCCATGAACACCGGCGCCACCGCCACGGGCGTGGTCACCGGCAAGCCGGTGGACCTGGGCGGCTCGCTCGGCCGCGTCGAGGCCACCGGCCGCGGCGTGTACACCGTGGGCGTGGAAGCCGCCAAGCTGACGGGTCTGCCGCTGGAAGGCGCGCGCATCGCGGTGCAGGGCTTCGGCAACGTGGGCGGCATCGCCGGCAAGCTGTTCGCCGAAGCGGGCGCCAAGGTCGTGGCCGTGCAGGACCACACCGGCACCATCTTCCACCAGGGCGGCCTGGACGTGCCCGCCCTGCTGGAGCACGTCAAGAAGACGGGCGGCGTGGGCGGCTTCGCCGGCGCCGATGCGATCGCCAAGGAAGACTTTTGGGGCGTGGACTGCGAGATCCTCATCCCCGCCGCGCTGGAAGGCCAGATCACCAAGCACAACGCCGGCCAGATCAAGGCCAAGCTCGTGATCGAGGGCGCCAACGGCCCCACGACCACCGAGGCCGACGACATCCTGCACGACAAGGGCGTGCTGGTGCTGCCCGACGTGATCGCCAACGCCGGCGGCGTGACGGTGAGCTACTTCGAATGGGTGCAGGATTTCTCCAGCTTCTTCTGGAGCGAGGACGAGATCAACGCCCGCCTCGTGCGCATCATGCAGGAGGCCTTCGCCGGCATCTGGCACGTGGCGCAGGAACACAAGGTGAGCCTGCGCACGGCCACCTTCATCGTGGCGTGCCAGCGCATCCTGCACGCCCGCGAAATGCGCGGTCTGTACCCCTGACCCGCCTTGGCCCGAGGAGGGTCCGCCGGCCTACCCGGCCGGCGCCCTTCCCTGGAATGGACCGCCAGCGCCCCACCGGGCCTGGCGGTTTTTTCATGCCCGTACGCCGGTCAGGGCGGCGGGCCGGAGCCCTGCGGCGCATCGCCCGCCGGCCGCGCCGCACCAGCCTCGAAGACCCGCAGCGCCACGCAAAAGGGCTGCACGCAGGGCGCCCGGCCCGCGTAGGGGCAGCCCGCCGTGTCGCACGCCTCGCCCTGCCCGCTGCGCCCGGCCTCGTCGTCCTCGGGGCGCCAGCCGCTGGCCTGCAGCGCGGCCATCTGCAGCCAGGGATCGGAGCGCTGCAGGGCCAGCATGTCCCGCCCGTACACCACGGCCGCCGCCTGGGCGTGCGGCGCCAGGTCCAGGGCCAGCAGGGCACTGGTGCGGCTGGCCGCCGCGCCCTCGCCCGACTGCAGCACCAGCGCGAACAGCCCCGACTGCAGCGCCTGCGGGCGACCCGCGAAGACGAGCGGCGGCGAGGCTTCGCCGGGCACCGCCGGGCCGGCCCCTGCCGACGCGGGCGACCCGCCTGCCGCCGCCGACGGCTGTTGCTGCTGCAGCCACGCCGCCGGCACCCGCAGCGTGAGGGCGTAGCCGCGCGGGCCATCGGCCGTTTCCACCACGCCCTGGCGCGCCAGCCAGGTCTGCAGGGGCGGCAGCTCGTCCGCCGCGCCCTGCGCCAGGGCCGCGGGCCACGGCTGCGCCACGGCGACCTGCTGAGGCCGCCCCGTGGGTGCCGTGAGTTGCTGCAGCAGCGCGCCGAGCATCTGGCGCAACGGGGCGCCGACGCCGCTGGTGGGCCAGGGCAGGCCCTGCACGGCGGCCGCGCCCGGTGCCGGTGCGGCACCGGCAAGCCCAGCGGCCGGCGCTGCCGTGGCGGAAGCACCCGGCCCCGGGACGGCCACACGGGCGGCGGATGCCGCGCCCGCCGGCCCGGTCGCCGCGCCCTCCAGGCTCTGGCGGGCCTGCGGAGAAATGCTGACGCGGTCGGCCGGCGCGGGCAGGGGCGGGCGCTGCGCCGTGGGGGGCAGGGGCAACGCGCCGGGCACCGGGGTGCCGCCATCGGCACCTCCCGCCGCGGGCACCCCCGAGGCATCGACGCCGAGCAGGGTGTTCTGCCGCTGCAGCGCCGCTTCCGCCAGCACGCGCGCCACCGGGGCGAGCGGAGCGCGGGGCGGATCGATGGAGGCGGACATGGCGTGGAGCGGGGTGAGGGGTGGGGGTTCGGCCGGCGGTGGGGCGGTGCGTTCGCGGAACTGTGCACCGATTCTGGCGGTTCGCCAACCCGCCTTCGCCGTGCAGGTTGGTATAACGGAACGCATCCCCGCACCGGATCGTTCACCCGCCCCCGGAAGCCGCCGCGACGGCCCGGCCCCCCGGCCCTTCTCGGCCGCCCCGCTTGACCCATGCCCTCCATGCCCCCCGACCTCGACGCCCTGCAGTTGCGCCCCCTCACCCCCGGCGACGCCGCGCCGTTCGCCGCCCTGCGGCTGCGCGGGCTGCGCGAATGCCCGCAGGCGTTCTCGTCCAGCTACGAGGAAGAGGCCGCCACGCCCCTGGCCGACTTCGAACGCCGCCTGCAGCCCCAGCCCGGCCGGGCCGTGCTGGGCGCGTTCGACGGCGGCACGCTCGTCGCCACCGTGGGCATCAAGCGCGAGGACATGCGTCAGCTCTCGCACAAGGCGTTCCTCTGGGGCATGTACGTGGCGCCCGAAGCGCGGCGCCGGTCCGTGGGGCGGCGCCTGCTCCGCCATGCCCTGGACTACGCCGTCGATCCGCTGGGCGTGCGCCAGGTCAACCTGGGGGTGACCGCGTCGAACACGGCGGCGGTGGCGCTGTACCGGGCGCTGGGCTTCGTGGCGTACGGCGTCGAGCGGGAGTACCTTTGCGTCGATGGCCAGTACCACGACGAAATCCTGATGGCGTGCCGGCTGCGCCGCGGCTGACACGGGCGCTGCGCCGAGGGGCAGGCCCCGCCTGGCGCATCACCCCGAGCGGGTCGGCGCCCGGGCGGCAGCGGCTTTCTGGCTTTTCTTCAGCGCCTTCGCGTGCGCCGCGCTGGCCCCCGCCAACTCCTGCGGGCTCAGGCCGAACGCCGGGTTGTCCGCCAGCATGTCCACCGCCAGGTCGATGAAGGCACGCACCCGCGCCGGCTGGGCCGCACGGCTGCCGTAGTAGACGTACAGGCCCAGGTGGTGCGCGACCACATCGGTCAGCACCGGCACCAGCCGGCCGCTGCGCACCAGCGGCGCGGCGGTGGTGCCCACCAGCTGTCCGATCGCGTGGCCGCCCAGCACGGCGCGCGCCTCCAGCTCGATGTCGTTGACGCAGAACGCCGGCGCGACGGCGTGGGCCACGATCTCTTCGCCCACGCGGAACTCCCACGGCATGGGCTTGCCCGTGGCGGGGTGGCGAAAACCGCTGCAGCGGTGCCCGGCCAGGTCTTCGATGCGCAACGGCACGCCATGGCGCGCCAGGTATTCCGGCGTGGCGCACACCACGAGCTGCAGCGCCATCAGGCGCCGCGCGACGACCCCGCCCTCGGGCGGGTAGCCGGAGCGAAAGCCAACGTCCACCCGGTCCTCCACCCAGTTGCCGATGCGGTCGTCCAGCTGCACATCGGGCTCCACTTGCGGATAGCGGCGGCAGAACGCGTCCAACACGGGCCAGATGACCTCCAGCATCATCGACCGCGGCGCGGTGATGCGCAGCGGCCCGGCGATCTCCTCACGCCCGCGCCGCGTGCCGTGCACCGCCCGCTGCAAGGTGGCCAGCCCGGGCTGCGCGGCATCGAGAAACCGGCGGCCCTCCTCCGTCAGGCTGAGGCTGCGCGTGGTGCGGTGGAACAGCCGCACGCCCAGGTGCGCCTCCAGCTGTGCCAGCGCCAGGCTGGCCGCCTGCGGCGTGACGCCTTGTGCCGAGGCCGCCTGGCGCAGGCTGCCGAGTTCGGCGGCTTTCGCGAAGGTGGCGATGGCCCGCAGTTCGTTGATGGCCATGGCATTTCCCCTTGATTGACCGTCGATTGACAAGTATCACTTGCGTATGAATCGAGGGATTATGGGCTAGTGCAATGGCAATGGCGTGCCTAAAGTCCCACCCACGGCAGCCGGATCGACCGGCCTGCCGGACCGAGCAGACACCCATCGACCCGAGGACCTTTCCATGACCGCCACCGCTTCCATTGCCACTTCCGCTTCCACTTCCGCTTCCACCTCCGCTTCGTCGTCTTCCCATCCCCGCGTCTGGCTGATCACCGGCGCCTCGCGCGGCATCGGTGCCCGCATCGCAGAGGCCGCGCTGGCCCGGGGCGATGCCGTGGTGGCCACCTCGCGCAGCGCGCAGTCCGTCACCCAGCGGCTGGGCACCCACGAAGCACTGCTGGCCGTGGCCCTGGACGTGACCGACGAGGCGCAGGCCCGCCAGGCGGTGGGCGCCGCGCTGGAACGCTTCGGCCGCATCGACGTGCTGGTCAACAACGCGGGCTACGGCCTGCTGGGCGCGGTGGAAGAGGCCACCGCCGACGAGGTGCGCAGCCTCTACGACACCAACGTGTTCGGCTTGCTGAACGTGACCCGTGCCGTGCTGCCCACCCTGCGCGCGCAACGCGCCGGCCACGTGATCAACATCTCGTCGCTGGGCGGGGTGCAATCGAGTGCGGGTTTCGGCGTGTATTGCTCGACCAAGTTCGCGGTCGAGGGCCTGACCGAAGCCCTGCACGCCGAGCTGGCACCGCTGGGCATCCACGCCACGGTGGTGGAGCCGGGCTACTTTCGCACCGAATTCCTCGACACGGCGTCGCTGGCGATCTCGCCCCGGGTCGTGCAGGACTACGCCACCAGCGCCGGCGCCGTGCGCGAGGCGGCCCGCCGCATCCACCTGAACCAGCCCGGCGACCCCGTGCGCCTGGCCCAGGCCATCCTGCAACTGGTGGACAGCCCCGCGCCGCCCCTGCGCCTGCCGCTGGGCACCGACACGCTGCAGGCCATTGCCGACAAGCACGCGTTCGTGCAGGCGGAAACCGAACAATGGCGCGCGCTGGCCGCGTCCACGGACTTCCCGGCGAACGCGGCCGCATGCCCCCGGCGGCGCGGCATCATTTGCTACAAATTGAATAGCAATATGCCCTAGAAGAATCTGTGCTGGAGGCCGATTGGAGACCTAACCCTCCACGGCCCACCAGGCCGGCAGCAGCCGCTGCACCTCGGCCCGCGCGAAGCGGTCGTCGATGAGGTGCACCACGCCCTCGTCGCTGGGCGAGCGGATCACACGGCCGGCCGCCTGCACCACCTTCTGCAAACCCGGGTAGAGGTAGGTGTAGTCGTAGCCCGCGCCGAAGAGGGCGTGCATGCGCTGGCGGATCTGCTCGTTCACCGGGTTCATCTGCGGCAGCCCGAGCGTGGACAGGAACGCGCCGATCAGGCGCCGGCCCGGCAGGTCGATGCCCTCGGAGAACGCGCCGCCCAGCACGGCGAAGCCGATGCCCTCGCCGCCCTCGGTGAAGCGCGCCAGGAACTCGCGCTGCCCGGCCTCCTGCATGCGGCGCGACTGCAGCCAGTGCGGCACCTGCGGGTGGCGCCGCGCGAACGCCTCGGCCACCTGCTGCAGGTATTCGTAGCTGCTGAAGAACGCCAGGTAGTTGCCCGGCCGGTCAGCGAACTGCTGCGCCATCAGGTCCGCGATCGGCACGAGCGAGGCGGACCGGTCCGGGTAGCGCGTGGAGATGTGGCGGGCCACGGCCACGCGCAGCTGGGCGGCCTGGAACGGCGAGGCCACGTCCACGCCGGCATGGCCGGCCGGCAGGCCGAGCAGGTCGGCGTAGTAGCGCGCCGGCTGCAGCGTGGCGGAAAACAGCGTGCTGGTGTGCGCCGCCGCGAAGCGCGGCGCCAGGAACGGTGCCGGCACCACGTTGCGCAGGCAGACCACCGAGCTGCCGGGCGCGCCGCCGGGGGCGCGGGCCACGTCCACCATCGAATGCGTGTCCAGGCACTCGGCCAGCCGCTGGGTGTGCAGCAGCTCCAGGTAGAAGGCCTGCAGCGCCGGGTCCATCTGCTCGGGGTGCTCCGCGAAATGGTCGGCCAGGGCGCTGCCGCACTGCTGCAGCGCGGCCAGCAGCGCGACGGGGAAGGCCTCGTGCACGGCGTAGGCCCCCGGCTGCGCCTTGTCCAGCGCCACCCAGGCGCGGCGCACCTTGTCGAGCGCCTTCTTCACCGTCGGCACGCGGGCGGCGGTGTCCGAATGCCGCGCCTGGTAGAGCGAATCGGGCAGCAGCTCGGCCGTGTACATGCGGCGGCCGCGCTCCAGGAGGTTGTGCGCCTCGTCCACCAGCACCGCCACGCGCCACTGGTTGGCCTGCGCCAGGCCGTGCAGCAGCGCGCCGGCATCGAAGTAGTAGTGGTAGTCGCCCACGACCACGTCGGCCCAGCGGGCGAGTTCCTGGCCCAGGTAGTAGGGGCACACGCCGTGGGCCAGGGCGGCCTCGCGCACGTGGGCCTGGTCCAGCAGGGGCCGGTCGCCGCCGCCAGCCGTGGGCGAAAGCGCCGCCGCGCGCGCGGCCGGCAAACGGTCGTAGAAACCCCGGGCCAGCGGGCACGACTCGCCGTGGCAGGCCTGCCCGGGATGCTCGCAGGCCTTGTCGCGCGCGATCAGTTCCAGCACGCGCAGCGGCAGGCGGCCGGCAGGCGCCGGGGCCTGTGCGCCATCGCCCCCCGGCGCAGCGGCCGGGTCCGCCACCGACTGCGCCGCGGCGATGCGGGCCAGCGCATCCAGCGCCACCTGCCGGCCCGAGGTCTTGGCGGTGAGGAAGAACACCTTGTCCAGCCGCTCGCCCGGCGCCGCCTTGAGCAGCGGGAACAGCGTGCCCACCGTCTTGCCGATGCCGGTGGGCGCCTGCGCCAGCAGGCAGCGCCCGGCGGTGGCGCTGCGGTACACGGCCTCGGCCAGGGGCCGCTGCCCGGTGCGAAAGCCTCCGAACGGAAACACCGCCGCGCGCAGCGCCGCATCGCGTGTGGCGCGGTGGGCCGCTTCCTGCTCGGCCCAGCCGAGAAAGCGCTCGCACTGCGCCTCGAAGTGGGCGCGCAGGGCGTCGGCCGTACAGGGCTCGACCAGCACCGTCTCCTGCTGGCTGCCGATATCGAAGTACACCAGGGCCACGTCGATCCGCGCGAGCTGCCGCGCCTGGCACAGCAGCCACCCATAGACCCTGGCCTGCGCCCAATGCAGCGCGCGGTGCGAGTCGGGCTGCCGGTCCAGCCGGCCCTTGAAGGTCTTGACCTCGTCCAGCCGGCCCTTGAAGGTCTTGACCTCGTCCAGCCGGCCCGCGGCGGGATCGAATCCGTCGGCCCGGCCGCGCACATGCAGGTGGCGGTAGTGGCCCTCCAGCGCCACCTCGCTCTCGTAGCCCGGGCCGGCGCCCGCACCCCGGCCCGCCATGCGCCGCTGGGCCACGGTGGCATGGCCGGCGATGCCTTCGAGCGCGGTGGGCGCGGGGGTGAAGCGCAGGTCCAGATCGCCCTGCTTGGCCGTGAACTCGCACAGCTCGCGCACGGCCACGGTGTACATCAGGCCGCGCCCTCGCAGGGGCCCGGCGCCGGCCCCCGGGCCGCCTCCCGCGAAAGGTCGGCGTCCTCCAGGCCGGCCAGCCCCTCGCCCAGCAGCCCCTGCGCCGGCTCGCCCTCGCTGCGCAGCGGCGTGGCCTTGCACAGCGCCATCCAGACGGCGAACGGCAGGCTGCAGCCCGCGTGGCGGGCGGGGCGCAGCAGCTCAAACCGGCCGTGGTCGATCTCGCCGTGCAGCACCCACACGCCGAACTGCTCGGGAATCTCCTCGGGCGCGGCCACGCCGGCCGGGAACACGTAGTAGCACTCCTCGCACAGCCACTGGTAGGCCTGGCGCTTGGCGCCGTGCCGCAGGTCGGACAGCAGGTCGGCGCGGCTGGCCTTCACCTCGTGCACCATGGGCTGCAGGTAGGCGGGCACGGTGGTGTTGCGCACCGAGAACAGATCGGGCCGCGCCATGCGCCAGACCTGGGCGGCGGCGCGGGCCGGGGGCGCATCGGCCTCGTCGGCCCAAAGCCGCCCCGGTGCCGCGGCACGGCCCGCCACCGGCGTTGCGGCGGGCCCTTCGGCGGCCAGGGCCACCTCCGGGGGCGCCGGCTCGATGGCGGCGCGCAGCGACAGCTCGCGCCAGACGATGCGGCCGGCGCCCAGCAGGTGCTCGGCAAAGCGCTGGGCCAGCCGGTCGTGCGCGCTCAGGGCCCGCAGGCCGCGCTGGCGGGCCTCGGCCAGCCACTGGATGCCCGCGTCCGTCAGGCGCAGCACCGCGTGGCCCTCGGGCGCGGTGTGCAGCGCGACCATGCGCGCCGCCAGCAGGTCGATCTCCAGCGCGTCCTGGCAGGGCCAGCCGGCCGAACGCCAGATCTGCATCAGGCGGGTGCGGTGGGAACGGGTGAGCGTGGGCTCGGGCATGGTGGGGAGGCGGTGGGGGGCCGGGTGCGAAGGTGCGTGCGAGGGTGGGGGTGCGCGAAGGCACTGATTATAAAAACAGTGCCCGCAGCCTGCCATGCGCTCCTGTCCCACACCCACGCCGCACGGGGTGTTACGCCGCCGGGCCGGGGGCCGGTGTACCTTGGCGGCTTCGCATTCCTTCCCGGTTGTCCCCATACGCCACGCATGCCCTCTACCGCCTTCGCACGCTTGCGCCCCATCGCCCTGGCCTGGACCGCAGGGGCGGCATTGATGCTGCCGCCGCCCGCGCTCGCCACGCCGCCCGACCCCTCGCCCCCGGCAACCACCCCTGCGCCGCCCTGGGCCAAGGCCCTGCAGCGCGAGCTGGACCACGTCGCCGCGCACAGCAGCGCGGCCTTCGGCGTGCACGTGCGCGACTTGGACACGGGGCAGTCCTTCTCCTTTCACGGCGAGGAGCGCTGGTACCTGGCCTCGTCCATCAAGGTGCCGGTGGCCATCGCCGTGCTGCGCGGCGTGGAACGCGGCGACTACACGCTGGACACGCCGCTCACCCTGCGCGCCACCGACTACGTGGACGGCGCCGGGCCCGCCAAGAACCAGCCGGTGGGCGCGGCGCTGAGCGTGCGCTGGCTGCTGGAGCAGATGATCGTGTACAGCGACAACACCGCCAGCGACATGCTGATCGACCTCGTCGGCCTGCGCGAGGTGAACGCGCTGGTGCAGTCGGTGGTGCCCGGCGGCTTCGAGCGCATCACGCACCTGGCGGATGTGCGGCGCCAGGCCTACGCCCAGCTCACGCCCGAGGCCGTGCACCTGTCGGGGCGCGACTTCATCGCACTGCACCAGCAGCGCACCGATGCCGATGTGAAGGCCACCCTCGCACGCCTGCTGCGGGTGCCGGCCGATGGCCTTCGGCCCCTGTCGGTGGGCGAGGCCTACGAGGCCTACTACGCCAGCGGGCTCAACTCCGGCCGGCTCGATGCGTACGCCGAACTGCTCGCGCAGCTGGTGGAAGGCAAGCTCCTGGAGCCGCGCCACACGGCCTACCTGCTGGGCGTGATGGAACGCGTGAAGACCGGCCCGAACCGCATCAAGGCCGGACTACCCACCCGTGCGCGCTTCGCCCACAAGACCGGCACGCAGCGCGCCCGAACATGCGACTCGGGCCTCGTGACGGTGCCGCGCCTGCCGACAGACCGGCGCGTGATCGTGGTGGCCTGCACGCGCGGCGAACTGTCCACGGCCCGGTCCGACCGCACGCTTCGGCAGGTCGGCATCGCCCTCTGCCAGTCGGGCCTGTTGTCGGATGGAAAACCCCATGAAACTCCCTGCCAAACCGTGCCGAGCCGCGCCGCGGCCCCTTCCGGCACCACGGGCCCGGGGGGCCACCCTGGCCCTGCTGGTCCTGGCGCTGGCGTGGACGACGACCCACCCTGAGCCCGCCCATGCCGCGCCCGCCTGGGCCGATGCGCTGCGACAGCAGGTGGAACGCATCGAACAGGCCACACCCGGCCAACTGGGCCTGTACGTCAAGCGGCTCGACAACGGCGAGACCTTCGCGCATGCGGCCGACCGGCCCTGGTACCTGGCCTCGTCCGTCAAGCTGCCGGTGGCGATCGCCGTGCTGCAGGAGGCAGAAGCCGGCCGCCTGCGCCTGGACCAGCAACTCGTGGTGCAGGCGCGCGACAAGGTCGACGGCTCGGGCGCCGTGGTCTGGCAGCCCGAAGGCACGCGCCACAGCGTGCAATCGCTGCTGCAGCGCATGCTGATGGAGAGCGACAACACGGCCGCCAACATGCTCATCCGCGCGGTGGGCGAAGACACGCTGAACCAGCGCGCGCAGGCCCTGCTGGGCGGCCGCGGCGTGGGCCGCATCACCAACTTCACCGAGGTGCGCTACCAGGTCTATGCCGAGGCCCACCCCGACGCGCGCCGGCTCTCCAACATGGACCTGGTGCGCATCGCAGGCGCCCCCGTGGGCCCCAAGCGCCTGCAGGCGCTCGCCCGCACGCTCGGCGTGGCGCCCTCCGCGCTGCGCGTGCAGACCCTGGACGAGGCCTACGACCGCTACTACCGCACGAACCACAACACCGCCACGCTGGAGGGCTACGGCGCCATGCTGGAAAAGCTGGTGCGCGGCCAGCTCGTTTCGCCGGCGCACCAGCAACTGCTCTACAAGGACCTGAAGTTCGACACCTACGACGCCTACCGCCTGGAGGCCGGCCTGCCGCGCACCGTGCGGTTCATCCACAAGACCGGCACGCAGCTGCACCGGGCCTGCCACATGGGCGTGATCGACCCGCAGGACAACGGCCGCAACGCCATCGTGGTGGCCGCCTGCGCCGAAGGGCTGGACGAGATGAAGGAGGCCGGCAAGGCCTTCGAACAGGTGGGCCGCGCGATCACGCAGACGATGCTGCAGGACCGGATACCGGCCAAGGGCCGCGGGGCGCCGGCGGGACCCCAGGCGGGAAGCAGGCAGCCGCTCTAAGCCGCCTGCAGCCGCGCGGCGCGCTCTGCGGAGCGCTGCATTTCCGTGGCCCGCAGCGATGCCATCTGGGCCAGGATCTGCTGCTGCTTTTCCAGCAGGCGGGGGCCGTGGATGCCGTGCACGTCGCCCGCCAGGCCCCGCGCCACCGCACCGAGCGCCTTCTCGAAATCCGCGCGCTGCTGCCAGGCATAGGCCAGGTTGAGCTGGGTGCGCGCGTCCTTCGGATCGATGCGCTGCGCCTGGAAGTACGCCTCCTGGGCCTCGCCATGCCGCTCCAGGCAGTAAAGGCAATCGCCCAGGACGTTCCACAGCCAGGCGCTCAGCCACGGGTTGATGTCCAGCGCGCTGCGCGCCAACTCGATGCCTGCGGCGAAGTCACGCAACTGGATGCCCACGAACTCCGCCACCTCGCCCAGCAGCCGCCAGTCCCGCGGATTGCGCGCAATGGCCAGGCGGTAGCTTTCGAGCGCGGCATCCTGCCGGCCGGCCTGCAGATGCCCGCGCGCGTCCTGCGCCGGGCCATCGAAGAACTGCTGCGCATCGGCGCAAAAGCGGTTACTAAACGCCGCAATGGTGCGCTCCTGCTCCGCCTTGACCAACAGGCGGGCATGGATGGCGCGCGTGGCATCGCCCTCCGGCACCACCACGCGCCAGCCGTCGCGGTCGAACAGTTGCCCGAGCAGCGGGAAATTCAGCCCGATCGCGCTGGTCTTGCCGAAGCGCTGGGGCGCCGCCGACTCCGCAGCTGCCTGGGGCGTGCTGGCACCATAGTCGTTGATGAGGATGAATCCCCCGTCCACCAACTGCCCCTGCAGCGTGTGCAGTGCGCCGAATGCCCCGTGGTTGACCAGCAGCTTCGGCACCGGATCGGCCCGCTCCAGCGCCTGCTCGGCAAATGGCGGCAGTTCGCCCTCCAGCGGAAAGAAGTCCACCTCGTAATCGAACAGGCCTGCCAGCGGCAGCAGCAATGCGCGTTGGTCCGGATCGTGGGCATTCGCCAAGGCCCGAATCTCCTCCAGGCCCAAGGGGGTGTACTGGCGCACCAGGTCGGCGTTGTCGGTCAGCCGGGTGCGCACGCGCAGTTCCTCGATGCGTTCCCCCTGGCGGCGCAGCACCGTGGCGGGCAGCACGTCGAGCACGTAGTTGCAGAACACGGCCTGCAGCGCTTGCAGCGACTGGACCCTTCCGTCAGCGAGGCGGATCTCGGTCGGCCGGGTGGCATCGCATCGCGCCATGACCACCTGTGCCCCGAATGCATCGAACATGCGGCGCTCGCGCCACTGCGCCAATGTGCGCTCGGACGCATCGGTGACGAAATACACCAGTTGCCTGTCGAAGGCACGGCCTTCCTGCTGGCACAGCTGATTGAAGGCCTGCAGAAAATAGCGGGCGAACAAGCCGCAGCCCGCGCCCAGTTCGAGCACATGGATCGGGCCGGCCGGCTCGGTCGACATGCAGTGGTTGAACAGCAGCGCAGCCGCGTCTTCCGACAGCCGCCCACTGTTGTTCACCACGAACGGCACTTCGTTCTCGGCGAACGCCAGCAGCCCCGCCCGGGCCCAATGCAGATGGCCCAGGTCCCACTCGATGCTCTCGGCGATGGGCCGGAAACCCTGAAGCTCGTGCGAAGCGACCTTGACGCAAGACAGCACGTCCTGTGGAGAGCGCGGTCCCGAAGGCATCGCGCTGGCGGACTCGGGATTGAAGGGCAAGGGGATGCGCGCGGCACCCTCCAGGGAAAAGTCATTTCTCAAGATAGGGCCCCTCGGGCATGGAATGTCGAACGGCAAAACTTCGCAGGGGCGAAGACGCCTGCAGGTACGGACCGGCCAAGGCACCGAGGCCCGGTCCGGGACCCGTGCATCAGGGCACGGCGGTCCACTTCACCCAGTTGTCATCGGCGGCCTGGAAGTCCGCCTTCAGCGTCTTGCGCATGGCGTCGACCTCGGCCTGCGCAATGTCGGCATCCTTGACCTGCTTTCCGGTGACCGCGGTTCGCGCCTTGGCCAGGTCGGATTTCGTCACCGCCGCGTTGCCGGCCCAGATGGCTTTCGCCGTGCCGACATTCGCCCAGTATTTGCCCTGGGACTGCAGGTCGGCCTGGTAGGCCGCTTTCCAGCGCATGTTGCTCGCGGACACCGCGTTCAACAGCTGGGCCAGCGATCGCTGGTTGCTCACGCCCTTCTGCGCGAACGCCTGCAGATGCACCCGCTCGAAGTTCAGCGGCAGCAGCCCTTCCTTGGCGGCCAGCAGATCGCGCTCGTTCCACCAGCGGGTCGCTTCGCCGGCCTTGGCGGCTTCGAGCCCGTTGAGCCAGTCGGCATCGGTGGCGATCACCCCGTTGCCCTTGACCCACTGGAACCGCCGAAAGCCGATGTCCGCCGCGCGGCCGAAGTTGTGGTTGCTCTCGCCGGGCCCGGCATTGGTCTGCGTCTCTGCCGCCTGCTGGGCGAAGGTGCGGCGGCGGCCCGTGGGCGTGATCCACAGGACGATCTTGTGGGTGTCGTACATCTGCTGCACCAGGTTGGACAGCTTGGCGCGAAAGGTGGGCTCGTACTCCGCATCGCTGGCGATCGCCGCCTTGCTGGTGGCCGCATCCTTGGCATCGGCCGCGATGTACACCGTCTTGGAGCCGGGGGAAGAGCGCATCGCCTGGTGCGTGGCCGGCAGCATGGCATTGATTTTTTGCAACGTCGCGCTGCCAGGGGCGACCAGACCCAGTGTCTCCTGGGCTCCGCCCGCCGCAGCCGGCACGGGTGGTACCGCTGCAGGCCCTTTCGCTGCAGCGGCCTTGGCGACCGGGCTCTGCGCCAGCTTCTGGTCGATCTGAAAGCGTTCGATCGCCGCGCGGGTCTGCCCACCGTAGCTGCCGTCGTAGTCCACGCTGAGGTAGGGCGCATTCTTGGCGTCCTTGATGACCCGTAGCATGGCTTGCAGAAGTGCCACGTCGTGGCCCTGGTTCTTGGCGCCTTCTCCGACGCTGTCCTTGATGTCCGGCATGGTGCTCCCTCGGTGCGATGGTTCGGGCTTAGGGGTTGGAAGATGAACGCGGCGACAGGCGACTGAGCAGATGCTGCCGTGCCTGCAGGCCTGGCTGGCAGTGTCCCAGGCGCGCCGCCTCTGCACTGGCCTGCTCGGGTGCCACCGCCAGTGCGATCAGCGCGTAGCGGTGGGGCACCCGCCCTTTGCCAGGCCAGGTGTCCACCACGCCATATCCCGCGAAACAGGCCGATGCGGCGCGTGCAGCGCGGGCCGCACGGACGGTGGGATACGAACCCGCCACCACCGCTTGCACGGCGGCCAGAGACGGTTCTTCGGAAAACACCTGCCGTTTGGCGTTCCACGCCAGGCGCTGGGCGGACACCTTGTCGGCCGCATCGTCATCGGGGGAAAAGAACACGGAAAGGTACATGGGCGCATGGCCTGGCGTGGCGATGACCTGGGACACGTAGGGCCCCTGAGGTTCGCTGCGCGACCAGGCCGTCTTGAGAGCGCCCTGCGCCGCCACGTACAGCGCGTGGCGGCGCTTGGGGTGGTCGAAACCGGCCATCTGCGTGACCAGCAAGGCGCGCGCACCAGAGGGCTTGCCCGGCTCCACCGGCACGGCGCTGGCCGACGCGGTGACCGTGCCTTCCTCTTCCCCGGTCGACCAGACGCGGGACGCGGCGGTGTTTGCCAGAAACGGGCCGGTTCCCGGCTGCGGGGCGTCCAGCGGCTGCGCGGGCGCTGCAGAGGCAGGCCACTCCAGCGCCGCGGCCCCCAGTACCGACACACCCGCACCGCCTTCGGCCAGCGGCTCCCCGGCCCCGGACAGCAGGCGAACCTCGAAAGCACAGGCCGCATCCTTGCATGCGGCAAGGGAAAGCTCGTAGCCCTGCCGCACCCCAGGCGCCGGCTGGCCATTCACCGGGAAAGACTCCAGCACCTGGCGAGAGGAAGGAACGTCGTTCTGTGCGGAGGCGGCATTGGCCACCCCTGCCAGCAACAGGAAGGACGCCAGCACCCCCAGCGCCCGGGTGGCGGCGGGCACGCCAACCGACGGGCAGGCACTGCGACATGACGATGAGGGGGAAACCATGGACATCCGCCTAGAAAAAGAAGGAAACACGGTGCGCTGGCCCCAAGGAAGGACAGGCAAAGCATGCGCGCGCCAGGCCATGCGCTTCGGGCAAGACCGGGGGCCATGGCAACGCCCGGCGCAGCGTTCGAGAGCGAACGCCGGCGGATGGTACCGGGCGCGTTACACCTGATCCAGTCTTCTTACGAGCTGAATCAATTAAGGCCGCAGTGTCAGGCGGGTGTCATCCAACGGTGCTCTCGCCCTGCCCGCAAACCCGCAGCACCTCGGCCCCATACGCCTCCATCTTCTTGGCGCCCATGCCGCTGATACCCTGCAGATCGTCCAGCGTGGACGGGTTGCGTTCGGCGATCGCGGCCAGCGTGGCGTCGTGGAAGATCACGTAGGCGGGCAGGTTGTGCTCGCGCGCGACCTCGGCGCGCCAGGCCTTGAGGTTGATGAAGCGCACCTGCGCGTCCGGCCCCAGGTTGGCCGCGGCGGCCGGTGGGGCGGCGCTGCGGCGCGTGCGCCGGGCCGGCGTGGCGGCCGTGGATTCGCGCAGCTGCACCGGCGTCTGGCCCTTGAGCACCGGGCGCGATCCGTCGGTGAGGCTGAGCGTGTCGAAGCTGTGACCGCTCTCCAGCATCACCTTGTGCAAGCCCACGGCGCCGGTGGCCAGCAACTGGCGCAGCACGCCGCGCAACTGCGCCTCGGAGTAATCCTTGCCCAAGCCGAAGGTGGAGAGCTGGTCGTGGCCGAACTGCTTGACCTTTTCGGTGTCCTTGCCGCGCACGATGTCCATGATGTGCCCGGTGCCGAAGGTCAGGCCGCTGGCCTCGTGCACGCGGTAGATGGTGGACAGCAGCTTGCGCGCCGCATCCGTGCCATCCCACACCGCGGGCGGGCTGATGCAGTTGTCGCAGTTGCCGCAGGGCTCGGACGGCTCGCCGAAATAGCCCAGCAGCCGCACGCGCCGGCAATCGGTGGCCTCGGCCAGGGCCAGCAGCGCGTCGAGCTTGCCGCGCATGACCTGCTTGAATTCCTCGCCCGCCGGGCTTTCGTCGATCATGCGGCGCTGGTTCACCACGTCCTGCAGGCCGTAGGCCATCCAGGCATCGGCCGGCAGGCCGTCGCGGCCGGCGCGGCCGGTTTCCTGGTAGTAGCCCTCGATGTTCTTGGGCATGTCCACGTGCGCGACGAAGCGCACGTCGGGCTTGTCGATGCCCATGCCGAAGGCGATGGTGGCCACCATCACGATGCCATCCTCGCGCAGGAAGCGGTCCTGGTTCTGCTGGCGCACCTCAGGCGGAAGACCGGCGTGGTAGGGCAGCGATTTCAGGCCCGCATCCACCAGCGCGGCGGACATCTCTTCGACGCGCTTGCGTGACTGGCAATAGACCACGCCCGCGTCTTCGGGGTGTTCGCGCTCGATGAAGCGCAGCAGCTGCGCGAGCGGCTCCTTCTTTTCTTCGATGCGGTAGCGGATGTTGGGCCGGTCGAAGCTGCTGACGAAGTGCTGCGCGCCTTCCAGTTGCAGCCGCTCGACGATGTCGGCCCGCGTGAGCGCATCGGCCGTGGCGGTGAGCGCGATGCGCGGCACGCCGGCATAGCGCTCGTGCAGCACGGTGAGCGCGCGGTATTCGGGACGGAAGTCGTGGCCCCACTGGCTCACGCAATGCGCCTCGTCGATGGCGAACATCGACAGTTGCCCGCGCTGGTGCAGCCCATCGAGCAGTTCCAGGAATCGCGGCGTGGTCAGCCGCTCGGGCGCAGCGTAGAGCATGGTGATGTCGCCACGCGCCACGCGCCGCTCCAGGTCCTGCGTCTGCTGCCAGTCGAGCGTGGAATTGAGGTAGGCCGCATCGACGCCCGCCTCGTGCAGCGCGCCCACCTGGTCGTGCATGAGCGCGATGAGCGGCGAGACGACGATGGCCACGCCCTGCCCCGCATCGCGCCGCACGATGGCCGGCACCTGATAGCACAGCGACTTGCCGCCGCCCGTGGGCATCAGCACCAGCGCATCGCCGCCGGCGATCACGTGCTCGACGATGGCCTGCTGGGGGCCGCGGAACTGGTCATAGCCAAAGACGTCGTGCAGAACGAAATGCGCGGGGGACAAAATCGAATACTCTCTTTTTGATAGCAGATCGCCCTAGTGGAATATGCACTAGAGGCCGATTGGACAGAAATTTCCCGGCCCCGCCGCGCCAGGCGGCCCACCGGGAAAGGCGCTTATTGTGCGCCGGCCCCGCGCCCCCACCACCGGCCGGTGGCCCCCAACGATTCGCAACGCGAATGGATCGCTCCGATTATTCAATTGGACGCGAATCGCTGCGCCGGACAAGATGCCTTCAGCCCCGGCACAGGGGCATGGCCTACCGACCCAGGAGACAAACGACATGAAGCACCTCATCCCGGCCCTGCTGGCAGCCTGCGGCCTGGCCGCCGCCGTGGCGCCCGCACGGGCCCAGCAGCCGCCGTACCCCAACGCCCCCATCACCCTGATCGTGCCGTTCGCGGCCGGCAGCGGCACGGACTCGGTCGCGCGCACGGTGGGACAAAAGCTCGCGGAGCGCCTGAAGCAGCCGGTGCTGGTGGACAACAAGCCCGGCGCCAACGCGCAGGTGGCCGCGCAGATCGCGGCCAAGGCCAAGCCGGACGGCTACACGCTGTTCATGACGACCAACACGTCGCACTCGGCCAACCCGGCGCTCTACAGCCACCTGAAGTACGACCCCATCAAGGACTTCACGCCCGTGGCGCGGGTGGGCGAGCTGCCCTTCGCGCTGGCGGTGCACCCCGGCGTGCCGGCGAAGACGCTGGCCGAACTGATCGACTACGCGCGCGCCAACCCGGGCAAGCTGAGCTACGCCACGCCCAACAGCACCTCGCTGGTGGCGATGGAGAGCATCAAGCACATCGCCCAGGTCGATGTGCTGAGCATCCCCTACAAGTCGAGCCCCCAGGCCATGACGGATCTGGTGGGCGGGCAGGTGCAGGTCTACGTGGCCGACCTGGGTTCGGGCAAGAGCATGCTCACCAGCGACAAAGTGCGCACGCTGGGCATCACCACCACGCAGCCCTCGCCCCTGCTGCCGGGCGTGCCGCCGATCGGGCAGACGGTGAAGGGCTTCGACCTCACGTCGTGGAACGGCATCTTCGGGCCGGCCGGCATGCCGCCGGCCATCGTGAACCGCCTGAACACGGAGCTGCAGGCCGTGCTGGCCGAAAAGGACACGCAGGACAAGCTCGCGCAGATCGGCTTCCAGGTGTGGCCCAGCAAGACGCCGCAGGAGTTCGCGACCTACGTGGCCGACCAGCTGGCCCACTGGCGCACGCTGATCCAGCAGGCCCGCATCCAGCCCGAATGAACGACATACCCCTGAGCAGCGTCTGCTCGCGCGGGCCGCACCGGTGGCACCAGCCGCTGCCCCTGTCAGACGTTCTGGAGAATGGCATGACCGACAACACGCATAGCACTTCACGCACCGGCCCCCTGGCGGGCGTGCGGATCCTGGACCTGACCTCGGTCATCATGGGCCCGTTCGCCACGCAGATCCTCGCCCAGCTGGGCGCGGAGGTCATCAAGGTGGAAACGCCCGATGGCGACAACATGCGCCACGTGGGCCCCATGCGCCACCCCGGCATGGGCCACATCTTCCTGCATGCCAACGCGGGCAAGCGCAGCATCGCGCTGGACCTCAAGCACCCGGAGGGCCGCGAGGCCGCGCTGCGGCTGGCCGAGCGCTGCGACGTGCTCATCAGCAACGTGCGCCCGCAGGCGCTGGCGCGGCTGGGCCTGGACCCGGCCAGTGTGGCCGCGTGCAACCCGCGCCTCATCCACGTGAGCTGCTGCGGCTTCGACCAGGAGGGCCCCGACGCGGCCCGCCCCGCCTACGACGACCTGATCCAGGGCGCCACCGGCATCCCGTGGCTCATGCAGCGCTACGGCGCGCCCGAGCCGGCCTATGCGCCGACCACGCTGTCGGACCGCGTGACCGGGCTGCATGCGGTGTACGCGGTGACGGCGGCGCTCTATGCCCGCGAGAAGACGGGCCAGGGCCAGGCCATCGTCGTGCCCATGTTCGAGGCCATGGCGCAATTCATCCTGGGCGACCACATGGCGGGCCTGACCTTCGAGCCGCCGCAGGGCGAGGCCGGCTACGCCCGGCTGCTGACCACGCACCGCAAGCCCTATGCAACCGCCGACGGCATGCTCTGCGTGCTGATCTACAACGACAAGCACTGGCGCAGCTTCTTCGCGGCCATCGGCGAGATCGGCGAGGCGCAGGGCCTGGCGCAGGACCCGCGCTTTGCCACGCACGGCGCCCGCGCGGCGAACATCGATGCCGTCTATGCCGAGGTGGCGCGCATCCTGCGCACCCGCACCACGGCCCAATGGCAGGCGCTGCTGGATGCCGCCGACGTGCCGCACATGCCGATGAACTCGCCGGCCGACCTGCTCACCAACCCGCAGCTGCGCGCCACGGGCTTCCTGCACGACAGCGTGCACCCCACCGAGGGGCCCATGCACGCCATGGCCCATCCCACGCGCTGGTCGGCCACCCCGCCGCCCCGCACCCTGTCGCCTGCGCCGCAACTGGGCGAACACACCCGTGCCCTGCTGGCCGAGGCCGGCTACACCCCCACCCAGATCGACGCCCTGCTCACGCAAAACGCCTGCCACGCCGCCACCGGAGAACCCGCATGACCCCCGCCACCGCCACCACCACCGCGCCCCGGTACCGCGTGCGCGCCGCCCAGGTGCCCAGCTACCAGCCCGCCAACCACCACCACACGCACAACCAGCGCCTGATCGGCCCCGAGACGGTGGGCGCGCGGCAGATGGAGGTGCTGCTGGGCACGCTGCACAAGGGCGGCGGCGCCCTGCCCCATGCCCATCCGGGCATCGAGCAATCGTGCTACCTGCTCGAAGGCACGGCCCGCGCCGAAGTGGCGGGCGAAGCCTTCGACATGGTGCCGGGCGACATGTGCTTCTTTCCGGCCGACCAGATGCATGTCTTCACCGTGACCAGCGACACCCCCGTGAAGCTGCTGGTGATCTACAGCCCGCCCTACGGCGAGTCGCCCGACAAGGTGATCCGGCCCGCCCCATGAACTTCGACCTCTCTCCCGAACACGCCCAGATCCAGGACGCCATCGAGCGCGTGTGCGCCCCGTTCGACGCCGACTACTGGCTGCGCCGCGACCGCGAGGGCGGCTTTCCGGACGACTTCCACCGCGCGCTGGCCGATGCCGGCTGGCTGGGCATCGCCATGCCCGAGGCCTACGGCGGCGCCGGCCTGGGGATCCGCGAGGCCGCGCTGATGATGCACACGATCTCCGCCACGGGCGCGGGGCTGTCCGGCGCCTCCGCGGTGCACATGAACATCTTCGGCCTGCACCCGGTGGTGGTGTTCGGCACCGAGGCACAGAAGGCGCGCTGGCTGCCGCCGCTGATCGCGGGCCGCGACAAGGCCTGCTTCGGCGTGACCGAACCCAACACCGGGCTGAACACGCTCCAGCTCAAGACCCGCGCGGTGCGGGAGGGCGACCATTACGTGGTGCACGGCCAGAAGGTCTGGATCAGCACCGCGCAGGTGGCCAACAAGATCCTGCTGCTGGCGCGCACCACGCCGGTGGAGCAATGCCGCGGCACCGAGGGCCTGAGCCTGTTCTACACCGACCTGGACCGCCGCACGGTCGAGGTGCGCGAGATCGACAAGCTGGGGCGCAAATGCGTGGATTCGAACCAGGTGTTCATCGACGGCCTGCGCATTCCGGTGGAAGACCGGGTGGGCGAGGAAGGGCAGGGCTTCCAGTACATCCTGCACGGCCTGAACCCCGAGCGTATCCTGATCGCCAGCGAGGCCGTGGGCCTGGGCCGCGCGGCGCTGGCGCGCGCCGCAGGCTATGCCAGGGAGCGCGAGGTGTTCGGCCGCCCCATCGGCCAGAACCAGGGCATCCAGCACCCGCTGGCCCTGTCGTGGATGGAGCTGGAGGCCGCGCACCTCATGGTGCAGAAAGCCGCATGGCTGTACGACCAGCACCTGCCGTGCGCGGCAGAGGCCAACGCCGCCAAGTACCTGGCGGCCGAGGCCGCCTACCACGCGTGCGAGCGCGCCATCTTCACCCACGGCGGCATGGGCTACGCGAAGGAATACCACGTGGAGCGCTACCTGCGCGAGTCGTGGATACCGCGCCTGGCGCCGGTGAGCCCGCAGCTCATCCTGTGCTTCATCGCCGAGAAGGTGCTGGGCCTGCCGAAATCCTATTGAACGGCCGCAAGCCGGTGTCGGCGCTGCGGGCCGCGCTGGCATCATCGCCGCCATGAAACTGCACCTCCTGCGCTACTTCGCCGTGCTGGCCGAGGAACTGCACTTCGGCCGGGCGGCCGAGCGGCTGGCCATCACGCAGCCACCGCTCAGCTCGGGCATCAAGGCGCTGGAGGACGAACTGGGCGTGCGGCTGTTCGAGCGCACCAGCAAGCAGGTGGCGCTCACGCCCGCCGGCCATGCCTACCTGGCCGAGGTGCGCGTGGCGCTCGACCGCGTGGCCCGCGCCGGCGAGACGGCCCGCGCCGTGGCCGCGGGGCAGCGCGGCCGGCTGGACATCGGCTTCACCGGCTCCATGGTGTACCGCGACATGCCCGCCATCGTGCGCGCCTTCGGCGAGCGCGCGCCGGGCATCGAGGTCAACCTGCGCGAGATGTCCTCGGGCGAGCAGCTCGAAGCCCTGCTGCACCGGCAGTTGCATGCCGGCTTCATCAATGCCAGCGTCGTGCCAGCGCCCCTGCGCAGCCTGCCGCTGGCCGAGGACCATTTCGTGGCCTGCCTACCGCAGGACCACACCCTGGCGGGCCAGGCGGAAGTCGACCTGCGTAGCCTCGCCGACGAGACCTTCGTGATGTTCGCGCGCGACGTGGCGCCGGCCAACCACGACAACGTCATCGCCCTCTTCCACCGTGCCGGCATCCACCCCCACACGCGCCATGCCACCCGGCAATGGCTCACCGTGGTGGCGCTGGTGGCCATGCGCATGGGCGTGGCCCTGGTGCCGGCCTCGATGGCGCAGGCGGCCGTCCAGGGCGTGCGGTTCGTGCCGATTGCCCTTCTTCACCACCCCACGGTGGGTGTGCTGGCGTGGCATGGAGAAGCGGTGACCCCGGCGCTGCAAACCTTTCTGGACATGGCCGCAACCGCAGCCCGGAGCAGCCCCCGGCCGGAAAACCCGGGCCGCTGATGGCCGGACCCAAGGCGAGAGGAAGGCAAGCGGGCCCGCGAGCAAAGCACCGCCGCCGTGCAGCCCTCTTCAGCGGCTCTTCAGCAGGAACCGGCGGTGCAGCGGCTGCAGCGGGCGGGCATTGAACGGGTAGACGCGCTCGAACGCATCGATCTGCGCCGCGGAGACCTGCAGGGGCGCGCTCAGGACCACCCAGTCCACGGTTTCGGTGCAAGGCGGGGTGGTGAGCGATCCTTCGTAGCGGAAGAAGCGGCGGTGCTTTTGTGGCGGAAGAAAGTCGCTGGCCTTGATCGAGGCATGGGCCACCGCCTGGGTCTGGCCCTTGTCCCGGGGCATGGCATCCAGCACCCGCTGGAACACGGGGTTGCTCTTGCCCGTTTCGAAGAAGATCCCCAGCACCCCCAGCGTTCCGTCGGGGCCCTGGTGAACGATGTGCGCCTCCATCGGAAAGCGCCGGCCATTCAGCAGATGCTCGCTGGGGTGGTGGAAATGGATCTGCAGCGCCTCGTACTGGCGGCCACCGGTGCGCATCGTGCCGCCGCCGGGAAGGTCGAGCTGGATGGAATGCCCGGTGTTGCGCACCGCCATCGGCACCGAACGGTAGTTCAGCAGCAAGGGCCCCAGATCGGCCGCGACCGCCTGCCGAAGGTCGACGGGGCTGTTTTGCTGCCCACTGCCGCACAGCGCGTTTTCCTTGGCCAGGTCCGCCCAATGCTCGGCGCCTGCAGGGCCGGTGTAGCCCCATTCATGGCCGTCGTGCGGCGCGGTCTCGTGCGACTCGACCGGCGCCGCAGCGGGCAGCTCCGGGGTCTGCGCCCCAGAGGCGACCGCCCACACCGCGGCAACGCACAGGCAAAGGGGCCGGAGCCGGCGAAGAAGCGGGGGCAAGGCAGTGGGTGAGGGCATTTTCGCCTCCATGGAACGAGGAAGGGGCGGGCCGGGCGACAGGCCGGCGAACGACGCCCGCCTGGCGGCGGCCCGCATCGCGGCAAAAACCGCGAGTCACTCATATTACCTATTAATACATTTCTACAGAACACCAGCGGCGGCGGCGTGGCCGGCATGCAGCGTTCTTACAATTCAGCCATGCAGCAGATTACCTATACCCGCGGACAGCAGCTACCCGACATCCTGGCCCGCCGCATCGCCATCCTCGACGGCGCCATGGGCACCATGATCCAGCGCTTCAAGCTGGGCGAGGCCCAGTACCGCGGCGAGGGCTACAGCGGCCCGGACGGCGCGGGTGACCGGTTCAAGGACTTTCCGCGCGACGTGAAGGGCAACAACGAGCTGCTGAGCCTCACACGCCCCGACGTGATCCGCGACATCCACGAGCGCTATCTGGCCGCCGGCGCGGACCTGATCGAGACCAACACCTTCGGCGCCACGACCATCGCGCAGGAGGACTACAAGATGGCCGATCTCGCGCGCGAGATGAACCTGAAATCGGCGCAGCTGGCCCGTGCCGCCTGCGACAAATACGCCACGCCCGACAAGCCCCGCTTCGTGGCCGGCGCCCTGGGCCCCACGCCCAAGACGGCCAGCATCAGCCCCGACGTGAACGACCCGGGCGCACGCAACGTCGATTTCGAGCAATTGCGCGCGGCCTACTACGAGCAGACCGAGGCCCTGGTCGAAGGCGGCTCCGACGTGCTGCTGGTCGAGACCATCTTCGACACGCTCAACGCCAAGGCGGCCCTCTTCGCCATCGACGAGTTCTTCGAGAAAAGCGGTGAGCGCCTGCCGCTCATCATCAGCGGCACGGTGACCGACGCCTCCGGCCGGATTCTCTCGGGCCAGACGGTGACGGCCTTCTGGCACAGCGTGCGCCACGCCCGCCCGCTGGCCATCGGCCTGAACTGCGCTTTGGGCGCCACCCTGATGCGCCCCTACATCCAGGAGCTGAACCGGGTGGCGGAAGACACCTTCATCAGCTGCTACCCCAATGCGGGCCTGCCCAACCCGATGAGCGACACGGGGTTCGACGAGACGCCCGAGGTGACCAGCCGGCTGGTGCATGAATTCGCCGCCGAAGGGCTGGTCAACATCGTGGGCGGCTGCTGCGGCACCACGCCGGACCACATCGCGGCCATCGGCCAGGCCGTGGCGCCCGTGCCGGCGCGCAAGCTGTTCTACCCCGAGGCCGCCTGATCCCAATGGGGCCGGATCGGCCCCATTCGAAGCCCCTGGCCCCGGCACGGGCCGCGGCCACCACCGGGCGATGCAAGACACGCCGCTTTCCTACCGGGCGGCCGCGTGTTCGCCCTTACGATCCGCCGTCCTCACTCCGATGGGCTACCGTGCGGTCTTTGCGCATCCAACTGCTTCTTTTCTGGGCCTTTCTGCTGGCCGCCTGTGCCCTGGTCGCGGCCATCATCGTGGTGCTCTACCAGACGGGCTCGGGCGCCCAGGTGGCGTCCAGCCGGGCACGCGCCACGCAGGCCTGCGAGGACATCGCCACGCGCTACGCCAAGTCGGTGCCCACCGTGCCGGCCGACAGCCCCCAGACCGACCTGCTGCGCGTGCTGCTGCACGTGGTGCTGCTGGAAGTGCCGCAGGTGGAAGGCGGCGTGTGGCGCGCCGGCAGCGGCATGCTGGCCTACGCCTACCCCACCTATGAAGGCAGCGGCGTCAAGATCGACGTGCCGGCCGCCGAGCAGCCCCTCATCGTCGAGTCGGCCAAGCAGGCCGGCAGCACCGGCCAGCCCATCGTGAACCTGGTGCGCGGCAGCCGCGAGGTGCTGGTCGTCGCGGCCTGCCCCCTGGCCGCGCACCCTGGCACCGCGGTGTGGACCATGACGCGCGCCCACGCCGGCGCCATCGCCGCACAGGACACCCTGCGCACCGGCATCGCGGTGCTGGCACTGCTGGTGGTGGGATCGGGTGCCTGGCTGGGCTGGATGCTGCTGCGCGGCCTGCGCCAGGTGCGGCGCCTGGAAGGCGCGCTGGCGCAGGCCCAGGGCGACGCCGTGCCGCACCTGGAGCGCACCGGCATCCGCGAGCTGGACCGCATCGTCGACGGCTTCAACGCGTTCGGCACCCGCCTGGAAGACGCCCGGGCCCGGCTGAAGGAGGCCCTGGCCCAGCGCCACCGCGACCTGCGCCTGACCGCCCTGGGCCGCATGACGGCCTCGGTCGCGCACGAGATCCGCAACCCCATCGCCGCCATGCGCCTGAAGGCGGACAACGCCCTGGCCGCGCCGCCGGCCCGCCATGCCGACGCGCTGGCGTCCATCGTCACGCAGATCGACCGGCTAGAAGGCCTGGTGCAAAGCCTGCTCTCGCTGGTGCAGCCGCTCAACCTCAGCCCCCGCACCGTGCCGCTCGGCCCCTGGCTGCAGGAACGGCTGGACACCGCCCGCCCGGGTTCGCAAGCCCGCGGCGTGCGGCTGGCGCTGCGCGGCGAGGCGCCCGCCGACGCCGTGTTCGACCCCGTGCATGCGGCCCGCGCCATCGACAACCTGCTGGACAACGCCGTGCGCCATGCGCCGGCTGGCGGCGAGGCCGTGCTGTCGGCGCAGGTGGATGCGGCGCGCACACTGTGCACGCTGACGGTGGAGGACGACGGCCCCGGCGTGCCCGAAGACCTGCGAGCACAACTGTTCGAGCCCTTCGCCACCGGCCGCGCCGACGGCAACGGCCTGGGGCTGGCCCTGGCGCGCGAAGTGGCGCTGGCCCATGGCGGCGACCTGCACTACGCGCCCCGCGAAGGCGGCGGCGCCCGTTTCATCCTGGAGCTGCCATGGCGCGCCTCTTAGTCGTCGATGACGACGCGGCCTTCCGCGAATCGCTGGTCGAAACCCTGCAGAGCCTGGGCCACGAAGTGCACGGCGCCGGTGGCGGGGCCGAGGCGCTGCTCCGGGTGGAGAGCCACCGTTACAGCGCCATCTTCCTGGACCAGCGCATGCCCGGCATGGACGGGCTGCAAACGCTGGAGGCGCTGGCCGCTCGCATGGCCCGGCTGCCGCCCGTGCTGGTGCTCACCGCCTACGCCAGCGGCTCGGGCACCATCGAGGCCATGCGCCTGGGGGCGTTCGATCACTTGACCAAGCCCGTGAGCCGCGCGGCCGTGGTGGAGGTGCTGGAGCGCGCCCTGCGCTCCGAGGCCGACGCCGGTGCCACGGCCGCCGCGCCCGCACCGCCGCCCGATGCACAAGAGGACGGCGAACTCATCGGCATCAGCGAAGCCATGCGCGAGGTGCACAAGCGCATCGGCATGGCCGCCGCAAGCGACGCCCCGGTGCTGATCGAGGGCGAGACCGGCACGGGAAAGGAGCTGGTGGCGCGCGCCCTGCACCGCCATTCCACACGCGCGGCGGGTCCGTTCATGGCGGTGAACTGCGCGGCGATTCCGAAGGAACTGCTGGAAAGCGAGCTGTTCGGCCATGTGAAGGGCGCCTTCACCGGCGCGGCCACCGAGCGGCCCGGGTGCTTTCGCGCAGCCGATGGCGGGGTGCTGCTGCTCGACGAGATCGGCGACATGGCGCCGGAGGTGCAGGCCAAGCTGCTGCGCGCGCTGCAGGAGGGCGAAGTCACGCCGTTGGGCAGCCACCGGCCCGTGAAGGTGAACGTGCGCGTGCTGGCCGCCACGCACCGCGACCTCGCGGCGGCCGTGCGCGAAGGGCGGTTTCGCGAAGACCTGCGCTACCGGCTGGACGTGCTGCACATCGTGCTGCCGCCGCTGCGCGAGCGCCTGGCCGACATCGTGCCGCTGGGCGAGCATTTCCTGCGCGTCGCGGCAGCGCCGCAGCCCGCCAAACGGCTGTCGGCTGCCGCGGCGCGTGCGCTGCTGGACCACGCCTGGCCGGGCAACGTGCGCGAACTGCGCAATGCCATGGAGCGCTGCCATGCCCTGCAGCGCGGCCCGGTGGTGGGGGCCGCCGACCTGGGGCTGCAGCCATCGCCGACCCCGCCCGATGACCCCGGCCACAGCCACCGCGCCGGGGCGGGCGACGCGTTGCCTGCCGCCTGGCTGGAGGGATCGCTGCCCCAGGCCATCGAGCAGTTGGAGCGGCGGATGCTGGCACACGCGCTCGCGCAGGCCCAGGGCAACCGCTCGCTCGCGGCCCGGCGGTTGGGCATTCACCGCCAATTGCTCTACAGCAAGCTCACGCAATACGGCATCGAATGACCGCCGGCCTGTCGCAAAAGCAGACAACCTGTCGCCGTTCCACCCACTTCGCGCGCCCACCATCGCACGCAAGTGGTTGATTCATAAGGAGTTCAGCCCTGGCACGCGTCTTGAGTGAGAAAGCGCACCACCACTCGAAAGGATGACTTTCATGACGCTCCACCCCTTGCTCCGCACCAGCCTGATGGCCGCCGCCCTCGCCGCCGCCAGCGCCCACGCACAGTTGCCCCCACCCCCGCCCGGCGGGCCGGGCCCCCTGGCCCAGGCCCCTGCCGCCGAGCAGTCCGCGACCGCGAGCGGCCGGCTGCAGCGCTGGCTGCCCAACCCGAACGGCGAAGCGGACGGCCTGCTGCTGCAGGACGGCACGCAGATCGCCTTCCCGCCCCACCTGTCGGAGTCCCTCACCGCGTGGCTGCGCCCCGGCGACCCGTTGGAGGTGACCGGCTGGCACCGTCCCGATGCCCCCGTGCTGCGCGCCGAGACCTTCCAGTCGCAGGGGCGCACGGTGCAGGACACGCCGCCCACGCCCGGCCAGCGCCCCCCGCCACCCCCGCGCGAAGCCCTGACCGCCCTGCAGGCCAATGGCCGCGTGGCCCAGGTGCTGTTCAACAGCCGCGGCGATGCGCATGGCCTGCTGCTGGAAGACGGCGTGGTCGTGCGCTTTCCGCCCCACATGGGCACGTCGGTCGCGGCGCTGCTCAAACCCGGCGCCGCCGTGGCGGTGCGCGGCTGGGGCACCCGCAACGCGCTGGGCACCGGCATGGAAGCGGCGCAGATGGGCGCCACGCCGGACACCCTGCAGGACATGCTGGGCGGCCCGATCGGCGCCCCGGCGCTGCGCCCGTGAAGCCGCCGCCCGGCCCGCGTCATACACCCGTTTCTTCTTTCCTCACCCATTCGGAGACACCATGAGCAAACCCCAGGAAATGATCGACGTCTGGTCCCTCGAAGGCCAGTTCCAGCATGCCCTCTACAGCCCGCGCGGCGACGTCGAGGGCGTGATGATCGACGTGGACGGCGTGCCTGCGCAGTTCGTGTTCGGCAAGCACGACGACCGTGCGGCCCAGTCCTTCGAGGCCCTGCGCGCCGGCCAGACGGTGGTCGTCGATGGCACCGTGGCGCCACCGCCTCCCCATGGCGAGGCCGCGCACGAGGTCTATGCGTTCGAGCGGCTGGTGTCCATCGACGGCCAGGCGTTCGCGCCGGACGACGCACCGCGCGAGGTGAAAGGCCATGTGGCGCGCCTGCACCACGCCCGGCACGGCGAGCCCAACGGCGTGGTGCTGGACACGGGCGATTTCATCCACACACGGCCCGACGGCTTCGCCCGGCTGCACCTGAAGCCGGGCGATGCGGTGACGGCCGAGGGCCCCGCACGGCCCTTGCGCGGCAGCACCGGCGCCCACGTGATCGAGGCGCACACCGTCAACGGCCACGCCGTGCCGGGCAAACCCGCCAAGCCGTAACGCCATGACCGCCGCGCACACCGCCCCCGGCGCGCTTTCCGCGCCCACCCCGGCCGTACCGCCGCCCGCCCGCACGGGCGTTGCGGCCGGGGCTTCCCTGACCGCCCTGGCCTGGATGGCGTTCTTCATGGCGGACGTGCGCGACGGGCTCGGTCCGTTCCTCGCCACCTACCTGCAGACCCAGCGCATCGACCAGACGATGATCGGCATCGTGCTGTCCGCCGGGGGGCTGGCCGCCATGGCGGCCACGCCGCTGGCCGGCGCCCTCGCGGACCGTACGCGCGCCAAGCGGGCACTGGTGGCCGTCTGTGCGCTGGCGGTGCTGGGCGCCAGCGCCGTCGCCTTCCTGACCCGGTCGCCCAGCCTGCTCGTGCTGTCGCAGGTGCTCACCGGCGCTGCCGGCGCCGTGCTGGCGGCCGCACTGGCCGCGCTCACGCTCGGGCTGGCGCGCAGCGCCGGCCTGCGCCACCAGACCGGCCGCAACGAGGCCTACAGCCATGCCGGCAACATCGTGTCCGCGCTGGGGGCCGCAGCCTTTGCGCACTGGATGGGCGCGCCCTGGATGCTCGTCGTCATGACCGCCATGGCCGTGGGTGCGCTGGCGTGCCTGCGGGCGATCCGGCCAGACGACATCGACCATGTGGCTGCGCGCGGCGCCGAAGCCGACGGTGCCAAGCCTTCCCTCTCCTCCCATCCCGAAGCCGTGGCACCCGAAGGTTTTCGCGCGTTTCTGGGCCACCGCGCGCTTTGGTGCTTCGGGCTGGCCTGCGCGCTCTTTCATCTGGGCAATGCGTCCATGTTGCCGCTGCTGAACCAGCGGCTCGCCGCCACGGTGCCCGACTCGTCCCCGCTGCTGTGGACGGGCGTTGCCATCGTGGTCGCCCAACTCACCATGGTGCCGGTGGCCCTGTGGGTGTCGCGCAGCCGGCGGTGGGACCTGCAGGTTTTCGTCTACATCGCCATCCTGGCGCTCCCCGTGCGGGGCGTCATCGCCTGGGCCATCCCCGATGCCTGGGCCAACATCCCGGTGCAGGTGCTCGACGGCCTGGCGGCCGGCGCGCTGGGCGTGGCCACGCCGCTGATGGTGGAACGGTACGTGCGCGGCAGCGGCCGCTACAACACCGCGCTGGGGCTGGTGATGACGCTGCAAGGCGTGGGCGCCGCGCTGAGCCCCGCCGTTGCCAACAGCGTGGTCGGGGCGCAGGGGCATTTCGGCCTCGCGTTCGCCGTGTTGGCGGGATGTGCGGTGCTGGCCTTGCCCGTCTTCTGGCTGGCGCAGCGGGCTGCCGGCCACAGCGGCCCGGCGCCTGCACAACCGCCGGCCTTGCCTGCCTGAGCAGAAAGGCCCCGCCACACCTTTTCGGTTGACGCCTGAGGGCCCGCTGCGTTACAACATGTTTCCCGCCGCGTCCTGATTGCTGGTTCCGATTCTCGGGAGCAACCCCATGCGTTGCCTGCCCCGCGGCCTGTCCCAATGAAACTGCAGGGAGCATTCCGCATGGCACGAGGCGAAGGCATCCACGACATCTCCATGGGCGCGCACGACGCCCTGCATGCGATCGGCCGCCGGGCCGACGCCCTCCTGCTGGGCATCGTCGCCCTGGGCTGGGGTATCGCCCTCTGGATCGGCGTGGTGCACGGCCGGCCCGGCACCGCCGCGCTGTGGGGCCTGGGGCTGACGGGCCTGGCCGCTCTGGCCTACCTCCTGGCACGCGGCACGCTGCTCAGCCGCCTGGCCATGGTGGTGGCCGGCATGGGCATGGTGGCGCTGCACATCCAGCTCAGCCTGGGCGCCACCGAAATGCACTTCGGCGTCTTCGTGTTCCTGGCCTTCCTGCTGGCCTACCGCGACTGGCGGCCCATCCTCTTCGCGGCAGGGCTGATCGCCGTGCACCACATCGCGTTCGACCGGCTGCAACTGGCGGGGCTGCCGATCTATTGCCTGACCGAGCCCGACTTCAGCCGCATCCTCATCCATGCCAGCTTCGTGGTGGTGCAGACCGCGGTGGAAGTCGCCATCGCCGTGCGCACGCGGGCCGATGCCATCGAGTCGGCCGAGCTGCAGCAGCTGTGCCGCCTGCAGCCGAACGGCCAGCTTTCGCTGGACGTGGGCCATGTGGCCGTGCGCAGCGCGGCGGCCCGGGCGCTGCAGGGCGCCTTGGGACGCCTCAACGGCGTGGTGGCGGATGTGCACCAGGCTGCGGCCGGGCTGGCGTCGGCCTCGGGCGAGATCGCCTCCGGCAACCGCGACCTGAGCCAGCGCACCGAGCGCACCGCCTCGCACCTGCAGGAGGCCGCCGCTTCCATGGAGCAACTGGACGGCGTGGTGCGCCACAGCGTGCAGGAGGCCGTGGCCGCGCGCCGCCTGACGCAGGAGGCCACGCAACTGGCCGAGCGATGCGGCGGAGTGGTAACGGAGGTGGTGGCCACCATGGAGGGCATCCATTCCAGCGCCGGCCGCATTGCCGACATCGTGGGCGTGATCGACGGCATCGCCTTCCAGACCAACATATTGGCGCTGAACGCGGCCGTGGAAGCCGCCCGTGCCGGCGAGCAGGGCCGGGGCTTCGCCGTGGTGGCCAGCGAGGTGCGGGCCCTGGCCGGGCGCAGCGCCGAGGCCGCGCGCGAGGTGCGCACGCTGATCGCCGCCTCGGTGGCGCAGGCCGAGCGCGGCAGCACGCTGGCGGCCGACGCGGGCCGCAACATGCAGAACGTGGTCGATTGCGCGCGGCGCGCCTCGCAGGTGGTGGGCACCATCAGCACATCGGTCGAAGGCCAGTCCAGCGACCTGGGCCGCGTGAGCACGTCGGTCACCGAGCTCGACCACATGACCCAGCAGAACGCCGCGCTGGTCGAGCAGTCCTCCGCCGCGGCGGCCAGCCTGCTGGAGCATGCCGGGCGGCTGAAAAGCGTGGTGGAGGGGTTCCAGTTCCAGACGCCGCGCGGCACGCTGGCGGCGCCCACCTGAGCCGGCGGCGCATGCCGCCTCGCGTCAAGCGAGCTTGAGGTACACCGTTCCCTGCTCCACGCGGACGGGGTAGCTGCGCAAGCCCTGGGTGAGTGGCGCGCACAGCGCGCTGCCGTCCCGCACGTCGAAGCGGCCCTGGTGCAGCGGGCATTCGATTTCGTGCCCCTCCAGGAAACCGTCGCACAGCCGCGCATTGCCGTGCGTGCACAGGTTGTCGGTGGCGAACACCTCGCCGTCCACGGCGTAGAGCGCCACGTCGCGTCCCTCGACGGTCACGCCCACCACGTCGTCCTCGGGCAGGTCGGCGCGCGCGGTCGCCTCGGTCCATCCGGTGTCGATTGCTGGCATGGTGTGTCTCCTCTCAGATGGGGTAGATGATGGAATTCGGGATCATTTCGCTGTCGTAGATGCACTCCTTGCGGGCGAAGCGCAGGCCTTCGGGCGTGCGCACCACCACGTCCAGGTAGCGCCCGACGTTGAACACCGTGGAGGGCTCCGAGAGCTTGGTGCGAAAGACGGCGTAGTTCGCCTCGCACGCCCAGCGGCCCTCCCCGGCCTGCCGCACCATCGGCGCGCCGATCACGTGGCGCTGGTAATACGGGTCGTGGAACAGCGTCTCGCGGATACCGTAGACGCGGTCCTTGAGCATGCCCTGGCTGTCGAAGGACAGCGTGGCCAGCGGCAGGCCGCGCTCGTGGTTCTCGCGCGGCTGCAGGCGGTAGAGGCAGTCTTCGGTGAAGAAGCCGGGCCACCGGTCCCACTGCGCTGCGTCCAGCGCGGCGGCGTAGTCGGCGTAGAGCTGCTGCAGGGCGAAGTAGTCGGCGAATTCGATCGCGGTGGATTGGGCGTCCATGGTTCAGTCCTCCTTTTCCATCACGCCGCGCCAGTACTCGTACATCCCGCGGATCAGCGTCTCGGTGACCATGTGGTCGGTGTCTCCCACCTCCCGGCCGCCGAGCTCCACCAGCGCGCGATGGAAAGGTTTTTGCTCGAAGCCCTGCTGCGAGAACTCGATCACCTCACCGTCGTCGGCCGAGACGAAGCCCGCCGGCCCGAACAGGTTGGCCTGGCGCAGCCGGCGCTCGGTCATCTCGTCGGTGTCGTCCTCGAAGCCGAAATGCGTCCATTCGAAATCGAAGGCATCGTGGCCCACGGGCTGGATGTGGCGCGTGGAAACGCTGTTGACCTGCTGCTGCAGGATCACGCTGGGGAACAGCGTGATCATCACCGCCGTGGGCCCGCCCCACCAGGGCTCGGGCACGATGTCGAGAAAGCGCGGGTCTTCCAGCTGCATGCCGGCCTTGAAGCTGGAGACGTTGGACACGTCGGACTGCTTCTTGGCCTCGCCGCGCGTGGACACCATGGCCGCGTGGCGGTGGCGCGCATCCATCTTCAGCTCCGACTTGTTGTCGGCCCGCCAGAGCCCGAAGGTGACGAACCAGGTGTGCAGCAGACCGGGGTGGTAGGGGTCCTTGATGTTCTCCTGCATCAGCTTCCAGTTGCCCGGAATGCGCTGGCGGTTGTAGCCCAGGATCTTGAGCTTGCGGCCGTTGAACAGGCGGTCGAAGTAACCCAGGATCACCGGCCCGAGGAAATCCTCCAGCGACTCCACGCCGTGGTCGAACGAGGCAAAAACCACGCCGCCGCGCGTGGCCACCTTGAGCCGCGTCAGGCTATGTTCCTCCAGCTTGAAATCCGCCGGCATGCCGCCGTGGACCTTGCCGTCCTGCTTGACGCCGCGCCGGAAAGGCACGCCCTGCAGCGCGCCGTCGAGCTTGTAGTTCCACTGGTGGTAGGGGCAGACGAACTCCTTGCGGTTGCCATGGCGCTCCCGGCAAAACCGCATGCCGCGGTGCGCGCACACGTTCTCCACCACGTGCAGCTGCAGGTCCTCGCCGCGCACCAGGATCACCGAGCGCTCGCCGATGGCCGTGCGCTTGAAGTCGCCGGAGTTCGGCACCTCGGCCTCCAGGCCCACGTAGCACCAGTGGCCGCGGTAGAAGAACCGCTCCAGTTCGCGGCGGTAGATGTCCTCGCTGGTGTAGGCCGCGAAGGGCACGCGGTGCGTGCCGGGGCTTTCCCAGGTCGGATGCAATGGGAAGACGGGATGGGGCGTACTCATGGCGTTGTCTCCTTGGGACTTGTTATGGGGCGTTGCGAATCAAGAGAAGGAAGGGCGCGCAGGAAGGGGCACTGGCCCCTGCCTCACGGCGTGCTGGCGTAGAAGGCATCCGCATAGAGATGCTCGGCGGCGACGCTACGCTGGCGCGCCAGCAGCGACACGGCCTCCACCATGGGCGGCGATCCGCACAGGTAGGCGCGCCAGCCTTCCAGCGTGGGCCAGTCCTGCGCGATCGCGTCGGTGACCAGGCCCGTGCGCTGGCCCGGCGCCGCATCGGCCGCGGCCACCACGGCATGCACCTGCAATTGCGGGTGGCGCTGCTGCAGATCTTTCAGCCACGGCAGGCCGTAGACATCGCGCGCCGACCGGGCGCCGGCGTAGACGTGGATGGGGTTGGGCATGCCCGACTCCAGCGCGCCGCGCACGATGGAGAGGATGGGCGCCAGCCCCGTGCCGCCCGCCACGCAGAGCATGGGACCTTCGTACTTGCGGCGCAGGTAGGCAGAACCCAGCGGCCCGCTCACGCGCACCGCATCGCCCACGGCCAGCACCTGGGCCACATGGGTGGACACCCGCCCGCCCTCGACCAGCCGCACGTGGAATTCGAGTTCGTCATCGTTCGGCAACCCGGCCATCGAATACGGCCGCACCAGGCCCGGGCCGAACTGCAACTGCGCGTATTGCCCCGGCGAGAAGTCCAGCGGCTTGGCCGGCTTGAGGCGCAGGCGGCGGATGTCGTGCGTGAGCGTTTCCACCGCCATCACCGTGGCCTTGAGCGTGCGGGCAGTGTGCACCACCACCTCGTCGGGCTCGGGGATCTCGATGGTGCAGGACTCGCTCAGCACCGTCTGGCAGGCCATCACGTACTGCCCCTCGCCGCCGCCCAGCGGCGGCATGCGCAGCGCCTGGCCCGCATCGATCACCTCGCCCGAAAGCACCTTGCAGCGGCAGGTGCCGCAGCGCCCGGCCATGCAACTGTAGGAAACGGGAATCTGGTGCTCGCGCAGCACTTCCAGCAGGTTGGCGCCCGGTGCCACGGGCAACACGCGGCCCAGCGGCTCGATATGCAGTTCCATCGGGTTGTCTCACTCACGGTCGTTGTTATGGCCCCGATCATTCCCGCGATCCGATAATCAGCCAATAGAATGGCGTGAATACACCGCATCACTCTGATGAATAAAGGTGCCCCGTGGAACTGGAAGACATCGATCTGAATTTGCTGGTGGTCTTTCAGCAACTGCTGGTGACGCGCAAGGTGTCGCAGGCCGCAGAAAACCTGGGCCTGACGCAACCGGCGGTGAGCAACGCGCTGGCGCGGCTGCGCCGCCTGCTGGGTGACGAGCTTTTCTTGCGCACGGCCCAGGGCATGCAGCCCACGCCCTATGCCGACCAGTTGGCGGAGTCGGTGTCGTACGCGCTGGCCATGATCCACGGCGCCCTCAATCACAAGCTGGGGTTCGATCCCGCCACCAGCCGACGCGTGTTCAAGGTGGGCATGACGGACATCGGCGAGATCTACTTTTTGCCCCGCCTGCTGGAGCGGCTGGCGCAGGTGGCACCGGGCGTGCGCCTGACCACCGTGCGCAATTCAGCCACCGACCTGAGGGACGCCATGGAAGCCGGCAAGGTGGACCTCGCCGTGGGTCTGCTGCCGCAGCTCAAGGCCGGCTTCTTCCAGCGCCGGCTGTTCCGCCAACCCTACGTGTGCCTGTTCCGCGAGGGCCACCCGCTGCACAAGCGCCGCAGCATCGCACTGGCGGATTTTTCCAAGGCGGAGCACGTGGTGGTCGTCTCCGAAGGCACGGGCCACGGCAAGGTGGACGAACTGCTGGAGCGCATGGGCGTGGCCCGCGACGTGCGGCTCACCGTGCCGCATTTCGTCGCCATCGGCCACATCCTGCAGGCCACGCAAATGGTCGCCACCGTGCCCGAGAAAATGGCCCAGAGCATGGCCGAGCCCTTCGGCCTGGCGTATGCGCCCCACCCGGCCAAGCTGCCACAGGTAGCCATCAACCTGTTCTGGCATACGAAGTACCACCGGGACCCGGGGAACCAGTGGCTGCGGGGGGTGTTGGTGGAGATGTTTGCGGAAGGGGAGTGAGGTTGTGCATGCACTTCCTCATGACTTAGCCACCAGGTTTATGGACATATTGCTGTGGCGACGCTTGTCTACCTGGAGCAGAGCGGCGCAATGTCGCCTACAGGCTGATCTGAGTCATTCAGGGCAAACACCCCGAGCGACCGATGCGCTCATGACCTGAAATTCGTTGGCCAACGGCTCGTATAACCGCGTCACATCCAAAACCGGGCACTCGGGGAAGTGGTGGTTGATACGAATCCGCATGACCGGTTCGGCGTGAGCCGAACTGGCACTGTTATCCCTCAAGCGACATCCTTGAACTGTGTCCGCAATTTGTAGCCACTCCGGCGTTGAGTCTCATGACCTCATGTTGAGTCTCATGACCTCATTGAAGACTGAGAACAGCGCGGCTTGCAAATCGCCGCCATTCTTCTGCATGTGCATTGCGACACCAGCGTGAACGGATAGAAAAATCTCGCCAAACGGAGTCTGCATATCGAGAGGCACCCGATCCGCTTGCAAGGGAAAAGCGACTGGAAACGATCGCGAGTAGTCCCATGCGCTGCTGCCATCATTGAGGCGAGCATTGCTCCCTCCAAGCGCAACGGTGAAGCCCTCCGGGTCAAGAACACCGCTTTGGAGAAGGCCGAGGTGGCAGATCACCACCGCGTCGACATTCGGCAGCTCCGCCGGAGCCGGCACCTTTCCCTGGGTCTCGGTTTGACTACAAATCCCATGCTTTCCGATAAAGCAGGTGAGCGCGTCTGCCTGCTCGTCGAGATCGTTGCAGCACAAGAGCATGACACTGATCCCGCGGGCAGGCCTGGTCAGCTGGCTGTTGGCATCCAGTAGATAGCGTCCTATGGCTGGCGCACAGTTTCTCGAAAAAGTTGCTCCTTGTTTGTAAAGCGCATGGGTAGCCGATGGCAGCAGGAACGACTTGACCGGCGGTCCATTGAAGCTGTCGCGATTGCGCGCAAAAGCCTTTACCTCCACATTGAAGGTGATGCCCTGGGCTTCGAAGGAGAAATCGAAGCTCTTCCTCGTCCCTTCACCAGCTCTTGGAGCATTGCTCAGAACCTGATAGCGAAATTCGTCAGGGTAGCCAGTCAAAAAGTGGTCAACCGCGCTGAGCTCGCAGGCGAGGTTGGCGTATCCGCCCGTGTCCTTGTCTTGCAGAGCTGTGACCACCTTGCTAAGCAGGTCGTCAGTATCGAAGCCTCTGGACTTCAGACGCTCCAGCAGCTCCTCGAGGCGCTCAACGTACTGGACAACAATCGCGGATTCAATTGACGCGTTGGCGTAGGCGCTCACAAGGGATCGCAGCGACTGTACGTCCTCCGGTCTTGCCGATCCGGAAGGGGCATCTGAAGACCCGAGGGATTCACCCGCACCCTGGTTTGGATGAACAAAGGCCGTTTCTCGACTGTGATTTCTCATGGGTACGTATTCTGAACACACTTCGATGCGTGTTCGCGTTTCACGCAGCTTCCATGCAACGGGCGTGCGGCACTCGCGCGTCGAGCCGACGATTGCTCAGCCGCAGGCAACGTCACAGCGGTAGCTATCGTTCGTTCGACCCGGCCGATCTGTCTGTTGCCGCAGGACGGCGCCATACTCGCGCTGCGCGCAACGTCGCTCGTGAATGACGCTGCATAAACGTACTTCACTCAGCGTTTCCTCTTGCGACCGGCCGCTACTGGCCGAAACTGCCAGTGCAGCGCAGCACCACACAGCCGACATTTAAGACGGCCGCGCCGACAACACGGACGGTAAAGCGGCGCAGCCCGGTCGACGACTTCAGATTTCCGTCTGTTCGGAGATATCCAGGGCGTCATCGACCTCGATGCCGAGGTACCTCACTTTCGACTCCAGCTTGGAATGTCCAAGCAACAGTTGCACTGCGCAGAGATTCTTTGGGCGCCGGTAAGCGGCTCATGCGCAGGCTGATTGCCGACAATCGCGGCAATCGTTGAGCTCGCCCCTTACCTGCATGGTCATCCCGGGATTACGTGCTCTAACATCGTTCTCGTTATGCAAAAGGAGATCCCAATGAATCAGGCCGTTTGGGGGCAACTGTGCTCGGACGTCACAACGCGCATGAGCAAGTATGTGGCGAACTTTGTGACGCCACTGAGCATGTCGAAAGAATACGGCTCGGGCGTCGCATGGGGATCGGGCACGTACATTCAGGGGGCGCGGCACGTCTGGGTTCTCACTGCAGGGCACGTGGTCATGGAAGTGCCTGCGGGCGGACGCTTGGCGCACCTGCCAGTACCCGATGGCGAGTACAACGGTGCGTTCGGCACGCCCGAGGTCAAAGGCGGGGCGGAGGATGTGGCTGCGCTGCCGGTGTATCCCGATCCCAAGTTCCTGCCAGCGCCTAGTCGCGTCCTTCCTCAGTCCGCCATTGCTCAGTGCTTCGAAGCGGACGAGGACGAGTTGCTCTTCTGGATTGGTTTCCCGGGCCATGCGGTCAATCGTGATGACCTCGCTACACCTGCGACGTTACGGGTCAGCATGTATGAACAGCTGAGCACGCCGTGGAAGCCGATGCTGATGCAGGCAATCAAGGACATCGCCAGCGTTACGCACCCTGCGTTCAACAGCACAAAGCACGTCGCCGTGCATTACCCAGAGCGAGGTACGCGCGCTAGCGACGGCCAGGACGTACCTCTGCCCCATCCGAAGGGGATGAGTGGAAGCGCACTTTGGAACACTCGGGCCATTGCTTCAATGAAGGCCGGTATCCGGTGGGAACCGGAAATGTCTGAGGTTTGCGGCGTGATCTGGGGAGCGCCCGACGAGAAGCCGCTGGCAGTTTTCGCAACCAAGATCGAACACGTTCGCAGCGGCCTAACGAATGTCTTTTAAGCCACGCGTCAACGGTTCGACACTTGCACGCGCAGCATAGTGTGAATGCGCCAGTTGCCAAGCCCTTAGCGCCGGTGGTACCCGGCTGTATGCCGGCCAGGAGCCAGCGCTCGTCTGTGACTACTCTTGAGCCATCGCTTCCCGCCCAACTCGCCCCGATGCAGAGCTTACTTCCGTTCCTACGATCCACGAGCGGCGTCCGCATAATTCCTGCGCAGCCGCTGGATCAGCGGTAGCGACTGCAGAGATCATTTCGAGACACGACGAGACACAATCAATGAACGAAGCATGGATTCTTCAAACATCTGAAATTCGGCGTCCGTTCTCTCGGGCGACCTGGGTCCCACTCAGGGCGTCGCTCAATGACGAAAAGGGCAACGTGAAGGAAGTTGGGTACATCGGTGACGTATTCGCTTGCGGCTCCGTCGCCTTTCCAAACAAGCATCGCGAACTCGCCGAGCGATTGAGTTGGAGCGACATCGGCATCGGGCACACCGTGGCACCGTATGCGTACTCGGACGGCCATTACTCGCCGATTGATGAATACCAGTACAACAACAAGGAGCCCATCGGGATCAACTTTGTTTTCGAGCACCCACAGCCCGTGGTCGGCGGCCGACAGTGGATCCTGAATCCTGACCTGGTTGTCGCGCTTCGACTAATCAAGGAAGGGCCGAATTGGGTCAGGCCGGAAGAGGACTTTGTCGTGGTCGCCAGGGAGGTGGTGGACAGCGATGGTAGCCATCGCCTCATAGAGATCAAGCGCGAGTTCCTGATGGACTACCTGGCCGCGCGCGGCCTGTCACTTCGCCTGTCGTACTACCGCCAGCGCGTTGCGAACGTGGCCGAACTCAAGGACAGCCCCTATGCCGGCCTGAACGAGATCCAGGAGCAGCGTGAAGCTGGACGGTACGAGCTGCGCATCACGGAGCTGAACGCTGTGTTCGGCGGGAGCTGGGCGTCGTTTCGTATGTGGCGCACCGATGTCGACGATGAGGAAGACGCTCCGGTCATGGGGCCTGAGACGAACGACAACACCGCTTCAGAAAGCGCCAGGGGCCATCGAAGCGGCTACCCCGGTGTGCGCGTTGAGGGGGAGTTCTGGCGAGACGAGTGGATCGAACATCAGGGGAAGAGCACTCGTGTGCGCGGGGACGAGGATCAGAATCTCCCGCACTTCATCGTCGACACAGACGGTGCGCGCAAGTTCTCCGCAGAGCTCAACAATGAGGACGTTGGACGGTGGCTCTGGTTCCGCCCGTCCGTGATTGACGAGCTCCTGAGCCATCGAGGCTTCTCCCTGGATTGGTACACGGCTGAAGCCGGCACGATCGAATCCACTTCGGGGTACTCAACCCACTTCGGTGTTAACGCCTCGGAGCTCATCACCGTCTACGCCTACGACATCGCTAAGCTATCGGCCTGGGAGCAGTTCCTCTGGGCCGCAAGCAACGTCGCGCCCGAAGGCAAGGTCAGCGCAGAGCTCCTGGCCTCTCAGGTCAAGGCGCAGCCAGCGGACACCCACGCCGTGGAGGAAATGCTATTCGGGTGCATGCGACTGCTGGAAGCCGAATTTCTCAAGACGTTCAATGTCTCGCTGTTCTCGCATGAGATTGACGATGCCGCATCGATGCAGCAAGTCTCTCGCTTTTCGAGCAAGGACCAGGCTTCACTCTTGCGGCTCGCCAAAGAGCTTGTACGAATCTTCTCAGACCGACTCGACGTGCGCGCTCTTCGAAAGCTGTCCAACCACCCTGATAAGGACAGGCTGGGCTCAAACAAGCTGCTGCAAAGCATCCTTGCCCAGAAGGCAGGGGAGGAGCGCGCACGAGAGGTTTTCGCTGCCATCGCCGGCGCCTATGACATGCGCCTTGGTGACGCGCACCCGACTAGCTCGAAGATCAGCGAAGCCCTCAAGCTCGCTGGCATCGACGCTGCGGCTTCGTATCTGCGACAGGGCGAGCAGCTGATTCGCAACTTCGGCCACGCCGTTTGGTGCATCGGGAGTCTGCTCTTCGGAGGCCACGATAAGAGCGAGGGATAAGCTGTTCGCCGGCTGACGGTCCATTTGGCGACACAGTTTCTTCGGTACCGAGGATCGGGCCGAGTGGCGACTTCATGGCCACTCACTTCGGGTAGCGGATGTACGTGACGGGTCCTGAGCACCTGCTCATGGCCGGAAAGAGCTGTCATAGGATTGGCCTTGGTGACCACGAGCAGCGCGAACGACCACTGCACCTCGCATAGCTGACCTCCGCGGGCACGCTTGCCGTCCGGGCCAGCGACCGCTTGATGGCGATCAGCGTGAGGTCAACCTGACGCAGCAACGGGCCGCAATCGCTGCCAAGCAGTCTTTCAAAAGCGATTAGTAGCGTATCGGAGCCTCCCCCCGATACGCCTTGTCCACCGGCTCACCCGAACCAACACAAGCCCCCTCAAAACCGATAACTCACCCCCGCCGTCACCACCAACCGATCCAGCCGCACCTTCGCATGTGCGGGCGCTCCGCCCAGTGCCGGCAGCGTGCCGGTCGCAGTGGTCTTGAGCCAGATCTTCTTGGCATCCACGAAGAAGCTCCAGCGTGCGTCCAGCGGCACCTCCAAGCCGGCCTGCAGCACGGGGCCGATGCCGTTCTTCACATGCAGGCTCGACACGAAGCCGTCGCGGGATTCCAGCACCAGCGTGTAGTTGATGCCGGCGCCGATGTAGGGCCGCACGGGGCCGCCATCCCACAGCTGGCGGCGCACGGACAGCACCGCGGGGCCGTACTTCACCTTGCCGAGCGTGCCCGCGCCAGCCAGGGCGCCGGTGCCCTTGAGCGCGGTGGTGGGCGGCAGGCCCAGGGCGAGTTCGGCGCTCCAGCCTGGGTGGAAGTCGTAGATGGCGCCGAAGCCGATGCTGTCGTTGGAGTCGGCCTTGGCGCTGGCGCCGGGCACGATCTGCCCGCCGGCCCGCACTTCGGCCGAGGTGCTGAAGCCGATGTGCGCGGGGCCCGTGTAGATGCGCCAGGGCGAGGGCGATGACGCATCCGGCGATGCCGGGGTCTGCGCGTATGCCTGTGCGGGCAGTGCCGCGATGAGGCTGCCGACAGCGACTGACACGGCCAAGCCAGCGACGGCTTTGCGCGCCCGGGCGCCTGGGCAAGCGGGCCGCGCCGAGAAAGAGCGCGCGGTGATGTAATGGTGTGCAATGCATTGCATGGTGTCGTCTCCTGGATTGATTTGTCTGTGTCTTCGCTTCGCTTTTGCCGTGCTGCGGCGTGGGCGCCGCAGCGGCGCCTGCCGATCAGTCCCGGCCGGCCCGCTCGATGCCGCGTGCGAAGCCTTCGGGGTCGGTGAACAGCGCCTCGTGGCTGCCGCTCGCCTCCACGTAGCGGAACAGGCCCAGCCGTTCCGACAGGCGCGGGTGCCAGGGCAGGCTGTGGGGCAGCGCGGTGTCTTCGCGGCAGTTCAGGTACGACTTGCCCAGCGCCAGCGCGGCGGTGGGCTGCGACAGGGCGATGGGGTCGGTCAGGCAGCGCAGCGGCTGCGGGTGCAGCAGGGCATAGGTGCTGCGCGCCAGATCGGCATCGGCGTCGTTGATGAAGCATTCGCGCCAGACCTCGAAGGGCAATTGCACGCCACCGCCGCCAGCGGCCGCAAGGCCCTCGAACAGGGCGCGGTAGTGCGGGGGTGCCATGTCGCACAGGGCCTCGCCGGGCAGCGGCACGAAGGCGTTCACATAGACCAGCCGCCGGATGCGCTCGGGCACGCGGTCGGCGGCGCCGGACAGCAGCATGCCGCCGTAGCTGTGGCCGACAAGCCGCACTTCGCGCAGGTCGTTCGACGCGAGGAACTGCACCAGCCCGTCGATCGCATCCTGCAGGCCCAGCGGAGCCGTGCCGTCGCCGGGGCGGTTGCCCGGCAGCGTGGGGCAGTGCACGGTGTGGCCGCGTGCGCGCAGGTGCTCGGCGGTGGCTTGCAGCGTGTCGCCCGTGTGCCAGGCGCCGTGGACCAGGACGTAGGTGTCCGCCATGTCGTTGTCTCCTTGTGATGTGGGAGACCCATGGTGTCGTGCCTGCCGGGCCGTGGATGGCCGATGCGTGCCAGCGTGGCGGACGCTGCGTGCCGTGCGGTGGCCTTCCACCGGCGCAGGCCGTTGGGTCTGCCTGGCAGTGCTGCAGCACTGCCTGCGGCGACCCTTGCCTGGTTGTTCGACTGAATCCAGGCCGTTTCAGTGCGGGCTGGCGAAGGCTTGCGTTGGCGCGCAGCGCTCCTGCGCGGGGGTTCTGCCGCACCACTGGCGGCAGGCGCGCGCGAAGTGCGACGGGTCCAGAAAGCCCGCGCGCCGGCCGATCTCGGCCACCGTCAGGTGCCGATGCGAGGGCGCATGCAGCATGCGCTGCGCCACCGCCATGCGCTCGCGCATGAGCAGCAGCGCGAAGGTGCTGCCGCCCGCCGACAGGGCGCGGTGCAGGGTGCGCAGCGAGACACCGACGTCATCGGCCACGGCGGCGGCGGTGAGGCCGTGCTCGCCAAAGCGCTGGCACACGCAATGCTCGATGCGCTGCAGCAGGCCGGGCTGGGGCGGCGCCTCGGGCGCAGTACCGCAGGCCAGCGACAACAAACCGCCCAGGGTGTTCGGCCTGCAGCGTGCCCAGGCGGGCGGGCTGTTCGGTGCGCAGCTGGGTCACGTAGGCGCTCAGCACCCGGCCCCATCCGGCGGCGCCGTCCACGCGCCGGCCCAGCCAGCAGTCGGCGGCGGGCAGCCAGGTGTCCAGCCAGCCGATGGGGATCTGGATGGAGACGGTGTCTACCGCCTCGGGAAACTCCAGCAAATAGCGGCGGCGCGAATCGATCAGTGCCAGGTCGCCGGGCAGCAGGCGCGCGGCGCCGGCATCGTCCTGCGCGACGTGGCAGGGCGACGACTCCTTGCAGAGCAGGTAGTAGAAGTTGTCGCCCCCGCTGCGGCGAATGCCCTGCAAGGTGCGGCGCACGCGCTGCGCGCTGCCGCTCACGCGGTTGACGCGCAAGCCGCCGCAGGGCATGGAGGCGAGCGTGGCCGAAAAAGCCTGGCGCTGGCCGGGCTCCACCTCCATGTCGAGGAAGCAGTCGCAGACCGCGCCGACCCAGTAGTCCGCCCGCTGCGCGGCAGGAACGGCATCGGTGCTCCACGTGCGGATGGCGCATTCCATGGCCTGCCTGTCGCCGGTCGGCTCCGACTGCATTGCTATGCTTGTGGATGCCATGGTGCGCTCTCCCTGTGCGCTGCGGGCCGTTTGGGCTTGAATGGGCGCTCGGCTCAGGCGCCCCTGCGCACACGCCCGAGCAGCAGCACCGCTGCGGCCGCCAGCACCGCGGGCACGGCGGCCACCAGGATGATGGACGCAGGCGTCCAGGCCGCAGCCAGCAGGGCGCCGCCTGCCAGCGGCCCGACGATGGCGCCGATGCGGCCCACGCCCAGCGCCCAGCCCACGCCGGTCGCGCGGATGTGGGTGGGGTAGATGGCGGCGGCCAGCGCGTTGCAGCCGATCTGCGCGCCCACCACGCCGAAGCCCGAGAGCGCGGCGCCGGCCAGCAGCCCCGTGAGGTTCTGCCCGCTGAAGGCGATCAGCGCGATGAAACCGGCCGAGGCGGCGTAGGCCGCGCCCAGCACGGTGTAGGCGCTGAAGCGGTCGATGAGCCGGCCCAGCGCGAGCGCGCCGACCACGCCGCCCAGGTTGAGCATGGCGGTGGAGAGAATGGCCTTTTCGAGCGGCAGGCCGGCGCTTTTGAGCAGCGTGGGCAGCCAGTTGACCAGGAAGTACATGACCAGCAGGTTCATGAAGAACGCCAGCCACAGCAGCATGGTGGTGGGCAGGCGGCCATGGCGGAACAACTCGAACACCGAGAAGCCCGCCTGCACGCCCGCGGCCTCGCCGCGCAGCCCGGCCATCACCGTGGCCGGGTCTTCGCCCGGGTAGGCGCTCTTGACGATGGGCTCGTAGCGCGCGGGCGCGGCGCCGCTGGCGGCCAGGTAACGCAGCGATTCGGGCAGCAGCGCGGCCAGCACCGGCAGCAGCAGCAGGGGCAGCACGCCGCCCAGCACGAACACCGAATGCCAGTCGAAATGCGCGATGAGCCAGCTGGAGATCAGCCCGCCCAGCGTGGAGCCGAGCGGAAAGCCGCAGAACATCACCGTGACCAGCGTGGCGCGCAGGCGCTGCGGCGCATATTCGCTGGTCAGGGCGATGATGTTGGGCATGGCCGCGCCCAGGCCCACGCCGGTGATGAAGCGATAGGCCAGCAGCTCGTTCATGCTGGTGGCCCAGGCCGTGAGCAGCGCGAACAGGCCGAAGATGAAGGTGGACAGCAGGATGATCTTCTTGCGGCCCCAGCGGTCGGCGGCCGGGCTGAGCAGGAAGGCGCCGGCCATGAGGCCGAAGAGGCCGGCCGCGAAGATGGGCCCGAACTCCGAGGGCTTGAGCCCCCAGTCTTCCGCGATGCGCGGCGCCACGTAGGCGATGGACTGGGTATCGAAGCCGTCGAGCATGGCGACGATGGCGCACAGCAGCGTCACGCGCAGCTGCAGCGGCCCGAAGGCAGCGCGGTCTGCCGCCGGAATGCCGGCGGCCATGGATGGGGTCATTTTGTCTCTCTCCGTCTTGTAGGGATGGGGGTGGCTCATGGGCCGGGGACCACAGGAAAAATCAAGGCTGGTAGTCGGGCTGCTCCTGCGGTCGGGCCGCGATGAAGGCGGGGTGCCGTTCGGCGTGCGCGTACACAGCCATGGCACGCGCATGGGGTTGGAGGTCGCAGCCTGCGCGCAGCGCGTTGGCCACCTGGGGCACCAGGCATACGTCGGCCAGCGTGGGCTGGTCGCCAAAGCACCAGGGGCCGCCGTCGTCACCGTGCCTGGCCAGCAGCCGCTCCACAGCCTCGAAGCCCTCGGCTGCCCAGTGGGCGTACCACGCATCCTTCTGCGCCGCGCTCAAGCCCAGCGGCCCTTGCAGGTACTTCAGGATGCGCAGGTTGTTGACCGGGTGCATGTCGCAGGCGATCACGTTCGCCAGCTCCAGCACACGGGCACGCAGCCGGGGCTCCAGCGGGATCAGGCGCGGCTCGGGGTGGCGCTGGTCCAGGTAGTCGAGGATGGCCATGGACTGGCCCAGGGCGAAGTCGCCATCCACCAGCGTGGGCACGACGCGCGAGGCGTTCAGTTCGGCATAGCCCGCGGCGCGGTGCTCGCCGGTGCGGATGTTCACCCCGTGGTAGTCGGCGGGCAGCCCTTTGAGGGCCAGCGCGATGCGCACCCGGTACGAGGTGGAGCTGTTGAAGAAGCTGTAGAGCTGCACGGCGGGCTCCATGGCGTCAGACCACGTCCACCCGCAGCTCGCCCAGGCGCTCCACGCCCACGACCATGCGGTCGCCGCGCACCACCGGGCCCACGCCTTCGGGGGTGCCGGTGTAGATCAGGTCGCCCGGCTCCAGGCGGAACCAGGTGGAGAGGTCGGCGATGGTCTCGGCCACCGACCAGATCAGGTGCGACACATCGCTGCGCTGGCGGTCCGCGCCGTTCACGGTGAGCCAGATGCCGGCCTGCTCGAAGTGGCCCACGTCGCTGGCGCGGTGGATGGGGCCGATGGGCGCGGAGGCATCGAAGGCCTTGCCGATCTCCCAGGGCCGGCCCATCTGGCGCATCTCCATCTGCCGGTCGCGGCGGGTCATGTCCAGGCCCACGGCATAGCCCCAGGCGTGCTGCAGCGCGTTCTCGCGGGCGATGTCACTGCCCGCTTTGCCGATGGCGACCACCAGTTCAGCCTCGTAGTGGAAGTTGTCCGTGCGCGAGGGGTACGGCAAGCGCAGCGTCTCGCCATGAGCCACGGGGATGACGGCATCGGCCGGCTTGCAGAAGAAGAAGGGCGGCTCGCGGTCGGGATCGAACCCCATCTCGCGGGCGTGGGCCGCGTAATTGCGGCCCACGCAGTAGACGCGGCGCACGGCGAAGGCATCGCTGCTGCCTGCAACAGGCACGGCAACGGAGGGAGGAGCGGGAAACACGAAGGCCATGGAGATGTCTTTCAAACGGAGAACGAAGATTCAGGATGCGCAGCGGCTCACAGGCGCTCTTCGCGCAGCAGGCCCAGGGCGGCCTGCACCGGGCGGTCGGAATAGCTGAACAGCACCGCGTCCTGCGTCGCGGCCAGCTGCACGGGCGCCCACGAGGGAGCGACGAAGGTGTCGCGCGGGCCGAACTGGAAGGTGCGTTCGCCGATGCGCGCCGTGCCCTGACCCTCGACCACGCTGAACACGGTCGCGTCGGTGGTGCGGTAGGTGCGGCCCTGGAAGCCGGCCGGCAGGAACTGCATGAACGTGGCCATGGTGGGCATGGGCCACCCCCCGGTGGCGGGGTTCACGTAGCGCAGCTTGACGCCGTCCCAGGCGTCCAGCTCGCCCTGGCGGAACAGCCGGTCCAGCGCCTCGCGGCTGCGCTCGTAGGGGTAGCTGAAGAGGGGCGAGGTCGAGCCCTCCGCAGCGCGGTGGCGCACCGGCACCATGTTGTGGCCGAAGGCGGCAAAGCTGTGCCCCTCGGCCCGGCTCACGGGCTGCACCGCCTCGGGGTAGTTTTCCGCGAAGCCCGCATCCAGGTGGTCGATGAGGGGAATGTCGAGCCCGTCGAGCCAGACCACGGGCTCGCCGCCGTCCGCCACCGCCGGGTTGCCGTGGTCGTGCCAGGTCCACGAGGGGGTGATGATGAAGTCGCCCGGGTGCATGGTGGTGCGCTCGCCGTTGACGGCCGTGTAGGCACCCTGCCCTTCCACGATGAAGCGCAGCGCCGACTGCGTGTGGCGGTGGCTGGGCGCGACCTCGCCGGGCAGGATGAGCTGCAGCCCCGCGTACAGCGTGGAGGTGATGCTGGCGCGGCCGGGCAGGCCGGGGTTTTCCAGGATGAGCACGCGGCGCACGGCCTCCTCGGCGCTGATGACCTCTCCCGCCTGCATGACGAGCGGGCGCACGTCCTCGTATTTCCAGAAGGCGGGCACGGCCCGCGGGCGGGGTTCGCGCGGCACCAGGCTGTGCAGCGATTCCCAGAGCGGGGCCATGCCGTGGCGGGCGATGTGGTCGTAGTAGGCCTGCCGGTCGGCGGATGCGGCGGCAGGCGGCGATGCCAGGGTGGGCGTGTCCATGCGTTGTCTCCTGTGTCTGCGGCCAGCCATGCCAAAGCACTCGAATGCGCGCTGCCAGCCGGTCCATGGGGCGGATTATTCGAACCCGTCGATAGTCCGTAAAATCATTTATTGGTCTTATCCATAATCTTTTGGATATACCTTCAACCCACCCACCGACCCCATGGACTGGACCCACCGCCTGCGCCTGCGACAGCTGCAGATGCTTTTGAGCCTGGCGCAGACCGGCAACATGAGCCAATCGGCACAGTTGCTCCACACCGCGCAGCCCGCGCTCTCCAAGTGGCTCAAGGAGCTGGAGGAGGACCTGGGCATGGTGCTGTTCGAGCGCCATGCGCGCGGGCTCAAGCCCACGCCCCAGGGCGAGGCGCTGATCGCCCATGCCCGGCGCATCGAGGCCCACCTGGACAGTGCCCGCGACGACATGCAGGCCCTGCGCGACGGCGGCAGCGGGCTGGTGGCGGTGGGCACCTCGGGCGCGTCGGCGTCCGACGTGGTGCCCATGGCGGTGCTGCGCCTGCTGGAGTGGCTGCCGCGCGCACAGATCCGGCTGGCCGAAAGCACCATGAACGTGCTCATGCAGCAGCTGGCCCATGGCGAGCTGGACGTGGTCGTGGGCCGCTCCGCACCCGAGCTGCACGACACCCACATCCACACCGAGATGCTGTACATGGAGCCCATCCACCTGGTGGCGCGCCCGCAGCACCCGCTGCTGCGGCAGGAGCGCGCGCTGGAATGGGGCGATCTCATGGCCTACCGCTGGCTCGTCTGGCCGCGCGGCACGCCGATCCGCAATGCGCTGGAAGGCGCTCTGGCAACCGCCGGGCATGCGCTTCCGCAGGGCAGCGTGGAGTCCAACTCCGTCACGCTCAACCTCACGCTGCTGGGCCACAGCGACATGATCGGCATGGCCTCGCACCGCGCGGCGCTGCGGTTTTCGCACATGGGCGCGCTGCGCGTGCTGCCAGTGCGGCTGTCGGGCTTCGGCTCGGTGTCGATGTACTGGCGCGAGAACACCACCGACCGGGTGGCCGTGGCCAGCATGCTGCGCGCCCTGCGCGAGGCCGCGGCACCCGCCTCCTGACCGCACGCCAGGGCGTGCAGGCCCGTGCCAATGGGGGCACCATGGCGGCCTGGGCGCACGGTGCGCCCCCACGCGCAGGAGACGACCCATGGCCCAGGCCACCCACGCAGTTTTCAACCAGTTTTCCGAACGCACCGACTACGACCTGCTCACCACCGATGCCGCGCTGCAGGACAGCCTGCATCGCACGGGTGCGCAAGGCGCCCTGCCCGCCCTAGGCGCCTACGCACGGCAGCTCGGCACCGCCGGGACATGGGCCCTGGCCGAACAGGCCAACCGCCACACGCCGCAACTGCACCGCTTCGACAACCGGGGCCGGCGCATCGACCGGGTCGAGTTCCATCCCGCGTGGGACGCGCTCATGGCGCTCTACCGCGCGCAGGGCTTGGTCTCCATGCCCTTCGACAGCGACCAGCCCGGCCGCTGGGCCGCCTGGGCCGCGGGCTTTTACCTGCATGGCCAGGTCGAGCAGGGCACCCTGTGCCCCGCCACCATGACGCAGGCCGCGATCCCGCTGCTGCGCAAGGAGCCCGCGCTTTGGGCGCAGCTGGAGGACAAGCTCCACAGCCGCACCCACGACCCGCGCGACCGGCCCGCGCAGGAAAAATCCAGCGTCTGGCTGGGCATGGGCATGACCGAAAAGCAGGGCGGCTCTGACGTGCGCGCCAACACCACCGTGGCCACGCCCGTCGGCGCGGGCGGGCGCGGCGGCGAATACCGGCTGCAAGGCCACAAGTGGTTCTTCTCCACCCCGCAGAGCGACGCGCACCTGGTGGTGGCGCGCACCGGCGAGGGCGGCCCCTTCGCCTGCTTCTACGTGCCGCGCTGGCGGCCCGACGGCACGCTCAACGCGGTACACGTGCAGCGCCTGAAGGACAAGGTGGGCAACCGCAGCAATGCCAGCGGCGAGGTGGAATTCGACGGCGCCTGGGGCCTGCTGATGGGCGAGGAAGGCCGGGGCATTCCCACGATCATCGAGATGGCGACCACCACGCGCCTGAACTGCGTGGCCGGCAGCGCCGCCATCCTGCGCCAGGCCACCGTGCAGGCCATCGCCTATGCCCGCCAGCGCCACGCCTTCGGCCGGGCCCTCGCCGAGCAGCCGCTGATGCGCGCCGTGCTGGCCGACCTGGCGCTGGAGAGCGAGGCCGCGCTGGCGCTGCTGATGCGCCTGGCCGAGGCTTTCGAACGCGACGACGACGGCACCGTCAGCGCGACCGACCGCGCCTGGAAGCGTGTGATGACGCCTGCCGCCAAGTTCTGGGTCTGCAAGCGCGGCGTGGGGCTGGCCGGCGAGGCCATGGAGGTCTTCGGCGGCAACGGCTACGTGCAGGACGGCGTGATGGCGCGCCTCTTTCTCGAATCGCCCGTCAATTCGATCTGGGAAGGCTCGGGCAATGTGATGTGCCTGGACGTGCTGCGCGCCCTGGCGCGCGAGCCCGAGGCCGCGTCGGCGCTGCTGCAGGACTTCGCCGACGCCGCGGCCGGCGAGCCGTGCATCCTCGACGCGCTCCGGCCGCTCGAAGGCCTGCTGGCCCTCCCGCCCGAACAGCTGGAGCCCCTGGGTCGCCAGCTCGTGCAGCGCCTGGTGCTGGTGGCGCAAGCCTGCCTGCTGCGCCGCCATGCGCCGCAGGCGGTGGCGGATGCGTTCATTGCCACCCGGCTGGAGGACGGCGGCGCAGGCCGCGTCGTGGGCGCCATCGACACCCGAGCGATGGACACCGGGGCGATTCTGGAACGGGCGTTTCCGGCGTGATCCGCCCGGCGGCGCCCTTCGCGCCATGGCGCGGGGCTTCGCGCGGCCGCCTGGCGAGCGGCCAGGGCTGCCGCACCATGCGGCGGCATCCGCCACGGCCCGCCGTTGGCCCCTGCGCCACCCGTCCGCAAAGCGCCCCATGCATCCCATCCCCACACGCCCCTCTTCCCCGTCAGCGCGACCGAACGTTTCCGGCGAACCCGCGGCACCCGAGGCTCCAGGCCGCTCGCCTTCGCGTTCGCCATCGCCCCACCTGCGGCACGGCACGCTGTCCTCCCGCCAGGCCACGCCAGCGTCGCCGGGCACGTCGATGGCACCACGGCTCACCGGAATTGGCAGGTCCAGCTCCAGCGAACAACTGCAGGCCCTCATGCGGCAGCAAGCCAAAGAGTTCGGCATCGAGATGGATTGGGATTCGAACTCGGATTCGGATTCCGACGCAGGCTCCGAGGCAAGCCTCGACGTCATCGTGGACGACAGTGCCCTCCACGCCGCGCGCCAGGACCGGATCGCCGAACTCACGCAGGCCTTGGCACAGGCACGCACGCCCGAAGCCTTGAACGCCATGGTGGCGCAAGCCGTGCAAACGGCGTGGCAAGCGGCGCAAAGCAGCGCACTGCCCACCGGCGCGGACATCTCCAAGGCGCTTCAACCCACTTACGACCATCGCACCAACGGCTTCATGGAGGCCAAGCAGGCCATCCGGCGCCTGGAGACGGCAGCGAACGCCTGGGAGGCCGCCGTGGAGCACCACCAGGCCGCGCTGTCCGCCCGCGACCTGCTGCTGCCCCATGCGAGCCCCGACGTGCTCGACTACCAGCTGTTGCAATGGGAGGCGGTGGCCTACCGGGTGCGCGCGCAGGAAAAAGCCCTGAGCGGTCTTTTGCTGCCGCTGCAGTTTCCCTATGCGCGAGCCGTGGGCAAGGCCCGCACCCAGAACGAGGCCGCAGGCCGCCTGCGCGAGGCCTGCGCCCTGCGCGAACGCGAGCCCCTGCATGCACTGCCCCCGAATGTGGCGGACATCGACGCGGCGCTCCGCCAGCAGCTGGCGGGCATCGGTCCGTCGATGAAGGACCTTTTGAACAACATCGGCCCCAGTGGTGAATTGAAAAGCACCGCCTCCCGTTCGACGCCGCCGGGCAGCCAAGCCCGTCAGCCCGAGGCCATGGACGAGGACGGCCTGACGCAGTACGTGCAGTCCTGCGCCGCCCTCGAAGCAGCAGCGCAGAGCTTGCTGGCCGCCTGGGCGCACCCGCCCGCTGGGCCGATTGCCGAAGCGGCCCAGATTGCCAGGGCCATGCTCGGCCCTCAGGCCCGGGAAACCCGTGCAGCCCTGCGGCGGGAAGCCGCACTGACCAAGGCCATCGATTCCTTGCTGGTCCGGGAGCAAAGGCTGCCAGACCAATCCACCGCAGGGCAGGACACCGCGCCACAGGCGCCCTGGCTGCCCACGTTGAAGGTGTTCAACGACCTGAACCTCGCATTGCAACGCGCGGACAATGCCGAGCGCACGCTCCAGGAACATACCGCGCAGTGGAGCGCCGAACAATGCGAGGCCTCGCGGAAGGTCATCGATGATCTGCAAACCCGCATCGCCACCGCCCGGGAGCACGCGTCGCAACAAGGCAGCGCAGCCCTGCATCAGACGCTCGACCACCTGATTCAGCAAGGCATTGGCATGCTGCAGAGGACGCGCGGCGAAGCCGGCGACGGCCAGGCCGAAGCCCGGGCCGCGTTGCCCGGCTTGGCAGCGGCGGCGCGGCATGCCCTGGCGGAGCTGAAGCAATCCAGGGTACACCCCCGCATCGCCGCCCCTTCGCTGGAGCAGTGCCGTTGGGTATGCACCGCCGTCGCCCAGGCTTGCGACGACATGGCCGGGGTTCCCCAGACGCTGGCCGAGACGCAGCAACACCCAGCACGCCTGCAGGTGGCCGAGCAACGGGCACGGCAGGCGGCCCAAGGGGCGCTGGCTCCCGCCATGCACCAGCTGGCCGACCTCTGCGAGGCTGCCCGCACGGACACGCTGACTGCGGCGGCTGGCATGCAGGCGCAGGCCGCCCGCCAACTGGAGGCACGGGCCGCCATGGAGGCGCAGGCCGCTGGCAAGCTTCAGGCGCAGCGTGAAGGCGCCCTGCAGGCAGCCATGGCGCCGGTGCTCATGGCGCTGGACCAACGGCCACGGCCTGCCGCCGATGCGCAGACCTCGCCCACCCATCCATGGCCGCGCCACGGCGACGTTCTGGACCCGTTGAACCGGGGACTTCGCGCCGCGCGTGACGCGCAGGCCACGCTCGACGGCCATATCTCGTCGTGGAGCGACGAGCAGCGCCAGGAGTCGAGCGAGGCCATCGGCGCACTGAAAACCCGTATCGCCGCTGGAGGCAAGGCCGCGCTCGAAGGCGCGATTTCCGACCTGCACCGGGCTTTCGAGACGATCTGGCGCGCCGGGGCGCAAATGCTGTCGGCAGAGCCAGCGGATGGGCCGGAACCCGCCTTGGCGCACTCGCTGGCCCACCAGGCCCTGGACGCGGCCCAGGGCTTCCACGGCGCGCTCCAAATTCCTCTTGAGGGCACGCCCCTGCTGGAGCACCAGGTGGTCGCGTTCTTCGCCAAGGCCTTCGTCCCCCTGGCCAAAGCCGGGGAAGGGCTGCGCATGCCGCTGGGCACGCCGGCCGAGGCGTTGGCGCGCGCCGCCGTGCTGGAAACCGCCGCCAAGCAGGCACGGGAAGCCGCGCGCACGGGATTGGCGGCCCCCCTGCAGCAGTGGGCACTCTGGTGCGAAGGCCTGCGCACGGATGCCATCGGCGCTGCCGTGCTCCACGACATGAAGGCGATCGATGCCCTGTGCGAAGCCAGCGACGAGGCCCTTTCCGCTGCGGTGTGGCAGCTCAGCGATCGCCTTCTCGCAACGCATGAACTGGTTTTCGACCTGCCTTTCCAGATCACGGCCGAGGGCTTGTTGACTGTGGCAACTCCCGCGGCGCCGCCTGCCCTGCCGACGACGGAGGAAGACCTGGACATGGCGAAGAACGCAGCCGCCATCGCGCAGCGTGCCACCGAACTGCGCGCCAGCCTGCCGAAAACGGTGCCGCCCGGTGCCCTGCCGGAGATGGCGCGGGACTACCAGTCCTCCCGCAACCGGCTCAGCGAGATGGCCTACGCGGCCCGGGTGGCCTCCGGTCTGCTGCCGCTCTTTCATGAGGCCTCGCAAGCCATCGCCCAGGCCTCCGTGGCCGAACGGCCCCGCGTGGCCAAGCAGTTCGCCAACGCCGCACTGTCCTTCCACCAGGATGCGACCGACGCCCTGAGCGATTACCTGGAAGCCAGCCTGCGCCTGCAATCGCGCAGCGACCGCCAGTCGGCCGCCATCGACGGCGCGAATGTGCGCCAGAGCGAACGGCTGGTGACGCTGATGCAGCGCAGCCTGGAAGGTCTGGGCCATCTCCTGGAGTGCCGGAAGATGGCGATCGACATCCATGCCCGACAGGCCAGCAGGCACCGCGACGTCAGGGATGGCCTGATGACCATCACCGACCGGTATGAACGCGCGACCCAGAAAATCGACGACAGCATGGAGCACCTGGCGCAGCGGCTGGACTTGGAAAGCCAACTCCCGGACTATGCCGACATCGCGAACGCGGAGAAAGCCAATGTCATGGGCGCGTTCGGCATGCTGATATGGCGGGGCAAATTCGAAAGCAGCATCGTTCAGGCCCAGCTGGCGTCCGATTGGCTGGCGAGGTTCCTGGGGCCGGACCAGCCGCTGCGCACGGCCTCGGACCTGACCGGCTGCACCGAGTTGATCGACTTGCTCCACCGCAGCCTGTCCGAGCAGAACACCTTCGCCCTCAAGCAGGTGCGCGACGACAGCAACACGCATCTGGTGCGGCAGATGCTCAAGGTCTCGCTGGATGGCATGCAACGGCTCAAGACCTTCGAAGCCCGGATCGGCGTTCTGAGACAGGCGCTGGCCACCACCGCCGCCACAGCCTCCTCCAGTACCGCACCGCAGAAGACACGACAACGCCGCAGACGCTGATGCTGACGGGAGACCGGTGGGCAGTCCAGCGGGCGTTGCCTTCACCCTCCAGAGTTTGCTATAAATTTAATAGCATCACAGGCATGTGATATCCCGGCATACCGCTGTTTTCGCTTGAAATCGGATCCGCCGGACCTTTCGGGATGGACGAGGCCGCGCCGGCGGTCGTTCCGGCACCACCGCCAGGGAGAGGGCTCACCCCGGCACGCCGCCCCAGCTGCAGCAGCAAAGCGTCCTCGGCAGCGCGCTGGCGTTGCAGGAACTCGGCGGCGGCCTCGTTGTAGGCCACGCGCTCCTCCACGTGGGCATCGCCATCGCGAGGCAGATCGCGGTCATGGAACGGGTCTTCGTCGAAAGCCGCTTCGAGTGCGGCGAACGGCTCGTGATGCAGGTGCCGCATGCCGACGCGCCAGGTTTCGTTGGACAGCAGGTAGGCCGTGAGCTGTCGGTCGTCGCCTTCGGCGTCCATCACCCCCGCGGCCAGGGCCGACAGGTCGCCGGGCGTCAGCACGCTTTGCGCGGCATAGGTCATCTCGGAAGGCACGCTGCCCGGCAGCACCAGCAGGGCCTTCAGGCTGACCTTGGCGTGCAGCATGGTCTCCAGGGGTTCCCTGCGCAGCTGCCGCTCCATCTCCTCGGGAATGCCGGGCGTTTCCAGCGCCTGCCGGATGAAATGGTGCACGGCCGTCTCCAACGCTCCCAGCCGGAACTGCTGCCGCGCCCAGCCGTCCAACCCCGCCGCGTCGATGCGGCCCTCTTGCACCGCCTGGGCCATCTGGTGGTTGCGCACCGCGAGGACGATGGCGGAAAAGCCTTCGGCCACGTTGTCGCCGCACGATCCGAGCGCGTTCTCGGCCATGGCCAGCACCCGCGCCCGGAGCGGACCGTCGCGGGCGATGGCCCGAATCACCTGCGCCCCTTCCTGCAGGAGGGTGGCGCCCGGCCCGTGGGCTTTCTGCAGCGCCGGGGTGGACGGCAGCCTTCGTTCCAGCAAATGGGCGAACGCGGGCGCGTTTTCCTCCCCATCGAAGGCCTCCTGGGCTTCCAGCCAGAGCGAGAAGGGCTCCCGCAGCTCGGATCGAAGGTGGGGTGGCGTGGCTTTGTGCAGGGCCCCGGCACCGATCGCCCGGTAGCCCCGCTCCGCGAGGGCCACGATGCCCTCTCGGGACAGCCGTGCGGCATGGTCCGGCGTGAGCGTGGCGCCGTTCTCGCAATGGGCCTGCAAGGCACGTGCGGCCGCATCGCGCAGGGGCTGCGCGAGCGATTCGTCACCGATCACCCGCAGGAGGTGGTTGAACGCCGCGCGGTATTCCGGGCCCCGCATGCGACCCTCCCCGTCGCGGACCGCCACCCCGCCATCGAGCGGGGCGCAGGCCCGCAGCAGGGACAGGACCCGCTGGCCGGCCTGGGCCAGACGCCCGGCATCGTGGCGGACCTCGCGGCGGGCCCGCAGTTGCGCCTTCATTACCGACATCCACAGGTTCATCTCCGGGGAGGGCGCCTGCAGGTCGGGATGCTTTCGCCAGTGCGCTTCCAGGGTTTGCGCGAGAAGCGCGCGCTGCGCGGGGGCCAGTGCCTTGGCGTGCAGATACTGGGCGGAGGCAGGCGCTTGCAGCCAGTCCGTCCATGCCGGCAAGGGCACGGCTGGCGCCTCGGCCGCTGGGCCCGGGGCGGATGCTGCGGCCGGCGGCGCGGGCGTGGCTGGTGCGCCGTGCGCGGCCCCGCCTGCGGCGGGCGCGGGCGGGATTCCCAGCAACTCCCCCAGCGTGCGGCGCACGGGGGGCGCGGGCATCGGCGCGGCGGCGGTGGCCCCTGGTGCCGAAGGGGCCCGCGCCGCCATGGCCCCCAGGGGCATTCCCAACAGCGATCCGAGCGTGTGCCTCTCCGGCGGGGCGACCGGCGCGGCCACGTGATCGGCCGGCCTCTGCGGTGGCAGCGCGGCCGGCACGGACAGCGCACGGGAAGGGCCGGACAGGGGCATGGCGCATCGCGGAGTGAAGAACGCCGACATGCTGCCCCGGGCCCGAACCCAGGGTCGCCCACACTCCGAAAGGGGTGCGCTGGAGGCGAACCGGCGGGCCGGCGCCGCCGGTGGGTTGGCGTTGTCATGACCGGCGCGCGGTCCAGCACGCGCCACAATGGCGGCCATGCTCACGCTCCAAACCATCCAGGATGCCGCCGCCCGCCTGCGCGGCCATGTGCTCGACACGCCGTGCGTGGAATCCAAGACGCTCTCGCAGATCGTGGGCGCCCAGGTGTTCCTCAAGTTCGAGAACCTGCAGTTCACCGCCTCCTTCAAGGAGCGCGGCGCTTGCAACAAGCTCAGCCAGCTGTCGCCCGAAGAGCAGCAGCGCGGCGTGATCGCGATGAGCGCCGGCAACCACGCCCAGGGCGTGGCCTACCACGCGCAGCGCCTGGGCCTGCGCGCCGTGATCGTGATGCCGCGCTTCACGCCGGGCGTGAAGGTGGAGCGCACGCGCGGCTTTGGCGCCGAGGTGGTGTTGCACGGCGACACGCTGGAGGAATCCCGCGCCCACGCCTATGCATTGGCCGAGGAGCGTGGCCTGACCTTCGTGCACCCCTACGACGACGAGGCCGTGGCCGCCGGCCAGGGCACGCTGGGCCTGGAGATGCTGCAGGCCGTGCCGGACCTGGACACCCTGGTGATCGCGGTGGGCGGCGGCGGACTGATCTCCGGCGTGGCGACGGCCGCCAAGGCGATCCGCCCCGGCATCGAGATCGTGGGCGTGCAGACCGCGCGCTTTCCGGCCATGGTCAATGCCATCAAGGGCACGCAGCATCCGCAGGGCACCTCCACCATCGCCGAGGGCATCGCCGTGGGCACGCCGGGCACCCTCACCCGCGAAGTGATCGCGCGGCTGGTGGACGACCTGGTGCTGGTGCAGGAGGGCGACATCGAGCAGGCCGTGCTCATGCTGCTGGAAATCGAAAAGACGCTGGTCGAGGGCGCCGGCGCCGCGGGCCTGGCGGCGCTCGTGCGCTACCCGGAACGCTTTCAGGGCAAGAAGGTGGGCCTGGTGCTGTGCGGGGGCAACATCGACCCGCTGCTGCTGGCCGCCATCATCGAGCGCGGCATGGTGCGCTCCGGGCGGCTGGCCCGCATCAAGGTCAGCGCGCGCGACATCCCGGGCGTGCTGGCGCGCATCACCGCCACCGTGGCCGAAGCCGGCGCCAACATCGAGGAGGTGCATCACCAGCGGGCCTTCACCATGCTGGCCGCCCAGAACGTGGAGATCGAACTCGTGCTGCAGACGCGCGGCAAGGCACACGTGCAGCAGGTGCTGGAGCAATTGCGCGCAGCCCACATGGAGGCCGACCTGATCTGAGGCACCGAAAGGCGTCCGCTCCGGGCTGCGGGTTTTTTGTAGGAGAAACGCGTTTTTTTGCCGAAATTCCCCGCCGAATACACGGCGTTGCATGGGATGGCGCGCGGTTTTCGGCACACTGCTGGCCCATGCAGCAACCAAAACGACGCCATTTCCTGCGCACCCTCGGCCGAGGCGCCGCCCTGGCTTCGGCCGGGACCCTCGGCCTGAACTGGACCCAGGCCTTCGCCACGCTCAAGCCCCTGGGCAAGCCGCAGCCCTTCGATTTCGCCGCCCTCAAGGGCCAGGCCCGCGCCCTCGCAGCCAAGGCTTACGAGCCGTACCAGGGCACCCTGCCCCCCTCGGTCACGTCGCTCGACTGGGACCAGTACCAGTCCATGCAGTTCCGGCCCGACCACTCCCTGTGGGCCGACGAGAAGCTGCGCTTCCAGGCCAAATTCTTCCACCTGGGCCTGTTCTTCAAGAAACCCGTGCACATGTACGAGCTGGCCAACGGCCAGGCGCAGGAGCTGGCCTATGACCCGGCCATGTTCGACTACGGCAAGAGCGGCCTCAAGGCCGGCGACCTGCCCGCCGACCTGGGCTTTGCGGGCTTTCGCCTGAACTTCCACACCGACCCCGTGCGCGACGTGGCGGCCTTCCTGGGCGCCAGCTACTTCCGGGCCGTGGGCGGCGAGTGGCAGTACGGCCTGTCGGCGCGGGGCCTGGCCATCGACACCGGCATGCAGCGGCCGGAAGAGTTTCCGGACTTCACCGCGTTCTACCTGGAACGGCCGGCCCCGGGCTCCAACACCGTGGTGGTGCTCGCCCTGCTCGACTCCCCCAGCGTGGCCGGCGCCTACCGCTTCGCGATCACCCCGGGCGACACGCAGGTGATGGAGATCGACGCCGCGCTGTACCCGCGCAAGGAAATCGAGCGCATCGGCATCGCCCCCTGCACCAGCATGTTCCAGCACGGCGAGAACGACCACCGCATGGCCAACGACTGGCGCCCGGAAATCCACGACTCCGACGGCCTGTCCATGTGGCGCGGCAACGGCGAATGGGTGTGGCGCCCGCTCACCAATCCGGCGAACCTGCAGTTCAACGCCTTTGCCGACCAGAACCCGCGCGGGTTCGGTTTGCTGCAGCGCGACCGCAACTTCGACCACTACCAGGACGACGGCGTGTTCTACGAGCGCCGTCCCTCGCTGTGGGTGGAGCCCAAGGCCGACTGGGGCGCGGGCTCGATCCAGCTGGTGGAGATTCCCACCATCGACGAGACCTTCGACAACATCGTGGCGTTCTGGAACCCCGAGCGCAAGCCGAAGGCAGGCGAAGAGCTGCTGGTGGGCTACCGCCTGTACTGGGGCGCGCACCCACCGGCCCGGCCCGCGCTGGCCAGCTGCGTGGCCACGCGCACGGGCCTGGGCGGCGTGGTGGGCCAGCCGCGCAAGTATTTTTCGTGGCGCTTCGCGGTCGACTTCGCGGGCGAGAACCTCGTGGCGCTCGGCCGCGATGCCAAGGTGGAGCCCGTGATCACGGTGAGCCGCGGCAAGGTCGAGATCACGTCGGCCCGCCCCCTGGACGCCGTGAACGGCTGGCGCGCGATGTTCGACATCCGGCCCGAGGACGACAGCACCGAACCCATCACCATCCGCCTGTTCCTGCGCGTGGGCAAGGAGCCCATCACCGAAACGTGGCTCTACCAGTGGGTGCCGCCGGCCCCTGCGGATCGCAAGCTGGTGTGACACCCGTCGAAACCCTGTGGTGGCCGCCCGGCGGCTGCCGCTAGAATTTCATCACTTTTTGAGGCAGCCACCAGGAGAACCCATGGCCCACGACACGACCACCACCCCGCACGTTGGCGAACACCACCATGCCCCCGATGGCGTCGAAGCCGTGGTCCCGCTGATGCCCATCGTGCTGCCCGTGGTGGGCGGCGTGCTGATGTTCCTGCTGGCCTTCATCGCCATCTACATGGCCTGAACGCCGGCCCCTCCCCCTTCGCAGAGCCCCGCGCCGCGGGGCTTTTTTACGCCCACGTCCTTCAAAGGAACACACCATGAGAGCCGGCCACGCCCTGGTCCTTTTTTCCGGTGGACAAGACTCCACCACCTGCCTGGCCTGGGCTCTGACCCACTTCGAGCGGGTGGAAACCATCGGCTTCGACTACGGCCAGCGGCACCACGTGGAGCTTCAGGCACGGCAGGACGTGCTGGCCGCGCTGCGCACCGAGTTCTCGCAATGGGCCGGCCGCATGGGCGAGGACCACATGGTCGATCTCGCGGTGCTGGGCCAGATCAGCGACACCGCGCTCACGCGCGATACCGCCATCCAGATGACCGAGGCCGGCCTGCCCAACACCTTCGTGCCCGGCCGCAACCTGCTGTTCTTCCAGCTCGCCGCCGCGGTGGGCTACCGGCGCGGGCTGCACACGCTGGTGGGCGGCATGTGCGAAACCGATTTCTCGGGCTACCCCGACTGCCGCGACGACACGCTCAAGGCCTTGCAGGTGGCGGTGTCGCTGGGCATGGGGCAGCGCTTCACCTTCGAGACGCCGCTCATGTGGATCGACAAGGCCGCCACCTGGGAGATGGCTCGCCAACTGGGCGGCGATGCGCTGGTGGATTTGATCGTGCAGCGCTCCCACACCTGCTACCACGGGGTGCGCGACACGCTGCACGCCTGGGGTTACGGCTGCGGCACCTGCCCGGCGTGCGAACTGCGGCGCGCAGGCTACTTTCAGTGGACGGGGTTGCCGCCAGGCCCTTGACGACTGCGGAGATGCGCCACTTTCCGGCCGTCTCCGCACATTCCCTGTGTCCCCTCCCGGCGTCGAATGCCTCGCGACGCAAGGGTTTTCACCCAGCGCGCGGGCGTTGTTGGTCCGGAGTCGTTCTGCTAGCATCAATTCACTTACCGGCCGGCATGTAAAAAATAGATCGCTCACGGAATCAGGGCGACGCCGCAGAGAAAGAGGAAGACAAATGCAGGGTTTGATGCAATCCGGAGCACTGCTCATCTCCACGTTGCTGGAGCACGCGGCTCGCCACCACGGCGACGTGGAGATCGTCTCGCACGTCAACGCGCACACCAGCCTGCGCACCAGCTGGGGCGAAGTGGGCCACCGCGCGCGGCGCCTGGCCAGCGCCCTGCACGCCCGCGGTCTGCCGCAGGGCGCGCGGGTCGGCACGCTGGCCTGGAACACGCACCGGCACCTGGAGCTGTACTACGCGGTCTCGGGCATGGGCGCCATCCTGCACACCGTGAACCCGCGCCTGTTCCCCGAGCAGATCAGCTACATCGTCAACCACGCGGCCGACGAGTACCTGTGCTTCGACCCGGACTTCGCGCCGCTCGTGGCCCAGATCGCGCCGCACCTGCCCTCCGTCAGGGCCTACGTGGCCCTGTGCCGGCGCGACCAGTTGCCGGCGGTGGACCTGCCCGCGCCGCTGCTGTGCTACGAAGACCTGGTGGACGCGGGCGACGCCGCTTTCGCCTGGCCCGCGCTGGACGAGAACACCGCCTCGTCGCTCTGCTACACCTCGGGCACCACCGGCCACCCCAAGGGCGTGCTGTACAGCCACCGCTCGACGGTGCTGCATTCGTGGACCGCCTGCGCCACGGACGGCCTGGGGCTGGGTGCGCGCGACAGCGTGCTGCTGGCCGTGCCCATGTTCCACGTGAACGCCTGGGGCATTCCGTATGCCAGTGCCATGAGCGGCGCCAAGCTCGTGCTGCCCGGCCCCAACCTCTCGGGCGAGCGCCTCTTCGCGCTGCTGCGCGACGAACAGTGCACGCTTTCGCTGGGCGTGCCCACGGTGTGGCTGGGCTTTTTCCAGCATGCCGAGGCGTTGCCCGCCGCCGAGCGCGCGGCGCTGCGGCTGCAACGCGTGGTGGTGGGCGGATCGGCCGCGCCGCGCGCCATCATCGAGAAGTTCGACCGACTCTTCGGTGCGTTCGTGATCCAGGCCTGGGGCATGACGGAGACCAGCCCGCTGGCCACCATCGGCAACCTGCTGCCCCGGCATGCCGACCTGCCCGCCGAAGGGCGCCATGCCGTGCAGGCCCGCCAGGGGCGCGCCATCTTCGGCGTGGAGATCGCGGTGTTCGACGCTGAGGGGCGCCAGCGCGCGCAGGACGACCGTACCCCCGGCGATCTCAAGGTGCGCGGGCCCTGGGTGGTGTCGGCCTACTACGGCCAGGAGCCGGGCGCGGCCCTGGATGCGGACGGCTGGTTCGCCACGGGCGACGTGGCGCTGATCGACGCCGAGGGCTACGTGCAGATCACCGACCGCTCCAAGGACGTGATCAAGTCCGGCGGCGAATGGATTTCCTCCATCGACCTGGAGAACCTGGCCGTGGGCCACCCCAAGGTCCAGGAGGCCGCGGTGATCGGCGCCTACCACAGCAAGTGGCAGGAGCGCCCCCTGCTCATCGTGGTGCCCAAGGCGGGCGAGTCGGTGAGCGGCGCGGAGATCCTCGACTTCATGAAGGACCGCATCGCGCGCTGGTGGATGCCCGACGACGTGGTGTTCATCGACGCGCTGCCCCACACCGCCACCGGCAAGCTGCAAAAGACGCGGCTGCGCGAGCTGTTCCGCGACCACCGCCTGCCCACCGACGCGGCCTGAGCCCACGCCCCGCGGCCCTTGCCGGCCGCTGGCATCGCACACCCCGCGGACGGCGGGGCCCTGGATGCATCCGTCCCGACCGAAGACACGCACACACCAAGGAGACACACCCATGCCATTGCCCAGCTCCCGCCTTGCCCTTGCCGCCCTGGCCCTCGCCTGCGGCGCAGCGGCCCATGCCCAGATCAGCGACGATGTGGTGCGCATCGGTGTCATGGCCGACCAGACCGGCCCCTACTCGGGCAACGGCGGCCCCGGCTCCACGCTGGCCGTGCGCATGGCCGCGGAGGACTTCGGCGGCGCCGTGCTCGGCAAGCCCGTCGAGGTGGTCGTGGCCGACGACCAGAACAAGCCCGACGTGGGCTTGAACATCGCCCGCAAGTGGCTCGACACCGAGAAGGTGGACACCATCGTCGGCGGCTCGGCCTCGTCGATCGCGCTGGGCATCTCCAGCCTGCTCAAGGAACGCAAGAAGCCCTACCTGATCGCGGGCACGGTGAGCGCGGAACTGACCAACAAGTCCTGCTCGCCGATGAACTTCCAGTTCCTCACCGACACCTATGCGCTGCCCAAGGCCGGCGTGCAGAGCCTGATGAAGCAGGGCATCAAGAGCTTCTATTTCATCACCGTGGACTACGCCTTCGGCCAGGCCTACCAGGACGATGCGACGCGCTTCATCCAGGCCGCCGGTGGCAAGGTGGTGGGCTCGGTCAAGCACCCGCTGGGCGCCACCGACTTCTCGTCGTACCTGCTGCAGGCGCAATCCAGCGGCGCGCAGGCCATCGTGATCCTGAACGCGGGGCTCGATCTGTCGAACGCGCTCAAGCAGGCCGCGGAATACAAGATCACGCGCGGCGGCCAGGTGGTGACGGTGTTCGGCATGACGATCAACAGCGTCTCGGCCATGGGACTGGACGTGGCCCAGGGCCTGCAGCTGACGCTGCCGTTCTACTGGGACCGCGACGAGGCCTCGCGCGCCTGGGCCAAGCGCTTCATGGCGCGCAACAAGGGCGTGGTGCCCACCTACATCCACGCGGGCGCCTACAGCGCCGCCTGGCACTACCTGCAGGCCGTGAAGGCCGCAGGCACCGACGACGGCGCCAAGGTCGCGGCCAAGATGCGCGAGCTGCCCATCAACGACTTCTTCTCCAAGGACGTGAAGATCCGCGAGGACGGCCAGGCGCTGCGCACGGTGTACGCCATACAGGTCAAGAAGCCCTCCGAGTCCAAGGGCCCCAACGACTTCTACACGGTGCGCGGCGAGATCCCGCCCGAGCAGACCTGGCGCCCGCTGTCCGAGAGCAGCTGCGACTACATCAAGGCCGCCGCCAAGTAGGCCCGCGCCCGGCCGATACGCAGCCCGAGCCCCACCATGGACCTTCGGATCGACATCCTGGCCCCGCAGCGGGACCTGCTAGGCGAATGCCCGCTGTGGGACGCTCGCACGCAGTCGCTCTACTGGATCGACGGGCGCGCCGGCATCGTGCGACGCCACACGCCGGCCACCGGAGCCGGCGTGCAGTGGCAACTGCCCCAGCACATCGGCGCCATCGCGCTGTGCGACAGCGGCCGGCTGCTGCTGGCGCTGGAGGACGACTTCCAGTACCTGGACCCGGACACGGGCACCCTCTCGCCCCTGGGCGTGCGGGTAGCGCACGGCGCCGACCGGATGCGCCTGAACGACGGCCGCACCGACCGCAACGGGCGCTTCGTGGTCGGATCGATGACGCTGGGCCGCATGGCGCCCGAGGGCGCGCTCTACCAGCTCGGCGCGCACGCCGTGCGCACGCTGGACACGGGCATCCACGTGGCCAACGGCACCTGCTTCAGCCCCGATGGGCGCTGGCTGTACTTTGCCGACAGCCCCACGCACCAAGTGCGCCGCTACGCCTACGACGCCGCCACAGGCGACATCGGCCCGGCTGAAGTGATGGTGGACACGCGCGCGCTGGGCTCCGTGCCCGACGGCGCCACCGTGGACGCCGAGGGCTGCCTGTGGGTGGCGCTGGTGCAGAACGGCCAGCTCGCACGCTTCACGCCCGACGGGCGGCTGGAGCGCCGCATCCAGCTGCCCGTGACCTTCGTGACCTGCCCCTGCTTCGGCGGCCCCGGGCTGGACGTGATCTACCTCACCTCCATCCGCGACAGCGGCAACCTGCTGCGCAGCGACCACCCCGACGCGGGGGCCGTGTTCGCCATCCACGGCACGGGCGTGCGCGGGCTGGAGGAAGCCCGCTTCGCCGACCTCCCCTCTCACCATTCGACAAGGACCCCTCAATGACCACCCGACGTTTCGAAGGCAAGGTTGCCCTCATCACCGGCGGTGCGCGCGGCATCGGCCGTGCCATCGCCGACGCCATGGCGGCCGAAGGCGCCGCCGTCGGCATCCTGGACCGCGCAGAGGACATGGCGCACGAAGCCGCCGAGCAGTTGCAGGCGCAGGGGCTTCAGGCCATGGCTTTCGGCGGCGACGTGGCGCGCCGCGCGAGCTTCAGCGACGCCGTGGGTGCGCTCAAGGAGCGCTTCGGCCGCCTGGACGTGCTCGTGAACAACGCCATCTGGGTGCGCTACGGCCCCATCGACGCCATCACGCCCGAGATGCTCGATCGCATGGTAGGCACGGGCTTCAACTCGGTGGTCTGGGGCATCCAGGTGGGTGCCGAGGCCATGGAGGCCGGCGGCAGCATCGTCAACATCGCCTCGTCGGCCGCCTTTCTGGGCCTGCCCGAGGGCATGCTGTACTGCGGCGTGAAGGCCGGCGTGCTGGGGCTGACCCGCTCGGCCGCCGTGGATCTGGGGCCGCGCGGCATCCGCGTCAACGCCATCTGCCCGGGCTCGGTGCTCACGGAGGGCGTGAAGATCAACGTCGATGCCGAAAAGGCCAAGCTGCGCATCGCCAAGACGCCGATGAAGCGTCTGGGCGAGGTGGAGGACATCGCCAAGGCCGCATGCTTCCTGGCCTCGGACGACGCCAGCTTCGTGACCGGCGAGTCGCTGCTCGTGGACGGCGGCGTCACCCATGCCTTCCTCTGAGCCGCCCAACGGCCGCCCCGCCATGGACGCCCCCTTCATCCTCGAAGCCCGCCAGCTCAGCCGGCAGTTCCGCGGCTTCTACGCCGTCAAGGACGTGGACCTGCGGGTGCGCCGGCACTCGGTCCACGCCCTCATCGGGCCCAACGGCGCGGGCAAGACGACCTGCTTCAACCTGCTCACCACCTTCCTGCGGCCGTCTTCGGGCACGGTGGTCTTCAACGGCCGCGACATTTCGCGCAGCGACCCGGCTTCCGTGGCCATGGCGGGCCTGGTGCGATCGTTCCAGATCTCGGCCGTCTTCGGACAGATGACGGTGCTGGAGAACGTGCGCGTGGCGCTGCAGAAGCGCCACGGCGGCACCTTCGCCTTCTGGCGCAACGTGAAGGTCCTGCGCACGCTGGACGCGCGGGCGCTGGAGCTGCTGGAACGCGTGGGCCTCACGCGCTGGCGCGACACGCCCGCCGGCGAACTGCCCTACGGGCGCAAGCGCGCGCTGGAGCTGGCCACCACCATCGCCATGGAGCCCGAGATGATCCTGCTGGACGAGCCCATGGCGGGCCTGGGCCACGAAGACATCGGCCCGGTGGTGGCGCTGATCCGTGAGGCCGCGCGCGGACGCACGGTGCTCATGGTCGAGCACAACATGAAGGTCATCGCCGAGCTGTGCGACCGCGTGACCGTGCTGCAGGCCGGCCAGGTGCTGGCCGAGGGCAGCTATGACGAGGTCTCGCGCGACCCGCGCGTCATCGAAGCCTACGTAGGAGGTACCCATGCCTGAGGCCCACGACGCGCAGCACCTGCTGCAGGTGCGCGGCCTGCGCGGCTGGTACGGCGAAACCCTGGCGCTGCAAGGCATCGACCTGGACGTGAACGAGGGCGAGGTGGTGTGCCTGCTGGGGCGCAACGGCGCCGGCAAGACCACCACGCTGCGCGCCATCATGGGACTGCTGGGCCGGCGCGAGGGCCGGATCACGCTGCGCGGCCAGCCCACCGAGGGCCTGCCGCCCGAGGCGATCGCGCGCCTGGGCGCGGCCTACTGCCCCGAAGAGCGCGGCATCTTCGCCAGCCTTTCGACCGAAGAGAACCTGCTGCTGCCGCCGGTGCTGCTGCCCGGCGGCCTGAGCGTGGCCGAGATCTACACGCTGTTCCCCAACCTGCAGCAGCGCCGGCACAGCCCGGGCACGCGGCTGTCGGGCGGCGAGCAGCAGATGCTGGCCATCGCCCGCATCCTGCGCACGGGCGCCAAGCTGCTGCTGCTGGACGAGCCCACCGAGGGCCTGGCGCCGGTGATCGTCGAGCGCATCGGCGCCACCATCCGCATGCTGCGCGAGCGCGGCTTCACCGTGCTGCTGGTGGAGCAGAACTTCCGCTTCGCCTGCGCGCTGGCCGACCGCTTCTACGTGATCGAGGAAGGCGAGGTGGCGGGCCACTTCCGCCGCGACGAACTCGACACGCAGCGCGAACACATCGAGTCGCTTCTGGGCCTGTGAGCCCTTCTTCACCCAACGCAGGACGGACAACACGATGGACGGGCTATTCGGAATCCCCTGGGCTGCACTGATCGGGCAGCTTCTGGTCGGGCTCATCAACGGCGCCTTCTACGCCCTGATGAGCCTGGGGCTGTCGATCATCTTCGGGCTGCTGCACGTGGTCAATTTCGCCCACGGCGCTCAGTACATGCTGGGTGCTTTCGTGGCGTGGGGGCTGCTCGAATACCTGGGCATCGGCTACTGGCCGGCGCTCGTCATCGCGCCGCTGGTGGTGGCGGGCTTCGGGGTCGTGTTCGAGCGCCTGATGCTGCGCCGGCTGTATGCGCTGGACCATGTGTACGCGCTGCTGCTGACCTTCGGCGTGGCGCTGCTCATGGAGGGCGCCTTCCGCTTGCAATTCGGCGTGAGCGGCCAGCCCTACCCCAACCCGCTGACGGGCGGCATCGACGTGGGCGTGACCTTCCTGCCGCTGTACCGCGTGTGGGTGATCGCCGCGGCGCTGGCGGTCTGCCTGGGCACCTGGTTCTTCATCGAGAAGACCAAGCTGGGCGCGTACCTGCGCGCGGCCAACGAGAACGCCCCGCTGGTGCGCACCTTCGGCATCAACGTGCCGCGCATGCTCATGCTCACCTACGGGCTGGGCGTGGGCCTGGCGGGCCTGAGCGGCGTGATGGCCGCGCCGATCTACCAGGTGAGCCCGCTGATGGGCTCGAACCTGATCATCGTCGTGTTCGCGGTGGTGGTGATCGGCGGCATGGGCTCCATCCTGGGCTCCATCGTCACCGGCTTCGCGCTGGGCGCCATCGAGGGCCTGACCAAGGTCTTCTATCCCGATGGCGCGGGGGTGGTCATCTTCGTGGTGATGATCCTCGTGCTCGCCGTCCGTCCCCATGGCCTCTTCGGCCGTGCCCACTAGGAGTCGCCATGGACCTGCTGAGTCGACGCACCCACAACGCGCTGCTGCTGGCCGCCCTGGCCTGCCTGGCCGCCGCGCCGTTCGTGGTGTATCCCATGTTCCTCATGAAGCTGATGTGCTTCGCGCTGCTGGCGGCATCGGTCAACCTGCTGGTCGGCTACGTCGGCCTGCTGTCGTTCGGCCACGCCATGTTCTACGGCACCGCCGGCTACATCACCGCGCACGCGGTCAAGGTCTGGGGTTGGGAGGGCCTGAGCGGCATCGCCCTGGGCGCGGCCGCGGCCGCGGCGCTGGGCCTGCTGACGGGGCTGCTGGCCATCCGCCGCCAGGGCATCTACTTCTCGATGATCACGCTGGCCTTCGCGCAGCTGGTGTACTTCATGGCGCTGCGCCTGCCGTTCACGGGCGGCGAAGACGGCATCCAGAACATCCCGCGTCCCACCGTGCTGGGTCTGTTCTCGCTGGAGAACACGCTGGTGCTGTACTACTTCGTCACGGTGCTCATCGGCGGCGCGTTCTGGCTGATCCACCGGCTGGTGCACTCGCCCTTCGGGCAGGTGCTGCGCGCCATCCGCGACAACGAGCCGCGCGCCCAGAGCCTGGGCTACCGCGTCAACCGCTACAAGCTGCTGGCCTTCGTGCTGTCGGCCGCCATCGCGGGCTTCGCGGGCTCGCTCAAGGCGCTGGTGTTCCAGCTCGCCTCGCTGACCGACGTGCACTGGGCCACCTCGGGCGAGGCCCTGCTCATCTGCATCGTGGGCGGCATGCAGACGCTGCTGGGCCCGGTGGTGGGCGCCATGGTCATCGTGACCATGGAGAACTACCTCGCCTCGTTCGCCGAGTGGGTGCTGATCCTGCAGGGCGTGGTGTTCGTCATCGTGGTCATGCTGTTCCGCAAGGGCATCGTCGGCCAGTTCCAGGCCTATCTCGCCAGCCGCCGCCAGCGCGGCGCGGCACCGCTGTAGGAAGACCCCATGCCAGCCCATGCACTTCCCCCCACCTGGCCGGCCACCCCCGGGCTGCTGGCCGGCCGCCTGGCCCTTGTCACGGGCGCGGCCAGCGGCATCGGCCGCGCGGTGGCCGTGGCCTTCGCCCAGGCCGGCGCGCGCGTCATCGTGACCGACCTGCAGGCCGACCGCTGTGCAGACACGCTGCGCGATGTGCGCGCCGCTGGCACCGAGGGCTGGGCCTGGGCGCTCGACGTGTCCAGCGCCCAGGCCTGCCATGACCTCGCCACGCAGGTGGCGCAGTCGGTCGGCGATGTGGACACGCTCGTCAACAACGCGGGGGTGATCATCCGCGAAGGCATCGACAGCCCGCGCGCCGCCGAGAACCTGCGCCGCACGATGGACGTGAACCTCTTCGGGGTGTTCCACACGGTGCACGCCTGGCTGCCCGCGCTGCGGCGCACGCGCGGCAGCATCATCAATGTGGCCTCGGGCGCGGCATTCATCGCGCAGGGCGGTGCGCTGGGCTACTCGCCCTCGAAGGCGGCGGTGAAGATGTTCACGCAGACCCTGGCGCTCGACCTCGCGCCCGATGGCATCCGCGTCAACGCGCTGGCGCCGGGCGTGATCGACACACCGATGACCGAGGCCACGCGCGCCAACCCCGAGCGGCTCGCGCGCTTCATGCAGCGCATTCCCGCCGGCCGACTGGGCCAGCCGCACGAGCTGGCAGGGCCGGCGGTGTTCCTCGCCTCGGACATGGCGAGCTTCGTCAACGGCGTGACGCTGCCGGTGGACGGCGGCACGCTGGCCGTCTGAGGCAGGCGGGCACGGGCCGCGCGAGCACCCGGAAATCATGGATGTGATGTTGCAGGCCCCACCCGTGCATTTGCTTGATGCGCGCACGGCGCGAACGCATCATTTCCCGCAGGACAGACCGCACGCCGCAAGCGCCAGCGCAGCGCCGATGGCGACCTGACCCCACCTGAAACCATCCGCGGCACGGACCATGCCGCCCCCCAGAGGAGACAACATGACAACGCAAACCCTGCACGGGAACGCCAACGTTCCCACCCCGCCCCAGCGCATCGACGTGGCCATCGTCGGCGCGGGCTTCGGCGGCATGTACGCCGTGTACAAGTTCCGGGAAATGGGCCTGAAGATCCAGGGCTTCGAGGCCGGCGGCGACGTGGGCGGCGTGTGGTACTGGAACCGCTACCCCGGCGCGCGCGTGGACCTGCCCAGCATCGACTACAGCTTCTCCTTCTCGCCCGAGATCGAGCAGGAGTGGACCTGGTCGGAGCAGTTCGCGGCCCAGCCCGAGTTGCTGCGCTACATCAACTTCGTGGCCGACCGGCTCGACCTGCGCCGGCACATCCAGTTCAACACGCGCGTGACCAGCGCCGTGTGGAGCGAGGAGCGCCAGCTGTGGACGGTGAAGACCGACCGCGGCGCCGTCTACGAAGCCACCTACTGCATCATGGCCACTGGCCCGCTCTCCATCCCCAAGGACCCCGAGATCCCCGGCCTGGAGCGCTTCAAGGGCCGCCTGCTGCGCGCGGCCAGGTGGCCGCACGAGCCCGTGCGCTTCGAAGGCCTGCGCGTGGGCGTGATCGGCACCGGCTCCACCGGCATCCAGATCGTGCAGGAGGTGGGCAAGGATGCCGGCGAGCTGTTCGTCTTCCAGCGCACGCCCAGCTTCACCATGCCCATGCGCAACGAAGACCTCACGCCCGAGTACATGGCCGAGGTCAGGCGCCACTACGCCGGCATCCGTGAGTCCGCGCGCAACAGTGCCGTGGGCGGCGTGCGCCCGCAATCCACCCGCGCGTTCTTCAGCGTGACGCCACGGCAGCGCCAGCAGCTGCTGGAAGATGCCTGGAAGAGCGGCGGCCTGGCCATGCTCGGCACCTTCTGCGACCTGATGACCAACGCCGAAGCCAACGAGCATGTGGCGCAATTCGTGCGCGGTAAGATCGGGGAGGTCGTGAAAGACCCGGTGACAGCCGAGCAGCTCAAGCCGCGCGGTTACCCCATCTTCGCCCGCCGCCCCTGCCTCGACTCCAGCTACTACGAGACCTACAACCGCCCCAACGTGCACCTGGTGGACCTGCTGAACGACCCGATCGTGGAGATCACCGAGAAGGGCGTTCGCACGCAGTCCGGCGAGGTCGAGCTGGACATGCTCATCCTGGCCACCGGCTACGACGGCCTGACGGGCGCGCTGCTGGCCTTCGACGTGGTCGGGCGCGACGGCCGCACCGTCAACGGCAAGTGGCAGGACGGCGCACGCTCCTACCTGGGCCTGATGATGGAGGGCTTCCCCAACCTCTTCATGACCACCGGCCCCAACGGCCCCGCCGCGCTGGCCAACATCATCCGCATCAGCGAGAACGACGTGGACTGGATCGCCGCCGCCATGCAGCACATGCAGCGCCAGGGCCTGGCCACCATCGAGCCCACCGCCCAGGCCGAGCAGGGCTGGATGGACCTGGTCTACACGCTGTCGCAGCGCTCGCTGCTGCTCAAGGCCAAGACCTGGTACGTGGGTGCCAACGTGAAGGACAAGCCGCAGGGCCTCACGCTGTTCACCGGAGGCTTCGCCAAGTACCGCGAGCACTGCGCGGCCGCCGCGCAGGATGGCTACCGCAACTTCACCTTCCAGCGCCCAACCCTGGCGCGGCCGGTGCCGCACACGGGCCAGGAAGCCCCTGCCGAAGCAGCGGTGGCGGGCTGACCGCCCGCGCCGTCCTGCCCGATGCGTGCGCTATGCGCGGCCCGGCTCGGGCTGCTGTTGCTCCAGCTGCAGGGCCAGCCGCCGCATGAGCGCGGTGTAGCGCGCCCGGTGGGGCCGCATGCGCTCGATGGTGCCACCCATGCCCAGCACCACGAGGCGGCCCTGCACGCGCCAGGGCAGCACCACGCCGATGGTGGCGCCGCCCAGCAGCGGCAGGTTCTCCAGGTAGAGCGCCTTGCGCAGCCGGGCGCCGGCCACCTCGGGGGCGATGGTCTCCAGCGGCACCCGGTCTTCGCGCTCTTGCACGGCAATGTTGGCGCGGTGCACGAGCTTTTCCACCTCCGCATCGGTGCGGTCGGTGAGCAGTAGCCAGCCCACGGCCGAGCGCGTCAGCGGCCGCAGGCTGCCCTCGTCAGTGTGAAAGCGGATGGCATGCGTCGACTGGATGACGCGGATGTACTGCACATAGATGTCGTTGAGCATGGCGATGGACACCGTCTCGCCCGTGGCGCCGTGCAGGTCGTGCATCAGTTCGAAGATGCGGCCCTGCCCGAACAGCGCCTGCGAGATCCAGTCGCCCAGCGAAGTGACCCGCGGCGTGGGGAAGTACAGGCGCTCGGTGCGGTCATAGCGCAGGTAGCCCATGGCGATGAGGTTCTTGAGCAGCACCGTGGTGCTCGACTGGGGGTAGCCCAGCGCCTCGCTGATGTGCTTGAGCGGCAGGGGCGTGCGCACCTGCGCGAAGTGTTCCAGCACCTGCAGCACGCGCGTTGCCGACTTCACCGTGCTGGTGGGCATGGGAAAGCTCCAGAGACAACGCGGCACGTGCATGGCATGGCCGGCCCATTGTGCGGGCACCCGCCACCACCGGCAGCCCTGCGCGCGACACAGGCACGGGCCCGCACGGCGGACCGCTTTCCTTCCCGCAAGCCTTCATTCCAACCCTTGAACCCCATGGCACACCTTCCTTTCCCTTCCATCGGCCAGCCCGGCGTTACCACGCCAGCGGAGGCCTCGTGAACCGCTGCATCATCACCGGCGCCGCGCGGGGCATCGGCCGCGCCATCGCACTGCGCCTGGCGCGCAACGCCGCGCCCCACGGCGGCGCCTGGATCGCGCTGGCGGACCAGCACCTGGCCGAGCTGGAGCCCGTGGCGGCCGAGATCCGGCAACTCGGCGGCACCGCGCTCACGCTGGGCGGCGACCTGGCCGACGCGGCCTTTCCGGCCCGCCTGTGCGCGCAGGCCGTGAACGCCTTCGGGGGCCTGGACGCCGTGGTCAGCAACGCGGGTTTCGCGGCACCGGGCCCGCTGGCCACGTACGACCCGGCCATGTGGGACCGCGTCTTCGCCGTCAACACGCGCGCGCCGCTGTTGCTGGCTCAGGCCGCCTACCCGGCGCTGAAAACCACGCGCGGCACCGTGCTGTTCATCACCTCGATCTCGGGCAGCCATGCCACGCCGCCGCTGGGCGCCTACAGCGCAAGCAAAGCCGCCGCGCTCATGCTGATGCGCCAGATGGCCGCCGAGTGGGGCCCCGAGGGCATCCGCGTGAACGCGCTCTCGCCCGGGCTGACGCTCACGCCGGGCACGGCTGCGGCCTATGCCGACCCCGAGGCCCGCACGCTGCGCGAGGCGCGCGTGCCCCTTCGGCGACTGGCCGAAGCCGATGACATGGCAAGCGTGGCCGCCTTCCTGCTGGGCCCCGACGCGGCCTACGTGCATGGCGCCGAATTGCTGGTGGACGGTGGTCTGGCGCACACGCTCATGGGCTCGCTGCCCATGGGCGGCTGGGGCCGGCCCGCCGCCGGCTGAAACGCCTGCGGGCGCGGTGCGCAGGCCCGTCGAGCCTGCGCACCGCGCCTTCCAGAGCTTGGTACCCGGCAGCCGACCCGCGCTGCAACGCGGCCGGTGCCCCTGGACTCCTGCTGCTCCGCGCGCCATCAGGTCAGGCCCCGTCCCCACCAGGTGGGCCTGCCCGCGACCGCGGGTTTCAGAAGGCGTGGCGCACGCCCACGTGCACGGCATCGCTGTTGCCGCCGTCACCGAGACCGGCCTGCGACGTCGCGCCCGTCAGCGCGTAGCCTGCACCGTTGCGGTTCTTCACCTTGCCGTAATCCGCATACAGCGTGGTGCGCTTGGACAGGGCATACAGATAGGCCACACCGAACTGCGTGGCATCGCGGTTCAGCGGGCCGCGGTCATCCACCTTGACGACCTGCGCGAGCACCGTGCTGGCCCCGAACGGTACCGCCACGCCCAGAGAGGCGCTGCGGTCGTCCTGCCCGGCGTAGTAGCCCACGGTCGGAATGCCCGCCAACTGCACATTGCCATCCAGCGCGGCATGCACGGCCGGGCTGAGGTCGGCGCCGGGGTTCTTGAATGTCGCGAACGAGCCGAACAGCTTGAAGCCGCCGAAGTTGTAGGCCAGGCTGGAGTTGAGCCAGCGCACCGTGCTCAGGTCCGTGGGATGGCGCAAGGTGGTGTACGCCACCGCGCCGCTGAGCGCCTGGCCGGAATAGAACAACGCGACGGCGGCCTGGTTGGCGGCCTGGGTGCCGCCGGTGGCACTGGTGCGCTCGCCGAAGGAGTACGAGAACTTGCCGATGAATCCGGACAGCGAGGGCGACTGATACCAGACCGTGTTGTTTGCGCGGCCTGTGGCCGGCTGGATGCCCTGCAGGTTGCCGGCGCCCCCCAAACCGAAGGCATCGCCCACGGCCTGCGCCTCGGAGCTGATCGTGGTCACCGTGCGGCCCAGCCGCACCTCGCCGAAGTCGCCCGTGAGGCTGACCAGGGAACCCCGGCCGAAGAACTTGGCACCTGCGCCCTGGTTCTGCCCCGAGCCACCCGTGTCGGAGTTGATGCCCGCCTCCAGCCAGAAATTGGCACGCAGCCCGCCGCCCAGGTCTTCGGAGCCCCGGAAACCGAACCGCGATCCATTCATGTGCCCGCTGTCCAGCTTGGTGATGCGCCCGCCTGCGCCGGAGGCATAGGCGATGCTGGTGTCGATCAGTCCATAAAGGGTCACGCTGGATGCGGCGGCGGCCATGCCGCCCGCGGGCGTGGTGATCTGGCGCAGCTCTTCTTTCTGCGCCTGTTGCGCCCACGCCGGCGCTTGGCCACAGGCCCAGGCGGCCATGGCGCCCAATAGCACGCGTGATGGCGTGCCCTGGATGCCCCGGCGAATGCAGCCGGCTGTTTTGTTGAATATTTCCGACATCGAATGTCTCCTCACGCAGCAATATGAATCGCCACCCGCCAGGGTTGGCACATGACCGGCCACCCAAAGCAAATTCATCAATTACCTGTCGACCGGTTAAAAAATGGTAAGAAAAAATCCCATTGATTTCAATGACCTACATAGCAATTGCAGGGTATGCACCGATCGACTACGGGTATTCACCGACCATCGAAGAAAACCCATCCGAAAATCAAAAATCCAGCATCAATAGCCTGGATTATTCATCCAGGCTATTATTGAAGCCCAAAGAAAATCAGGCGTCGAAATTATCCATCGGGTAATCCAGACAGCAGCGCATACCACGCATCCGCCGGCTTGTGCGCGCCCACAGGCATGCGCACGCCGAAGCGCTGCGCATCCGTGCCCGGGGCGGCGGGCGCCTCGCGGATCCAGTCGTAGACCACGGTGCGGGCCGCCACGCGCCATTGCCCAGCGCGGCGCTCGAAGCGGTCGATGTAGCGGCCGCACAGAAATGTCTCGGCGGCCTCCCCCTGGGCGCCGGTACCCGTCTGGAAGGCCTGGAAGTAGCTCTCCACCGCGGCCTGCTCGCCCCGCAGTTCGATCGCGATATTGCCCAGCAGGTGCACCATCCGGCCGCCCCCCGGCAGCTTGTCCAGGGCCCAGTCGATGAATCCCTCCGCACTGCCCTGGTAGGGGCCGTGGCGGTCGGTAGCGTCGGGCCAGTAGGCGCTGCGCAGGGCCTCCGCATCGCAGCGGTCGATGCCCCGGCTGTAGCGGTACAGGCATTCGCGGATGGCATCCTTGTCGGCCAGGGCTTGCCACCCGGCCTCCAGCGCCGTCAGGCGCGCTTCAATGGGTGCCATGGGAGTCCCCTCGCGCGGGAGCGCGCACGGCGATCACGGCATCCAGGCATGCGGCGCCCTGCACGCGCACCACCAGCGGGTTGATGTCGATGCTCTCGATCTGGTCGGCATGCGAGAAGGCGAACTCCGACAGCCTGCACAGCGCGTCGGCCAGGGCCTGTTCGTCGTACTGCGGACCGCCGCGCCAGCCACGCAGCAACTGTGTGGAGCGCACGCGCTCCATCAGCGCCCGGGCCCGCTGCGGCGTGAGCGGTGCCGACGCAAAAGCCACGTCCTTGAAAAGCTCCACGGCCGTGCCGCCCGAGCCGAACATCACCATGGGTCCGAAGGTCGGGTCCCGGTGGATGCCGGCGATCAGTTCCACGCCGCCCTTCAGCATGGGCGCCACCAACACGCCATCGAGCCGGGCATCGGGCCGGGCCGATTGCGCGCGCTGCATCAGCGTGGCAAAGCCTTCGGCCACGGCCTGCGCGTCGGGCAGGTTCAGCAGCACGCCCCCCACTTCGGTCTTGTGCACGATGTCGGGCGAGACGATCTTGGCCACCACGGGGTAGCCCATGGCGGAGGCCGCCTCGGCAGCCTCCGTGGCGCTGCGGCAGATCCGCTCGGGCAGCACGGGCAGGCCCGCGGCCGCCAGCGCACGTTTGGCGCCGTCTTCGGTGGCCACGTTCCCCAGCGGCGCGGAAGGCCCGGTCGGTGGGGGCGGCAGGTGCAGGGCGCTCCGGCGCTGGTGCACGTGGGCCATCGCCGCCACGGCCTGCACGGCGCGCGACGGGTCTTCGAACACGGCGATGCCGTGCTGTTCCAGCGCCGCATTCACCTCGGGCCGCGAGAGCATGACGAGCACCAGCAGCCGGTGCGGATGGCGCTGCTTGAGCGCGATCAGCTCCGCCTGCGTGGCCGCGAAGCGCTGCGGCGACAGGCCCACATGCGCAAGGTAGGCGAACACGGTGCCGTAGGCGGCCTGGTCCAGCATCAGTGCCACGGTGCGCGGCACGCCCTGCGGCACGGCGGTCACCTGCGCAGTCATGTCCAGCGGGTTGCTGGCCACGGCGAACGGCAGCAGCTCCAGCGCCGCGGCCCGCGCGGCGGCCGGCAGCGGCGACAGCTGCAACCCGCGCTCGCCCGCGTCGTCGGCCATCAGGATGCCGATGCCGCCCGAGCCGGTAACCACGCCGACATCGGTGTTCTGCGGCAGCCGGCCCGCGGTGGAGTGCAGGTAGGCGATGTCGAGCATCTCCTCGATCGAAGCGGCGCGCCAGGCGCCGCACTCCTCGAACACCGTGTCGTACACCGCGTCGTCGCCGGCCAGCGAGCCGGTGTGCGTGGATGCGGCGGCTGCGCCCAGCTCCGTGCGCCCCACCTTCATGATGACCACGGGCTTGCCGGCATGCGCGGCCTTGAGCAGGGCGGCGCGCAGGCGATCGCCATCGCGGCAGGACTCGAGCGCCGCGCAGATGACGCGCGTATCAGGATCGTCCACGAGGTAGTCGATGCACTCGGCGACATCCACGTCCGCCTCGTTGCCCGTGGCCACGATCTTGCTGAAGCCCAGTCCGCGCAACGATGCCGCGCCGTAGGCAGCCGAACCGAAGGCACCGCTCTGGGTGGCCAGGGCGATGGGGCCGGGGCGCGGCTTCAAGCCATTGAGCGCCGTGGAGAAGGTGGCGAAGAAGCGCGTGGGCACGTTCAGCAGGCCCAGGGAGTTGGGGCCGACCATGCGCACCCCGGCATCGCGGCACAGGCCCACGATGCGGTCCTGCAGCGCGCGCCCCTCGGCGTCCACCTCGGCGAACCCGGCTGTGAGCACCTGGATGGCCTTCACGCCCTGGGCGATGCTGTCGCGCACCGCCGCCTCCACGCCCGCCACGGGCACGCAGATGATGGCGTGGTCCACGGGGTGTGGGATGTCGCGCACGCTGGCGTAGGCCGGCAGACCCTGGATGGTGTCACCGCTGCGGTTGACGGGGTACAGCGGCGCCTCGAAGCCCCCTTCGAGCATGAAACGCAGCGGCCTGCCGCCGATGCGCTCGGGGTCCGACGAGGCGCCCACCAGGGCGACCGACGTGGGGTGGAACAGCGGGTGCAACGAATGCATGGGGAAGCGTCCTTCTGTACGGGGGTCTCTGTCTGGTCGGTTCGGGAGGGTGGCGTGGCCGGGGCAGCTCAGTGCAGCGCGGGCCGCGCCAAGCGGTCCAGGTGCGCGAAGCGATCGCCCCACTGCAGGCTGCAGGCCAGCGCGTGCATGGCCAGGCGCGCCGCGGGCAGTTCGCGTGACATGCCGATGCCCCCGTGCAGCTGGATCGCGGACTCGGCCACCTGGCGCCCCGTGACCGACAGGTAAAGCTTGACCAGCGCGATGTCGCGCGGCGAGCCGCTGGCGGGGCCCTCGCACAGGTCCAGCACCTGCCGGCGCACCATGCCGCGCACGTTCTCGTAGGCCACGTACATCTCCACCACGCGGTGGCGCAGCGCCTGGAACGTGGCCAGCGCCACGCCGAACTGCACGCGCGTGGTGAGGTACTCGATGGTCTGCTCGATCATCGCGCCGATGGCGCCCACGGTCTGGGCGCAGGCCAGCAGGCCGCCGACCGCGCTGGCGCGCTCCACCCGGGTGTACACGTCCTCGCCCTGCGCCAGCACGCTGGACGCCGCCAGCGTGACGCCGGCCAGGGCGATGTCGGCCGTCTGGCGCCCGTCGATGCCCAGCCAGGTGCTGGCGTGGCCCGGCACGGCATCGCGCGGTGCCAGCACCAGCAGCGGCAGGCCATCGTCCTGCGTGGCGACGAACACGAAGTGCGTGGCGGGCTCGGTCAGGTCGGCGCCATGCAGGCGGCCGTTGAGTGTGAGGCGATCGCCATCGCGCACGGCAGCCAGGGGCACCGGGCCCGTGTCCAGCACGGGGCAGACCGAGGCCTCGCCCGCAGCCATGGCCCGCAGCACGTCGCTGGCGCCCGGCAGGCCGGCCAGCAGCAGGGGCACCACGGCACACCGTGCGGCCAGGGGCTGCGCCAGCGCATGCCGGCCCGCGGCTTCGGCGATGGCGGCCACGTCGCCCAGCGAGGCGCCGGCGCCGTCGTGCGCCTCGTCGATCAGCACCCCCTGCCAGCCCAGTTGCAGGAATTGGCTCCAAGTCTCGCTGGGCTCCTGGGATTCGAAGGTCTCGGCCACGGGCGCCGCAGCGGCCACGCGGGCGGTGGTGTCATAGAGGTCGCCGGGGAACATCGGCGTCGCGTGGAATGTCATGGGTCAGGCTCCGAAAAGGTCGCGGGCGATCACGTTCTTCTGCACTTCGCTGGTGCCCCCGGCGATGGTGCGCGAGCGGTAGAACAGGTAGGTGTGGATGAGCTGGCGCAGGGGGTCGTCCGCATCGCTTGCCACCTCCTGACCCGTGGCCGCGACGGTATCGACCAGGCGTGCGGCGTACTCGGGACCGGCAATGTCCAGCGCGATGCCGATGAGCTGCTGGGACAGGTCCGAGCAGTAGAGCTTGAGCGCCGACGATTTCGAGGCTGCCAGCGTGCCCTGCATCTCCTCCTGGATCGCGCTGAGCAGCATCTCGCGCGCGCCCGCCACGCCGGCCTGGGCCAGGTACAGGCGTTCGAGCAGCACATGCTGGCTCGCGCTGGGCGCCGATCCGCCAGCGCCGCGCGCGCGCAGCAGTTCCCCGACCTGCTCGGCCAGGCGGGCCAGGCGCGGCACCGTCGCGGGCGAAAGCCGCTCACGGTCAAGCAGGAACTTGGCGCACTTCCAACCCTCGCCCTCCACGCCCAGGAGGTTGGCGCAGGGCACGCGCACGTCGTTGAGGAACACCTCGTTGACGTGGTGCCAATGGTCGATCGTGGGGATGGGCCGTACCTCGATGCCCGGCGTGTCCATGGGCACGAGCAGCAGCGAGATGCCGGCCTGCTTGCGCCCCTCGTTCGACGTGCGCACCAGCGTGTACATCATGTCGGCCTCCTGCGCGTGCGAGGTCCAGATCTTCTGCCCGTTGATCACGTAGTGGTCGCCATCACGCACCGCCGCCGTCTTGAGCGACGCCAGGTCCGAGCCCGCGCCGGGCTCGGAGTAGCCCTGACACCACCACTCGCTGCCGTCCAGGATGCGCGGCAGAAAGCGCGCCTTCTGCTCGGGCGTTCCGAAGTGCATGATCACCGGGCCGATGTGGCCCAGGCCGTGGTGATACTGGGGCGGGCAGTCGGCCTGCGCGGTGACCTCCTCGAACAAGTAGCGCTGCTGCAGGTCCCAGCCCGTGCCGCCGTATTCCACCGGCCAGTTGGGCGCACCCCAGCCGCGCGCGAAGAGCTTTTCCTGCCAGATGCGGTACTCGTTGCGCGTGACCTTCTGGTTGGTGCGAACGACCTCCTTCAGGGCCGGCGGGCATTCGGACTCGGCGAACTGGCGCAGTTCCTCGCGGAAGGCATCGTAGGGGTCGAGGGTGTGCGATGAAGGGTTGGGGATCGTCATGGTGCTTGGAAGTGCTGGGGCGCTAGCCCCGGTTCGTTGCAGGAAAGAAGGAAGCCACAGCCCTGGACCACGGTGCGGCCGTCAGGGCGGGTGCCGGTGGAGTGCCGCGGCGTGGCGGCTGCGCGCGCAGGCGGGGTGGAAGCCACGGCACGCATCAGTCCAGTTGGATGTTGCGTTCACGGAAAACGGGGGGCCAGCGCTCGCTCTCCGCGCGCAGGTAAGCCGCAAAGGCCTCCAGCTCTAGGTTGCGGGGCTCGACACCGGCACGCTCCACGGCCTCGCGCACGGCGGGCTGCTTCAGAACCTGGCGCAACTCGGCATGCAGCCATCGCTGCAGTGCCGGCGCAGTGGATGCCGGCAGGAAAAAGCCGAACCAGCCCCCTGCGGTGAAATGGGCCAGCTCCGGCACGCCGGACTGGGCGATGGGCAACAGTTCGGGCGCCCGGGCCAGCGGGGCGGTGCTCGCAACGCCCAGTGCCCGCAGCCGTCCGCTGCGCACATGGGAGAACGACGCCACCGAATCGAACATGGCATGCACTTGCCCGCCCAGCAGATCGTTCAGCGCGGGCCCATTGCCGCGGTAAGGCACATGCACGATGTCCATGCCCGTGAGGGACGCCAGCAGTTCTGCGGCGATGTGCGGACTGGACCCATTGCCGGACGAAGCGAACACCAGCTTGCCCGGGTGTGCTTTGCCGTACGCCACCAACTCGGCCACCGACGTGACGGGCAGGCGCGTGCTCACGTACAAGACGCTGGGCGTGTCGCCCACCATGGCGAGGGGAGTCAGGGCGCGCGGATCGTAAGGCAGCTGTTTCATCAACAGCGGATTGGCGATGTAGCCGAATGCCGTGAGCAGCAGCGTATGGCCATCGCCCGGCGCGCGCGCCACCACCGCCGTACCGATGGTGCCGCCCCCGCCGTTGCGGTTGTCGACCACCACCGGCCGGGACCACCGCGCCGAGAGGGCCGACGCGATTGGGCGTGCCAGGTTGTCCGTCAGACCTCCGGCGGCATAGGGGACGACGATCTGGACGGGCCTGGACCCCATCAGTCCCTCGACGCCCACCACGCCTTGCGCCCGCGCCTGGGCACAGGCCAGGCCTGCACTCCAGGGCAAAAAGAGGAAATGGCGGCGGTCAGTGCGCATGGGTAGACTCCTGCGAAAAGTCTACTAAACGGCCGGCAAGTAAATGAACAGGGAAAACCCGCGCCGCGCGCCAGGAAGGCCAGAAACGAACAAGCCGCCCCGGCGCAGGCCGGGGCGGCTCGGGTGGTGCCCGGGAGAAGGTGGCGCTTTACTGCAGCAGGCCGCCGAACGCCATGTCGAGGTACTGCTCGATCACCTGCCGGGTGGTGAGGCGCCCTCCAGGCACATGCCACCGCGCGATGTGGTTCAGCATGGACAGCAGCATGCGCCCGGCCATGGCCGGGTCCACCGCGCGGAACTGCCCTGCTGCGGTGGCCTGCGCGATGCTGTCGCGCAGCAGGTGTTCGTACTCGTCGCGCAGATAGACGGCCATGGCACGCGGGTCAACCGCGCTGCCGGACCAGAAGGCGTTGGAGCCAGCGATCCAGGAATGGCGGCTGCGGTCGAGGAAGTCGGCCGACGACTGCATGAACAATCGCACCTTGTCGACCGGCGTGGCGCCCCCGGCCATCGCCTCGCGCACAGAGTCCACCAGCGCCTGCATGGATTCCAGCACGATGCGCTCGTAGAGCGCTTCCTTGTTGGGAAAGTGGTAGTACAGCGCCGCCTTGGTGATCTTGGCCTCTTCGGCGATGTCACGCAGCGAAGTGCCCTCGTACCCGCGCTGCGCAAACAGGCGGCATGCAATGTCGATGAGCTGTTCCTGCCGGGTGTCGGAGCGGGTCGTGGGCGCCGAGTCGACGGGGTCGTTCGCCGAAGCGGCTGGACGGTTTGCCATAGGGGGAGGCCTCCTCTCTTTTGTAGTTCTGGCAGCCGGCCGGGCGACGGATCGGCGGCGCCCCGGTGCCACAAACCCCTCGCATCGCTGCGATGGGGATGGTGTCGTGCAGCCTCCATTTTGCAGCAGCGTCCTGGGCGCAGGCCCGGCTGCTCTCTCTGCCCGTCAGCGACCCACGTAAACCGGGGCGCGCTTTTCCAGGAAGGCGCGCTGGGCCTCCTTGGCATCCTCCGTCTTGGACAACGCGACGGTGTTGCCCTGCTCGTAGCGATAGGCGTCGCGCGATGGCATCAACTGCGTCAGTCGTGCAGCCTCCTTGGCCAGTCGCAGCGCAATGGGGCTTTTGGATGCGATCTCGCGCGCCAGGTCCATCGCGTAGGGCATCAGTTCCTCGGCAGGCAGGCAGGCCTCCACCAGGCCGAGGCGATAGAGTTCGGCGCCACTGACCTTCATGCCGGTGAAGAACATGCGACGTGCGCGTGAACGGCCGAACACCTCCTGCAGGAAAGTCACGCCCCCTGCGAGCCCGACGTTGATCTCAGGCATCGACACATAGCAGTCCTCGGAAGCCACCCAGATGTCGGAGGCCATCACCAGACCGAAGCCCGCACCCATGGCGGGCCCGTTGATGGCCGCGATGACGGGCTTGGAGCATTCGACGACGGCGTAGAACGATTCACGCACCAGCCGGTTGTGGCGGCCGTAGGCGCCCGCGGTCGCACCGAGGTTGGGGCGCTCGCGGATGTCGGCACCCGCGGAAAAAACTTTGCCTGCGCCGGTCAACACCACGACCGAGACGTCCTCCCGATCCGACAATTCATCGAATACCTGAGTGATCTCGGCACGCAGCTCCGCGTTCTGGGCATTGACCGGTGGCCGGTTCAGCGTCACGACGGCGATGCGGTCCTGCACCGCGAGTTGCAAGGTCTGGAAGTCCATATATCTCCTTGTTTGGCATGGAATCTCGCCACGGCCAAAACACTGCAATCCATTTTTTACCTGCCGGGCGGTAATTGAACTTTCGGAGAAATCCGTAGGGCATGCAAGCAGGCGACTACGGAAAAACCGGCAGATTTGTCCCGGCAGCGACATGGCAGTCCAGATCATGCTCACCATTCACATAACCCCATGCCTTTTTTGCATGAAAGTAATGCCTGTCTGACAGACAGGCGCGGGTGGGATTCATAAAATCGTCATCCCAGCCGACCCGCGGCCCCTGCAGCTTTCGCCGCACTCCCCGCCCGCCGACTGAGCATCCAGCCGTTTTTTCAAAGGCAGCGCTCAGAAGACCCATGCGCAGGCCCCCACGTCGCGCCGCTCGTCGGCAGCTTCCTTTGAAAAAACTGTTTTTCAACTTCAGGAAGCTCCCGATGAACGCACCCACCATGCAAGGCCTGGATCTCAAAGCCCCCGCCTACGTCAAAAACGCCCGCCTGCTCGCCTGGGTGGCCGACATGGCCGTCCTCTGCAAGCCCGACACCATCTACTGGTGCGACGGCTCCCAGGAAGAGTACGACCGCCTCTGCCAGCAACTGGTCGATGCCGGCACGTTCCAGAAACTCAACCCCACCAAGCGCCCCGGCAGCTACCTTGCCTGGTCCGACCCGAGCGACGTGGCCCGTGTGGAAGACCGCACCTACATCTGCTCCGCCCAGAAGGAAGATGCCGGCCCCACCAACAACTGGATGGCACCGGCCGAAATGCGCGCCACGCTGCAGCCGCTGTTCGACGGCTGCATGAAGGGCCGCACCATGTACGTGGTGCCGTTCAGCATGGGCCCGCTGGGCTCGCCCATCGCACACGTGGGCATCGAGCTGTCCGACAGCCCCTACGTCGCCGTGAACATGAAGATCATGACCCGCATGGGCCGTGCCGTGTACGACGTGCTGGGCATGGAAGGCGACTTCGTTCCCTGCGTGCACACCGTGGGCGCACCCCTGCAAGCCGGCCAGAAGGACGTGTCCTGGCCTTGCAACAAGACCAAGTACATCGTGCACTACCCCGAAACGCGCGAGATCTGGTCGTATGGCTCGGGCTACGGCGGCAACGCGCTGCTGGGCAAGAAGTGCTTCGCGCTGCGCATCGCTTCCACCATGGGCCGTGACCAGGGCTGGCTGGCTGAGCACATGCTGATCCTGGGTGTCTCGAACCCCGAAGGCAAGAAGTACCACGTGGCCGCCGCCTTCCCGAGCGCCTGCGGCAAGACCAACTTCTCCATGCTGGTGCCACCCAAGGCGTTCGAAGGCTGGAAGGTCACCACCATCGGCGACGACATCGCCTGGATCAAGCCCCAGGCCGATGGCAGCCTGCGCGCCATCAACCCCGAAGCCGGCTATTTCGGCGTGGCCCCGGGTACGAACTACCACACCAACCCCAACTGCATGGCCAGCCTGGACAAGAACGTGATCTTCACGAACGTCGCGCTGACCGACGACGGCGACGTGTGGTGGGAAGGCATGGAAAAGGACATCGGCAAGCTGCCCGACCACCTGATCGACTGGCAAGGCAAGGACTGGACGCCCCAGATCGCCAAGGAAACCGGCGCCAAGGCCGCCCACCCCAACGCGCGCTTTACCGTGGCTGCCACCAACAACCCCGCGCTCGACGAAGCCTGGGACGACCCCAAGGGCGTGAAGATCGACGCGTTCATCTTCGGTGGCCGCCGCTCCACCACGGTGCCGCTGGTGACCGAAGCCCGCAACTGGACGGAGGGCGTCTACATGGCCGCCACCATGGGCTCCGAGACGACTGCCGCCGCCGCCGGCCAGCAGGGCGTGGTGCGCCGCGACCCGTTCGCCATGCTGCCCTTCATGGGCTACAACATGAGCGACTACTTCCAGCACTGGCTGAACATGGGCGAGAAAATCGCGGCCGCCGGCGCACAACAGCCGAAGATCTACACCACCAACTGGTTCCGCAAGGGCGACGACGGCAAGTTCGTCTGGCCCGGCTATGGCGACAACATGCGTGTGCTCAAGTGGATGATCGACCGCATCGAAGGCCAGGCCAGCGGCCAGGACACGCCGATCGGCACCGCCCCCCAGTACGGCGAGATCAACTGGACGGGCATCGAATTCACCCCGGCCCAGTTCGACACGGTCACCCGCATCGATGCCGCCGCCTGGGCCGACGAACTGAAGCTGCACACAGCCCATTTCGATCAACTGGCCTACCACCTGCCTGCCGCGTTGCTGGACACGAAGGCCGCGCTGGAAAAGCGCCTGGCTGGCTGATCCCTTCGCGCACGGGGTTCGGTGGCGCCACGCCCCGAATGGCCGTTCGATGCACAGCGCCCGGTCCGCACAGCGGCCCGGGCGCTTTTTCGTGGTGGCACAGATCACCTTCCAATTAAAAGTCATTATCATTTAGACCGTTCTTTCGGCTAAATTCGCAGGCGGCCAACTCCCACCGGGCATCGCACCGCACACGTCCCCACTGCCCCGTCTTCGCATGGGGCCGACAATGCCGCTGCGCCGCCCGGTTCGCCGGGTTGCGCACCCGCTTCCTGCGCCCTCGGCGCTGGCACTCTTCTCCCCTCGACGGGCCCGACATGGTTGAAATGGTTTCTGAGCGGATGCCGGCGGCATCCACACGCCGTCTCTGGCTGCGACTGCTGGGCTGCGTGGTGCTGGTGTTGCTGGCCTGGGTGGCGTGGTATCTCATGTGGCGCCAGCCTGCGCTGCAGGAGACAGGGCCCAGCCCCTGGAGCGGTCCCATTCCGGTGCGCCTCGTGGGTGTGCAGCGGCAGGCCATGGACGAGCAGATCAAGGCCATCGGCACCGTGACTGCGCTGCAAAGCGTGACCGTGCGCAGCCGCGTGGACGGCCAGTTGGCGCGCGTGCTGTTCCAGGAGGGCCAAGAGGTGCGGCGTGGTCAGGTGCTGGCTGAGATCGACCCCGCGCCCTTTCGCGTGAAACTGGCACAGGCCGAGGGCCTGCAGCAGCAGATGCAGGCGCAGCTGCAGAGCGCGGAGCGCGACGTGGCGCGCTACCGCACGCTGCTGCAGCAGGACTCCATCGCGCGGCAGCAGCTGGAAACCCAGGAAGCCCTGGTGGCCCAACTGCGCGGCAGCCTGGCGACCGTGCGCGCCCAGGTGCAGGAGGCCCAGTTGCAGCTGTCGTACACGCGGATCGAGGCCCCGGTGGCCGGCCGCCTGGGCATGCGGCGGGTCGATGCGGGCAATCTGGTCGCGACGGCCGATGCCCAGGGCCTGGTGTCCATCACGCAGACGCACCCCATCACGGTGCTGTTCGCCATTCCCGAAACCCAACTGCCGGCCGTGCGTGCCGGCGCACGCGGCGCCCGGCCCCTGGTGGTGCAGGCCTGGGACCGTGCCGAAGCCGCCCTGCTGGGTACCGGCCGGCTGACCACCCTGGACAACCAGATCGACACGGCCACTGGCACCTTGCGGCTCAAGGCCCAGTTCGACAATGCCGACGACGCGCTCTTTCCCAACCAGTTCGTCAACGTGCGGCTGAAAGTGCGCACGCTGGAGAACGCCCTCGTCGTGCCGGCCGATGCGGTTCAGCACGGCAGCCAGGGCCCCTACGTGTACACCGTGCGGGATGGCAAAGCCGTGCTGCGCCGCGTGGCGCTGGGTGCCAGCGATGGCGAGCGCCTGGTCGTGACCCAGGGCCTGGCCGAAGGCGATTCCGTCGTGCTGGAAGGGTTGGATCGCCTGCGGGACGGCATCGACGTGGCGCAGGTGGTGGATGGCGAGCCCCCCCGGACCGCGCAGCAGTTGCAGCAGCGCGCGAAGGCGCAGGCCGCCGCGGCCTCCAGCGCGGCGCAACCCGCCTCCACCCCCGCCAGCACCGCGCGCTGATGGCGATGTCCCGCAACGCCCACCCGACCGTCGCCCTGGTGCCGCCGCTGCCATGAATCTATCGCGCGCGTTCATCCTGCGCCCGGTGGCGACGCTGCTGCTCATGCTGGCGCTGCTCATCGCAGGGGCGATCGCCTGGCGCCTGCTGCCGGTGGCGGCGCTGCCGCAGGTGGACTACCCCGTCATCCAGGTGTTCACCTTCCAGCCCGGCGCCAGCCCGGATGTCACGGCCCGCGCCATCACCGCACCGCTGGAGCGCCGGCTCGGGCAGATCCCAGGTCTGCGGCAAATGTCGTCCACCAGCTCCAGCGGTGCCTCGGTCATCACGCTGCAGTTCATGCTGGACGCGGACCTGGCCGTGGGCGAGCAAAACGTGCAGTCCGCGCTCAACACCGCGGCCAGCCTGCTGCCCGCCGACCTGCCCGCACCGCCGATCTACCGCAAGGTGAACCCGGCCGACGCGCCCATCCTCACCCTGGCCATCACCTCGGCGAGCCTGCCGCTGCACGAGGTGCACGACCTCGTGGAAACGCGCATGGCGCAAAAGCTCGCGCAGCTGTCGGGCGTGGGTCTGGTGAGCCTGGCCGGCGGTCAGCGCCCGGCCCTGCGCGTGCGGGTCAACCCCACGGCGCTGGCGGCGCAGCAACTGGGCATGGAAGACGTGCGCCGGGCGATCGCGGGCGCCAATGCCAACCAGCCCAAGGGCAGCTTCGACGGCCCGTACCGCACCACCTTGCTGGACGCGAACGACCAGATCACCTCGCCGGACGCCTACCGCCGGCTCATCGTCGCCTGGCGCACCCCCACCGGCACAGTGGCGTCCAACCCGGCCGTCGCCGGCACGGGCACTGCGCCGCCGGGCGCTCCGATCCGCCTGGGCGACGTGGCCACCATCGAATCCGGGCCGGAGGATCGCTTCCTCGCCGCATGGGCCGACCGGCAGCCGGCCGTGCTGCTCAATGTGCAGCGGCAACCGGGTGCCAACGTGATCGACGTCGCCGACCGGGTGCGCGCCCTGCTGCCCCAACTCACCGCCACCCTGCCCGCCGCCGTGGAGGTGGCGCTCCTCACCGACCGCACGCAGAGCATCCGCGCCTCGGTGCGCGACGTGCAACTCGAGTTGGTGTTCGCGGTGGGTCTGGTCGTGCTGGTGACCTTCCTGGTCCTGCGCAGCGCCACGGCCACTTTCATTCCGGGCGTGGTGGTGCCGCTGTCGCTGGTGGGCACCTTCGGCGTGATGTACCTGCTGGGCTTTTCGGTCAACAACCTGAGTCTGATGGCGCTCACCATCGCCACGGGCTTCGTGGTGGACGATGCCATCGTCATGCTGGAGAACATTGCGCGCCACCGAGAGCAGGGCCTGCCGCCGCTGCAGGCAGCGCTCAAGGGCGCGTCGGAGATCGGGTTCACCTTGGTCTCGCTCACCGTGTCGCTGGTGGCCGTGCTGATTCCGCTGCTGTTCATGCGCGACGTGGTCGGGCGGCTGTTCCACGAGTTCGCACTCACGCTGGCCGTGGCCATCGGAATCTCGCTGCTGGTATCGCTCACGCTCACGCCGATGATGAGCGCCCGGCTGCTCAAGGCCCCCCTTCACGCGCCGCCCGGCGAAGGCAAGGGCACGGGCTTCATGGACCGCATGCTCGAGCGCTATGGCCGCGCGATCGACACGGTGCTCGCGCACCAGGGCCTGACGATGCTGGCGATGCTGGCCACGTTGGTCCTCACCGTCCTGCTCTACCTGGCCGTGCCCAAGGGATTCTTTCCGGTGCAGGACAGCGGGGTGGTCCAGGTGGTGACCGAGGTGGCGCCCGACAGCTCGTTCACCGTGGTGTCGCAGCGCCAGCAGGCGCTGGCCGACGCACTGCTGCAGGAGCCGGATGTGGCGAGCCTTTCGTCCTTCGTGGGGGTGGACGGCAGCAATGCCTCGCTCTCCAGCGGGCGCATGCTCATCAACCTGCGCGCCCATGGAGAACGGCAGGCCAGCGCCAGCGCCATCCTGGACAGCCTGCGCGCCCGCGCGCGCCAGGTGGGCGGCATCACGGCCTGGTTCCAGCCTGTGCAGGAACTCTCCATCGAAGACCGCGTGAGCCGCACGCAGTACCTGTTCACCCTGACCACGCCGGACCCGGCATTGCTCGACACCTGGGTGCCCCGGCTCGTGGAACGGCTGCGCGCCCGCGGCGAACTGGCAGACGTGGCCAGTGACCTGCAGCAGCAAGGCCGGCAGGCGCATGTGGAGGTGGACCGCGACGCCGCTGCGCGGCTGGGCCTCACCGTGGCCGACATCGCCACCGCCTTGCAGAACGCCTACGCGCAGCGGCAGATCGCCACGCTGTTCACCCAGGCCAGCCAGTACCGCGTGGTGCTGGAGGTCGATCCGCGCCACGCACGCGGGCTGGATGCGCTGCAGACCACGTTCGTGTCCACGCCGTCCGGGCGCAGCGTGCCGCTGGCGGCCGTGGCGCGCATCACCCAGCAGCCCGCGCCGCTGCAGGTCCTGCAGCAGGGCCAGTTTCCGGCGGCCACGGTGTCGTTCAACCTGGGCGCGGGCCACTCGCTCGGGGCGGCCGTGGCGGCCATCGAACGGGAGCTTGCGGCCACCGGCGTGCCGCCCCAGATCGAGACGCGCTTTCAGGGCGCGGCCGAGGCGTTCCGCGCATCGCTGTCCAACACGCTGTGGCTGGTGTTGGCCGCGGTGGTCACCATGTACATCGTGCTCGGGGTGCTGTACGAAAGCACCATCCACCCCATCACCATCCTTTCCACGCTGCCCTCGGCCACCGTCGGCGCGCTGCTGGCCCTGCTCGTCAGCGGCCGCCCGCTGGACCTGATCGCGGTGATCGGCATCGTGCTGCTCATCGGCTTGGTGAAGAAGAACGGGATCATGATGGTGGACTTCGCCCTGGATGCGCAGCGCCGCCTCGGGCTGCCCGCGCACGAGGCCATCCGGCGTGCCGCGCTGCTGCGCCTGCGCCCCATCCTCATGACGACGCTGGCCGCCCTGGTGGGCGCGTTGCCCCTCATGCTCGCACAGGGCTCGGGCGCGGAGTTGCGCCAGCCGCTGGGCATCGTGATGGTGGGCGGGCTGGTGGTCAGCCAGGTGCTCACGCTCTTCACCACCCCCGTGGTGTATCTGTATTTCGACCGGCTGGGCCAGCGGCTTTCGCGCCGCCGTGCGGCCTGGCAGGACGGCACGGCGGGCAGCGGGCCATGAACCTGGCGCGCCTGTGCATCCGCCGCCCGGTGGCCACCTCGCTGCTGTCGCTGGCGCTGGTGCTGATGGGCCTGCTGGCCTGGCGGCTGCTGCCCGTGGCGGCGCTGCCGCAGGTGGACTACCCCGTCATCCGCGTGAGCGCCAGCCTGCCCGGCGGCAGCCCCGAAAGCATGGCCGCCACCGTGGCCGCCCCGCTGGAGCGCGCCCTCGGTGCGATTGCCGGCGTGGCGGCCATCTCGTCCAGCAGCAACCAGGGCACGACGGAGGTGAAGCTCGAGTTCGTGCTGGGCCGCGACCTGGATGCGGCCGCGCGCGACGTGCAGGCGGCGATCAACGCAGTGCGCAGCCAGTTGCCGGCGGGCATGAAGGGCAACCCGACCTTCCGCAAGATCCAGTCGTCCCAGCGTCCCATCGTGGTGCTGGCACTGTCTTCGCCGGACCTGGCGCCCTCGGCGCTGTACGACGCCGCCTCCACGATCCTGGCGCAGAAGATCGCGCAGGTGCCGGGTGTGTCCGATGTCTCGGTCGGGGGCGCCTCGCTGCCGGCGGTGCGGGTGCAACTCGATCCGGGCGCCCTGGCGCACCAGGGGCTGTCGCTGGACGAGGTGCGGTCGGCCATCGTGCGGGCCGGCTCGGTGCAGCCCCTGGGCGCGGTGGAAGAAGGCGCCCGCCACTGGCCCCTGGCGCTGGATGGCGCACCGGCCCGCGCGGCCGACTACGCGTCGCTCGTGGTGCGCTGGGCCGAGAACGCCCCGGTGCGCCTGTCCGACGTGGCGCGGGTGACCGACTCCACCGAGAACCGCTACAGCAGCGGCTTCCACAACGAGCGCGATGCCGTCATCCTGCAGGTGCGGCGCCAGCCCGGCGCCAATACGGTGGCGACCGTGGACGCCATCCGCGCGCAGCTGCCCTACCTGCGCACGCTGGTGCCTGCGAGCGCACGGCTGGACATCGTCGTCGAGCGTTCGCAGGGCATCCGGGCCACGCTGCGCGAGGCGCATCTCACGCTCGCGCTCTCGGTGGCGCTGGTGGTGGCCGTGGTGGCGGCCTTCCTCGGGCGGCTGCACACGGCGCTCATTCCCACCGTGGCGATCCCGGTGTCGCTCATCGGCACGTTCACGGTGATGTACCTGGCGGGCTTTTCGCTCAACAACCTGTCGCTCATGGCCCTCATCGTGGCGGCCGGCCTGGTGGTGGACGACGCGATCGTGGTGCTGGAAAACGTGGAGCGCTACATCGAACGCGGCATGACGCCGTTGCGCGCTGCGCTGCGCGGCGCGGGCGAGGTGGGTTTCACGCTGGTGGCGATGACGCTCGCCCTCGTGGTGGTCTTCGTCTCGATCCTGTTCATGGGCGGCGTGGTGCAGCGGCTGTTCCGCGAGTTCTCCATCACGCTGGCGGCGGCGGTGGTGATCTCGCTGGTGGTGTCCCTGACGCTCACGCCCGTGCTGTGCGCCTATGGGCTGCGCGGGCAGCGCAGCGCACGCCAGGCACAGGCGCGCCATGCCTGGACCGCTCGCGTGGGGGCCGCCAGCGCCGCGATGCTGGCCGACCTGCGCCACGGCTACGACCGCAGCCTGGGCTGGGCGCTGCGCCACAGCTTCTTGGTGCTGCTCGCCTTCCTGGCCGTGGTGGGCGTGAACGTGTGGCTCTACCAGTCGCTGCCCAAGATCATGATGCCGCGTCAGGACACCGGCATCGTCCACGCTTTCATCCGCGGCGACGATGGCTTTTCGTTCCAGGTCATGCAGCCCAAGATCGAGGCCTACCGCCGCCTGCTGCTGGCCGACCCAGCCGTGGCCCACGTGGCCGGCACCAGCGGCGGCAGCGGCAGCATCGCCAACAGTTTTTTCGTCGTCAGCCTCAAACCCCTGGCGGAGCGTGGCGGCGAGCCGACGCAAGCCGTGGTCAACCGGCTTCGCGAGAAGGCGCCGGCTGTGCCGGGCGGGGTGTTGAGCCCCAGCATCGAGCAGGACATCCAGATCGGTGGCGTGTCGTTCGGCGAGGCCGATACGGCCGTCATCCTGCGCTCGGGCGAAGTGCGCTCGCTGCGCACCTGGGCCCGGAAGGTGTCGCTGGCCATGGGCGAGGCACCGGAATTCACCGACGTGCAGGCCGTGAGCGACGGCGGCGCGCAGCAGGTGGTGGTGGACATCGACCGCGAGGCCGCGCAGCGGCTGGGGGTGGACATGCAGGCCGTGGCGTCCGTGCTGAACAATTCCTACGCCCAGCGCCAGGTGACCACGCTGTACGACCGGCTCAACCAGTACCGCGTGGTGATGGAGGTGGACCCGCGCTTCACTTCGCAGCCGCAATCGCTGGCGCAGATGCAGGTGCTCACCCCGAACGGATCGCGCGTGCCGCTCACCGCCTTTGCCACGTGGCGCTACGGGCTGGCGGAGGACCAGGTGTGGCACGACGCGCTGTTCGCGTCGATGTACATCGGCTACAGCCTCGCCCCCGGCGTGACGCAGGAGCAGGGGCAGCGTGCCCTCAACGCCGTGATGGCGCGCGTCATGCTGCCCGCCTCGGTGCACCTGGCGCCGTCCGGGGAAGACGCGGCACGGGCCAGCGCGGTGCGCTCGCAGCCCTGGCTCATCCTCGGCGTGGTGCTGGCCGTGTACCTGGTGCTGGGGGTGCTGTACGAGAGCCTGGTACACCCGCTCACGATCCTCTCCACCGTCCCGCCGGCGGGCGTCGGCGCGCTGCTGGCGTTGTGGCTGACCAACACCCCGTTCAGCCTCATGGCGCTGCTGGGGCTATTTCTGCTCATCGGCGTGGTCATGAAGAACGCCATCCTGATGATCGACTTCGCGCTCGACGCCCAGCGCCGCGAGGGATTGCCGCCGCAGCAGGCGATCCGCCGCGCGGCGGCGCTGCGGCTGCGCCCGATCCTGATGACCAATCTGGCAGGCCTGCTCGGCGCGCTGCCCCTGGTGCTCGGCACGGGCGAAGGCTCCGAGTTGCGGCGGCCGCTGGGCCTGGCCATCATGGGGGGGCTGGCGGTCAGCCAGTTGCTCACGCTGTACACCACCCCTGTCATCTATTACGGCCTGGAGCGCTGGCGCCAGCGGTGGCTGGCAAGGGGTGCGGAGCCCGTACCCGGCGCGCCATGAAAAAGAAAAAGGGCGCCTGGTGGGGCGCCCTTGATGGGGAGACTTCGCGGCCGGTCCGGCCGCCGATCTCAGTAGTAGCGGCGGATGTTGTCCACGGCGATGCCGTTCATGGCACGGCTCAGGTCGGCCATGATGCGGGCGTCGTACAGTGCGGCGTTCCAGGTCTTTTCGTCTTCGGCTTCACGGCGGCGGGCTTCGGCCCAGGCCTTGTAGCCGGAGCGCAACACGGCGCTGGCGCGGCGGGCGGGACCGGCCAGGAGGGCCAGCGCGGCGAAGGCGATCACCCACATGACCATCCAGGCGGCCAGCATGTGGCCTTCGGCGCGGGTGTCGACCACTTGGTTGGCGACCACCAGCACGGCGGCCACGACGGCGGCCAGCAGGAGGGAGGATGCGCCCCGTGCGCCGTCCAGGCTGGCGGCAGCGCCCTTCAGGGAAGCGGCGAAGCGCTCTGCGCGCTGCACGCCGGGGTGTTCGGTGCGGTATTCGATGTGTACAAAATTTGCCATGATGAGGACCCTTTTCAGACGCTTTTGGCGAAATTGCCGGGCGAATGGGTGAATCTTAGGGTTTACCCCATGGCTGTTCCACTTTATATTTTGAATCTCAGTCATTCATTGAGGTGATGGTTCAACATGCTGCCTCTCAACTTCCGCTCGCTCGACCTGAACCTGCTGCGCGTGTTCGACGAGGTGATGACCGAGCGCAACCTCACCCGTGCGGCGCACAAGCTGTCGCTCACCCAGCCGGCCGTGAGCAACGCGCTGCGGCGCCTGCGCGAGGTGCTGGGCGACGACCTGGTGGTGCGCAGCGGGCAGGGCGTGCAGCCCACGCCCCGGGCGCTCACGCTGTGGCCGCCGGTGCGGCAGGCCTTGGCGCAATTGCAACAGTCGCTGGCGCCGGGGGATTTCGACCCTGCCACCGCCAGTTCCACGTTCGTGTTGGCCATGGCCGACGCCACGGGCGCCACGCTGATTCCGCCGCTGGTGGAGATCATCGAGCGCGAGGCGCCCGGGGTGTCCGTGCGCGTGGTGCCGCTCACCACGCGCGACCCGCGCAGCATGCTGGACGACGAGTCCGCCGACATGGCCGTGGGCTACTTCCCCGCGGTGATGGCCGACCTGACCGCGCGCGCCCAGACCGACAGCGTGGTGGCCTTCGAAAGCGTGCGCCTCTACGACGGCGAATACGTGTGCGTGATGCGCCACGGCCACCCGCTCGCCCAGGTGCCGATGACGCTCGACCTGTACTGCAACGCGCGCCACCTGCTGGTGAGCTTTTCCGGCAAGCCCTACGGCTTCATCGACGAGGCGCTCACCGCGCTGGGCCGCGAGCGGCGCATCGTGCTCACGGTGAACCAGTTCTTCACCGCTGGGCGCGTGGTGACCACCACCGACCTGCTCACCGTGCTGCCGCGCCACTTCGTGGGCGTGGCCAGCATCGCCGGCGAACTGGTGTGGCGCCCGCTGCCCATGCCGCTGCCCACGGTGCATGTCGATGCGCTGTGGCACCGCCGCCGCCTGCACGATGCGGCCCACCGCTGGCTGCGGGGCGCGATGGCGCGCTCGGCCCTGCCCACGGCCCGGCGCCCTCCCGTGGCCTGACGGCGGCACCGCGTCAGCCTCCACAATCGGCGCATGAAGATTCAACTGCTGTCCGATCTGCACCTGGAAGCCCACCCTGCCTTCGCCCCCAGCCCCACCCCGGGCGCCGACGTGCTCGTGCTGGCCGGCGACATCGGCTCCTACCAATCCGGCTCGCAGCTGGCCGACGACGACTTCGGGCTGGCGCGCTTTTCCCCACTGCCGCAGTTCGCCGGCTGGCCGACCCCCGTGCTGTTCGTGCCCGGCAACCATGAATACGACATGCAGGATTTCGACGCCGCCCAGCAGCGCCTGCGCCAGGTGTGCGACCGCCTGGGCCTGATCTGGCTGGAACGCGAAAGCGTGGTGCTGGAGGGCGTGCGCTTCGTCGGCACCACCCTCTGGAGCGACTTCGACGCGCTGGCCGAGGACGAAGGCAGCACCGACCTCGCGCGCCGCCTGCGCCAGCGCGAGAAGGCCTTTCGCGCCGCCAACTTCTACCTGCGCAAGACCGGCGGCACCCGCAGCGGCGAGCCCTTCCTGGCCGAGCCGATGCGCGAGCAGTCCCTGGCCTGCCAGGCCTGGCTGCGCGACGCGCTCGCGCGCCCGTTCGACGGCCCCACCGTGGCCGTGACGCACTTCGCCCCGAGCCTCAAGAGCGCCGACCCGCGCTACGGGCTGATTCCCGGCACCGCGGGGTTCTGCAATGCGCTGGACGATCTGCTGCCCCATGCCCAGCTGTGGATGCACGGCCACCTGCATTCGCCGAGCGACTACACGGTGCAGGGCGCGCGGGCCGATGGAACGCCCTGGCGCTGCCGCGTGGTGGCCAACCCGCTGGGCTATGCCCGCAAGGGCGAGCAGGACACCTTCTCGCCGCATTTCACCGCCACCGTATGATCGTTCGCAGGTGCCGGCTTCCACGCCGGCGCTTTCGCCGCGCAGGGCATACAAAGATGACGCAGGTCAAGACAACAGGCGCACGCGCAGATTAGTCTGGTCCCTTCTCTTTCGGAGACGTCTTCATGAACATCCTCCTCGCCGTCGACGGCAGCCCGTACACCAAGAAAATGCTCGCCTACCTCGCCACCCACGAGGAACTGCTGGCCGGCACGCACGATTACACCGTGGTGACCGTGCAGCCCGCCCTGCCGCCCCGCGCCCGCGCTGCCCTGGGCAAGGAAACCGTCGAGAAGTACCACGCCGAAGAGGCCGAGAAAATCATCGGCCCGGTGGTCAAGTTCCTCGCCCGCCACGGGGTGGTCGCCCAGCGGATCGTGAAGACCGGCCCCATCGGCGAAACCCTCGGCAAGGTGGCGGACACCGGAAAGTTCGACCTGCTCGTGATGGGCTCGCACGGCCACGGCGCGCTCGGCAAGCTGGTGATGGGCTCGGTCAGTACCCAGGTGCTGGCGAACAGCCAGGTGCCGGTGCTGCTGGTGCGCTGACCCCTTGCGCGGCCAGGCCGCCGAAGCACGTTTCCACCGCCCAGTCGAGGATGCGCGCATCGGTGTACCGCCCGGTGGCGCGCAGCATGGCCGGCAGCGGGTCGGCCGAACGGGCCAGCAGCGCCCACAGCACCACGTCGGGCGGCCATTGGGCGTTCAGCTGGCCGGCCTCCTGGGCTTCCACGATCCAGGTGGTGATCCGCGCGCTGGCGGTCTGCAGCGACGCCTGGTAGCGCTCGCAGTCGCGCAGCGGCCCGGCCAGGCCGGAATTGCGGCTCAGCAGCAGGGGCATCTCGTCGGTCAGCTGCAGCGACAGCATCCAGCGCAGCAGCGCCTGCAGGCGCTCGATGGCGGACTGGCCGGGCGGCACGCTCTGCAAAAACCCTTGCAGCCGGTCCACGGCATGCACCATGGCGGCGGCGCACAGGTCGTCCTTGCCGGCGAAGTGCTTGTACAGGCTGGCCTTGGCCACGCCCACTTCGGCGGCCACGTCGTCCAGCGTCATGGCCTCGAAGCCCTTTTCGCCGAGCAGGCGGCCCGCCGCCGCCACGATGGCCTCTTCCCGTGCCTGGTGCATTTGCGCCTTGAAGGAGGGGCGGGACGGGGGCGTGTTCATGCGGCGCATCTTAGCGACCGGCCGCGGCCCCCGGTACCGGGACAGCCCGGGGCCTACACCGCCAGCATGCGGGCCGCGGTGCGGGTCAGCGCCTCGGACAGCGCATCCAGCACCTCCGATTCGAGGTTCCAGCAGTGCCAGTACAGCTGGATCGGCAGCGAATGGCCGGGCGCCAGGTCCACCAGGCTGCCGTCGGCCAGCGCCCCGCGCACCAGCAATTCGGGCACCACGCCCGCGCCCCAGCCGGCGGTGGCGGCGCGCACCTGGCCTTCGGAGCTGGGCACGAACAGGTGGTGCAGCGCCACGCGCTTGAGGCCGAAGGCGCGCATCACGAACTCGGCCTGCATGTCGTCCTTGCGGTTGAACGACAGGAACGGCACGTCGCGGAAGTTGTGCGGCGTGAGCCCGTGCGGCAGGTAGCGCGCCGCGAGCGCCGGCGAGGCCACGGCCACGTAATGCATGGCCCCGAGCGGCACGACCTTGCAGCCGCGAAGCGCCTGCTTGAGCGTGGTGACGCAGCCCAGCACCTGGCCCGAGCGCAGCCACTCCTGCGTGAAATCCTGGTCATCCACGATGATCTCGACGGGCAGGCGCTGGCGCACCAGATCGTGCAGCGCCTCCAGCGCCCAGGTGGCGATGCTGTCGGCGTTGATGGCAATCGAGATGCGCTCGTCCTCGCGCGCGCCGCCGGGGGCGCTCGGGGCGAGTTCCTGCAGGTCGCGCTCCAGGTCGGCGCGCAGAAGGCGCAGCTGCTTGGTGTGCTTGAGCAGCAGCTGGCCGGCGGTGGTGGGTTTGAGCGGCCGGCTGCGCACAATGAGCACCGAGCCCACCTGCGCCTCCAGGGCGCGCAGCCGCTGGGAGACGGCCGACTGCGTGACGTTCAGGCGCTGGGCGGCGCGCTCGAAGCCGCCCTCCTCCACGATGGCGGCCAGGCATTCCAGTGCGGCGGGATCGAAGCTGCTCATGGGCGTGCGTGCATTAGAGGTTCTGATGAATTTGGATGAAGTTTAATTTTGCTTTTAATTCGCCGCAACGCGATCCACACTCCGGCCCATGAAAACCATCGTCCTGGGCGCCGGCATCATCGGCATCAGCACCGCCTGGCATCTGCTCGAGCGCGGCCATGAAGTCACCGTCGTGGACCGCCAGCCCGGCGCGGCGCTGGAGACCAGCTTCGCCAACGCGGGGCAGATCTCGGTGAGCTACTGCGAGCCCTGGGCCAACCGCGATGCGCCGCTCAAGGCGCTCAAGTGGATGTTCGACAAGGAGGCGCCCCTGCTGTTTCGCCCGCAGCTCGATTGGGACCAGTGGCGCTGGGGCCTGAAATTCCTCGCGCAGTGCAACGATGCGGCGTTCGAGCGCAACGTGCAGCAGATCGTGGCCCTGGGCGCCTACAGCCATGCCGCCCTGAAGGACGTGGTGCGTGCCACCGGCATCGAATACCACCGGCTGGAGCGCGGCATCGCCCACTTCTACACCGACCAGAAATCGTTCGACGCCGCCGGCCACGCGGTCGAGGTGATGCGCCGGCACGGCGTGCAGCGCCGCCTGGTCAGCCGCGACGAGTTGCTGCAGATCGAGCCGGCCTTCCGCGCCTACGGCGATCACATCACCGGCGGCACCTACACCAGCACCGACGAAAGCGGCGACGCCCGCCTGTTCACGCAGGAGCTCGCGCGCCGCTGCGCCGAGCGCGGCGTGCAGTTCCTCTACGGCCACGACGTGGTGCGCCTGAACCAGGCCGGTGGCGCTATCGAATCAGTAGCTGTCCGCGCAAGAAACACTAGCGCTGGAGGCCAGAAAGACCAAAACCTCACCGCCGACGCGATCGTCGTCGCCTGCGGCACCTACAGCGCCCCGCTGCTGCGCACCGTGGGCGTGGACCTGCCGATCTACCCCGGAAAGGGCTACAGCGCGACCTTCCCGCTGCTGCGGCCCGAGGGCGCGCCGCTGGTCTCGACCATCGACGACGGCAAGAAGATCGCCATGAGCCGCCTGGGCAACGTGCTGCGCGTGGCCGGCACCATCGAGCTGGGCGGCTACGACCTGTCGCTGGACAGCCCCCTGGCGCGGGCGCGCTGCCACATGCTGTCGCGCCGCATCGAGGCCATCCTGCCCGGCGTGTGCGACACCCGCACGCCCGAGGAAGGCGGCGACCCGCAGTACTGGACCGGCCTGCGCCCGGCCACGCCCACCAACATTCCGTTCATCGGCCGCACGCGCGTGGGCAAGCTGTGGGTCAACGCGGGCCACGGCACGCTGGGCTGGACGCACGGCGCGGGTTCCGGCAAGGCGGTGGCCGAGCTGATCAGCGGCGAGCGGCCGGCCATGGCCTTCGGCTTCCTGGGCCAGGGCGTGGCCGCGGGTGCCGCCGCGTCCGCCCCGGTCGCGGCCTGACCGGGGGGCGGCGAATCCGGCCGGCGCTACCATGCCGGGCATGCCTTCCCACACCCTGTTCCTCACCACCTCCACCCGCGAGCCCGGCCATGTCGGCAACACCGAATGGCTGGCGCGGCAGGCCGCCGCGGCCCTGCCGGCGGACACCGTTCAGACCTGGCTGAACCTCGCGCGGATGGAACTGCCGCCCTTCGTGGACCGGCGCCACACCACCGGCGAGTACCCCGCCCCCTCCGGCGACATGAAGACGCTGCTGGAGGCCACGCTCGCCGCGACCGACATCGTGTTCGTCGCACCCGTGTACTGGTACAGCATTCCCTCGCCGCTCAAGACCTACCTGGACCACTGGAGCGGCTGGATGCGCATTCCGGGCCAGCCGTTCAAGGAGCCCATGGCCGCCAAGACGCTGCGGCTCATCACCACCAGCGGCGACCGCGCCAAGGCGCAGCCCATGATCGATTCGGTGCGGCTGTGCGCGCAGTTCCTGGCCATGCCCTGGGGCGGCGCCCTGTGGGGCAAGGGCGGCCCGTCCGGCGCGGTGCAGTCCGATGCGCAGGCCCTGGCATCGGCCGCTACATTTTTAATAGCATAACGCCCTAGTCGAATCTGCGCTGGAGGCTATTTTTGCGGTGATGCCTGGCCGTCCACGACGGCCAGGTGCTCGTCCATCCAGCGCAGCAGGTCGCGCCACATCACGCGCACCTCGTCGTCCTGCGGCATGCGCAGCTCGTGCTGCAGCTCGATGGTGACCACGGGCAGCCCCAGGTGCACGCTGCCGTAGTGCCCGAGCGAGCCCGGGAAGATGCCCAGCTGGTCCAGCCGCAGGCGCCCCAGCCGGCTGGGCGGCGGCTGCGGGCCGTCGAAGTCGAGCACGCCGTAGGGCGCATGGATGCTGACCACCAGATCGGGCTCGAACTGCGCCATCTGCGTGTGCAGGAACTGCGATTCGGGCTCCGACAGCGCCGCGGGGCCGGGCCAGCGGCGGGGGTCGCGGCGGGTGCGCTTTTCCCAGTAGACGGGGGCGTCGCGCTCCCAGTTAGGGGTGGGGAAGTTGCGGTTCAGGTCCACGCCGCGCGCGTTCACCCGGGTGGCGGGCTTGGCGAGCATGCCGTCCGGGTTCAGCGCGGGAATGAACCGCCAGTGCACCGGCCGCCGCGTGGGCAGCAGGCGCGTTTCGGCGAACCCGATCCAGCGCAGCGCGAGCGACGCCGCCGTGGGCTCGTCGCCATGCATGGCGCCCACCACCAGCACGCGCAGCGGCACCGTGCCCGGGGCCAGGCCGGCCGGCGGCACGTCGCGCCAGTACAGGGGGATGCCGTTGCGCGACAGCGCGCCGCTGGGCACCAGGTGGGCGGACTGGCACTGGGCCTTGGAGATGCCGGGCAGGCGCGGCAGGAGCAGCGGGCAGGCGGTGTCGGGCTCCGCGGCGGCGGTGCCCACGGCGGCCGTGCCGGGCGGCGATGGCGCCGGGGCCGGTGCGGACGCCGCCTTGTGCGGCGCGCCGGGGCCGGCACTGGAAGGGGCCACGCCCCGTTCCGGCGTGCGGGTTTGCGGCAAGGGCGCCTGCGGAGAACGGGGCTGCACGATTACGGCCGACTGGATGCCGGCCATGCGGGCAGGCACCGTCACCTGGGCGGTGGCCGGCCCCTCGCCGAGCGGCACGCGCGCGCCGCCCATCAGGTCCGGGTTCCAGATGCGCGTGCCCATCAGCGCCAGGGCCAGCGCCGCCCCCAGGGGCAGCAGCCAGGGCAGGGCGGCCGCGGCGGCGCCGCGCGGCATGCGGTCGACGGCGCTCAATGCAGCACCCGCTCGGAAGCAGCCAGGAACGCCAGCAGCGCGCCGTCGAAGCCGTCGGGGTCTTCCAGCTGCGGCCAGTGGCCGACGTGGGGCAGGTCCAGGTGGCGCGCATCGGGCAGCACCTGCGCCAGCGCCTGCAGCGCCTCGGGCGGGGTGCAGCGGTCCTGCTCGCCGCCCAGCAGCAAGGTGGGCATGTGCAGGCGCGACAGCTCGGCCGCGCTGCGCGCGAACGTGGGCAGCGCCTCCAGCGCACGGCGGTAGGCCGAGCGGTGCACCTGGCCCATGGCGTGGCCGGCCAGGCGCACGCCCTCGGGCAATGCGCCGGTGCCGATGTGGCGCGGCACCAGGCGCTGGGCGATCTGCTCCATCGACTGCCCGGCGTCCAGCTCGGCCAGGCGCGGCGCCACCCATTCGTCCAGGCTGTGCGCATCCAGGGCCGGCCCGCCGCTGCACAGCACCAGCCGGCGCACCAGCGAAGGCTCGCGCAGCGCCACCTCGATGGCGATCATGGCGCCCAGGCCGTGGCCCACCAGCACGGCGGGGCCGCACTGCAGCGCCTGCAGCAACTGCACGCAGCTGTTGGCCAGGCCCTTGAAGCTGTAGGGCTCGATGGGGGCGCTGCGGCCATAGCCGGGCATGTCCCAGGCCACGGCGCGGTAGCCGGCCGTCGCCAGGGTCTCGACCTGGGGAGCGAAGGTGAGGTGGTCGCCGTCCGCGTCGTGCAGCATGAGCACGGTGGGTCCGGATCCGAGGGTCGTGAAAGTGGGTAGAAGGGCCATGAAGAGAACGGCAGGCGCCGCGGCCGCCGGCAGCAAATCGCCAGGCGCCGGACCATAATAGCCGACCCCTTCCCTCCGGCCGCCCGCGCCCGCGCCTTCGTGAACAGCCCCCTGCACCGCCCCATCGCCGCCCGTCCGCCCGGTTTCTCCACGCGCGAGTTCCGCGATGCGCTGGGCATGTTCGCCACGGGCGTGACCATCGTCACCGCGCGCGGCCCGGACGGCGGGCTCATCGGCCTCACGGCCAGTTCCTTCAATTCGGTGTCGCTGCAGCCCCCGCTGGTGCTGTGGAGCCTGGCGCACAAGGCCTCCACGCTGACCGCCCTGTCGGCCGGCTCCCACTACGCGATCAACGTGCTGGCGGCCGACCAGCGCGCGCTGGCCGAGCGCTTCGCCTCGCGCGGCGTGGACCGCTGGGCCGGCGTGGCCCACCAGCCGGGCATCGCCGGCGCCCCGGTGCTGGACGGCGCCGCGGCGGTGTTCGAGTGCTTCAACCGCAGCCAGTACGTGGAGGGCGACCACACGATCTTCGTGGGCGAGGTGGAGCGCTGCAGCCACCGCACGGGCGCCTCGCCGCTGCTCTACCACGGCGGCACGTTCTACACCGAGCACCCGCTGGGCGCCGCGCCCGCGCTGCAGGCCGAGATCCGCAAATGACGGCGCCGCGGGCCCTTCGAGGGGGCACGCGGCGCGGCGGGGAAAGAACGGCCAGGGCGGCGGCTATTTCACGCCGTCCGGCAGCTCGATCTTGACCTCCAGCACTTCCAGGTTGTCCTGGCGCTCCAGGTGCACCTTGATGTCGTCGGCGTGGATCGACACGTACTTGGAGATCACCGCCACCAGCTCGCGCTGCAGCGCGGGCAGGTAGTCGGGCGTGGAGGCGTTGCGGCCGTTGCGTTCGTGCGCGAGGATGATCTGCAGGCGCTCCTTGGCGACCGAGGCGGTCTTCTTCTTCTCGCCCAGCAGGAAAGACAACAGAGACATGCGTTACCTCCCACCGAAGATGCGTTTGAAGAAGCCGGGCTTGTGCGCGTCGATGAACCGCAGGGGCTTGTCCTCGCCGAGGAAGCGGGCCACCACGTCCTTGTAGGCCTCGGACACATCGGTACCCTGCATGTGGATGGCGGGCGTGCCCTGGTTGGAGGCCTGCAGCACGTTCTCGGACTCGGGCACCACGCCGATCAGCTCGATGCGCAGGATGTCCTGGATGTCCTCCAGCGACAGCATCTGCCCGTCTTCCACGCGGTTGGGGTTGTAGCGCGTGATGAGCAGGTGCTCCTTCACGGGCTCGCCGCCGGCGATGGCGCGCTTGGTCTTGCTGCCCAGCATGCCCAGGATGCGGTCGGAGTCGCGCACCGAGGACACCTCGGGGTTGGTCACCAGCAGCGCCTCGTCGGCGAAGTGCATGGCCATGAGCGCGCCGCTCTCGATGCCGGCGGGCGAGTCGCAGACGATGTACTCGAAGCCCATGCCGGACAGGTCGTTCAGGATCTTCTCCACGCCGTCCTGCGTGAGCGCATCCTTGTCGCGCGTCTGGCTGGCGGCCAGCACGAACAGGTTGTCGCACTGCTTGTCCTTGATGAGGGCCTGGTTCAGGTTGGCCTCGCCCTGGATCACGTTGATGAGGTCATACACCACGCGGCGTTCGCAGCCCATGATGAGGTCCAGGTTGCGCAGGCCGACGTCGAAGTCGATCACCGCGGTCTTGTGGCCGCGCAGTGCGAGGCCGGATGCGAAGCTGGCACTGGTGGTGGTCTTGCCCACGCCACCCTTGCCGGAGGTCACGACGACGATTTTGGCCATGTTGTGAAAATTCCCTGCGTTGGTCCGAATGAAAGAAGAAGGCGGTCAGAACGGGTTCTAGAGCGGCTCGATGAGCAGCTTCTCGCCGTCGAGCCGCACCTGGGCCGGCTTGCCGCGCACGGCGTCCGGCAGCTCGGTCTCGGTGGTGCGGTAGATGCCTGCGATCGACACGAGCTGCGGCTCCAGGCACGTGCTGAAGATGCGCGCGCTGGTGTCGCCGCGCGCGCCGGCGATGGCCCGCCCGCGCATGGGCGCATAGACGTGGATGTTGCCGTCCGCGATCACCTCGGCGCCGAAGCTCACCACGGCCATCACGACCAGGTCGGCGCCACGGGCATACACCTGCTGGCCCGAGCGCAGCGGCTTGTCCACCACCACGGTGGTCGGGCCGCCGGCGGGCACCTCGCGCACCACTTCGACCTCGCGGATGACTTCGCGCACCACCTCGCGCGGGGGCGGGGCCGCGTCGCGCAGGGCGTCGGCCGCCGGGGCGTGCACGCGGGCCGGCGGCGCCTCGGGCGCGGCGATCAGGCCGGCGGCGTGCGCGGCCTCCATCTGCGCGGGGCTGCCGCCGCGCACGGCCACGGGCTGGGTATGGTGGCCGCGCAGCGCGGCGCACAGGGCGTCGAAATCGATGGCGTCGCCGGCCTCGCGCACGCCGGCCAGGTCGATCAGCACGGGGTCGTTGTCGAAGAAGTCCGGGTCGCTCTCCAGCCGTGCGGCCAGGTCGGCGGCGAGTACGCCGACGTCGGTGGTCTTGAGCACGACCGCCACCACGGGCAGCTGGGCGCTCTTGAGGTCAAAGCTGGTGCGGGCCTGGCCCGCCGTGTCAACGGCCATGGAAGGGGGGTGCGTGGTGCGGAAAAAAGGGGGAGCGGTACGCCCGGCCCGAAGGCGCGAAGTGTACCGTGGGGGCCCGCCGGTGCCTGTCGCGGGACGTATCCGCGCGCCACGCGCCGCATGGGGCAGGCAGCTTGGCGCCGAGGCCCGGCCGGACAAGCCCATGCCTGCAGGCCGCGTGCGGCAGGCGCCGGCACCCCGGATCGAATCGGGTCTCAGCGCAATCAAATCACCGGCATGCAGCTATTATTTTCATAGCAAAACTTCGTCTCCCGAAGCCGGTCACCCCCTTCAGAACTTGGGGATGCGGACGCGGCTGATCATGAGCGAGCCCGACAGCGCGAACAGCAGCACCAGCGGGTGCAGCGTGAACCCGCCCAGCACCACGCTGCCGAACCACAGGTGCTCGCGCACCGCGCCCAGGGCGGCGGCCAGCGCCATCAGGGCCACGAGCACGATGGAGGTGGGGATCGGCGTGCCCTCGAAGTATTTGACCTTGCCCGAGCCTTCCGACAGCGTTTCGGCGGTGACGTTGTAGCGCGCCAGGCGCGAGACGCCGCAGGCCACGAAGTACGCCAGCACGATGCGGTCGTACAGGCCCTGCATGCCGCAGGCGTAGGCGATGATGGCCGGGGCCACGCCGAACGAGATCACGTCGGCCAGCGAATCGAGCTCGCGCCCCATGGCCGAGGACTTTTGCCGCCAGCGCGCGATGCGGCCGTCCAGCACGTCGAAGATCAGCGCCGCCAGCACCAGCGCGCAGGCGAAGTACACGTGGCGCACCTCGCCGGTCTCCAGAAACGTCATGGACGAGAACAGCGCCCCCACGCCGCACACGGCGTTGCCCAGCGTGAACCAGTCGGCGAGGTGGAACTCGCGGATCATCGAAAAGCGCTTGGGGGTGGACTGGGACATGGACTCTCCTGGGTGGGTGGCGGCCGCCGTGCGCCGTGGAAGGCCGCGGTGGCAATGCCTGCCGATTATGGGCGGCGCCCCGAGGGGCGCACCGTCAGGCATGTCCTACGGCCCCGCTACGGCCCGGCCGTGCCGCGCCCGCCGGACGCGATGGGCGCGCGCACGGTCTCCAGGTGGATGCTGGTCTCGGTGTTGCTGATGCCCTTGATGAGGCGGATGCGCTCCAGCGCGTGCGCCAGCTCCGCCAGGCTGCCCACCTGCAGTTCGGCCAGCAGGTCCCACCGGCCATTGGTGCTGTGCAGCGCCAGCACGCTGGGCTCGCCCAGCAGCGAGGCCGTGACCCGGCGCGCGTCGTTGCCCTCGATGGAGATGCTGGTCCAGGCCTGCAGTCCGCCGCCCGTCTCGCGCTCGGGCCGCAGCCGCACCGTGTAGCCGACGATCACGCCCGTGTCCTCCAGCCGGCGGATGCGGTTGGTGACGGTGCCGCGCGACACGCCCAGCCGCGTGGCCAGCGTGGCGACGCTGGCGCGGGCGTTGTGTCGCAGCTGGGCGATCAGTTGCTGGTCGATATTGTCCATTTCGGCAATTCCTTTGAGCAAAAAGCCAGTTTTTTGCGCTTATGCGTGCATTTTTGCCGATTTGAATTGGCGCGCCCTTGTGGGACGCTTGGGAACCCCATGCCGCCCCGCCCCCCGTCGCGTGGCGCGCCCACCGACGAGGAGCCGATCCCATGACCCCCGACCAACGCCCCATCCCCGGCACCATGTCCACCGAGTTCCTGAGCGCCACGCGCGCCGCGCAATTGGTCGGCCGCACCGGCGTGGTGGAATGCCTGCGCGGCATGGCGCAGGCCATTGAAGAGGACTACGCCCGGTGGCAGGACTTCGACAAGTCCGCGCGCACCGCGAGCCATTCGCCCAACGGCGTCATCGAACTCATGCCCGTCGCCGACGCCCGCGACTACGCATTCAAGTACGTGAACGGCCACCCGGTCAACACCCGCCACGGCCTGCCCACGGTGATGGCCTTCGGCGCGCTGGCCGACGTGGCCACCGGCCACCCCTCCTTCCTGAGCGAGCTCACCCTGACCACGGCACTGCGCACCGCGGCCACGTCGGCCATGGCCGCGCGCTACCTGGCCCGCCCGGACAGCCGCAGCATGGCGCTGATCGGCAACGGCGCGCAGAGCGAGTTCCAGGCCCTGGCCTTCGTGGGCCTGCTGGGCATCGGCGAGCTGCGCCTGTACGACATCGACCCGGCCGCCACGGCCAAGCTGGCGGCCAACCTCGCGCCGCTGGTGGCGCGGGGGGAGCTGGAGATCGTCCGCTGCGCCAGCACCGCCGAGGCCGTGCGCGGCGCGGACATCGTCACCACCGTCACCGCCGACAAGGCCTACGCCACGATCCTGCACGGCGACCTGGTCGAGCCTGGCATGCACATCAACGCCGTGGGCGGCGACTGCCCCGGCAAGACCGAACTGGCGGCCGAGGTGCTGCGGGCGGCCAGCGTGTTCGTGGAGTACGAACCCCAGACCCGCATCGAAGGCGACCTGCAGCAGATGCCTGCCGACTTCCCCGTGACCGAGTTCTGGCGCGTGGTGCGCGGCGAGGCGCCGGCCCGCACGTCGCTCGCGCAGGTCACCGTGTTCGACTCGGTGGGCTTTGCGCTGGAGGACTATTCCGCCCTGCGCTTCATGCGTGCCCTGGGCCGCAGCGCGGGCCTGCTGCAGCCGCTGGAGCTGATTCCCGACCAGACCGACCCCAAGGACCTGTACGCGCAGATCCAGCCGTGGATCGCCCTGGGCACGCCCGCAGGCGCGCCCCCGCTGGTGCAGGCCGCCGCCCACCTGGCGGAAGCGCTTTAAGCACGGGTGGGCCGCGCCAGCACACGGCACCCATCGTCACCATCCGCGTGCACACTGCACGCGCCCCATCCCTTTTTCCGCATGCCGCCAGACCGCATGTGGGTGAAAACTTTGGCGCCACGGCGCCCGCACGCCGTGCGTTTCCAGGAGATGAACCCATGACCGACATCGCTACCCCCGCCGCCCCGCACACGCGCGCCACCCTCATCGGCGCCCCCACCGACGCCGGCGCCGCGCGCCTGGGCGCGGCCATGGGGCCCGACGCCCTGCGCGTCGCCCAGCTGGGCCCGGCCCTCGCGCGGTTCGGCGTGGACGTGGAAGATGCCGGCAACCTCTTCGGCCCGCCCAACCCGCAAAGCGCGCGGGGCGACCACGGGCTGCGCAATCTGGCGGAATGCGTGGCGTGGAACCGCGCGGTGCACGACGCCGTGTCCGCGCAGTTCGCCGCCGGCCGCATGCCCATCCTGCTCGGGGGCGACCACCATCTGGCGGTGGGCTCGATCAGCGCGGTCGCGCGGCGCTGCCGCCAGACGGGCAAGCGCCTGCGCGTGCTCTGGCTCGATGCCCACGCAGACTGCAACACGCCCGCCATCTCGCCCAGCGGCAACGTGCACGGCATTCCCGTGGCGAGCCTGTACGGCTTCGGCCCCGAATCGCTGTCGGCCCTGGGCGGCGCCGTGCCCGCGCTGCAGGGCGCGCAGCTGTGCCAGATCGGCCTGCGCAGCGTGGACGACGAGGAAAAGCGCCTCATCCGCGAGCTGGGCATCGAGGTGTACGACATGCGCTCCATCGACGAGCTCGGCATGCGCGAGGTCATGCGCCGTGCGCTCGACGGGCTGGAGGGCGAGGCCGGCGAAGGCGTGCACCTGCACCTGAGCTTCGACGTGGACTTCCTCGACCCCGAGATCGCCCCCGGCACCGGCACCACCGTGCGCGGCGGCCCCAATTACCGCGAGGCGCAGCTGTGCATGGAGATGATCGCGGACACGGGCCGCCTGGCCTCGCTGGACATCGTGGAGCTGAACCCCGCGCTCGACATCCGCAACCAGACCGCCGAGCTGGTGGTCGACCTGGTGCAGAGCCTGTTCGGCAAGAGCACGCTAGTGCGCGCCCGCCCCACGGCCGCGTGACGGTGCGCTGACGTACTGCAGCGCTAGTGCGCCGCCACGGTGGCCGCGCGCCGCTGCGCGAACGCCACGTACCACGGCAGGCAGCCCGGGTTGGCCATGGCGTCCTGGTTGACCACTTTGTCCAGCGGCTGGCCCAGCAGCAGCTTCTTGATGGGCAGCTCCTGCTTCTTGCCGCTCAGCGTGCGCGGCACCTCGGCCACCTGCACGATCTCGTCCGGCACGAAGCGCGGCGACAGCGCGGTGCGGATGGCCGCGGCGATGCGCCCGCGCAGGGCATCGTCCAGCTCGACGCCGCCCCGCAGCGCGACAAACAGCGGCATGTAGCTGTCGCGGCCCAGCGATTCCAGATCGACCACCAGGCTGTCCAGCACCTCGGGCAGGGCCTCGACGGCGCGGTAGATCTCGCTCGTGCCCATGCGCAGGCCGTGGCGGTTGATGGTGGCGTCGCTGCGCCCGTAGATCACGCAGCCGCCGTAGCGGCCGATGCGGATCCAGTCGCCGTGGCGCCAGACCGGGCCCATGTCCACGGGCCCGTCGCCCCCGCCCGGCCGCCGGCCGTGGCCCGGCGGGTACATGTCGAAGTAGCTCGCCAGGTAGCGTTTTCCGTTCGGGTCGCCGCCCTGCCCCGCGGGGCCCGGCTCGCCATCGCCCCACAGGTACAGCGGCATGGACGGGATGGGCTGCGTGCACACCAGTTCGCCCACCTCGTCGATCACCGGCTGGCCCTCGGCGTTCCAGGCCTCGACCGCCGCGCCCAGCATGCGGCACTGCATCTCGCCGGGCACCTGGGGCAGTTCGCGGTGCCCGCCGATGAAGGCGCCGCAAAAATCGGTGCCGCCGGAGATGTTGTTCCACCAGATGTCGCCGTCCGCATGCCCCGACACGCCCAGCGCGCGGAACTGCGCCGTGCCCCAGGCCTGCACCTCGGGCGCGAGCGGCGAGCCGGTGGTGCCCAGCGCCCGCACGCGCGAGAGATCGCCGCAGTCCGTGAGCGACAGGCCCGACTTCATGCAGTTGGCGTAGAAGGCCGCGCCCGCACCGAAGAACGTCACGCCCGTCTCGGCGGCGAAGCGCCAGAGCGTGCCCCAGTCGGGCCGCTCGCGGCTGCCGCCCGGGTTGCCGTCGTAGATCACGCACGTCGTGCCCGCCAGCAGGCCGCTCACCTGCGCGTTCCACATCACCCAGCCGGTCGAGCTGTACCAGTGGTAGCGCTCGCCGAACGAATTGGGCTCGTAGCTGCAGCCGATGTCGTTGTGCAGCCCCTTGAGCTGCAGCGCCACCAGCACCATGCCGCCGTGGCCGTGCACGATGGGCTTGGGCAGGCCGGTGGTGCCGCTGGAGTAGACGATCCACAGCGGGTGGTCGAACGGCAGCCACTCGGGCTCGAACGCAGCCACTTCGGCATCTTTTTGGCCGCATGCCCTAGAAAAATCTGCCGTGTCTGCTATGGTTTCAGGAGCATGCAGGTGCTGCACCACCACCATGTGGGTGACCGAGGGCAGCGCCGCGCGCAGTTCGGCCAGCACGCCGCTGCGGTCGTGGTCGCGCCCGCCGTAGGTCACGCCGTCCACCGCGATCAGCACCTTGGGCGCGATCTGGCGGAAGCGGTCCAGCACGGCGGCCGTGCCCATGTCGGGCGCGCACACGCTCCACACCGCGCCCAGGCTGGCCGTGGCCAGCAGCGCCACCATGGCCTCGGGGACGTTGGGCAGGTAGGCCGCCACGCGGTCGCCGCGCCGCACGCCCTGGCGGCGCAGGTGCAGCGCGAGCGAGGCGACCTGGCGGCGCAGCTCGGGCCAGGACAGCTCGCGGTGCAGGCCGCGCTCGTTGCGGCTCACCACGGCCGGCAGGCCCGCGGCGTGCGCCGGGTCCACATGGCGCAGCACCTGGCGCGCGTAGTTGACCTGCGCCCCGGGGAACCACACGGCCCCCGGCATGGCATTGCGCGCCAGCACGGCCGTGTGCGGGGTGGGCGACTGCAGATCGAAGTAGGCCCAGATGCTCTGCCAGAACGCATCGAGGTCGGTGACGGACCAGCGCCAGAGCGCGTCGTAGTCGGCGAAGACGAGGCCGTGGCGGGCCTGCAGCCAGTCCTGGTACAGGCGGATCTGGGGAATGAACGGGGGGGTGTTTTTTGTCTCCATGGCGCCGCAGCGTAGCGTGCGCCACCGCCGCTGTCACCGGGCGGGCGTCCCCGAATGGACAAAGCCACCGGCCGGGTGCGGCGGGCGGCTTTGCGAAGGGGGCGGCAGCGGGGCCCTGCCCGCCGGCCCCGGGGTCAGTCGGTCAGCTCGTGCACGCTGGTGATGGCGTAGCCCTTTTCTTCGATCTGCGCGGCCGGCTGCGCGATGCCGTAGTCGTCCCAGTGGTCGGCGTTCTCGTCCATCTCCTGGCCACGGGCTTCGGTGTCCCAGTCCACGTTGATCGCCTCCTGCGGGATGGGGCGCCCTTCGGGCACGGCGAGGTGGGAGAACTTGCCATCGGCTTCGGCTCGGCGATAGATGTCTACGCGCATGTGGGAGTCCTTTTCGGAAATGAGACGCAAAGGCTGTCCACTCTATCGAGCGGGGTTCTGGCGGGGCGTAGGAAAACACCTCTCGCGGGAGGGTGGGACCGGAAGGCGCCCAACCCCCCCACGCCCTGCAAAAACCAAAAAAGGCGGCCGGGCCTTCGCCCGCCGCCTTTTCTGCTGGTTGCCTCAGGATGGCCGATTACTTCGCCGAGGCCAGGTCGCGCATGCGGTCCGCACGGCCGCCCGCATCCGGGTGGGTGGACAGCATGGCGTCCATGCCGCCGCTCTTGCCGCTCAGCGAGGCGATCTTGCGGAAGGCCGACTCCATGGCCTGCACCTTGTACTTGTGCTTCTTCATGAAGGCCAGGCCGTAGTCGTCGGCGGCGGTTTCCTGGCTTTGCGAGAACTGGCTGTTGACCAGCTTCTCGCCCAGGGCGCCCAGGTCGGAGTCGGCCAGGCGGCCCACGCCGCCCGCGGCGGACGCGGCCTTGCGGCCGGCGGAGGCCATGTAGGCCGTGCGCATGGCCGACAGCGAGTGCTGCAGCTTCACGTGGCCGATTTCGTGGCCGATCACGCCCAGCAGTTCCTGGTCGTTCATCATGTCCATGAGGCCGCTGTACACGCGGATGGAGCCGTCGGCCGTGGCGTTGGCGTTCACGTCCTTGCTCAGGTACACCTTGAAGTTCAGCTTCATGCCGTCTTCGTTGACGTGCTTCCTGGTCAGGCGCGCCAGGCGCTGCGCGTACTTGTTGTTGGCCGGGGCGGCGTTCTCGGTGCGGTCTTCGTAGTTGCGGTACTGCAGCGAGACGGTCTTGAGTTCTTCGTCGGACACGGTCACGGCCTTGAACACGTCCAGCGCGGCGCCCGCCTTGTTCTCGGTGCTGCTGGAGCTGGAACCGCCGGCGGTGGCGGCGCCCAGCACGCTGGAGATGGCCGAGGTGCCGGAACCGCTCTTGCTGCCATCGCCCGTGGTGGCGCAACCGGACAGCAGCAGGGCGAGCGCGACGGCGCTCAGTGAGAACTTCTTCATGGAAACACTTTCGTTGAGGTCTGGAAACAAGCGCCAAGGGGCGACGGATGCGGTGCTCGAGAGGCTCTGCGGCCCCTTGGCGGCCATGGAGTGGACCGGGCAGGCGGAAATTGTTTCACGGGCCTTTGAAAGCCCATACGGTGTGCCGCCGCGAATGCATCGAGTTGTATCCACAGCCTGGCCACCGCTTCCGCCGCTTTACAAAGTAACGAAACGCCCTGGCGCCATAGGGTGAACCATCCCGTACACAACCTTTTGTTTCAATAAAGATGCCATTAACGGGGAACGAAACGGCGCTCCGCTACACCGCCACCTCGAACAGCCGGCCCGACAGCGGGGCCTTGGCCAGCACATCCAGCGGCACCGGCTGGCGCGCCGTGGTGATGAACAGCCGCCGCCCGTCGGCCCCGCCCAGTTCCACGTCGGTGGGACAGGGCACCGGCAGCGCGACGACGCGGTCCAGGCTGCCGTCAGGCAGAAAACGCACCACGCTCCACCCATCGCGCAGGGCCGTCCACACCCCGCCCTCCGCATCCAGCGCCAGGCCGCTCACCCGGCCCGAGCCCTTGGGCACGGAGACGAGGCGGCGCACGGCGCCGGTCTCGGGCTGCAGCGACAGGATGGCGCCCGTGTCCGGCACGGCGGCCCAGAGGGTGCCGTCCGCCGCGCGCCAGCGCAGGCACTGCACCGGCTCGGGCAGGCGCCAGCGCACCTCCAGCGGCGCGCCGGGCCGCAGGCAGCCCACGGCGCTGCCGCCCTCGAGCGTCTCGCACGCCAGCCACAGCTCGCCGCCGGCACCGCGGCAGACGGCCTGGGCCGGCAGCGCGGGCCAGGGGGCCAGGCGCTGCGCCGGCCCACCCTGGGGGAGCGCGAAGGCGCCGTGGGCGCACCAGGCGATGGGCGGGGGCGCGGTGGCGGGACCGGCACCGGTCGCTTGCGCCTCGCCGCTGCTGCCGTCCTGCCCCAGCAGCAGGCCGTGCACGGGGCCTTCGGCCTCGGCCCAGAGCGTGTCGCCTTCGTCCCCCGGTCCCACCGCCCGCAGCGCGGGGGCGAGGGTGTCGGCCCAGAACAGCCGGCCGCTGGCCGCGCACCAGCGCGGGTGGGCGCCGTGGAACGCCCAGGGGCCGGGCACGGGGCGGGCCTCGGCATCGCCCAGGGTGGGGCGCACGCCGTGCAACTGCGCGCCCACACGGCGCGCGGCCTCGGCCACCTCGGGGCCCAGCAGCTCCAGCCGCTCGGGCGTGAGCCGCCAGGCCGGCCCGGCCACGCTGAGCGCGCCGCGCACCTGGCCCAGGCCGTCGATGATGGGCGCGCCCACGCAGCGCACGCCGGGCACGATCTCTTCGTCGTCGATGGCGTAGCCGCGCGCCGCCGTCACGCGCAGCTCCGCCAGCAGGCGCCGCCGGTCGGTCAGCGTGCGGGGCGTGACGGGGCGCAGCACCAGTTCGCGCACCAGGGCATCGCGCGCCGCGCCGTCCATGGCGGAGAGGATGGCCTTGCCCTGGCTGGTGCAGTACACCGGCTTGCGCTGGCCCAGGGCGCTGGCCGAGCGCTGGCTGTGCGCGCCATCGCAGCGCTCCAGCGACACCACGTCGCGCCCATCCAGTGCGGCCAGGTAGGTGGTCTCGCCCGTCAGGTCGCGCAACGTGCGCAGTTCCATCACGGCCGCCGCGGCCAGGTCGGGCATGGCATGGGCCTGGCGCGCCAGCTCGAAGCAGCGCACGCCCAGACAGTACACCTTGCGCAGCGGATCGCGGCGCAGCATGCCGCGCGCCACCAGCGTGGCCAGCAGGCGGTAGGCCGTGGTGCGGGGCAACGCCAGCCGGGCCGCCAGGTCGGCGTGGCTCAGGCCCTGCGGTGCGGCGCCCACGGCGTCCAGCACGTCGAGGGCTTTTTCGAGCGCGGCGGTGCCGTCTCCGGGCGATGCAGGCATGTTTGTCTCACGAAATGGAATTCAGAACCGCGCGGGAAGGGGACGGCGGGCCGCAGGGATTTTAGGCGGCTCGCCCTTTCATTACGATGGCAGGCTCCCAACGGCGGGCCCCTGCCGATCGGCGAACAATTCCATTCAGTGAGACAGCAGGCCGCGACGGCCCTTGCCCTTTTCAGGAACCTCCATGCCCGACAACACCCTGCAATCCATCGACGCCCGCACCGGCCAGCCCCACGGCGCCGCCTGGCCCGAATCCACCCCGGCCGAGATCGACGCCGCCGTGGCCGCCGCCGCGAGCGCCGCCGATGCCTTCGCCGCCACCCCGGCCGCCGACCGCGCCGCCCTGCTGCGCGCGCTGGCCGAGGCCCTGGAGGCCCAGCGCGAAGCCCTGGTGCCCGTGGCCGACCGTGAAAGCGGCCTGGGCCCGGTGCGCCTGAACGGCGAGCTGGACCGCACGGCCTTCCAGCTGCGCGGCTTTGCCGACGTGCTGGAGCGCGGCGCGGCCCACACCGTGCTGGACGACGCGGCCGTGGCCGGTGCGCCGCCCGCGGGCCGCCCACGCCTGACCCGCGTGCGCGTTCCCGTGGGGCCGGTGGCCATGTTCTCGGCCAGCAACTTCCCGTTCGCGTTCTCGGTGCTGGGCGGCGACACGGCCTCGGCCCTGGCGGCCGGCTGCCCGGTGGTGGTGAAGGCGCACCCCGCACACCCCGAGCTGTCGCGCCAGACCGCGGCGCTGGCGCAATCCGTGGTGGCCGCGCGCGGCCTGCCGGCCGGCGTGTTCCAGCTGGTGCAGGGCGGCTCGATCGAGGCCGGCGTGCGCCTGGTGCAGGCGCCGGCGGTCGCGGCCGTGGCGTTCACCGGCTCGTTCAAGGGCGGCACGGCGCTGGCCAAGGTGGCCGCAGAGCGCCAGCGCCCGATCCCGTTCTACGGCGAGCTGGGTTCGGTGAACCCGCTGGTGGCGCTGCCTTCGGCGCTGAAGGCCAACGGCGCCGCGCTGGCCGAGACGCTGGCCGGCTCCATCTGCCTGGGCTCGGGCCAGTTCTGCACCAGCCCCGGCGTGATCGTCGTGCGCCAGGACGCCTCGGGCGATGCCTTCGTGCAGGCCCTGGCCGACAAGCTGCGCCCCCTGGCGCCGCACGCCATGCTCACCCCCGGCATCCGCGGCGCGTTCGACCGGGGCGTGGCCGCATGGCGCGGCCACGGCAAGCTCCGGGCCCTGGTGAGCGAAACGGCCGAGGCCGGCGCCACGCCGCGCCCGTTCCTGGGCGAAGTGCAGGCGGCTGACTTCATCGCCGACCCTGCGCTGCACGAAGAGGTCTTCGGCTCCGCCGCGCTGGTGGTGCGCGTGGCCTCCATCGAGGAGACCGTGGCCGTGCTGCAGGCCATCGGCGGCTCGCTCACCGTCACGTTGTGGGGCGCCGATGCCGACACGGCCGAACACCGCGCGCTGGTGCGCGCCGCCACGCAGGTGGCCGGCCGCGTGCTGTTCGCGGGCGTGCCCACGGGCGTGGCCGTGACCGGCGCGCAGATGCACGGCGGCCCCTACCCCGCCAGCACCGCGCCGTTCACCACCTCGGTCGGCTACGCGGCGCTGGACCGGTTCCTGCGCCCCGTGGCGCTGCAGGACGCCCCCGCCTGGCTCATCGAGCGCAACGGCGTGCCCTGCTGAAGGGCGGTGCCGCGGGGCCAAAGCCCTGCGGCGCAGCGCGCGCCCGGGCGTCAGCCGCCCCGGCCGCGCAGCAGATCGACGTAGGCGCAGTCCACCCACTGCGCCGGTGCCACGCCGAGCCGGGCCATCAGGTCGTGTGCCTCCCGCAGGCCGCCGTCTTCGGGCTCGGCCTCGTCCAGCACCACCTCCAGCTCCATGAACTCGCCCAGGCCCGCCACGCGGTCCAGGTGCACGCGCGTGCGGCCCACCAGGTACAGCGTGCGCTCCTTGACCACCCGCCCCGCCTGGCCGTGCGCCAGCGTGAGCGCCTCGCGCAGCCCGTCGGGATCGGCCGTGGGCGTGCGCACGTAGAACGCGGTCCTGGGCCCCTGCACGTCGGGGCGGCGGTAGAAGATCAGCTCGCCCGCGCCGGCGGAGAACGCGCGCAGCTTGAGCCGGCCGGCCGCGCAGCGAAAGAACGTGTCGTCCTGATGGATCCGCTCCGGGCCGCGGTCGGCCAGCGCTGCGGCGCGGGCCTCCAGCGCGGCCAATGCGCCGGGCGACGGCAGGCGTGCCTTGATTTCGATGTTGCGGGGCATGGGCCCAGTATGCCGGCGGCCTCGCGGATCAGGGCCGCGCACGCACCTTCTTCACGAGGGTGTCCGCCGGCCGGACGACCCGCCCGTCCTCCAGCCGCAGCAGGGCTTTCGGCAGCGGCTTGCCCGTGGCGCGATCGACGAGCACCGAGTGCTTCTCGCCCCGGGCGTACAGGTGCGCCTCGCCCCACTGGCGCAGGGCCACGACCACCGGAAACAGCGTCTCGCCCTTGGCGGTCAGCACGTACTCCTGGTAGGCACTGCCATCGGAGGCGGGCGCGATCTCCAGCACGCCCCCTTCCACCAGCGTGCGCAGGCGGTCGCTGAGGATGTTGCGCGCTGCGCCCAGGCTGGCCTGGAACTCGCCGAAGCGCCGCAGCCCGTCGAACGCATCGCGCACGATCAGCATCGACCAGCGGTCGCCCACCACGTCGAGCGAACGGGCCACGGGGCAGGGGGAATCCGCGAGGCTTTTTCTTTTGGCCATGGCCACTCCTTGGGTGCCGGTGGCGGACCGGGCATTCGATCCACGCACCAAAGTGGTTTCATTTTAAAACAGGATGGGACTACACTCGATCCAGTTTTAATCAGCAACCAGATCAGCACCCCATGACCGCCGCCAACCCGTCCGCCCTGCACGCCGCCCCCGGCCATCCCCTGCCGCCGGGCCTCGTGCGCCTGCTGGCCGTGTGCTGCGGCGTGAGCGTTGCCAATGTCTACTACGCCCAACCCCTGCTGGACGCCATCGCGCTGGATTTCGGCATCCCCGCCATGGCGGTGGGCGGCGTGATCACCGCCACCCAGGTGGGCTGCGCCATCGCCCTGCTGTTCGTGGTGGCGCTGGGCGATCGGGTGGACCGAAAGCACCTGCTGTGCGGGCAGTTGGTGCTGCTGGCGCTGGCGCTGCTGGGCGTGGCCTGGGCGCCCACGCCGCTGCTGTTGCTGGCGGCCATGGCCGCCATCGGGCTGCTGGGAACGGCCATGACGCAAGGGCTGATCGCCTGCGCCGCCACGCTGGCCCCTCCCGCCAAGCGGGGGCGCGTGGTCGGCACCGTGCAGGGCGGCGTCGTCATCGGCCTGCTGCTGGCCCGCACGCTGGCCGGCGCGGTCACGGACCTGGCGGGCTGGCGCGCCGTGTACCTGGTCTCCTGCGGGTTGTCGCTGGCGATGCTGGCGCTGCTGTGGAAGGCCCTGCCGCCCGCCCGCGCGCGCCCGGCCACGTTGGGCTACTGGTCGCTGCTGCGCTCGATGGGCACGCTGCTGGCGACCGAGCGCGTGCTGCAGATCCGCGGCGTGATCGGGCTGCTGATGTTCGCGGCGTTCAGCGTCTTCTGGAGCGCGCTGGTGCTGCCGCTGAGCGCGCCGCCCCATGCCCTGTCGCACACCGCCATCGGCGCGTTCGGGCTGGTCGGCGTGGTGGGCGCCCTGGCCGCCGCGCGGGCCGGCCGCTCCGTGGACCGGGGCCGGGGGCAATGGACCACCGGCCTCGCGCTGGCGTGCCTGCTGGTGTCGTGGGTGCCCATCGCGTTCGCGGCGCACACGCTGTGGGCGCTGGCGGTGGGCATCGTCGTGCTCGACCTGGGCGGGCAGGCGGTCCACGTGGTCAACCAGGGCCTGATCTTGCGCACCCGGCCCGAGGCGCACGGCCGCCTGGTGGGCTGCTACATGCTGTTCTACGCGGTGGGCAGCGGCCTGGGGGCGGTGGCATCGACCGCGGTGTACGGCCTTGCCGGCTGGCCCGGCGTGCGCGCGCTGGGCTTGGGGCTCAGCCTGGCGGCGCTGCTCTTTTGGGCGGCGACGCTGCGGGCGATGCCTGCGCAGGGGGCGTGATCCGGCCTTGATCCGGCGCCCATCCATTTTTCTGGAATCATTTCCATTAAACTGGAGGCATGGACATCAATACCCGCCTGGCCCGCCGCGTGCGCGAACTGCGCGATGCGCGCGGCCTCTCGCTCGACGCCCTGGCCGAACGCAGCGGCGTGAGCCGCTCCAACATCTCGCTCATCGAGCGCGGCGAAAGCAGCCCCACCGCCACCGTGCTGGACAAGCTGGCCACCGGCTTGGGCGTGGCGCTGGCCTCGCTGTTCGATGCGCCCCAGGCCGAGGGCGACGAAGGCCGCGCCGCGCCCTCGCCCGTGGCCCGCGTGGCGCAGCAGCCCGTGTGGACCGACCCCGCCTCCGGCTACCTGCGGCGCAACGTGTCGCCCACGGTGGCGTCGCCGCTGCAGCTCGTGGACGTGGTGTTTCCGCCGGGCCAGCGCGTGGCCTACGAGCGGGCCGACCGCGGCGCGGAGATCCACCAGCAGATCTGGATGATCGACGGCCGCATGGACATCGCGCTGGACGGCACGGTCTGGCGGCTGGAAGCCGGCGACTGCCTGGCCCACCGGCTGGAGGGCGCCGTCGAATACCGCAACCCCACGCGCAGCCCCGCGCGCTACCTGGTGGCCCTGGCCACCCTGCCCGCCAATCCACCCCACCCGACCCGGAGCCCGACATGACCGCCGCCACATCACTCGCCACGCCCTCTGCCGAAGTTCCCGCCGACGCCCCCGCCGTGACTGTGCGCCGTCTGGGCGTGAACGAAGCCGCCGCCTGCGTGCCCGCCCTGGCCGAGGTGCTGATCGACTGCGTGGCCGGCGGCGCCTCGGTGAGCTTCATGCACCCGCTGGCGCACGACAGGGCCGTGGATTTCTGGCGCGGCGTGGCCGAGGGCGTGGCGCGCGGCGAACGGGCGCTGCTCATCGCCGAAGCGGTGGACAGCGGCGCAGTGCTGGGCACCGTGCAGCTCGTGCTGGCGCAGCCCGAGAACCAGCCGCACCGGGCCGACGTGGCCAAGATGCTGGTGCATCGCCGCGCCCGCCGCCAGGGCGTGGCCCGGCAATTGCTGGACGCCGTGGACGCCGTCGCCCGGCAGGAGGGCAAGACCCTGATGGTGCTGGACACGGTGACCGGCGGCGACGCCGAACGGCTCTACGCCCGCGCCGGCTGGCAGCGCGTGGGCGAGGTGCCGGGCTATGCCCTGATGCCCGACGGCGCGCCGTGCGGCACCACGTTCTTCTACCGGGCGGTGTGAAGCAGCGGGCCGTGGCCCCATGGCCCGCCGGGGTGCCGCCGCGAGGCATTGGGGTCTTTTGGGCCCCAAAGGCAATCGATGCTAGGGCATGTAGCTATTAAATCAATAGCAAATCAACCAGTGCAGCCGGCCACATTCCCTTGACCCAGTGCAAGCCGGGGGAACGGCGGGGCCCGCACAATGGCCGCCGGCGCCCGCCGGGCGCTCGCCTTCCTTGGTCTTTCCTCCCATGCCTCAGCAGCATTGCGACGTTCTCATCGTCGGCGCGGGCCCGGCCGGCCTGTCGCTGGCCATCGCCCTGTGCCAGGCCGGTTTCACCAGCACGGTGCTGGACCGGCAACCCGCCACCGCGCTCGCCGATCCCGCGCCCGACGGCCGCGAGATCGCACTCACCCACGCCAGCGGCGACACGCTGCGCCGCCTGGGCACCTGGGCGCTGCTGGCCCCGCACGAGATCGGCCGCATCGCCGAGGCCCGGGTGCACGACGGACCGGTGGGGCGGCACGCGCCGCTGCGGCTGCACCCGGGCCTGGCGGCGCACGGCGAGGCGGTGACGCACCTGGGCTGGATCGTGCCCAACCACGCGCTGCGCCGCACCGCCCACGCCGTGGCGTCGCAGCGGCCGGGCGTGCGCATCCTGGCCGGCGCGCAGGTGGCGCAGGTGTCCGTGGCGGCCGACCATGCCGCGGTGGAAACCATGCCGGCCGCTGGCGATGCAGGCGATCCGGCCGCGCCCCGCACGCGCCTGCAGGCCCGGCTGGTCGTGGCCGCCGACAGCCGGTTTTCCGCCGTGCGCCGGCAACTGGGCATCGGCGCGCGCATGGCGGACTTCGGGCGCACCGTCATCGTCTGCCGCATGCGCCACGCAGCGCCCCACCACGGCATCGCGCACGAAGCCTTCGGCCACGACCGCACCCTGGCCGTGCTGCCGCTGCCGGACGACCCGGCGGACGGCGCGCCGCAGTGCTCCGTGGTCGTCACCACCGGCGCGGCCGAGGCGGCGGCCCTGATGGCGCAGGACGCCGCCACGTTCGCCGCGCAGGTGCAGGCCCAGTTCGCGGGCCGGCTCGGCGTGATGGCGCTGGTGGGCGAGCGCCACGCCTACCCGCTGGTCGCCACCTATGCGGACCGGTTCACCGGCCACCGCTGCGCGCTGCTGGGCGATGCCGCCGTGGGCATGCACCCGGTGACCGCCCACGGCTACAACCTGGGCCTGGCCGGCGTGGAGGGCTTGGCGCGCGCCATTGCCGACGCCCGGCAGCGCGGCCAGGACATCGGCAGCGCCGACGCGCTGCGGCCCTATGGCCGCGCGCACCATCGCCGCGCCTGGCCGATCTACGAAGGCACCAACGCCATCGTGCGGCTGTACACCGACGCGCGCCCCCTGCCCCGCGCCGTGCGGCAACTGGTGCTGCACGGCGCCCGGCGGCTGGCACCGCTGAAGGCGGCCATCGTGGGGGAGCTGACGGGGCGCAGTCCGTGGCGGTCCGGTACGCTCGGGCGGGATACCCAAACGCCGCTGCGATGAGCGCGGCCAACCCCCAATCACCAGTCCCCCGCCACATGACCCCGGCCCATCGCAACGAATACGCGCTGCTGCAGCAGGTGCAGGTGCGGCAGCAGGCCCGCCGCATCGCCGCCCAGCAGTTCGCCAGGCAACTGGCCCCGGGCTTCTCCCTGCTGGAATACCTGCGCAGGAACGAGATGGCGATTTCGGAGTACCTGGCGCTGCTGCTCGATCCGGCGGACAGCCACGGGCAGGGACCTTTGTTCCTGCACCGCTTTCTGCAGGTGCTTTCGGTGGAGCATCCAGACGCTTCATGGACGCTCGGCAGCCAGCGCTGCCGAATTCAGCGCGAGAAGTCCATCGACGGCGGCCGCATGGACATCCACCTGGAACTGGACCGCGGCTGCATCTGCATCGAGAACAAGCCGTGGGCCACCGACCAGATCGGGCAGTTGCAGAACTACGCCCGCCATCTCGAAAGCGCCGCGCTCGGCAGGCCCTGGATGCTGGTGTACCTGTGCGGCGCCGGCCCCAGCAGCCGCAGCATCGACGAAAAAAGCCTCCGGGCCATGGAAGACCGGGGGCGGTTCATCTGGCTGAAATGGCCCGGCATCGTCGCCTGGCTGGAAGACTGCGCCCTGCACATCCAGGCCCCCACCGTGCGCCTTTTCGTGGACGCCCTCGTGCAGTTCATCCGACAAAAAATCATTCGGGAGCCTTCGATGGAAAACTCGCAGGAAATCGTGGACGCCATGACGGCTACCCAAGCGAATATCGCGTCGTCCATTCGCATTGCCCAAGCGATGCCGCACATGAAGCGCGCTCTGCTTCGCAAGATTCACGAGCAGATGCAAATGATGGCGGGGGCGCCCGGTGCCTTAGCGGCCCATTGGGACGAAGATTGGCAGACGTCGGAAGAGTGGATCGGCTTTGAATTCGACCTCGGTTTGCGCGATTTGCGACTTCGGTACGAGACGAGCGACCTGACCGAGGCTGGTACTTTCTACTGGGGCATCTACACGAATGGCGAGTTGACGAAGCGCGACACATTGATGTGGCCTGAGATTCAGCGCTTGATGAAACTGCACTATCCCAATGGGCAGGAAGATTGGATTCACTGGCCATGGTGGCAGTATCTGGAACACGATCTGGACTACGACGGACAAGAACAGGAAAGCCAGCAGATGCAGCCATGGATATCCATCGCCGATCCTTCCGGAGCCCATGCTTTTGCCAGCACCGCCATGCGCCGCGCGGCAGAGGTCAAGGAACGGCTATACGCTAGCGCGATCGTGTCGATGCGATGCCACGGGGCTGCTGAATGAGCCTCCCGCCAACGCCCCACGGCCTGACCTGACCCGTGGCCGCCAAGCCACCATTTACGCACCGCATTTCCCTGGATAGCCCATGCCCCTCGCCCCATACCTGGACACCGCCCCCACGCTGGACGCCGGCGTCTACCTCCACCCTTCCGCCCAGGTGATCGGCGATGTGCACCTGGGGCGCGACAGCTCGGTGTGGTGCAACGCGGTGCTGCGCGGCGACGTGAACCGCATCGTGGTGGGCGAATGTTCCAACGTGCAGGACCTGGCCATGGGCCATGTGTCGCACCGCCATCCGGGCAAGCCGGAGGGCTCTCCCCTGGTGATCGGCAACTACGTCACGCTGGGCCACTCCGTGATCCTGCACGGCTGCACCATTGGGAACGAGTGCCTGATCGGCATGGGCAGCATCGTGATGGATGACGCGGTGATCGGTGACCGCGTGATGCTGGGCGCCGGTAGCCTGGTCTCGCCGGGCAAGACGCTGGAGAGCGGCTATCTCTACACGGGCCGCCCGGCCGTGCGGCAGCGGGCGCTGACACCGCAGGAGATCGCGTACCTGCGGTATTCGGCCGAGCACTACGTGCGCGTGAAGAACAACTACCTCGCAGCGCCGCAGGCAGGCGCGACGGCGGCCTGAAGCCCTCGCCGCGCGGCGCGCTCCTTCAGCGCGCGGGCGGCACCGCGGCTTCGCGCCACCACTGGCGGGACGGCGCCGGGGCCCGGATGTCCAGCCGTTCGCCCATCACCGGCGCCGCCAGCGGCACGCCGGCCGCGGTGGCCAGCGCGGTGATGCGCTCGAACGGCTCGGTCCACGGGTGCAGCGACAGGTCGAACGTGCCGTTGTGGATGGGCATCATGTGGCGGCCCCTCACGTCCAGGTGGGCCTGCAGGCTCTGCTCGGGCTGCATGTGCACGTCGGGCCAGTCGGCGTTGTAGGCGCCGGTTTCCACCAGCGTGAGATCGAACGGGCCGAAGCGCTCGCCGATGGCCTTGAAGCCGTCGAAATAGCCCGTGTCGCCGGTGAAGAAGACGCGCGTGTCCGCCGTCATCAGCACCCACGACGCCCACAGCGTGCGGTTGCCGTCCGACAGGCTGCGCCCCGAAAAATGCTGCGCCGGCGTGGCCACCAGGCGCAGCCCGCCGAGGGTCGTGCCCTGCCACCAGTCGAACTGCTGCACCTTGGCCGCCGGCACGCCCCAGGCGATGAGCCGGTCGCCCACGCCCAGCGGCGCGACGAAGTGCTCCACCTTGGGCGCGAGTTTCAGGATCGCCGCGTGGTCCAGGTGGTCGTAATGGTCGTGCGAGAGGATCACGCCCGCGATGGGCGGCAGGTCTTCGATGGCCAGCGGCGGCGCATGAAAGCGCTTGGGGCCCAGGAACTGCACCGGCGAGGCGCGCTCGGAAAACACCGGGTCGGTGAGCCAGAACCGCCCGTCGAGCTTGAGCAGCAGGGTCGAATGCCCCAGCCGCCACAGGCTGTCTTCCGGCGCCTGCAGCAGTGCGGCGGCGGTCAGGGGCTGGACGGCGATGGGCCGGTCCGGCACCGTGTCCGCGGGCTTGCCGAGGGCGAAGCGCCACAGCACGCCGAGCGTCTTGAGCATGCCCAGGCGGTGCCGGGGCGCCGCGTTGCGAAACCGCCCGTCAACGAACTGGGGCGACTGGCCGTGCGGAGCGGCCGGCGATTCGGAACAGGAGGACATGCGGTGAGCCATGGCGATGTAGGGAGTGAAGCAGCCGGGAAATCCGGAACATGCGGCGAGGCAGGAAGCAAAGCCGTCGCAAAAACTGCACTGCACAGTGTAGTGTTCGATCCAGAAAAGTAAACTGCCCAGTGTAAAATTTTGCCTATGACCGCCATCGCTCCGCCGCCCTCCCGCCTGACCGACCGCAAGCGCCATGCCATCGTCCAGGCGGCGATCGGCGAGTTCCGCGAGCACGGCTTCGCCGGCACCAGCATGGACCGGGTGGCCGCCGCGGCCGCGGTCTCCAAACGCACGGTTTACAACCATTTCCCCAGCAAGGACGACCTGTTCGCCGCCATCCTCGGGCAGCTGTGGGACCGCAGCCAGTCGCTGGCGGCCCCGGGGCACGATCCGCAGCGGCCCCTGCGCGCGCAATTGCTGGAGCTGCTGGAGCGCAAGATGGCGCTGCTGGGCGATGCGGCGTTCATGGACCTGTCGCGCGTGGCCATGGCCGAGATGCTGCACACCCCGGCCCGCGCGCAGGCCATGGTGGCGCGCCTGGGCGAGAAGGAAGAAGGCGTTCCCGCGTGGATCCACGCGGCGCAGCAGGCCGGCCGCCTGCGTGGCGGGGTCGATCCGCAATACGCCGCGCACCAGCTGCAGGGCATGGTCAAGGCCTTCGCCTTCTGGCCGCAACTGGCGCTGGGGCAGCCGTCGCTCACGGCGGCCCAGCAGCGACAGGTGCTGCACGACGCGGTGGACATGTTCCTGGGCTTCTACGCCGTGCCCAGGCCGAGCGCCGCCACGTGAGCGAACGGCGGCCGGCGGCCTACAGCAGCCCCCGGGCCGCCTGCATCACCCGCTGGGCGAGCCGCTCCAGCCGGGGCGGCTGCTGTGCCCAGCCGTGCCAGTACAGGGCCACGTCCGTCGCCGCATCGGGCAGCACGTCGATCAGCTCGCCGCGCGCGATGGCATCGCCGATCTGCAGCTCCGGCACCATGCCGTAGCCCAGCCCCAGCCGGATCGCCGCGACGAAGGGCTCCGATGCCGGCACGTAATGGCTCGGATAGGCGCTGGCCTGCAGCCCGAACGCATTGAGCAGCGCATTGGCCTGCAGCGGGTCCTTGCGGTTGAACACCACCGTGGGGGCCCGGCGCGCCGACGCCCGGGTGATGCCGCGCGGCCCGAACCATTGCGCGGCGAATGCGGGCGAGGCCACCAGCCGGTAGCGCATGCGGCCCAGCGGCTCGGCCGTGCAGCCGCGCATGGCATGCGGATGGGCCGACACGCAGGCATGGGCCAGGCCGGCCTCCAGCAGCGCGTGCGTGTGCTCCTGGTCGTCCACCACCAGTTCGATGGCGATGCGCTCGCGCTGCAGCACGCCCGACAGCGCCGGCAGCAGCCAGGTGGCGAGCGAATCGGCGTTGACCGCGAGCGTGACGGCGAAGAACGCATCCGCTTCCCCATCTCCGCCCGACAGCCCCGCCAGCAGGTCGTGCTCCATGACGCGGGCACGCTGCAGGTGCTGCAGCAGTTGCCGGCCCGCCCGGGTGGCGCGGCTGGGCCGCCCGCGCACGATGAGCGGCTGGCCGAGCCGCGTCTCCAGCGCGCGCACGCGCAGCGACACCGCCGAGGGCGTGATGTGCAGCGCGGCGGCGGCCTGCTCGAAACTGCCCGCCTCGGCCACGGCGAGAAAGGCCTCGCATTGTTTGGAATCCAGTGCCATGGCGCCTTTGGGTTTGAAAGCTGAGAAATTCTCAGCCAAGTCGATATTTTCCCCATTCAGGATGGGATTCGGCCCCGGCCCCAGACAATTCGCCGATGTGGTCTTCCATCACCCCTTTTCTGCATGGTTTCGGCGCCGGGGCCGGCCTGATCATCGCCATCGGTGCGCAGAACGCGCATGTGCTGCGCGTCGGCCTGCTCGGGCGGCACGTGGCCCTCACGGTGGGCACCTGCATCGCCATCGACGTGATCGCGATCGCCGCGGGCGTGGCCGGCATGGGCGCGCTGATCCAGGGCCAGCCGTGGCTGCTGGCGATCGCCCGCTGGGGCGGCGCGGCGTTCCTGGCCTGGTACGGCCTGGGGGCGCTGCGCCGCGCGTTGCGGCCCGATGGCGCCCTGGCCGCTGGCCTGGGCGCGCCGGGCGCGGGCCCCACGGCGCGGCAGGCGCTCGCGGCGGTGCTGGCCGTGTCGCTGCTCAACCCGCACATGTACCTGGACACCGTGGTGCTGCTGGGCGCGCTGGGCGGCCAGCAGCCGGCGGGCCAGCAGCTGCGCTTCACGCTGGGCGCCACCACGGCCTCCACCCTGTGGTTCCTCACCCTCGGGCTGGGCGCGCGGCGGCTGGCGCCGTGGTTCGCCCGGCCGGTGGCCTGGCGCTGCCTGGACGCGGGCATCGCGGTGGTGATGTTCTCGATCGCGCTGTTCCTGGCCTTCACCCCACTGCATTCCACCCCATGACCGCACCCCTCCTCTCCACCCGCAGCATCACGCTCGCCACCCTGCCCTCTCTCTACGCCGTCGCCCGGCTCGCGCCGCAGGCGGCCATTCCGCCGTGGGCCGATGGCGAGGGGTTCGTCTCGATCTCGCGCAGCGGCGAGGAGCTGTCGATCACCTGCCTGCAGGCGCGCGTGCCGGACGGCGTGCAGGCCGACCGGGGCTGGGTGGCGTTCCGTTTCGTGGGGCCGTTCGGCTTCGGCGAGACGGGCATCGTCCTGTCGGTGATCCGCCCGCTGTCGGAGAACGGCATCGGCATCTTCGTGGTCTCCACCTTCGACGGCGACCACCTGCTGGTGTCGCAGGCGGACGGCGAACGCGCCTGCGCCCTGCTGGCCGCCGCGGGCCACCGGGTGGTGCCGGTGGCCGGCTGAAAGGACACGGGCGGGCGGGGAGCGAAGCGAAGGCGGGCAGAATCGACCGGGTCGCCGGCTTGGGGCTTCCCTCTCTCCCGCAGCCGGCCTCTTCTCACCGGAGCCCGCATGACCATCGCATTGCCCAAGGACGTCCACCAGCAGGCCGTGGCCTCGATCGAGCGGTATTTCCGCGAGAACATGGAAGAGAAGATCGGCAACATCGCCGCCAGCGGCCTGCTGGGCTTCTTTCTGGAGGAGATCGGACCCAGCGTCTACAACCAGGCAGTGGCCGACGTGCAGGAGCGCCTGCAGCAGCGCGTGGCCGAAGTCGATATCGAGGTGCACGAAGACGAATTCCGGTACTGGCAGAAGTTCGACCGCGCGGCAAAGAAAGGCCGGCCATGACCGCGCTGCTGCGCCTCTCCCGACCCTCCGACGCCCCGGCCATCGCGGCCCTGCACACCGCCAGCTGGCGGTTCGCCTACCGGGGCGCCCTGTCCGAGCACTACCTCGCCACCGACGTGGAGGCCGACCGGCTGGCGCTCTGGACACAGCGGCTTCAATCACCGCAGCCGCCCGCAGGGCAGCACGTGATCGTGGCCGCCGAAGGCGACCGCCTGCTCGGCTTCGTCTGCGCCTACCCGGGCGAAGACCCGGTGTGGGGCAGCCTGCTGGACAACATCCACGTGAGCGCGCAGGCGCACGGGACGGGCATCGGCGCGCAGCTGCTCGCCGCCGTGGCGGACCACTGCGCCGCGGCCTGCGCCGATGCGGGGCTGTACCTCTGGGTGCTGCCGAGCAACCTGCAGGCGCAGCGCTTCTATGCCGCCCACGGGGCCGCGAACGTGCAGGCCGACCAGTGGGACGCGCCCGGCGGCACGCGGGTGCCCACGTTCCGCTTCGCCTGGCAGGCGGGCGCACTGCCCGTGTCCGGGCGGACGAAGCCCCCACGCGGCGCGCCGGCCTGAGCCCGGCGGGATAATCGGCCCTCGCCCGCCTTCCGCCGCGCTTTGCTGCCCCCCGCCTTTTGCGCGGCCGCCCTGCCCCACACCCATGTCCGCCTCGACCCCCCGCGTGCTGGCCGTCATCCCGCCGATGACGCAACTGAACACGCCCTACCCCTCCAGCGCCTACCTGACGGGCTTTCTGCGCTCGCGCGGCGTCACCGCGTTCCAGGAAGACCTGGCGCTGGCCCTGGTGCTGCGCCTGCTCTCGCCCGAGGGCCTGCAGGCCGTGGCCGCGCGGGTGCAGGCCCTGCCCGAGGCGCAGCGCAGCCCGGCGGTCCAGTCCTTCGCCGCACAGCAGGACCGCTACCTCGCCACGGTGGCGCCGGCCATCGCGTTCCTGCAGGGGCGCGACTCGACTCTCGCGCACCGCATCGCCGGGCGCCACTACCTGCCCGAGGGCCCGCGCTTCGCCTCGCTCGACGTCTATGTGGACGACGAGGGCGGCGACCCGCTGGGCTGGGCCTTCGGCGCCCTGGGCCTGCACGACAAGGCCAAGCACATCGCCACGCTGTACCTGAACGACCTGGCCGACGTATTGCGCGATGCGGTGGACGAGCGCTTCGAGTTCGTGCGCTATGCCGAGTCGCTGGCCGGCAGCCAGCCCACCTTCGATCCGCTGGCCGACGCGCTGGCCGCGCCGCCCACGCTGGTGGACGAGATGCTCGAGGCGCTCACGCACGAGGCCATCGCGCGCCACACGCCCGACGTGGTGCTGCTGTCCGTGCCCTTTCCCGGCTCGGTGTACGCGGCCTTTCGCATCGCCCAGGCCATCAAGGCGCGCTACCCGCACATCGCCACGGTGCTGGGCGGCGGCTTCGTGAACACCGAGCTGCGCGAGCTGGCCGAGCCCCGCGTGTTCGACCATTTCGACTACGTCACGCTGGACGCGGGCGAGCGCCCGCTGCTCGCGCTGCTGGAGCACGTGCAGGGCCAGCGCGGCCGCCAGCGCCTGGTGCGCACCTTCGTGCGGGGCGACGACGGCGCCGTGCAGTACGTGAACATGATGGAGGCCGACATCGCCTTCGCCGAGGTGGGCACGCCCACCTGGGACGGCCTGCCGCTGGACCGCTACCTCTCGCTGCTGGACATGCTCAACCCCATGCACCGGCTGTGGAGCGACGGGCGCTGGAACAAGCTCACCGTGGCCCACGGCTGCTACTGGAAGAAGTGCAGCTTCTGCGACGTGAGCCTGGACTACATCAGCCGCTACGAGGGCGCGAGCGCCGCCGTGCTGGCCGACCGCATCGAGCAGATCGTGCGCGAGACCGGGCAGACCGGCTTTCACTTCGTGGACGAGGCCGCCCCGCCGAAAGCCCTCAAGGCGCTCGCCACCGAGCTGATCGAACGCAACGCCGGCATCTCGTGGTGGGGCAATGTGCGGTTCGAAAAGACCTTCACGCCCGAGCTGGCCGAGCTGATGGCCGACTCCGGCTGCATCGCGATCTCGGGCGGGCTGGAGGTGGCCTCGGACCGGCTGCTGCAGCTCATGAAGAAGGGCGTGTCGGTGGACCAGGTGGCGCGCGTGACGCGGGCCTTCACCGACGCCGGCATCCTCGTGCACGCCTACCTGATGTACGGCTTTCCGACCCAGACGGTGCAGGACACCGTGGATGCGCTCGAATACGTGCGCCAGCTGTTCGCCAACGGCTGCATCCAGAGCGGGTTCTTCCACCGCTTCGCCTGCACCGTGCATTCGCCCGTGGGCAAGAACCCCGGGGAGTACGGCGTCACGCTCGCGCCGCTGCCGCCGGGCGACTTCGCCAAGAACGACGTGGCCTTCATCGATCCCACGGGCGTGGACCACGACGCGCTGGGCGGCGCGCTGAAGAAGGCGATCTACAACTACATGCACGGCATCGGGCTGGACGAGGACGTGCGCGCCTGGTTCCCGTTCAAGGTGCCCAAGACCACCGTGGCGCGGCACCGCATCGAGCGGGCGCTCGCCAGCCGCGCGCACTGAAAAGTCAATCGCCCGAAGGGATCGGGGGAACTGGCGGATCGGCGGCCTGCCATGCCACGTCGACGGCCACCCGGCACCCCTGGCCCGGGGCGGTTTCGAGCTGCAGCACCGTCTCCAGGGCGATCGCACGCTGCCGCATGTTCGCCAGTCCCATCCCCTGCGCGCCGGCCCGCGTGGCATCGAAACCCCGGCCGTCGTCCTGCACGCAGACCTGCAGGCACGGCCCCCGGCGCAGCACCGATATGCCGACGCGGCGCGCTCCGCTGTGCCGGATGGCATTGGTCACCGCCTCCTGCAGGAGCCGCAGCAGGTTCAGCGCACGCGCCCCCTCCAGCCGCACCCCGTCCAGGCCCTCGGCATGCCAGCGGGCATCGATGCCCGCGGCCTGCAGGCGCGACATCAGGCGCCGCCGGGGGGCGGCCAGCAGGGCCTGCAGATCCCCTTGCGGCACATGGGCCGTGGTGTCGATGATCAGCCGCAGGTCGTCGCTGATCTGCGCCAGCACCGCGAGCGCCTGCGGCGCGGGCACCGGCACCTGCGGCGCCTCGCCCCAGCAGGCCGCCGCATGGACCAGCGTGCCGCCCAGGCCGTCGTGCAGGTCGCGCACCATGCCGATGCGCTCGGCCTGGCGGGCGTTGGCCAGTTCCAGGGCGCGCTGCCGGGCCAGCGCCGCGGTCAGCTCGGCGCGCGCGCCCTCCACCTTCTCGCGCAGTTCCGCATTGAAGTAAGCCTCGCGCTCGAACGCGCTGCGCAGCCGCCACGCCAGCAGGAACGCCATGCTTACGAGCGAGAAGGTGGAACAGACCACAGCGTAATAGCGCGTGTCGTCGATCCACGCGAGAAGGGCCGCCATGTCGTGCAGCCCGCCGGCCAGCGCGATCACCACGGCCAGCGCCAGCGCGATGCTGGAGGGGCTGCGCGTGCGCAGGGCATGCTGCAGCACATAGGCCACCGCCAGAATGAACAGCAGCAGCCCGGCCAGCAACGTCGCCATCCGCACGGCCGGCAGCGCCTGGGGATACCGGCCCATGGCCAGGATGCCGGCGAGGACGGCCGCGCCCAGGGTGCAGGCCAGGGCGGCCTCGCAGCGGACATGGCGCCGGCCGGCGAAGCGGAAGACGAAGACCAGGTAGCTGCCGGCGAACAGCAACAGCAGCGCGGCCATCGCGAACTGCCATTGGGGCACGGTGCGCAGCGGCCACACGCCCGTGGCCACCTGGTTGTAGCAGCCCGCGGACCACGCCAGCGCCGTGAGCGCGAACCATCCGTACAGCCGTTCGCGCGGCCAGCAGATCCACAGCATGAGAAACAGCAGCGCCATGGCCACGTTGACCCCCAGGCTCACCTGCTGCAGGCCCACGCGCCACCATTGCGCCTGGGCATGCAGGCGCTGCACCGGGTCCGCAGCCCCCAGCCACACCTCACTCAGGCCGCCCACATAGGGCGCGTAGCCGGTGATGCGCACCAGCAGCGTGTGCTCGCCCCCGGCCTGCGCACGGCCCGGCCCTGGCGCCCGCAGCGCGCCCAGGCGCACGAAGCGCGGCTGGTTCCAGGCCCGGGTCAAGCCGGGTTCGGCCAGGCGCTCGTCGCGCCACAGCAGCTGGCCGTCGAGCCACACCGCGCCGGCCATGTTCATCGCGTCCAGGGCGAGTGCGAACTCCCGCTCCGCGGGGATGTCGGGCGGCAGCGTGAAGCGCAGGCGGTACCACACCACGCCGTCGTGCGCGGGCCAGCGGTCGCTCCAGGCATCGGGCAAAGTGACGGGCACCCAGCCGTGCGCGGGCGGCACGGCCACGGCGGGCGCCTGGGGCGCCATGGACTCCAGCGGCTCGCCGCGCACCGACTCCACGGCGGTGAAGGCCAGGAGATCGCCCGCCCCCCAGGCCCGCGGGGACGGCAGCAAGGCGCTCACCAGCAGGGCCACCGCGCCCAGGGCGAGCAGGGCAGCCAGCGCCAGCGAGGCACCACGCGACGCCCTGCGCTCCACTAGAGCCAGCCTTGCGCCTGTGCCAGGACCACGGCCTCCGTGCGGGTGCGCACCACCAGCTTGCGGTAGATGCTGCGTGTGTGGCATTCCACGGTGTGCACGGACAGGCCCAGGGTGTGCGCGATCTCACGGTTGGTGTCGCCGAGCGCCACCTGGTGCAGCACCTGCAACTCGCGCGCCGACAGCGCCACGCGCAGCACCCCGTCGGCAGCGCCGCTGCCGGCGCCAGGGGCTGGCGGTGCGGTGCTGGCGCCGTGGCCGGGGGCCGATGCCAGCAGGGCGAGGATGCGCGCGGCGACCAGCGGGTCGATGGGCGCCCCCCCGGCCCGCATGCAGGCCAGCGCGCGCACCAGTTCATCGTCTTCGGCACTCTTGAGCAGGTAGCCCCGCGCGCCGGCCTGGATGGCCGCGACGATGGTGTCGGTGTGCCCCCAGGCGGAGACCACCACGGCCTCCAGTGGCGGGCGGGCTCGCGAAAACGCCTCCAGCAGCGCCAGTCCCGAACCATCGGGCAGGTGCAGGTCCACCAGCGCCAGATCGAAGCCCCGCGCGGGCCACAACGCGCCGGCCTGGGCCAGGCTGCCGGCATGCGTCACCGATGCCCCGGGATGGACCTGCCCGAGCAGGCGGGCCAGGCGCCGCGCGCAGGCGGGGTCGTCCTCCACCAGCAGCACGGCGGCCACGGCCGGTGGTGCGGGCGCGCTCATCGGCAGGGGCGCTGCACGCAGGAAAAACGGCACGCATCCCCGATATCAGGGATGCGCGCGAGGCACTGCCTCTCTAGTCTTGCGGGTCGGGGGTGCCGGCTGCTACAGGTGGGCGGCACCACCCGCCCGGCAACCGATTTTTCACAAACATGCATTTTTAGGAGGTGAACGATGACTCAGGTGCTCATGCAATGCGCGGCGATCCACGTGCCCACGGGCGAGCTGGCGGCCAGCCGGCAGGGATATTCACATGATTCGGAAATAAAGACCAGCAACACCGACTGGATGGCGCACCTGCCGGACGGGCGCAGGCTCAGCGAGCTGTCCCTGCCCGGCACGCACGACACCATGTCGTTCTATGGCGGCGACATCACCCAGACGCAGTCGATGCCGCTGGCGAACCAACTCAAATCCGGCATCCGCGTGCTGGACATCCGGTGCAACCACACCAAGGACGAACTGCCGATCTACCACGGCATCCAGTTCCAGTACGCGTACTTCTCCGACGTGCTCGCCACCGTGATCGACTTCCTGAAGACCCACCCGTCGGAAACCGTGTTCATGCGAATCAAGCAGGAGGGCGACGGCGGCGGCAACACCGAGACCTTCGAGGACACGTTCAAGAATCGCTACTACCAACCCAACCAGGCCGCCTTCTGGCAGCCGCCCACGGACGGCACCGGCGGCAACCCCGTGCTCAAGGACCTGCGCGGCAAGATCGTGGTGCTGCAGAACTTCACCGCGACGCACCAGTACGGTATCGCGTACCCCGGCGCGTTCAGCATCCAGGACGAATGGAAGCTGGGCACCAACTGGGACCTGTACGACAAGTGGGAAAAGGTCAAGGCACATGCCCGCGCGGCGATCGCCGGAAGCCGCGACCAGGCCTATATCAACTACCTGAGCGCCGCGTCCGGCTCGTTCCCCTATTTCGTCGCCAGCGGGGCGTCGAGCCCCCAGACCAACGCCCCCCTGCTCATGACGGGGCGGACCACCCCGGGCTGGAAGAACAGCTGGCCCGACTTTCCCCGCGTCAACTGCTTCATCGGCATCTGCTCGATCGCCTTCGACGGGACGAACCAGCTCCTGTACCCCCGCATGGGCCCAGGTGGGGAACTGCACGGGCGGGTGGGCATGGTCATGGCCGACTTCCCCGGTCCCGGCCTCATCAGCGCAGTGATCGCCACCAACGGCTGACGCTCCCGCCGCGGGGTCTGCCACAGGGCCCTCGCCTTGGCCACCGCGCCATGGCGGGGGCAGGCGCCTGCGTACACTACGCCGGTCCCGGCTTCCCCTCCTGCCCCATGCACGTACCCCGGCTGCGCCCCGTTTTGTCCCTGTTTCCTAAGGCGCGCCCGAGGCTGCACGCCTGGGGCCTGGCGACCCTGCTGGCGACTCTCGCGCCCGGCGCCTGGGCCGACGCGGGCCGCCCGCAGCCCGTGGCGGCCGACCCGGCCTTCTCGACCCCGGCCCCGGAACACATCGCCAGCCCGGCCATGCTCCGCGCGTTCCTGACGGAACTGCGGCAGACGCGGCGGCCCCAGTCGTTTTGCTTCGTGCAGCAGGCGTTTCCGCCGTCCAAGGCCGACCCGGAAGGCTTTGCCCTGGTGTGGATGGTCTGGACCACCGGATCGCACATCTACCGGCTGCGGGTGCCGCCGCCGGTGCCGCCAGGGGCCCCGAACACCTCACAGGACGACGACCCGGCCGAGCGCGGCGCGGCCCTGGCGAACGGCAAGTCGGTGAACCTGAAGACCGACGTGGTGCCCACCGACGAGGCCGTGGGCTCCAGCACCTTCCTGGTGAGCCGCCCCTGGGTGGAGCGCATCCAGGGCCAGTGCCGGCGCATCGGCACCGCGGTGCGCGTGCCGGCGTTCCAGCCGCCGCCCTGACGCTGCACTGAGGCCGCCCTGGGCGCCTTCCAGGCGTCTCGGCCCTGTCCCGTCCCCTTTCCCTTTTCTCGTCCCTCTTGCCACTTCGCGGCGCATTCCGTGGATGCCCGAAGCACCTGCCTGCGGGTCTGCTGCAGCCCCCTTTTTCCTTTATTTCTCTCTCTTCCGATCCGAGCCCTTTGCCATGCCCAATGCCCTCCTGAAGTTCGCCTACAACGACCCGGTGCCCAGCGTATTGACCCTGGTGGTGGGCAACAAGCTGCGCGTCAAGCTCGAGGCCATCGACAAGCGCCAGAAGCTCGTCGCCGTGAGCGACATCCCCAACCTGCTGGAGGTGAGCAGCACCCACAACAGCCGCGCCGACTCGTGGGCCTTCGTGGTCACCGCCCTGCGCGAAGGCAATGCCAAGCTGGCCATCCAGGTCCAGCAGGGCGCGGGCGCCCCGCTGCTGACGATCACCCCGCCGCTGGTCAGCATCACGATCCGAAAGCCGGTGTCGCTGCCCGATGCCGCCTCCGAGGCCGGCATGCTGATGCGCCTGTTCCTGGCCGAGGCCCCGGCGCCGCAGACGTGGCGCGACACCGGCGTGAAGGACATCGAGGACGCCAAGCAGGGCATGCGCATGATGCGGCGCGTGCTCCACAACCGGCTCGCTTCGGGCAAGCCGCAGGACTTCGGCGCCCCCAATGCGCGCAGCCTGACGGACATCGTGCGGGCCAGCGCCCACGGCGTGCAGTTCAAGGGATTCGACCAGTATCCCCGGCTGGGCGGGGGCCAGGAAAAGGTGATCAACGGGGTGCTGGCACTCGTCAACGACGCCACCAACCTGCGCTGGAACGTCCAGTACACGGCCTTCTACAACGCGGCGCTCGAGGTGGCCACGGAGGGCCTTGCGCCCGACCCCAGCCCGACCGGGCTCTTCGGCTGGCGCACCGCCGGCTCGGGGGCGCCGTCGCGCGAGTTCAGCGAGTTCAAGACCTCGGGCGGCAACACGTTCTTCACGCACGCCACCCAGCGGGTCCGCCCCTGAACCAAAAGCGCACGGGGCCCGTGCCCCTCAGCGCTCAATCATCTCCCGCACCTTGGCGGCCAGCGCGCCCACGTCGAAGGGCTTGGTGATCACCTCCATGCCGTATTCCAGCAGGCCGTTGCCCACGGCCGCATTCTCGGCATAGCCGGTGATGAACAACACCTTGAGGCCGGGGCGCGTGACGCGGGCGGCGTCGGCCACCTGGCGGCCGTTCAGGCCGCCGGGCAGCCCCACGTCGGTGAGCAGCAGGTCCACGCGGCGCCCGGACTGCAGCACGTGCAGGCCGGCCGGCCCGTCGCCCACCGAGACGACCCGGTAGCCCAGGTTTTCCAGCTCTTCGGCGATGAGCCCGCGGATGATGGACTCGTCCTCGATGACCAGCACCACCTCGCCCTCGCCGCGGTGGCCGTCGATGGCCGGCAGCTCGGGCACCTCGGCATCGGCGTCGCCCAGGTACCGCGGCAGGTACAGGCACATGGTGGTGCCCTCGCCGGGCACCGAATAGATGCGCACCTGCCCGCCCGACTGGCGCACGAAGCCGTACACCATCGACAGGCCCAGGCCCGTGCCCTGCCCCATGGGCTTGGTGGTGAAGAAGGGGTCGAACGCGCGGGCGGCCACGTCGGGCGCCATGCCAGCGCCGGTGTCGGTCACGCACACCGAGATGTACTGGCCCGGCGCCAGCTCGCGCTCGGTGGCGGCGCGGTCGTCCAGCCACTTGTTGGCGGTCTCGATGGTCAGCCGCCCGCCGTGGGGCGACATGGCGTCGCGCGCGTTGATGCACAGGTTGAGCACCGCGTTCTCCAGTTGCGACGGATCGACCCGGGTGAGCCACAGCCCCCCCGCGCCGACGACCTCCACCTCCACGCCCGGGCCCACCGTGCGGCGCACCATCTCCTCGATGCTGCCGATGAGCCGGTTGACGTCCACCGGCTTGGGGTCCAGCGTCTGGCGGCGCGAGAAGGCCAGCAGGCGCTGGGTGAGGGACGCGGCACGGCGCACCGAGCCCTGCGCCATGCCGATGTAGCGCTCGGCGTTGTCGAACTTGTGCAGCGCGATGCGCTTTTCCAGCACCTGCAGGCTGGCGCTCATGGCGCCCAGCAGGTTGTTGAAGTCGTGCGCGATGCCGCCGGTCAGCTGGCCGATGGCCTCCATCTTCTGCGCCTGGCGGTACTTGGCCTCGACCTCCATCAGCTCGTGGGTGCGCTGCGCCACCGCCTGCTCCAGCGACTCGTTGACCTCGCGCAGCTGGGCCTCGGTGCGCGCGCGCTCGGCGGCGGTGCGCGTGCGGGCGGCCACTTCGCGCATGAAGGCGATCTCCTCGCCCGTCCACTCGCGCACGTGCTCGTGGTGGGCGAACAGCATGGCCACCAGCTGGCCGTGTTCCACCACCGGCATGTTCATGAAGGCGCGGGCGCACAGCCCCTCCAGCGCCGGGGCCCGGTCGCGGGTGCGGGCGTCGCCGCGCACGTCGGCCACGCACACGGATTCATCGCGCGCCAGGTCGTCCAGGAAGCCGCCGAAATCGGGCAGGTGCAGCACCGGCGCGAGCGGATCGCAGCCGGGCGCCATCCAGTCGTGGTGCACGTGCACGGCCTGCGCGACGGCATCCACCGCGCCATAGCCCGCGCGGCTGACCTTCAGGGTGCGGCCCAGCGTTTCGGCCGCGGCCAGGCAGACGGCGTCCACGCTGTCCAGCGACCGCAACTGGTCGGAAAACCGCGCCAGCGCCTCGCGCCGCGCCTCGGCCGCCATGCGCTCGGTGATGTCCACACCCTCCACGAAGATGCCGGTCACCGCGCCCGCGGCATCGCGGATCGGCTGGAAGACGAAGTCCACGTACAGCTCGTGCTCCGGCCCGCCAGGCTCGGCCTGGCGGACGTAGCGGGCGGCATGCGCCGTGAGGGCCTCTCCGCTGCCATAGACCCGGTCCAACAGCTCGACATAGCCCTGCGTGGCCGCGTCCGGCAGCGCCTGCGCCACGGTCAGGCCCAGCAGCGGCCGGTTGCCCACGAGCCGCAGGTAGCCGGGGTTGGCCAGCACGATGCGGTGCTCGGGCCCTTCCAGCATGGCCATGAAGCTGGGCGACTGCTCGAACAGCTGGGCGAAGCGCTCCTGCTCGCCCTTGAGCTGTCGCTCGGTCTGGACCTTGGCGGTGGTGTCCACCACCAGTGCGAGCACGCCCGCAGGCTGCCCGGTCCCGTCGAGCAGCGGCGAGTAGTCGAGGTTGATCCACACCGGCTCGGCACGCCCGTTGAGGTTCAGCACGAAGGGCTGGTCGCGGTAGCTCAGGGTGCCACCGGCCAGGACGGTCTTCACGACGTGGCGGTTGAACTGCGCCGCCTCGGGCCAGGCGTCGCCGATGTTGCAGCCCAGCAGCTGCGGATGGCGCTGGCCCGAGAAGGCCGCATAGGCGTCGTTGTAGAGCAGCACGCCGGACTCGCCCCACAGCGTGGCCATGGGCACGGCGGCGTGCAGCATGGTGGAAATGGCCCATTGCATGTGGGCCGGCCAGGCGGCCAGGGGGCCGAGGGGCGTGGCGGCCCAGTCATGTCGGGCGATGCGCTGCGCCATCTCGCCGCCGGAGGCGAGAAACGAAGGGGGATGGGTGGGGATACCGCTGGACATGGCACGGCTTCCTATCGATCGAAAGCGACCCGCCCCATGCCCGGCGGGGCCGGATTGCGACCCGTCATACGACCACTCCTTCCTGTTGATTTGCTCCTGAATTCATAGCATAACGCCCTAGTGTTTATTGCGGTGACTGGCATTTTTCAATGGGGTTATCCATGCTGCACCAAAAAAGAAGATCCAGGCCTTGCGGCGGGTTCCGGGCGCGCTCAGCGGCGCGGGGCCGGGCGTTTGGGGGGCGGCACCTCCGGCTCGTCGTCACCGAAGATGCGGCGCAGGGTTTCACCGATGCGGGCGCCGATGGCCGTGCCGACGCCCGGCGCCACGGCCGTGCCCACGGCCGCCCCGGCCAGCGCGGCCGGCGGAAGGGTCAGCGTGGTGTCGTCCATGGTGCCGCCGAATTCGAGTGGAATGCCCACCACGCCATCCACCAGGTCCACGGCCACGTGGCCGCTCACCCGCCGGTTCTGCAGCACCGCGTCGCCCGTGGCCGTGAGCACGCCGGAGGTCGCCTTGAGGTCGCTGTAGCGCACGATGGTGCCGCCGCGGTCCGCCTCGGTGCGCACCACGCCTTCCAGGCTGTCGAGCTGCGTGGTGCCACCGCGCTGGGTGCCCACGGTCTTCACGGCCCGCTCCAGGTCGAAGGTCAGCAGCCGGGCCCGCGCCACCGTGAAACGGGTGCGGGTGTGCAGGGCCTGCACCGCCTCGGCCGGGTCGGCCCCCTCGGCGATCAGGTCGGTGTGGCCGCTGGCCTTGCCGGCCACCACGGCGCGGCGCTCGAAGGCGGCCATGACTCCCTCCACATCGACGCCGGTGAAGTCGATGGCGCCCGTGACCCGATAACGGCCGTTGATCTCCTGCAGGCGCAGGGTGCCCTGCTCGGTGCGCCCGCCGGCGGACACATCGGCCCGCCAGCGGTCCTCGGCGCCCTCGCGCGTGATAGCCATGCGTGTGGGCACGGGTGCGCCAGTGCGCTCCAGCCAGGCCTGGCGGGGCCGCCATGCGGTGTCGAATTCAGCGCTGCCGGCGTAGACGAGCGTGCGGCCGTTGCGGCCGATCCAGCGCACGCCTTGCCAGTCAGCCCGCTCCACCGGGATGGGAGCCAGGGTGAACGGCAGGGAGGATTCGGCGCCATCATCGGTGGGCCGCACCTGGAACTCCGAAAGCGAGGCCTGCGGGATGGTGGCGTTCTCCAGTTGCAGGTCGGTCAGCGCCAGTCGCCGGTGCAGCAGGTCGCCCCAGCGCACGCCGGCCGAGAGGCGCTCGGCGCTCAAGGGGGCTTCCTGTTCGGTGCGCACGTCGCGCAGTTCCACGCGCGGCGAAGGAAACAGCGACCAGTGCAACTGGCCGACCTTGACCGGCACGCCCAGCCGCTCGGTCGCGGCATCGCCTGCGCGGCGGGCCAGCTCGGCCTCGGACGGCCACCAGATCGCCAAGGCGGCCGCGCACGCCAGCGCCACGGCAGTGGCGCCCAGGGCAATCCAGCGGAGGCGGTGGCGCGGCATGTGCGTCAGAAGGGTTCGAAAAGGTCAAAAAAGCCCCGGGGGCGGGCGGCGGGACGTGCTGCGATACCGAAGGGCTACGTTATCGCAGGCCCCGGCGGCCACAGGTCGGCCCTGTCCTACGCGGCTGTGGGTCCAGGGGCCGAAACGCGCCGCCTCGCCCCCCGGCCGCACCGGTGTGCATTGACCCTAAACTCGCCCACGCCCCACCGGCCGTTCCCCCATCCAGACGGCACCCGCACGCCGAGGTGCCCATACCTTTTCAGGAGACCTTCCCGTGACTTCCCCCTACTTTCCCCGCTGGCGGGTGACCACCGCTGCCCAGGGCGCCGTCGTCGCCCCCGACGAACGCCTGCCCTGGGGGCAGACCGCCGTGATGGGCGTGCAGCACGTGATCGCGATGTTCGGCGCCACGGTGCTCGCGCCCATCCTGATGGGGTTCGACCCCAACGTGGCCATCCTGATGAGCGGGCTGGGCACGCTGATCTTCTTTCTCATCACCGGCGGGCGGGTGCCGAGCTACCTGGGCTCCAGCTTCGCCTTCATCGGCGTGGTCGTGGCCGCATCGGGCTACGCCGGCCAGGGACCCAATGCCAACATGGCCGTAGCGCTGGGCGGCATCGTCGCGTGCGGCCTGGTCTACACCCTGATCGGCGCGCTGGTGCAGGCCATCGGCACCGGCTGGATCGAGCGCTTCATGCCCCCCGTGGTGACGGGCGCGGTGGTGGCGGTGATCGGGCTGAACCTGGCCGGCATTCCCATCAAGAACATGGCGGCCAACAACTTCGAGAGCTGGATGCAGGCCGTCACCTTCGTGTGCGTGGGCCTGGTGGCCGTGCTCACGCGGGGCATGGCGCAGCGCCTGCTGATCCTGCTGGGGCTGATCGCCGCCAGCGTGGTCTATGCCGTGTTCACCAATCTGCTGGGCTGGGGCAAGCCGATCGACCTGTCGGCCCTGGCCTCCGCCCCCTGGCTGGGCCTGCCGCACTTCACGGCGCCGGTGTTCAGCGGCCCGGCCATGCTGCTGATCGCGCCCGTGGCCGTCATCCTGGTGGCCGAGAACCTGGGCCACATCAAGGCCGTGACGGCCATGACGGGCCAGAACCTGGATCGCTACATGGGCCGCGCCTTCATCGGCGACGGCATCGCCACCATGGTGAGCGGCAGTGCGGGCGGCACGGGCGTGACCACCTATGCCGAGAACATCGGCGTGATGGCCGCCACCAAGATCTACTCCACCGCCGTGTTCCTGGTGGCGGGGCTGATCGCGCTGCTGCTGGGCTTCAGCCCGAAGTTCGGCGCGCTGATCCAGGCGATTCCGCTGCCGGTGATGGGCGGCGTCTCCATCGTCGTGTTCGGCCTCATCGCCGTGGCCGGCGCCAAGATCTGGGTGGACAACCGGGTGGACTTCTCGGACAACAAGAACCTCATCGTGGCGGCCATCACGCTCATCATCGGCACGGGGGACTTCACGCTGAAATTCGGCGACTTCGCGCTGGGCGGCATCGGCACCGCCACCTTCGGCGCCATCGGCCTCTACGCGCTGCTGAACCGCCGGCGCTGACCCCTGCCGCAGCGGGCGCCCGGCCGCTGGTGCGGCCTCAGCGCCGCACCAGCGTCCAGACCAGTTCCAGCCCCGCGGCCAGCAGATCGAAACCTTCGCCCGCGCCGGTCAGCCGCTCCCGCTCCATCTCGCGCCGCTCGCGCGAACGCACGCGCTCCAGGGCCACCAGCGCATCGGCCACGTCGGAGGGCCCGGGCGCAGAGGTAGCCGGTGTGGCCCGCGCCGCGCTGGCGTGGCGGTCCAGTGCCCGGTCCACGGCCTGCGGGTCCAGCAGCGACAGGGCCGAGCGGCAATAGGGACAGGCGTGGTCGTTGCGGATGTCCACCGTGCCGCCGCAACTGGTGCACTGGATGGTGCCCACTCGCTCGGCCAGCGCGTCGATCTCCGCCACCGACAGGTGCCGCACGAACCCCTTTTCCACCATGAGCGAGCCGAAGGTGCTGAACCGGCCGTGCCCCGCGGGGCAGCGGAAGGTCTTGTACCGCCCGCCCTTGACCACGTCGAAGCCGGGCTCCAGCGCGCGCGGGCAGTGCGGGCATTGCAGCCGCTGGGCCACCGGGTGGCGCGCATCCCCGCGGTGCTGGTGCAACAGCTCGAACAGCGCCACCACCCCGGCCGGGGCCAGGCGCGTGTTCTCCCGCGGGTCGAACCACAGGCCCTGGCAGGCAAAACACAGGTCCAGCTCGATGGTCTCGCTGCCGTGCGAGCGGAAGCGATGGGACTCGGCGGGCTGCCGGCAGGAGGGGCAAAGGGAGGTCGTGGACATGGGCGGCATCGATCGTACCGCCGGTCGCCGCGGGTGCATTCCAAAGTGACCGGGACCGCTTTCGCTCACGGGTAAACCCTGAGTGGCGACACAGGCGGCTGCTAAGATTTCGAGCCGCCTTGCGGTCCCTTGCGGCCGCCTCTCCTTGCGCAGAAAGCACCCTCCTATGACCCCACCCAGCCGCGTTCTCAACCCCCTGCTGCGCGAACGCACCCTGTCGGCCGAACAGGCCGCCGAGCTGATTCCCGACGGCGCGCGCGTGGGCATGAGCGGCTTCACCGGCGCGGGCTATCCCAAGGCCGTGCCGGCGGCGCTGGCCCGCCGCATCGAGAGGCTGCATGCGGCCGGCGAGGCCTTTCGCATCGGGCTGTGGACAGGGGCCTCCACCGCGCCGGAGCTGGACGGCGCGCTGGCCAAGGTGGGCGGCATCAGCATGCGCATGCCCTACCAGTCCGACCCCACCTGCCGCCAGCAGATCAATGCCGGCCAGATGCAGTACGTGGACACCCACCTGTCGCACGTGGCGCCCTACGTGTGGTTCGGCTTGTGGGGCAAGCTGGACGTGGCGGTGATCGAGGTGGCCGGCGTGCTGCCCGACGGCCGGCTGATCCCCTCATCGTCGGTGGGCAACAACAAGACCTGGCTGGACCAGGCGGACCGCATCATCCTGGAGGTCAACAGCTGGCAGCCCGAGGGCCTGGAGGGCATGCACGACATCTACTACGGCACCGATCTGCCGCCCAACCGCGTGCCGATCCCGCTGGTGCGCCCGGCCGACCGCATCGGCGAGCCCTACCTGCGCTGCGACCCGGCCAAGGTGGTCGCCGTGGTGGCCACGCACGCGCCGGACCGCAACTCGGCCTATGCCGCACCGGACGACACCTCAGAGCGCATCGCCGGCCACATCATCGAGTTCCTGCAGCACGAGGTGGCGCAGGGCCGCCTGCCGCCCGGCCTGCTGCCGCTGCAATCCGGCGTGGGCAACATCGCCAACGCCGTGCTGGCCGGCCTGAACGCCGGCCCGTTCGACCACATGACGGCCTACACGGAGGTGCTGCAGGACGGCATGCTGGACATGCTGCGTTCGGGCAAGCTCGACAGCGCCTCGGCCACGGCGCTGTCGCTCAGCCCGGCGGCCACCGAGGAATTCACCCGCCACATCGACTTCTACCGAGAGCGCATCGTGCTGCGCCCGCAGGAGATCAGCAACCACCCCGAGCTGATCCGCCGCCTGGGCCTGATCTCGATGAACGGCATGATCGAGGCCGATCTCTACGGCAACGTGAACTCCACGCACGTGATGGGCTCGTCCATCATGAACGGCATCGGCGGCTCGGGCGACTATGCGCGCAACGCCTATCTGTCGATGTTCCTCACGCCGTCGCTGGCCAAGGGCGGCGCCATCTCGTGCATCGTGCCCATGGCCTCGCATGTGGACCACACCGAGCACGACGTGCAGGTGATCGTGACCGAGCAGGGCCTGGCCGACCTGCGCGGGCTGTCGCCCTCGCAGCGCTCGCGCGTGGTGATCGAACGCTGCGCGCACCCGGACTTCCGCCCCGCGCTGCGCGACTACGTGGCCCGCGCCGAGGCCAGCGGCTGCGGCCGCCACACGCCCCACCTGCTGGGCGAGGCGCTGTCCTGGCACGAGCGCTACGTGCGCACCGGCACCATGCGCGCCTGAGCGACTCCTGCGGCGGCAAGGGCGCCGGATAATCCGGGCCACTTTCCCGGCCGCCCGCGGCGGGCCGGCCCCACCCACCAACGCGAGGAATCCCCATGCCCATCTGGAAGCGCCCCATCGACCTGTCCACCGTGCAAGCCGGCAACGAAGGCACCGCCGTGTCCCACCTCGGTATCGAATTCACCGAGATCGGCGACGACTTCCTGCGCGCCCGCGTGCCCGTCGATACGCGCACCAAGCAGCCCTTCGGCCTGCTGCACGGCGGCGTGAGCGTGGTGCTGGCCGAGACGCTCGGCTCGGTGGGCGCGGTATATGCATCGCCCGAGGGCTGGCACGCCGTGGGGCTGGACATCAACGCCAACCACCTGCGCTCGGCCCGCAGCGGCTGGGTGACCGGCACCGCCAGGCCCGTGCACATCGGCCGCACCACGCAGGTGTGGCAGATCGACATGGTCAACGACGAAGGCGAGCTGACCTGCGTGTCGCGCATCACGATCGCCATGCTGGCGCCGCGCTGATCTCGTGGCAAGGCTAAATGTGAAGTCGTGAATGAGCTCAAGACTCTGGATCGCAGACTCGCCGGTCAAGTACAGAAGGGCGAGGGCACGGAAGGTGTAATGCAAACATTAGATTCAGGTGTTTTTCTCAGTGGCGAAGTTGGTTTTCTCCTGCTATCTTTCTTATATAGAAATTGCCAGCAAATTTTGCGCTAAGCTGAAACGTATAAGTTACAGGGGGGAGAATGCCAACCGATACGCCACAACTACGTGGTCACCTATGCGCATGTTTGCCGAGCCTTATCATCGATGAGGTTGCTGCCGAGTCGGGCCAAAGGGTGGTGTACTTCGCCCATTTTGACGACTCTCTGATTCCCGTAGACATACCACCTCCAGACGAGGAACCTGATAAAGCAGGCTTCCTTTATGGCTGGGGTGGATGGGGGCAGATCGTAGTGAAAGTGGTGTCTGGCGCAGGGGCCGACACACTTGCGAGGCTTCAGGCTGAGACTGCAATCCTTGAAGAGGTGCGTCCGGCAGATTTTCCGAAGCTGCTGTACAGCAACTTGTTTACGGAGAATCCAGTCACAGAAGTGCGCCTTGCAGAAGGGCTGTATGTCACCGTAGAAGAGTTCATTGAGTCAAAACCACTTAATGAGGTCCTTGACCGGTATCGAGGTAACGAGCCAGCCATTGTCGAACTGGCGATCGGCGTGGCCAACGCAATATTCCCTTTGTGGGAGCACCCCAAAAGATTTGTTCACCGGGACATAAAACCGGCAAACATTTTGATTAGACCTTCGGGAGAAGTCGTTGTCATTGATCTGGGAATCGCCAGAGAGACAGGTGTCGAAGGACTCACTCAAGAGGGATGGGGCCGAGCTCCGGTAACGGTGGGGTATGCGGCGCCTGAGCAGATCGCAAACGACAAGGCAGCAATCAGTTTCAAGTCCGACTTCTTTGCTCTCGGAGTCCTGATGTACTACCTCCTGAGTGGGGCCAAGCCGTTTCATCTACGGACAAGAATGGACATGGCTGAAGTGGCGGAAGCCACTGAGTCGTTTGACCCTCCGGTCCTGAAAGATTTCTGCGGTGCTTCAATGGCGTTCTCCGCCTTTGTCGAGAAAGCGATGATGAAGAAGCCATGGCAGCGCCACAGAACTCCCGAGATATTCATCACCGAGTTGAACGCAATGAGGAGTGTTTGATGCCGATAGGCTTGTTACATCAGGTTGGACATAACAGCAACTGGAACGTCAGTTCTTTTGAGGAGGACGGTTGTGGTGACGGCCTCATCCTCAGCCCACTACACCAAGCGAAGAATAAGGTGGAGGAGCTTTCGCGGGCAACTCGCGAGGTCTCGCTGTTTGATCCGCAGTTCTATCTTCCCAGTTCCAGAAAGCAGAAGCTTCTGAGCTATCCATTCTTTCCTGAAGGAGTTGATGGCGGCTTCCAGACCTCAACGTTCGTATCCCACGCGTCAATGGTGGCCAAGGCATGCATCGACTTTCAGGTGGAGCAAGGTTTCCGGGCGGTTGTCGTACCCACTCGATTCCTGAATCAGATGTACCCGGACTACTTCGAGAGGCAGGGGCGATTCACTGTCGATGCCTTCATCGAACAGGCTCAGGGCAAGCCCCTGTGTTTGTCGGTGGCGGTCACCTCGCACATGATCCTGGATCCGACATGGCGGAACATGCTGCTGAACTGGATCACGTCCTTCCCCAATGTGGAAGAGATGTATCTCATGTACCAGCATGAGCGCGATTTGAAGCAAATACAGGACCCCGAATTTTTGAGAGAGGGCATCCGCTTCTTTAAGGACGTGCTGGCCACAGGCCTGCGGTTGACGGTCGGCTATACGAACACTGAAGGACTTCTGCTGACTGCCGCTGGCGATCTGGATATCACCATGGGGGCATTCGAGAACACGCGAATCTTCTCCGTCGATAAATTCTTGGAATCTGAAGGAGACCGGCGGGGGCCAAAGGCCCGTATCTACCTGCCGGGCCTTCTGAACTGGGTTCAGTTTGAAGATGCCAAGAGTATCCGTGCACGTGCGCCTGAGGTGTGGAGGGAGATTTACCGTCCAACGGACTGGTCGGAAGAGGCACTAGAGCGACCTCTTGAGCCGACTTTCAATCAACCCCCGCTGTACAAACATTACTTCTCGAACACCCATGACATTGTGCAGGAGCTAAACGAATTCAATCTCCGTGATCGGCGAGCTTACTTGTTGAGACGTGTTGAGATCGGTCTTTGGGCATACCGTGAACTGAGCTCGAAAGGTGTGCAGCTTGAACGACATGGGCAAGGGGGCCACCTCCCAGCCTGGCGATCTGTATTACAGGCTCTTTGACGCTACTTCCCTGTCGCTCGAGCCGCCAGAACGGCCTGGGCTTGCCAACGTTTGCCGGTGCTCACGGGGCCCGCAGAGTGAGCTGAGCAGTGGATGAAGAGACCTTGAGGTCGGCTCAGTGAAGCAAGGCCCACACCAGAAGCCTTGAACCGTTCGATCTGAGCGATGGCAGCGCGAGCAAACTTGTGGTCCATAACGACCCAAGATTCGTCAGCGAACTGAAGATTGCGGTAAGCCTGGATGAGGGCCCTTTGCCAACTGCTCAGCTTTGCTTCTACCGCGATGATGCGTCCGTAGGGCGGAGTGGACACCGCCACAAGAGCGAAGCCGTCTTTAGAGGGACGTGCGAGTCCAGAGGCCAACAGTTGACCTAGGAGCCTATGGGCACTTGATCTGGACACACCGACACAAGCCGCGAGCTCGTCCAAGGAATGGATGGATGCTCCAATGCTGCCATCAAGAAGAACCGCGACGCGTGGCGAAATGCTCGCCAGGGCTCTCAAGGCTTTAGAACTGCTGGGCGTCCTCTTGGACAGCACAAGGTCCGCAATTCCAACCCCTGCGTCGACCTCGAATTCAACTTTGTACTGTCGACTGCGAGCACGCCTAATACTGGCAGCAATTGCCTGCACAAGCTGTTCTTCTGTTTCAAATCCTGCGTTCTTCAAGATCATCCCAAGCCATCTCTTGGTAAATGGCACCAAGAACCCGCGCCATGCCCGAAATGCTTTTGTGAGCGCCGCGAGCCGGGACTATACGTATGTTGCAATTGCCGGGTAGGCATGTTTGAAGTCTGTTTCGATGCTCTGCTTTGTGCAGGAAGGACATTCCTCAGACTGCGGTTGAGGTCAGTCCCAAATGGGCTTGTTCTTCCAGCCAATCCTCGAACTTCTTCGGGTAGCGAAGGCCGGGCTGTTTCGCTTGCAACAGACGAAGTTGCCGCGTCCAAACACAATGTCGAACGGCATTACAAACTCTCTCAGCAAAAGCTCACCTTAACCCTACACCACATCGGTAGAGCGCTCCACGGGACAGGAGATTTCATCGCGTCGCTCATTGATTCTTTAAGGTGCAATAGGTAGCGAATGTATTCTTTCTTTGCACTAGCCTACGAGGCCCCGGACTCCGCGCGCGCTAGGCGCTCGCTCTTCCAGTACACGTCGTCGCCGCCATCCAGGCGGTTGAGCACGCGCGCCAGCACGAACATCAGGTCCGACAGCCGGTTGAGGTAGCGCCGCGGCGCATCGCGCACCGGCTCGGCGGCGCCCAGGGCCACCACCGCACGCTCGGCGCGGCGGGCGACGGTGCGGCACACGTGGGCCTGCGCCGCGGCGCGCGTGCCGGCGGGCAGGATGAATTCGGCCAGCCGCGGCAGCGCCGCATTGTGGGTGGCCAGGGCCTCGTCGAGCTGCACGAGCGCCTCGTCCTTGAGCAGCTCGAAACCGGGAATCGACAGTTCGCCGCCCAGGTTGAACAGCTGGTGCTGCACGTCCGACAGCAGCGTGCGCACCTCGGCCGGCAACGGCTCGCACAGCAGCAGGCCGATGTGGGAATTGAGCTCGTCCACATCGCCCATGGCATGCGGGCGCGGGCTGTCCTTGGAGACGCGGGTGTTGTCGCCCAGGCCCGTGGTGCCGTCGTCTCCGGTGCGCGTGGCGATCTGTGTCAGTCGGTTGCCCATGGGCTGCTCCTTGTGCGTTGCAAGCCGCGCTGGAGGCGGCCGCGGGCATTGTGCGTTACAACCGGCAGGCAAATGTGTATCAGGGCAACAGCGGGCAAAATCACTGGCCGGGCACCGCAGGTTGCGGTGCAATGCAATCCTGTTCAACTTTCACGGAGCGTGAACCCATGGCACCTCAGCAACGACGCACCCTTCCTTTCGACAGCCGCAGCGTGATGCTGTTCGCGGCGATCACCCTGGGAGGTGCCGCAGTGCATGCACAAACGCCTTCCCCGACCCTCACCTCCCCGTCCAACCAACCTCCCCAGACCGCGTCGGGCACCTCCATGGGCCTGCATCCCGGCGCCAAGGGCGCCACCTTCGGCGGCTCGCAGCCAGCCGCACAAACTTCCAGCGCATTCGATCGCGTTGACAGCGACAAGAACGGACAACTGACCCTGGCAGAGGCCGCACGCCTGCCCGCCATCGGCAACCGTTTCAAGGAGCTCGACAAGGACCATAACGGTGCCCTGTCGCGCTCGGAATTCGAGGCCGGCGCCCACTCCTGACGCCGCCCGGAGCAACTACCACACGAACTCCACTCCACCCCGACGGGCCCGCATGCTGAGGAGCATGCGGGCCTTGATGCGTGTGCGGGCACGGACGGCCCGCCGTCAGGGGGGCTGCCGGCGAGGGCAGCTCAATCCTTGAGCGACGACAGGAACTGCCGCAGTTCCGGCGTCTGCGGGTCGCCGAACAGGTCCTGCGGCGGACCCATCTCGTGCACGCGGCCCTGGTGCATGAAGATCACGCGGTTGCTCACCTTGCGGGCGAAGGCCATCTCGTGCGTGACCATCAGCAGGGTCATGCCCTCGCGGGCCAGCGACTCCACGACGCGCAGCACCTCGCCCACCAGTTCGGGGTCGAGGGCCGAGGTGATCTCGTCGCACAGGAGCACGGCCGGCTCCATGGCCAGCGCGCGGGCGATGGCCACGCGCTGCTGCTGACCACCCGACAGCTGGTCGGGCATGGCGTCGAATTTCTCGCCCAGGCCCACGCGCTGCAGCAGCCGGGCCGCCTGTGCGGCCGCGTCCTTTTGCGAACGCTGCTTGACCAGCGTGGGGGCCAGCATGACGTTGCGGCCCACCGAGAGGTGCGGAAAGAGATTGAAGTTCTGGAAGATCATGCCCACGCGCTGGCGCAGCTCGCGCATGGCCATGGCGCTGTCGTGCAGCAGCGGCTTGCCGTCCACCGTGAGCGCGCCGTCCTGGAAGGTTTCCAGGCCGTTGATGCAGCGCAGCAGCGTGCTCTTGCCCGAGCCGCTCTTGCCGATGATGGCGATCACCTCGCCGGGCTGCACCGTGAGGTCGATGCCCTTGAGCACCTCGTTGGTGCCGTAGGACTTGCGCAGCGCGGTGACCTGCACGATGGGCCGGCCCGACGGCGCGGGCACGGCGGGCGCGTCGGCCAGGGTTTCAGCGGCGGCCATGGAACTTCCTTTCGAGGTGTTGCGCATACAGGCTCACGGGAAAGCACAGCGCGAAATAGACGAGCGCCACGCAGGCGAAGACGGCGAACGGCTTGAAGGTGGTGTTGGCGATCATTCCCCCGGCCTTGGTCAGCTCCACGAAGCCGATCACCGAGGCCAGCGCCGTGCCCTTGACCACCTGCACCAGAAAGCCCACCGTGGGCGCCGTGGCGATGCGCACGGCCTGTGGCAGGATCACGTGGCGCATCTGCTCGCCGAACGACAGGGCCAGGCTGCCCGAGGCCTCCCACTGGCCCTTGGGCACGGCGGCCACGCAGCCGCGCCAGATCTCCACCAGGAAGGCGCTGGTGTAGAGCGTAAGCGCCACGGCGGCCGAGGTCCAGGCCGACACGTTGAGCCCGAGCAGCGCCAGGCCGAAGTACGACAGGAACAGCTGCATCAGCAGCGGCGTGCCCTGGAAGACCTGCACGTAAACGCCCACGGCACGCTCGGCCACGCGGCCGCCGGTGAGCCGGGCCACAAGCAGCAGCCCGCCCACCAGGCCGCCGCCGACGAAGGCGATCAGCGAGAGCACGACGGTCCAGCGCGCGGCCAGCAGCAGGTTGCGCAGGATGTCCCAGAAGGTGAAATCGACCATCTCGCGTTCCTAGAAAAATGCCCGGGCCATGCTCAGCGGCCGAAGAGAAAGCGCGGGCCCACCCAGTGCAGCAGCCGGCGCAGCGCGATCGAGAGCACGAGGTAGATGCCCGTGGCCACGATGAACGATTCGAAGGCGCGGAAGTTGCGGCTCTGGATCAGGTTGGCGGCGTAGCTCAGGTCCTGCACCGAGATCTGGCTGCACACGGCCGAGCCCAGCATCACGATGACGATCTGGCTCACCATGGCCGGCCACACCTTCTTGAGCGCGGGCGGCAGCACCACGCGCGTGAAGACCTGTACCCGCGACAGCGCCAGACTCACCGCCGCCTCGATCTGGCCGCGCGGCGTGGCCTGGATGCCGGCGCGGACGATCTCGGTCGAGTAGGCCCCCAGGTTCATCACCATGGCGATGAACGAGGCCGCCTCAGGCGAGAGCTTCAGGCCCGCCGCGGGCAGCCCGAAGAAGATGAAGAACAGCTGCACGATGAAGGGCGTGTTGCGGACGAGTTCCACATAGGCCGCCACCGGCCAGCGCAGCGCCGCCGGCCCCTGGGACCGTGCCCAGGCGCAGGCGATGCCCACCGCCATGCCCACCACGGTAGCCACGGCCGTGAGGGCCAGGGTCCAGGCCACGCCCGTGGCCAGCAGCGGCCACTGCGACAGCACGGCCATGAAGTCGAACTCGATGCGCATGGGCTAGCCGATCAGGTCAACGGGTGGAGGTATGCGGGCGGCCGGGGTCTCACACCGGCAGGTCGCCGGCGGGACGGCCCAGCCACTTCTTGGCCATGGTGTCCAGCTCGCCGCTCTTCTTGGCGCCGGCGATGATTTCATTGACCTTGGCCATCAGCGCGGCCTCGCCCTTGGGCAGGCCGATGAAGCACGGGCTGTCCTTGAGCAGCAGCTTGTACTCGGCCTGCAGCTGCGGGTTCTTCTGCATCATGTTGCCCGCCACCGAGGCGCTGGTGGCCACGAACTGCGTCTGGCCGGCCACAAAGGCGGCGATGGTGGCGTTGTTGTCCTCGAAGCGTTTCACGTCGATGCTGGGCGGGGCGACCTTGGCGAGTTCCTGGTCCTCCATGGCACCGCGCGTGACCGCCACGCTCTTGCCGGCCAGGTCGCTCCAGGCCTTGGCCGTGAGGGACTTTGGACCGAACACGGCCTGGTAGAACGGCGCATAGGCCGAGGTGAAGTCGATGACCTTCTCGCGCTCGGGGTTCTTGCCCAGCGTGGAGATGACGAGGTCGGCCTTCTTGGTCTGCAGGTAGGCGATGCGGTTGGCGCTGGTGACGGCGACCAGTTCCACCTTCACGCCCAGCTTGGCGGCGATGAGCTCGGCCATGTCGATGTCCAGGCCCTGGGGCTTGAGGTCGGTGCCGACGAAGCCGTAGGGCGGGTAGTCGGTGGGGATGGCGATCTTGATGGTCTTGGACTTCAGGATGTCGTCCAGCGCGGTCTGCGCCTGTGCAGGCGCCACGGCGCACACGAGGCCGGCGGCGGCCACGAGGCCCAGGGCCAGGCGGCGGGAGAGAAAGCGGGTGGCGAAGGTCATAGCAAGGCTCCTAGGTAGGTGGATGCGTCGCCTGGGGACGCGGCGGGGGAAGGGGAAGCGGAAGGGGCGGCCGGGCCACTGGCGGCGCCGGCGCGCACGGGCGCCAGCGCGCTGCGCAGGTGTTCGAGCGGATCGGCGCTGGCCTGCAGCCGCAGGGCGGACTGCACCGAGCCGATGTGCTCGGCCATCAGCGATTCGGCGCGGGCGATGTCGCCCGCCTCCAGTGCCTCGACGATGCGCACGTGGTCTTCGCACGATTGCGCCGCGTCGTGCGACGACTGGTACAGCATGGCGATGAGCGTGGTGCGCGCGGTGAAGTCGCGCAGCGTGTCGGCCAGCAGGCCGTTGCCAAGGCACTCGGCCAGGCACACATGGAAGTCGCCCAGCAGGAAGCTGCGCGCGCCCACGTCGCTGCCCGCCAGGGCCGCCTTCTCGCGCTGCAGATGGGCCCGCAGCTTGCGCACCGCGGCCTTGTCCACCGTCTTCAGCTGGTGCAGCAGGCCCAGTTCGATGACGCGGCGCGCCTCGAAGGCCTCGCGCGCTTCGTCCTCGGAGGGCTCGATCACGTACCAGCCACGGCGCGCACTGACGGTGACGATGCCACGCGTGGACAGACGCGTCAGCGCCTCGCGCACGATGGTGCGGCTGCAGTCGAACAGCATGGCGAGTTGCTGCTCCCCCAGGCGCGCGCCGGGGGCGAGCTTCTGGGCCATCACGGCTTCGATGATGCGGTTGCTGATTTCAGTGGCGCTGGTCATTGCCACAGAACTACGCAGGTTCCGTGCCAACTGGTATACAAGTCAGATGCACCAGTTTGGCGACTGGCGGGCCGCCCCGGATCCGTTCAGTTCAAAGCACGCCGTCCCACGCGTCCAGCGTGGCGGAGGCCGGCGCCGGGCCGCACCAGCCCAGGTCGTCGAAGAACTGCATCCAGGGCGTTCCGGGACCGTGCTCCGGCCAGCCGGGGTCGCCCTGCACCACGAAGTCCGCCCACGCACCGTGCATGGCATCGGCCAGCGGCTGCGGCGGGGCATCGCCGGTCAACTCGCTGCCGGTGGACGTGGCCAGGCGGTCGAAGACGAACGGCAGTTCCACCCCGTGCGCGGCGCCCAGTTGCCCGCCGCACTGCGGCGAGCGCCATTCCAGCTCGTACCGGTGCACCGGCAGCCGGTTCGCGGCGGCCAGGGCCGCGATGCGCCGTGCCGGCACGCGGTAGTAGTAGTCGGACTGCATGGCGCACAGCATCTCGCCGGCATGGGCGCCGCCCTCGCACGCGGGCAGCGCCGCATACGCCGCACGCGCCGCGGGCGGCAGGCCCGTGTCCCGCATGAAGACCGTGACCTGTTCATCGGTCACGCGGTCGATGGCGCCGCCGGGCACGTGGTACAGGCGCATCTCCTCGGCATTGCTGCCCACCAGCACCTGCAGCGGCGGCCGCGGCCGCGACGGATCGGACCATTGGCGCTGCAGCGCTGCCAGCGGCGCCTGGGCGAGCACCTGACCGTCGATCACCGGACGCAGCGGGAACACGTTGCGGCGGCTGATGCCGTGCTGGTCGCGCAGGGCCGCGTCCTCGGCCAGCCGGTGCACGGCGAACAGCACGTCCGCCGGCGGCGCCGCGCCCAGCGCTGCGAGCGTGGGGGCCACGCCCAGCAGTTGCGCCACGGCAGTGCGCACCACGGTGGCCTCTTCGACGGTCTGGCAGGCCACGCTCGGGCTTTGCAGGATGACGCGCTGGAACAGGCCCTGCGCCGCCGGCATGCCCATCAGGCAGGCGATGGCGCCCGCGCCCGCCGACTGGCCGAACACCGTCACGCGCCCGGCATCCCCGCCGAAAGCCGCGATGTGCTCCCGCACCCAGCGCAGCGCGGCCAGCAGGTCGAGCAGGCCCCGGTTGGCAGGCGCCTCGCCACCGAAGTGCATGAAGCCGTCCACGCCCAGCCGGTATTGCAGCGACACGAACACGATGCCCTTGCGCGCGAACGACGCGCCGTCGTACAGCGGGTCGCTCGCACCGCCGCGCAGAAAGCCGCCGCCGGGAATCCACACCATCACCGGCAGGTTCGCACCCGCACGGGGCTCGGGGGTCCACACGTTCACCGCCAGGCAGTCCGGGCCGCCCAGCGGGCGGGCCCGGGCACCGCCGCCGCGCGGCCACTGGGGCGGCACCGGCGCGAAAGCCATCGCCTCGCGCAGTCCCGACCAGGCGGGCGCGGGCTGGGGGGCTAGAAAGCGCAGTGCGCCTTGCGGGGCCTGCGCATAAGGCACGCCGCGAAACACGGCGACGCCACGGTCAAGGCGCCCCTGCAGCCCACCTCCGTGGGAAAGGTGCACGCACGGCACGGTATCCAGAGTCATTCAGTGGCCAATCCCAGTTTGTCGATCAACGGTTTCCAGACCGAAGTATCGCGTGCCGCCCAGGTGCGCGCATCCCCCGGGACGGACGCGGCCAGCGTCACGTTCATGGCCTCCATCCGCGCGCGGTAGGACGCATCGCCGCTGCGGCATTTCTCGGTCGCGGCATTGAGTGTGCCCAGCAGCGCGGGCGGCGTGCCGGCCCGGGCCACCACGGCGATCCACGCGGTGCGGGCCAGGTCCTTGGCGGCCGGCAGGGCCTCGCCGATCGAGGGCACATCCGGCAGCAGGGGCGAGCGCTGCGGCGCGAACACCGCCAGGGGCACGAGCTTGCCCGACCTGGCATGCGGCGCGGCCGTGCCGATGACCAGCGTCATCGCCTGGATCTGCTGGCCCATGAGGGCGGTGAGGCCGGCGCCCTCGCCCACGAAGGGCACGTGCGTGCCGGACACGCCCATGCGGTCGAGCAGCGCCGACGTCAGCAGATGCGCCGGGCTGCCCTTGCCGGGCGAGCCGAAGTCGAGCCCGCCCGGGTGGGCCCTGGCCTGGTCCGCCAGCTGCGCCAGCCGCGTGATGCCCAGCCCCGCCGGCACGGCCAGCACCAGCGGCGTGCTGCCCAGCACCGCCACGCTGTCGAAGTCGTGCAGCGGGTCGTAGGGCGGCTGCCGGTAGACGTAGGGCGTGATGGTCATCTGCGACATGCCGATGGTCATCAGCGTGTAGCCGTCGGCCGGCTGGGACTTGAGCGCATTGACCGCCAGGATGCCGTTGGCCCCCGGCTTGTTCTGCACCACCACGGGCTGGCCCATCTCGCGCGCGGCGCAGTCGGCCCAGGCGCGCGTCATCGCATCGGACGCGCTGCCCGGCGGCTGCTGGGCGATGAGCTGGATCGGCTTGGCGGGGTAGGCCGCGGGCTGGGCGCCGGCCGCGAAGGCCAGCGACGCGAGCGCGGCGCCGGCCAGGGCGCGCCGTGCGCCTGTGCGAGGGGGGTTCATGGTGTGTCTCCTGTTGTCGTGATGGATGCCGGGTGCCCTGGGGTGCGAACGTGCCCGGGCCAGGGCACGGCGCCGGTCATGCCGCGCGCGGGGGCCTGGCGCGGGGTCGGGGTTTCGATGCCGGAGCGCCCGCGCGGGCCCGGCCATCGCAGCGCTGCGCGATGAGCGTGGTCAGGCAATCGAGCTGCGCATGGGTGGCTTCGTCCGCGGGGCGGAACATCTCCAGCAGGCCCAGGCCGCGCAGGGTGGAGAACACCAGCCCCACGAACCCTTCGCGCTCCGGGTCGCCCGCCAGTTCAGGGAACGCCTCGAAGAACCCCGTGTGCATGCGCGCATTGAGGTCCTGGCGCAGCGCGGCGATGTGCGCCACCACCTCGGGCTGGTTGCGGCTGCCCAGGTAGACGTTCCACGCCGCCATGAAGCGCGGCTGCGCATAGACGATGTGCCACGCGGACCGCACGAAATGCTGCGCGCGCTGCAACGCCGGCAGCGATGCGGCGGGCCACAGCAGGCCCTCGCGGTCCTGCGCCGCGATCAGCTCGGCGAGCACGCGCATCATCAGCGCGGCCTTCGACTCGAAGTGGTGCTGCACCGCCCCCGACGTCATTCCCGCCGTGCGGGCCAGCTCGTGGATCGACATCGCCTCGAAGCTGCGCGACTGGATGACCTCGATGGCCGTGGCGATCAGGCGCTGCTGGGTGGCGGCGCTGCGCTCGGCATGGGTGCGGCGGGGCGTGCGATGGATCATCGGCGGCAAACGTTATACATTTCGAACGTAATGTAAATACGCGGCAGCGAGACCGTCAATCCCGGGCAATCCCCTGCCTGCGACGGGCTGCCTACAATGAAAAAGCCGCACCCATTCCAGCCTGGAGACACGCCATGAACGCCCCCGCCGCCGCCAAGCACCTGCTTCCTGAAATCCACCTGCGCCCCGTTCCGCAGGCACTGCTCGACGCACTGGCCGCCCGCTTCGGCGCGCAGTGCTCCACGGCCCAGGCGGTGCGTGAACAGCACGGCCGCGACGAGGGCTCGCTCAAGGCGCCCCCTCCCTCAGCCGTGGTGTTCGCCGAAACCACGCAGGACGTGGCCGACGCCGTGAAGCTCGCCGCGCAGCACGACGTGCCGGTGATTCCGTACGGCGCGGGCTCCTCGCTCGAAGGCCACCTGCTGGCCGTGCAGGGCGGCATCAGCATCGACGTGAACCGCATGAACCGCGTGCTCAGCGTCGATGCCGACGACCTCACCGTGACCGTGCAGCCCGGCATCACGCGCAAGCAGCTCAACGATGCCATCAAGGACACGGGCCTGTTCTTTCCCATCGACCCCGGCGCGGACGCCAGCATCGGCGGCATGTGCGCCACCCGCGCCAGCGGCACCAACGCCGTGCGCTACGGCACCATGCGCGAGAACGTGCTGGCCCTCGAAGTGGTGACGGCCGGTGGCGAGGCCATCCGCACCGGCACACGCGCCAAGAAGAGCGCGGCGGGCTACGACCTCACCCGCCTCATGGTGGGCAGCGAAGGCACGCTGGGTGTGATCACCGAGGTCACCGTGCGCCTGTACCCGCTGCCAGAGGCCGTGTCGGCCGCCATTTGCTCGTTCCCGAGCATCGAGGCCGCCGTGCGCACCACCATCCAGACCATCCAGCTGGGCGTGCCGATCGCGCGCGTGGAGCTGATCGACGCGCACACCGTGCGCATGGTCAACGCCCACAGCAAGTTGGGCCTGCGCGAGGAGCCCATGCTGCTCATGGAATTCCACGGCTCGCCGGCCGGCGTGAAGGAGCAGGCCGAGGTGGTGCAGGAGATCGCGGCCGAGTTCGGCGGCAACGCGTTCGAATGGGCCACCACCCCCGAGGAGCGCACCCGCCTGTGGACCGCGCGGCACAACGCCTACTTCGCCGCGGTGCAAAGCCGCCCCGGCTGCCGCGCCATCAGCACCGACACCTGCGTGCCCATCAGCCGCCTGGCCGACTGCCTGCTCGACTCGGTGACCGAGGCCGACGCAAGCGGCATCCCCTACTTCCTCGTCGGCCACGTGGGCGACGGCAACTTCCACTTCGGCTACCTGATCGACCCCGAGAGCGCCGAAGAGCGCCTGAAGGCCGAGGACCTGAACCACCAGCTCGTCGCCCGCGCCCTGCGCCTGGGCGGCACCTGCACGGGCGAGCACGGCGTGGGCCTGCACAAGATGGGCTTCCTGCTGGACGAGACCGGCGCGGGCGCGGTGGACATGATGCGGGCCATCAAGCGCGCGCTGGACCCGAAGAACATCCTGAACCCGGGCAAGATCTTCGCGCTGTGACGCGGGCGGCCGAAGGCCGGCCCCTTGCAGCGATTCAAAACATGGCACGTTCTCCGGACGGAACCCACCGGGCGGTGCTGCGCTTCGAAGGCGAGATCCGATTCGGCCCCGAGTACTTTCGCCTGTCGATCGACGGCCGCGGCATCCCGCACCGGATCTTCGGCCAGCCCCTCCTGTGGTCGCCCGACTCGCGCTTTCTGGCCACGCAGGAATGGCTGACCACCGACTACGCCACGGGGCCCATCACCTGCGCTGCGCTGATCGACGTGGACAGGTGGAAGATCGCCCGGCTGGAGGTGCTGGCCAAGGGCTTTGCGCAGGACTTCCGATGGGAGGGGGCCACCCTCCATTACCAGCAAGTCTTTGCAGCTCGATCCACGGCCTTCTCCGCCCAGGCCACGCTGGAATCCGTGGCAGGCTGGGCGCCCATCGACGCCGCCCCGCCGCGTCCAGCCGAGGGGGCATGACGCCTGGGACCGCGTCGCCTGCAACGCTAAAGTCTGACCCAAGGGCCACCACCCACCAGGAGAATCCATGAAGTGCTTCGTACACCAGGCCGCCGACGCCGTGGGCACCTGCCGCGCCTGCAACAAGGGGGTCTGCCCGGCCTGCGCCAAGGACCTGGGCCATTCCATCTGCTGCAGCCAGGGCCCTTGCGAGACCAAGGCGCGCACGCTGGATTCGCAGGTCGCGCAAAGCAGCGTGGTGCTGGCCGCGCAGCGGCGCAACCGGTTCCTCGCGCCCCTGTTCTTCATCTTCGCCGGGGCCCTGTTCATCGCCTTTTCCGGTAGCGGCAAAGGGTCATGGTTCAGTTTCGGCCATGCCTTCGGGCTGGGGTTCATCGTTTTCGGCATCGTCCTGGGCATTGCCAGCCACCGGTACGCCAGGGAACTCGAACGCAAGGCCTGATGCACCGCCGGCCGGCGCCACCCGCCATGCACGGATGGCCAAAAGGCACCCCAAGGCATGAGATGCTCCGCCAAACGCCCAACGCAGGCTTTTGCGTCCATCCAACCATTCCAACAGGGGAGACAAACCCATGCCAGACCACCACGCCGCCGACAGCGGCTTACAGCAAACGCGCAAGGCCACCGCCAGTGGCTGGATCGGCTCGGTGCTGGAGTACTACGACTTCTTCATCTACGCCACCGCCGCATCGCTGATCTTTCCGCAGATCTTCTTTCCCGCAGGCAACCCGACGGCGGCCATCGTGGCCTCGCTCGCCACCTACGGCGTGGGCTACGTGGCCCGGCCCATCGGGGCCCTGGTGCTCGGCCACTGGGGCGACACCCATGGCCGCAAGCAGGTGCTGGTGCTGTGCATGTTCCTGATGGGCTTTTCCACCCTGGCCGTGGGCCTGCTGCCCACCTATGCGCAGGCCGGCCTGCTGGCCCCGGCGATGCTCGTGGTGCTGCGTTTGATCCAGGGCTTCGCGGTGGCCGGCGAGATCTCGGGGGCCAGCTCGATGATCCTGGAGCACGCGCCGACCGGGCGGCGGGGCTTTTATGCCAGCTTCGCGCTGCAGGGCGTGCAGGCGGGGCAGGTGCTGGCGGCGGCGGTGTTCCTGCCGCTGGCGTATTTCCTGCCGGCCGAGCAGTTCAACACCTGGGGCTGGCGCGTGCCGTTCCTGCTGAGCTTCATCGTGATCCTGGTGGGCTACTACATCCGCCGCGAAGTGCAGGAAACCCCCGTGTTCACCGCCGAGCGCCGGCAGGGCGCCGTGCCGCGCGCGCCCATCGTGCAGGCCTTCCAGGAGAACGGGCCGAACATGCTGCGCGTGGTTTGCATGGCGCTCATGAACGTAATCCCGGTGGTGGCGACGGTGTTCGGCGCGGCCTATGCCGTGCAGCCGGGCTATGGCGTGGGCTTCGACAAGAGCGTGTACCTGTGGATTCCGGTGCTGGGCAACATCGTCGCGGTGCTGGTGATCCCGCACGTGGGCAACCTGTCGGACCGCATCGGCCGGCGCCCGCCGATCATCGTGGGCGCGCTGCTGTCGGGGCTGCTGGCGTTCCTGTACCTGCATGCCATCAGCATCCACCACGTGCCGATGGCGATCGGCATGTCGCTGCTCATGTGGGGCGTGGTGTACCAGGGCTACAACGCGGTGTTCCCGAGCTTCTACCCCGAGCTGTTCCCGGCCCGCACCCGCGTGACCTCGATGGCCATCTCGCAGAACGTGGGCACCACGCTCACCGCCTTGCTGCCCGCGCTGTTCGCCGCCGTGGCGCCGCCCGGCTCCACCAACGTGCCGGCCACCGTGGGCGCGATCGCATTCGGCGTGACGGCCATCGCGGCGCTGGCCGCGTGGTCGGCGCGCGAGACCTTCCGCATTCCCACGCAGGACCTGGGCCAGCCCGATGCCCAGCCCCTGTCCAAGGCCGCATACGAACAGGCCCGCCAGGAAGCCCTGCGCGGCCACGGGCGCGGCCGCTGAAAGACCCACGGCAATCGGCCCACATCGTTCCCCATGCAACAGCAAACCATCAACGGCAGCACCCGCCTGATCGCCCACCTGGGCTACCCGACCGAGGCCTTCAAGGCCCCGATGATCTACAACCCGTGGTTCGCGCAGCAGGGCATCAACGCGCTGGTGGTGCCCATGGGCGTGCAGGCCGAGGACTACCCCGCCACGCTGCAGGTGCTGCGCCGCATGACCAACTGGCACGGCGCGCTGGTGACCATGCCGCACAAGGTGAGCACGCTGGCGCTGGTGGATGCGCTCACGCCCACGGCGCGCATCGCCGGGGCCTGCAACGCCATCGTGCGCCTACCCGACGGCACGCTGCTGGGCGACCAGTTCGACGGCGCGGGCTTCGTGCGCGGCGTGCAGCGCAAGGGCCTGGCCCTGGCGGACCGGCGCGCGCTGGTGTCCGGCAGCGGCGGGGTCGGGTCGGCCATCGCCGCCTCGCTGGCCGCCGCAGGGGTGTCCGAGCTGGCCCTGTTCGACGTGGACGGCCACCGCGCGCAGGCGCTGGCCGACCGGCTGCGGCAGCACTACCCCGCCCTGCGCACGGTGGTGGGCCGCAACGACCCCGCCGGCTTCGACCTGGTCGTCAACGCCACGCCCCTGGGCATGCGTGAGGACGACCCCCTGCCCTTCGACGTGGACCGCATCGCCCCCGGCACCTTCGTGGGCGAGGTGGTGATGGCGCAGGCCCACACCCCGCTGCTGCAGGCCGCGATGGCCCGGGGCTGCCCGGTGCAGCAGGGCACCGACATGCTGTTCGAGATGATTCCCGCGTACCTGGAGTTCTTCGGCTGGGGCGGGGCCACGCCCGAAGCGCTGCGTGCGGTGGCGCGCATCGTGTATTGACCGGTGCCTGCCCGGCCGCTACCGTCACGCCACCTTCCGCTTCGCACACCAGCGCCATTCGATGCCCACCACCCCCCGCTCCCTCGGCCCCTTCCAGGTCCACCCCATCGGCCTGGGCTGCATGAACCTCAGCCATGCCTACGGCGTGCCGGCCTCGCGCGAGCAGGCCGAGCGGGTGCTGCTCACCGCGCTCGACGAGGGCGTGACGCTGTTCGACACCGCGGCGCTCTACGGCTTCGGGGCCAACGAAACGCTGGTGGGCGAGATCCTCGCGCCGCACCGCCAGCGCATCACGCTGGCGAGCAAGTGCGGCATGCAGGGCGTGGACGCGAACGGCGACGGCAAGCTGGTGCGCGTGATCGATGGCCGCCCCGCCACCTTGCGCGCGACCTGCGAGGCCAGCCTGCGCCGGCTGCGCACGGACGTGATCGACCTGTACTACCTGCACCGCTGGGACCGGCGCGTGCCCATCGAAGACAGCGTGGGCACGCTGGGCGACCTGGTGCGCGAGGGCAAGATCCGCGGCGTGGGCCTGTCGGAGGTGTCGGCGGCCACGCTGCGCCGCGCGCACGCCGAATACCCGATCACCGCGCTGCAGACCGAATATTCGCTGTGCACGCGCAACCCCGAGATCGCCGTGCTGCAGGCCTGCCGCGAGCTGGGCACGGCGTTCGTGGCGTTCAGCCCGCTGGCGCGGGGCTTCCTGGGCGGCGCGCTGCGCGATGTGTCCACGCTGGCGCCGGGCGACATCCGCCGCACGATGCCCCGCTTCGCGCCCGAGGCCTACGCGGCCAACCTGCGGCTGCTGGGCGCCTACGAGGCCCTCGCCCGCGAGGCCGGCTGCACGCCCGCGCAGCTGGCCCTGGCCTGGCTGCTGGCGCAGGGGCCGGAGATCATCCCGATTCCCGGCACCACGAGCGTGGCGCACCTGCGCGACGACCTGGGCGCGGCGGATGTGCGACTGCCGCCCGAACTGCTGGCGCAGCTCGATGCGCTCGTCCATGACCGCGCCATGGCGGGCGACCGCTACCCGCCCCAAGCACAGGCCGAGGTGGATACCGAAGCGTTCTGAGCCCCAAAGCACATTGCTACGATTTTAATAGCAATATGCCCTAGTGGAATCTGCCCTGGAGCCCTGAAAGGCTCGGAACCCTTCCTGCTGGCGCCCCGCGTCAGGCGGCCATGGGCCGGGCCGCGCGGGCCCGGGCCGCCACGCCCGCACCGACCACGCCGGCCGAGGCCACGCCCAGCACCAGCGCCGCGGCCGATCCATAGAAGATCCCGTGCGCCGCGCCGCAGTCCAGCAGCGCGCCGAAGATCGGCGCTGCCACGCAAAAGCCCAGGTCCAGGCCCGAATACACCGTGCCATAGACCCGGCCCGTCGCCCCGGGGGGCGCGGCCCGCTTGATGAGCATGTCGCGCGAGGGGCCCGCCAGGCCCGTGCCCAGGCCCGCGATGGCGGCGAACGCCACGGCGCCCATGCCGGGCAGCCAGCCGGTGCCCACCAGCAGCAGCAGCACGCCGGTGGCCAGCAGGCACACGGTGATGATGCCCTCCAGCCGCGCCACGCGGCCGGCGAGGAAGCCGCCCACCACCATGCCGGCGGCGCCGCACAGCATGTAGCCCGTGACCACCATGGAGGTCACCGCCAGCGGCAGGCCGTACATCTGCTGCAGCGCGGGGCTGGCGAAGCTCTGGATGGCGCTCAGGGCGCAGGTGGTCCAGAAGAAGAACGAGAAGCACAGCCACACCGAGGGCAGCTTGAGGAAGGCCATGGGGTGCTCGGCCACGGCCGCAGCGCCCGGCGCGCCGGCGGTGCCGGGCTTGGGCGCGTGGGCCCAGGCGCCCTGGCGGTCATCGAGCGCGTCGCGCTGCCACACCATGATGGCCAGCACCACCGCCGCCAGCGCGGCCCCGCACAGGCAGGCGGTGCGCCACGACCCGGTGGCCGTGGCGATGCCGGCCATGAAGACCGGCGCCGTGGCCCAGCCCAGGTTGCCCGAGATGCCGTGCACCGAGAAGCCATGGCCCAGGCGCTGCGGCGACACGCGCTTGTTCAGGATGGTGAAGTCCACCGGATGGAAGGGCGCATTGCCCAGCCCCGCCAGCGCCGCCGCCAGCATCAGCCCCGCGTAGCCCTGCGCCGTGCCGGCCACGATGCCCGCCACGGCGAAGCTGGAGAGCGCGAAGAACAGGATGGGGCGCGCGCCCACCCGGTCCACCAGAAAGCCCGACAGCGCCTGGCCCACGCCCGAGATCACGAAGAACACCGACACCAGCAGCCCCAGCTCCGAGTAGTTGAAGCCGAACTCCGCGATCAGGAATGGAAACAGCGGCGGCAGCAGCATGTGAAAGAAATGCGAGGAGCCGTGGGCCAGGCCGATGAGGCCGATGGTACGGGCGTCCTGGCGCAGCGTGCCGGCGGGCGCTGCGGGGTGGGGGGATGCGGTGGAGGTCATGGCAGCGATCTTAGGCAGCGGCGCGGCGGCAGGTTGACGATAGACTGCCAACTTCTGTCGCGATCATGCCAAGCACTGCCCATTCCACTCCCGCGCCGGCCCCCAGCGCCGCACCGCGCCCGCGCCGCGCGGTGTCGTACGTCAGCTCGCTCACGCCCGACCTGTTCGTGCCCGCCGGCACGCGCCCGGTGCGCGCCAAGGCCCGCTGGCTGCCCGCCGACACGCAGGTGCTGCCCCACAGCCACCCGTGGGCGCAGGTGGCGATCTCGACCACGGGGGTGATCCGCCTCACCGCCGCGCAGGGCACCTACATCGTGCCGCCCTCTCGCGCGCTGTGGATTCCGCCCGGCGTGGAGCATGCCGTGACCATGGTGCAGGACGCCGACCTGCGCACGCTGTACTTCCACCAGCCGCGCGGGCGCTGCGGGCCGGGCGTGCCCATCGGCGCGGCGCGCGCGGACGACGCGGCCTGGCGCCAGTGCCGCGTGCTGGAGGTGTCGCCGCTGCTGCGCGCCCTGGTGTGCGAGATGCCCTCCGAGCCCGACGACAGCGCCACGCCCCCGACGCCCGAGCTGCTGCGGCGCGAGCGCCACCTGAGCGCCCTGATCTGCGAGGAGCTGCGCCGCGCCGCCGCCCTGCGCCTGGGCGTGGACCTGCCGCGCGACAAGCGCCTGCTGCACCTGTGCGAGGCCGTGCTGGCCGACCCCACGCGCCACGAGGCCCTGGAGGACTGGGCGCGCGACACCGGGGCCAGCCCGCGTACTGTGGCGCGGCTGTTCCGCGCCGAACTGGGCAGCACCTTCACGCAGTGGCGCCAGCAGGTGATCCTGGCCAAGGCGGTGGCGCTGGCCGCCGAGCGGCTGCCCGTGGGGCAGATCGCGGCCGAACTGGGCTACAGCGCCAGCGCCTTCAGCGCCATGGTGCGGCGGGCCGTGGGCATGCCCCCGGCCCGCTTTCTGGGCCTGCAGTCGCCCGCGGGCCTGGGCCCGGGGTAGCGCCCCGCGCGCGATCGATCAGCCCACGGGGCCGCGCGATCGCTGACCCTCGGCCAGCAGCCACTCGCGGAACGCCGCGAACGCCGGCAGCTTGAGCCGCCCCGGGTGGTAGCACAGGTAGTGGCCCTGGTCGATGGCCACGGGCTCGCCGCAGGGGCTCACCAACGCCCCCTCGGCCAGTTCCTCCTGCACCAGCACCCGGGGGACCAGGCCGATGCCCAGGCCCGCGAGCGCGGCCTGGATGAGCGGCGCGTACTGCGCAAAGCGCGGCCCCGCCGCCGTGTGCGCCGCAGCCACCCCGTGCTGCGCGGCCCACTGGCGCCAGGCGGTGGGCGCGTTTTCGTGGTGCAGCAAGGTGTGGCCCAGCAGGTCCTCGGGCCGGGCGATGCGGTGGTGCGCGTCCACCAGCGTGCGCGCCGCCACCAGCACGAATTCGCGCCCCGCGATGTATTCGGACACCACGCCGGGCCAGCCGTCCGGCCCGTAGCGGATGGCCGCGTCCACGCCGGGCGGCATGCCGTCGGTGGGCTCCAGGTGGCGGCTGAAGCTCAGGGTGACCTGGCGGCTTTGCTGGCGAAAGGCCGGCAGCCGGGGGATCAGCCACTTGGTGAGGAAGGTGGGCACGCTGGCCAGCGTGAGCAACCCCGCCCCCGCATCACCCGCCCGGGCCTCGAAGGTGGCCGCCTCGATGGCGCGCAGCCCGCCCGCCACCTTCTGCCAATACACGTGGCCCTGGGGCGTGAGCTGCACGCCGCGCCCGCTTTTTTGCAGCAGCGGCCGGCCGATGAAGGCCTCCAGCCCGGCCACCTGCTTGCTGACCGCGCTCACCGTGACGCACAGCGCCTGCGCGGCCAGCGTGAGGCTTTCATACCGCGCCACGGCATCGAACGCCAGCAGCTCCTGGATCGTGGGACAGGTGCGCTTCATGCGGCCCCCTGGACAGCGCCCCGGGCGGCAACGCAGCCGGCCCGCATGACACGGATGTGAAAAACACTTTCCTTTTGCTCAAGCAACGTCATCCAGGTTTCACCCATCGATGGCACCGTTATTCCTAGAATTTTGATGAATCTTCCACACCGCCATCGGCAATGTGGCGCTTCAGGAAAGTATGCCGGGTCGCCCGGTGCCTGCAAAGCCCCTCGCCCCGTCCCCTCCACCGGAGTCACCCCTTGGTCCGCGCCGCCGCCCTGCTCTACGCCGCCTACCTGCTGCTGCCCATCGCCCTGCTGCTGCTGGGCAGCGTGGGCGAGCGCTGGACGAACACGCTGCTGCCCACGGGACTGACCGGCCGCTGGTACGCCGAACTGTGGGCCGACCCCGCGTTCCGCAAAGCCTTCGGCACCAGCCTGCTGGTGGCGCTGTCGGCCTGCGCCATCAACACGGTGCTGGCGCTGCCGCTGGCCCATGCGCTGTACCACGGCGCCCGCCGGGGCCGCGCCGGCATGGCGCGGCTGGTGAGCGCGCTGCCCATCGCCGTGCCGCCGGTCACGCTGGCGTTCGGCTACGTGATCGTGTTCAACACCGACGCCCTGCCCTGGCTGGGCTCGCTGCCGCTGCTGATCGCCGCGCACGCCGTCGCCACCCTGCCCTACCTCACCCAGACGCTGCTGGCCGACCTGCGCCACCAGGACCTGGCCCGGCTGGAGGCCGCCGCCGCCACGCTGGGTGCCTCGGGCTGGCGCCAGTTCACCACCGTGGTGCTGCCCAGCCTGCGCCAGAGCCTGCTCAGCGGGCTGGTGATGGTGGCGGCGCTGTCGGTGGGCGAGTTCAACCTGTCCAACCTGCTGGCGGGCTTCCAGAGCCGCACGTACCCGGTGCTGCTGCTGCAGGCCTTCTACGGCGCCACCGGCTTCGCCTGCGCGGCCACGGTGGTGCTGCTGGTGCTGGCGGGTTCGGCGGCGCTCTTTTCCTCGTCCCTCGTGAAACACCGCCCATGAGCCTCGTTCTCCAAGACGTCCACTACCGCTACCCGGACAGCCCGCACGGGCTGCACGGCGTGTCCCTGGAGGTCGCCACCGGCGAGCTGGTGGCGGTCATCGGCCCGAGCGGATCGGGCAAGTCCACGCTGCTGCAGCTCGTCGCGGGCCTGCAGGGCGCGGGCCACGGCGGGCGCATCCTGCTGGCCGGCGAAGACCTCGCCCACACGCCGGTGCACCGCCGCGGCATCGGCATGGTGTTCCAGAACTACGCGCTGTTCCCGCACCTGCCGGTGATCGACAACGTGGCCTACGGCCTGCACATGCGCGGCGTGCCGGCCCCCGAACGCCGGCGCCGCGCGTTGGCGCTGCTGGAGACGGTGGGCCTGGCCGACCGCGCCGCGCACCCGGTGGCGCGGCTGTCGGGCGGCCAGCAGCAGCGCGTGGCCCTGGCGCGCGCGCTGGCCATCGACCCGCGCGCGCTGCTGCTGGACGAGCCGCTGTCCGCCCTGGACGCCAGCGTGCGCGGCCACCTGCGCGACGAGATCCGCCAGCTGCAGCGGCGCTTCGGCGCGACCACGCTGCTGGTCACGCACGACCAGGAAGAGGCCCTGGCCATGGCCGACCGCGTGGCCCTGCTGCAGGACGGGCGCCTGCTGCAGTTCGCCACGCCGCGCCAGCTCTACGAGGCGCCCGCCAGCCGCGCGGTGGCGCGGTTCGTGGGCCTGTCCACCGTCTGGCCCGCCACCGTGGCGGGGCCGGACCGCATCGACCTGGGCTTTGCGACGCTCTGCACGCCCACCGGCCCGCGCGCCCCGGGCCAGGCCGTGCACGCCCTGGTGCGCCCCGAGCACGTGCGGCCCGACCCGGCCCCGCGCGCCGTCAACCGCCTGGAGGGTCGGACCGGCGCGCTGCGCTACCTGGGCAGCACCACGCGCTACGACTTCGCGGTGCCCGGCGCGCCCACGCCGCTGCTGGCCGAGTCGCCGCAGCCGGCCCAGGCCGCCGTCGCCATCGCGCCCGAGCACATCCGCCTGCTGGACGACTGACCGCGCGGCGCTGCCCGCCCCCATCCGATTCCCCGCATTCCCACCGACCCTTTCGGAGATTTCCCCATGCAACGCAGACAACTCATCCAGGCCGCCGGCGCCCTGCCGCTGACCGCCCTCGCGCCCGCCGCCTTCTCGTTCGACGGCCCCGAGCTGTACGCCGGCGAGAAGGCGCTCTACCAGGCCGCGCAGAAGGAAGGCCTGTGCGTGTCGTTCGACACCGGCCCCGAATGGGCGAACTGGAAGGCGCTGTTTCGCGAGTTCAAGAAGCGCTACCCCGAGATCGAGCTGACCTACAACGACATCGGCTCGGCCGCCACCGTGCTGGCGCTGGAGAAGACCCGCCGCCGCCCCCAGGCCGACACCGCCTACTACTTCGCGGCCTCGGCCGTGGACGCCGCCGCCAAGGACGTGGTGGCCCCGTTCAAGCCGGTGAACTTCGAGCACCTGCCACCGGTGTTCCGCGAGGCCGAAGGCCGCTGGTTCACCATCCACACGCTCAACATCGCCTTCCTGGTGAACCGCCAGCTCGTGAAGACCGTGCCCACCGGCTGGGCCGACCTGCTGCGGCCCGAGTACCGCAACGCCGTGGTGTACCTGGACCCGCGCACCGCCGGCGTGGGCCAGGTGGTGGCGTTTGCCGCCGCCTACGCCATGGGCGGCAGCGTGGACGACGTCAAGCCCGGCACCGACTACCTGGGCCGCCTGCATGCGGCCGGCAACGTGCTGCGCGTGGAGGGCACCACGCCGTACGCCAAGTTCCTCAAGGGCGAGATCCCCATCTGGATCGGCTACGAGAACGACGGCCTCAAGGCCAAGCACGTGGACGGCATGGGCGATGCGCTGGAGGTGGTGATCCCCCGCGAGGCCAGCGTGGCCGCGCCCTATGCCATCAGCCTCGTCAAGAACGGCCCCAACCCCAACGCCGGCAAGCTGTGGCTGAACTTCACCATGAGCCAGGCCGGCCAGGCGCTGTTCGCCCAGGGCTTCGTGCGCCCCGCCGTGCCGGGCGTGCCGCTGGCCGCCGACATCGCCGCGAAGATGCCCGCCGCGCCGCAGATCCGCCCGCTGGACGTGGTGAAGGCCTCCGCGCGCAAGGCCGAGGTGGACCGCCTCTGGGCCGAGGCCACCGTGGGCCGCTGAACGCCATGCGGCGATTCGGTGCCTGGCCCGCCTGGGCCTTCATGGCGCTCTTTCTGGCCGTGCCGCTGGCGGCGCTGCTGCCTGAGGCCCTGGCCGATCACGGCGCGGCCTTCGGGCGGCTGCTACACCACCCGCTGTTCGCGGGCGCGCTGCGCAACACGCTGCTGCTGGGGCTGGGCAGCGGCGCGGTGTCGGCCGTGGTGGGCAGCTGCCTGGCCCTCGAACTGGCGCGCCAGCCCGAGGGCCGGCGCCGCTGGCTCATGGCGATGCTGGGGCTGCCGCTGGCCTTCTCGGGGCTGGTGATCGCCTACGGCTTCATCCTGGCGTTCGGCCGCGCGGGCCTGGTCACGCAGCTGGCCGCCCGGCTGGGCGCCGACCCCGCCGTGGTGGGCGGCTGGATCTACAGCGTGGGCGGCCTGGGCCTGGCCTATGCCTACTACCTCGTGCCGCGCGTGGCCCTGTCGCTGTACCCCGTGTTCGCGCACCTGGACCTGCGGCCCCTGGCCGCCGCGCGCACGCTGGGCGCCACGCCGCTGCGCGCGTTCTGGGACACCGTGGTGCCCGAGGTGGCACCCTCCGTGCTCGCCAGCGCCTGCACCGTGGCCGCGCTGGCCATGGGCACTTACGGCACCGCGCTGGCGCTGGTGGGCACGCAGCTGAACATCCTGCCGCTGATGCTGCTCGCGCAGGTCAGCGACGGGGGCAACGACTTTTCCATGGCGGCGGCGCTCTCGCTGGTGCTCATGGTCGTGTGTGTGATCGTGATGGGAGTTGGAGATGTGGCCACCCGCCAACGGGAGCGCGATGCTTCCCGAAACCACCGTTGAGGCGCTGGCGCGGCTGGCCGCCCGCCAGCGCGGCCCGCGCCGCCATGCCCAGCCGGTGGGCGTCATCGGCCCCGGCGACGGCGGCGTGCGCGAATGCCAGGCCGCCTACGCCGTGGGGCGCCACCTGGCGGCCGCGGGCATGGCCATCGTCTGCGGCGGGCGCGGCGGCGTGATGGCCGCGGCCTCGCGCGGCGCGCACGACGCGGGCGGCATCGCCATCGGCCTGCTGCCCGAGGACGACGACCGCCACGCCAACGAATGGCTCAGCGTGGCCGTTCCCACCGGCATGGGCGAGATGCGCAACGCCCTCATCGCGCGCAGCAGCCGCTGCCTGGTGACCGTGGGCGGCGGCATGGGCACGCTGTCGGAGATGGCGCTGGGCCTCAAGTGGGGCAAGCCGGTGTACGTGCTGCACGGCGACATCGCCCTGCCCGGCGCCGTGCCGGTGGCGGACCTGGGCGAGCTGCTGGGCGCGGTGGCCGCCTGCCTGCTGGACTGAAGGTGCCCGGGCGGGTGGTGAAGGGGGCGTTCGCAGCCTTTTCGAACCTTTCAGGCCGCACGCCGGGAGATTGATTGCCCTGATAGCTATAAAAATAATAGCAAATACCCTGGCCGGCGAATCCGAAACCGTTTGTGTATCGTGCAGGCATGACGACCGCCACCTCCCCCCACGACGCCGCCCCGGCCGCCTCCGGCATCCACAGCTACGAGCCGCGCCAGGGCCACGGCCTGCCGCACGACCCCTTCAACGCCATCGTGGGGCCGCGCCCCATCGGCTGGATCGCCTCGCGCAGCGCGGCCGGCGTGCTCAACCTGGCGCCCTACAGCTTCTTCAACGCCTTCAACTACACGCCGCCCATCATCGGATTCGCCAGCATCGGCGCCAAGGACACGCTCGCCAACATCGAGGCCACGGGCGAGTTCGTCTGGAACCTGGCCACCCGCCCGCTGGCCGAGGCCATGAACCGGACCTGCGCCGCCGTGCCGCCCGAGGTGGACGAGTTCACGCTCGGTGGCCTCACCCCCGCGGCCTCGCGGATCGTGTCCGTGCCCCGCGTCGCCGAAAGCCCGGTGGCCATGGAATGCCGCCGCACGCAGATCGTGCAGCTCGAGGGCGCGGACGGCGAGAAGGTGCCCACCTGGCTGGTGCTGGGCGAGGTGGTGGCGGTGCACATCGACCGCGCGCTACTCAAGGACGGGGTGTACGACACGGCCCATGCCGGTCACATCCTGCGCGCGGGCGGCCCGGCGGACTATTTCACGGTGGGGCCGGAGCAGCTGTTCAAGATGCACCGGCCGCGCTGAGCGGCCGCCGGGGTGGGGCGCAGCCTCACTGCAGCCGATAGGCGTTTTCCACCGTGTATCTGCCGCCCTTGACGACTCCGCCTTCATCTTGTTCTTCGTCGTCCGCGTCGATGTGGTCCGCGTCCACGTACTCGAAAGGCGCCGGACTGCCGAGAGACTTCAGTAAGCCCTCATAGGCTGGCAACGTCTCGTCCTCTTCGTTGCTCCCGGAGGCGGCGCACACCAGCGCGCACCCCATGGCGTCGGCCTTGCACCGGGCGAGTTGCACCAAGGCCTTGTCTGCCGGACTGTCGGCCTCTATGCCCGTGTTGGCATACAGCTTTTCGACATACAGAACCGGCCGTCCCGTCGCCTCGTCCAGCAGAAGCCGGACCATGCGCCGGGCAGCGATGGTGCCGTCGGGTGCCCGGGCCATCAGCATGCGGTATTTCCCATCGATCACATAGCCCATCAGGGCCTTGCTGCGCATTGCGTCGTCATTGACGCTCTGGCAACTCGCAACGTCGGTTCCACACAGCAGCAGATCTTCCGGGTGGTCGGTGTCCTCGACGGCGAATGCCTGTGCAACAGTCTCCAGTACCGCTGGCTTCTTCCACTGCGCATAGGCCTCGGGAGCCTGCTTCTCGATCTCGGCCAGATGGGGCGATGCGTTGGTGGCGTAACGCATGGCCCGGAACTGGGCGAGCCCGTCCCGCGACCAGACGGCGCTGTCGGCAAACCCATTCAATGCGTTCAGGACCGCCTCTTTCCCCTCGTCCTCGTCGAGGTTGGAGCGGATGTTCTGCGCATGGACGATCAGCGCTTCGGGTTGCCGCCAGGAAGAGAGAAACGCCTTCCAGGCCACCAGGCTTTCAGGGCCCGCGTCCTGGGCTCCCACTCCCGGCATCGCAAGACGCAGCACGGGTGCAATGGCGTCCTTGATCGATGCAGGCCTGTCCGGGGATCGCGCCAGATCGGTCAGCTTGTCGAGCACCATGGAAGACTGCGCATCCTCTCCCGTGGCGCACTGCACCGCGATGGCGATAGAACGCAGGTTGTCGAGAAAGCCACGACAAGGTGACACCGTTGCACCGGGAGGCAGCGCATGCTCCAGAAGCTGGCGGCGCTCCTCATGAGAGAGATCGCACTCGCTGTCCGCCAGCAGGAGCAGATCCTTCAACGCGCGGTGCAGCCAATGGCTGTTCTTGAGATCGGACGAGCCCAGGATCTTCAGCAATTCCGCAGGAGGCCGGGCAGGACTCGCAAACAGCGGATACAGCGCGATGGCCAGGCTGCGCATGTGCGGCCGGTGAAACGGCACTGAAAATTGCAGATAGTCGCGGGCATCGTCACCGGCATGGGCCGGCAACGCCAGCCGCTCCGTCAATTGCCGGCGCAAAAGGGGCGCGTGCAGTCGCGCCAAAGACTGCAAGGAGCCCTCCAGTGCCGCAAGCCCCGAGGGTGGCAGGCCGCCGAACATGACCGCGGCTTCGAGGGCCCATTGCTGATGCGTCGCGCGCGCCTGGGCACCCCGGTGGATGGGATCGCCATCGACCACACGCTGGAGCACCGGTTGAAGCTGCATGCCAGCCAGTATTTTCTGCAGCGCATGCAAACGGACTGCAGGGTCCGAATGCGTCATCTCGGTGAAACTGCCCCAGACGGGCTTCCAACGCTGGAATTCTTCGCCCACCAGCCGGGCCAACTCTTCGCGGGTGGCAAGGGGCACAAAAAGCCGCATTGCCTGCGCAAACATCCGCGAATGGCTAGCGGGGGCCAGATCGAGCTGGTAAAAGCCACTGCGATGGCGACCGTGGAACTGCATGTTCTTTGCATCCAGCGCCTGCTGCGCGAGCGCTACCGCAAGGCGCACGGGCTCTGGCAGGGCGAGCAACTCCGGTATGCGGCGCTTTTCCAAATCGAACCGATGACGCCCAGCCACCGCCGCTGCGACGATCGAGAGGGCCTCGACCGTCGCCCCTTCCATTTTTTCCAGCGAGTACAAGGCCGACAGACCCCGTGGATGCCCTGCCAGGGCCTCGGCCAGTGCGCGCCGCTCGGCTTCGCCCATCCGTGAATCCACCGCCAGGGCCACGATGTCTGAAAACTGGCCGCTGCTCAACGCCACGCGGTCCAGCAACGCTTTCCGGGCGCGTTCGAAAAGCGCGTGGGCCTGCCGCTGCACGGCAGATTCGGTGGCCCGGGCCGCGGCACCGGAAGAGGAAGCCTGCGCCCCACCCTGGCGCGCAGCCAGTGATTGCCGAGGCGCCATCGCTCCGGCTTCCTGTGGAACGGCACGGGAAGCGAGCGGGCCGGTTTCCACCGGCGCACGATGCATTGGCGGCGGCGGGGTTGCCTCTTGCACCGGTAACGGCGCGGCCTGCGCGGGCAAGGCCGGGTTGCGGGCCGCAACGGGTGTGGTCATGGAAAGAGAAATTTCTGGAGTTGTGGTTCGCCGCACCAACCGGCAGACCCATCGATTGCATCGTGCCGCGATCGTTTCCGCAGGGCGCCTGCCGTGCGAAGCGTTGCATGCCATTGCGATGCCTTGGCGGGCAGCCCCGATCTCGCAGTGGCGGTGCGCCACGACGGCCTGGGCATCGCACCGAGCAGGGCCTGTGCGGTGCCAACGACACAGAACCCATCGGCACCCAGCTTTCCTGAACACCCCAGCCTGTAGCGCTTATGCTGCTGGCGCACGCAGCGATCCTTTTTTGAAAACCCGGCGCCCATCGCATGCTGCTGCTGACCCCGGCGGTGGCGCGCCTGACGCGGAGCGACGACACATGAACCCCACCCGACTGATCGCCATCGTTTTGATCGTGGCCGGCGCCCTGGGCCTGGCCTACGGCGGCTTCAGCTACACGAAGGACACCACCGTGGTGAAGGTCGGTCCGCTGGAGATCTCGGCCAAGGAGAAGGAGACCGTCAACATCCCGCTGTGGGTAGGCATCGGCGCCATCGCCGTCGGCGGCCTGCTGCTGGTGCTGGGCGCGAAGAAGTGATGCGAAGGCACGGCCCGCAGCCGGCCCCTGCGCGGTGCGGGGTGGCTGCAATGGACGGGGACGGCCCGGCATGAGGGCCGCCGCGCTGCGCCGTTTCGCCGTGCGCTGCTGGTTCGGCCTGCTGTGCATCGTCCTCGGCCTCGCGCCGGTGCTGCTGCTCTTGCTGTCGTGGCCGCTGCTGCGCCTGCTCGGCTGCGAAGGCAACGAGGGCTCGGGCATGCAATGCGCCGCGGCCCCCGGGCTGTCGGACGCGGCGTATTCGGTGCTCATGATCGGCGCGTGGGGGTCGATGTTCACGCTGCCCTCGGCGCTGATGCTGTACCTGGCCGGGGTGGGGGTGCGCTGGCTGGCGCGCCCGCCGGCGCAGCGGTAAGGCCGGCGCAATACACCGCCGAAGACGTTCGCCTCCCGGGCATTCGCGGCCGGGGAGCGGTCAGCGCGTGAAGTCGGCCACCACCTTGCCGATGCGGGGGCCGGTGCGACTGCGTTCGATGGCTGCCGGAATGCCGTTGAAGCCCACGGTATCGCTCAGCTTCGAGATCAGCGAGCCTTGGGCAATTTCCTGCGCGAACTGCGCCAGGAGCACGGCGTCCGCCTGGTTCACGAACCACAGTCCGCGACGGCCGGCAGGGGTGCGTGCGGCGATGTCGGGCACGGCCGCGCTGACGATGGCGCCGCCTTCGGCCAGCACGGCCCACGAGCGATCGAGCGCCTCGCCGCCAACGTAGTCCAGCACCAGGCCGATGCCCTGCGCCACCGACTCGAAACGCTCGCTTCGGTGGTCGATGACGTGGTCCGCGCCCAGGCTTCGGACATGGTCGAGGTGCGCTGCGGAGGCCGTGGCGAAGACCTCGGCGCCGGCCCGCTTGGCGTACTGCACGGCATAGCCGCCCAGCCCTCCCGCAGCGCCGTGGATCAGGATGCGCTGGCCTGCCGCGATGGGCCCCGCCTGGTGCAGGCTCTGCCAGGCCGCGACGGCCGCTACGGGGATGCCGGCGGCCTGGACATCGTCCAGCCCCGCGGGCGTGTGCACCAGGTTCGCCTCGGCCACCGGCACGAATTCCGTGTACGCGCCGAGCCGGCCCAGCGGGCCCATGACGCGGTCGCCGACCCGAAAGCGCGAGGCCCCCGGCCCGACGGCCTCGACGGTGCCGGCCAATTCGATGCCGAGCACCGCAGGCAGGGGAATCGGGAAAGCCTTCTGGACCAGGCCTTCGCGGACTTTCCAGTCGATGCCGTTCACGCCGGCCGCGCGAACCCGGACCAGCACCTGGCCGTCGCCGGCGGAGGGTTTCGGGATCTCGCCGATCTCGGCGGCCGACGCGCCGCCGTAGGCGCGGATCAGGACTGCGCGTTGGGTCGTTGTCATGGGAGGTTCTCCTGTGCAGGTGTCGATGGCGGGGCGCGCCGTTTCAGGCGGCCGCGCCGCCCAGGCCCGGGTAATCGGTGTAGCCCTTGGCACCACCGCCGTAGTAGGTGTTGTGGTCCGGCGCGTTCATCGGGGCGTTGGTTTTCAGGCGCTCGACGAAGTCGGGGTTGGCCAGCACCATCTGTCCGTAGGCCTCCAGATCGGCCAGGCTCGACGCCAGGTCGGTGCCGATCTGCTCGCGTGCACGCCCCGGGCGGTTCACGATGAGCGTGCCGCGCCAGAGCTTGCGAATGTCCGCCACCAGGGCTTCGTCGCCCACGTGCATCACATGCACATAAGCCAGGCCCAGCCGGGAGAGTTCGGCGCTCAGGTAGCGGTACAGGGCCGGCCCTTCGGGCCCCTCATCGATGCCCCCCAGCTGGGCGCCGGGCGACAGGCGAATGGCGGTACGGTCCGCGCCGATTTCCTCGGCGATCGCGGTGGCCACTTCGATCGCAAAACGGGCTCGGTTCTCGATCGATCCGCCGTACTGGTCGGTGCGGGTGTTGGCGCTCGGGGCGAAGAACTGCTGGACCAGATAGCCATTGGCACCGTGGATTTCGACACCGTCGGCACCCGCCTCGATCGCCCGGCGAGCGGCCAGGCGAAAGTCCGCCACGGTCTGGCGAATCTCCTCGGTGGTCAGCGCGCGCGGCTCGGGGATGGGTTGCATGCCCGTCATCGTGAACATCGGCGCGCTGGGCGCGATCGCCGAAGGGGCCACGGCCTGCCGGTGGTGGGGCGTGTTATCGGGGTGCGACATGCGGCCCACGTGCATGAGCTGGATGAACAGGCGCGCGCCTTTGGCGTGCACGGCGGCAGTGATGGCCTGCCAGCCGGCCACATGGGCATCGGTGTAGATGCCGGGGGTGGTGAGGTAGCCCTGGCCGTCGTCGGAGGGCTGCGTGCCTTCGGAGACGATCAGCCCGACATCGGCGCGCTGCGCGTAGTAGGTGGCCGCGAGGGCCGTGGGCGTGCCGTCGGGCGCGGCGCGGGAACGCGTCATCGGCGCCATCACGAGGCGGTTCGAGAGGGTGTAGCGGCCGACGGTGGCAGGGCTGAAAAGGGCGGTCATGGGTTTCTCCGGTTGCGAAGCTGCATCTTCGATTAACCTACCCATGAGATAAAGATGGTTTGATGGGAATGATTGATCCAAAATTGACGCAATGGCCCTCGAATACTTGAACGACATGGCGCTTTTCGTGGAGGTGGTGAAAGCCAAGAGCTTTCGCGCAGCCGGCGATGCGACGGGGGTGCCCAACTCGACCTTGTCACGGCGGATCGGCGCGCTGGAGAAATCGATCGGCCTGCGCCTGCTGCATCGCACGACCCGCAGGATCGAGCTGACCGAAGCGGGACAGATCTACTACGAGCGCTGCCGGCGCATCGTCGAGGAGGCGCGGATCGCGCACGAGCAGTTGGGCGACCTGCTGGCCCAGCCCAGCGGGGTGCTGCGTGCCTCGCTGCCGGTGGACTTTGCGACCATCTATGTGGCGCCGCTGATCGCGGAGTTCGCCCGCCGCTATCCGGGCATCGCCTTCGATCTGGACCTCAGCCCGCGCCGGGTGGACCTGGTGGCCGAGCCCTTCGATGTGGCCATCCGCATGGGCGAGCAACCGGACTCGACGCTGGTCGCGCGCCAGCTGGCCCGCCTGACCACCCACCTGTACGCGTCGCCCCGCTATCTGCAGGCAGCGGGCGAGCCCGCAGACCCCGCCGCGCTGTCACAGCATGAGTGCATCGGCTCTCCGAAGCTCGGCCCGTGGGTGCTGAACGCCGACGAGGGAGGGGCCACCGTGGAAGTCGCTATCGGCCAGCGCTTCAAGGTCAACAGCGTGGGGATGTGCCGCAGCCTGGCCGTGCTGGACCAGGGCATCGCGCTGCTGGCGGAAGGCGTCGTCGCGGACCATGTGGCCGAAGGGCGCCTGCGTCGCATCCTGCCCGGCTGGTACGGAACACCCGTCCCGGTCTACGCCTTGACCGAAACGCGGCTCCTGCCGGCGAAAACGCTGCGTTTCATCGAGTTCCTGCAGGAGAGGCTGGCCACCGGTCCGTGAAGCCGGCCGCATGGTGCCCGCCCGGCCCCCCTTGACCGCCGCACCCGCGCCGTTCAGCCCCCGGATGGCCCCTGGTGGAACACCAGGTCCTGCACCGGCTGGCCGCCCACCAGGTGGCTTTCGATGATGCGGTCCATGTTGGCGGGCGTGACGTCGTAGTACCAGGTGCCGTCGGGCTGCACGCACATCACCGGCCCGCCCTTGCAGGCGGCGAAGCAGCTCACGCGGCTGCGCTTGACGCGCAGCTCGCCATCGTTCAGGCCCGCGGCCTTGAACTTGTCGCCCAGGCTGTCGAACAGGGCCTGCGCCTGGCCGTCTTCGGCACAGCGCGGGCCGGTGCAGATGAGGATGTGGCGGCGGTAGGCACCGATCTTCGGCCGGATGGCCACGCGCACCCCTTCGGGCGCTGCGGTCGTGGCGGTGGCGGTGGTGGGGTCTTGCTGGCTCATGCCTCTTCCTCGGTGGTGGCGACGGCCTCGGCCGCCAGGGGCTGGGCCAGGGTGTCGCGAATGTAATCGACCGGCAGGCGGTGGCGCCGGGCCAGGGCCTCGATGCTCTCGCCGGCCGCGTGGTCGAGCTGCAGATTCTCCAGCCAGCCGTTGAGGCCGGTGGAGAGCGACCGGCCCGGCCGCTCGCCGGCCCGCGTGGCGCCGCCGCCTTCCACGTCGTACTTGTTGGCATAGCCACGCGGGGTGACCATGAGGCCGTGCTGCACGATGGTGTTGCTGTTGCCGATCAGCACCGTGCTGAGCATGCCGATGTCGGCATCGCACATGGTGGCCAGCGTGGCGAACTCGATGCGCTCGCGGCGGCGGTAAGCGCTCTTGACGATGGCCACCGGCGTGTCCGGACTGCGGTGGCGCAGAAAGAGGCGCTGGGCCTCCTCGATCTGCCGCGTGCGCCGGCCGCTCTTGGGGTTGTAGAGCGCGACCACGAAGTCGGCCAGGGCGGCCGCATCGAGCCGGCGCGCGATGGTGGGCCAGGGCGTGAGCAGATCGGACAGTGAGATGGCGCAGAAGTCGTGCGTGAGCGGCGCGCCCACTCGGGCGGCGCAGCTGTTGATGGCCGAGGCGCCGGGCACGATCTCAACCTCGATGCCGCCGGGCTCGACCACGCCGTTCTCGTCGAAGGCGGGCGGCGTCCAGCCGGCCTGGAACAGCACCTCGAACGTGGGGCCGGCCATGCCGTACACGCCCGCATCGCCCGAGGAGATGAGCGCCACCTTCTTGCCCTCGCGGGCGCGGGCCAGCGATTCGATGGCGCGGTCCAGCTCCTCGGTCATGGACTTGCGGATGATCTCCTTGCCCTCGATGAGATCGGCCACCAGCTTGATGTAGGTGACGTAGCCGATGATGGTGTCGGCCTCGGCGATGGCGGCGCGCGCGCGCGCCGTCATGTGGTCGGTGCTGCCGGGGCCGATGCCCACGAGCATGATCTTTCCTGCGGACATGGTCGCGGGGCCCCTCACGCAGCGGCCGCCGGGGCGGGGGATGCGACGCGCTGCAGCGTGCGCTCGTCGATGCAGGCGGCCAGCCAGCGGCGGCCGCGCAGGCGGGCGGCGCCGAGCGTGATGCCGATGGTGAGCAGCGGCTCCACCGCCACGAGGCTCAGGTACGACGCGGCGAACAGCGCCCAGTCGGCCACGGGCGCCGCATCGCTGCTGATGGACAGCCAGAAGCCCACCATGAGCGTCACGCCGGCGTAGTACATGGCATCGAGCTTGAGCACGTTGGCCACGCTGATGCGCTGCATGCGCTTTCCCAGGCCGTGGTGCACGGCCACCAGCGGCACGGCCAGGCTCAGGAAGTTGATGGCCAGGTGCGCCAGGTCCTGCGGCTCGAACACGAGGGCCTGGGCGAGCAGCCCCAGCCCGAAGCCGAACAGCGTGGGAATGAAGCCGAACAGCAGGTAGATGGGCATGGCGCCCACGAAGTGCAGCTCCGACGGCCCCACGGGCATGTGCCAGACCTGCATGAGCACGCTGAAGAAAAAGGCCGCCAGCACCGTGCGCAGCCAGGCGGTGGGGCTTTTGAGCAGGGGCAGCGCGTGCGCGCCCAGCAGCGCCGTGGCGGCGACGGAGGCAAAGGCGATCTTGTCCTGCGAAAGGATGCCGATTTCGATGTGCATGGTGTGGGCCTTTTGGGGTGAAGAAGGGGAAAAATCGGAACGAAGGGATCAACCGGCCGCGTGCGCCATGCGCGCGATCGACACGGTGGCGTTGCGGCCGTCCGCGCCGCGCAGCCGGTGCTTTTCCACCAGCAGGGCGGATGCGTCGTGCGCGGCACCGGCCGCCAGCAGCGCCGCGGCCTCGCTGACCGACGGGGTGCCCATGTAGCGCAGCACCGTGGCCGAAGGATTGGGCACGGGCACGGCCGCCAGTTGCGCGGCGGTGTACCACTGCAGCGGCCAGCCGTGGCGCGCCGCCAATGCGAGAAAGGCGGCCTCGTCGGCCTTGGCGGCGATGCTGGCGGCGGCAGCCACGTGGCGCAGGTCGGCGGGCACCTGCGCCAGGGCTTGCAGCAGGCAGGCCTGAACGGTGGCCTCGGGCGTGCCGCGGTCGCAGCCCAGGCCGATGGCCAGCCGCAGCCCACCGGTGCCGGGCGCCGCCGTCATGCCGCAGCGCCTTCCAGCGGCGGGCGGTAGACCACCAGGCGCTCTTGCAGGGCCTGCCACTGCTCGGGCGGCACCGGCGCATGGGTGACCCACAGCACGGCCCGGTAGTGCGCCAGATCGACATCGCCCAGGCGGTCGAAGCAGGCGATGTTGGCGGGCAGCGGCGTCGGGCGGTTCCACCAGTCGCGGCGGCCGGCCTCCTGCACCACGGCGATGGGCTCGCCGTTGACGACGTGGGCCGACACGCGCGTGATGTTGATCTTGGGCGCCTCCACGCGCCAGCCCAGGTGGCGCCCGAGAATGTCCACGGGAATGGTCTTGCCCACGTCCGACGCGGTGGTGAGCACGGGCGTGGCGCCGATCAGCGCGGCGATGCGCTCGCTCCAGTCGTTGGCGCCGCCCACATGGCCCGACAGCACGGGGATCACGAACTGGCCCGCGTCGTCCACCACCGTCACGCCGGGGTCCTCGTCCTTGGATTTCAGCACCGGCGCGATGAGCCGCACCACGGCGCCGAGCGAGACGAAGAACACCAGCTGGTCGTAGGCAGCGAAGAGCGGCGCGATCTCGTCGCGCAGCGCGCCTTCGTAGGCCCGCAGGGTGTTGGGCAGGCCCTCGAACGCGCTGGCGAATTTAGCGGCAGTGCACACATGGGCCTGCGGCACGTCGCGGGCCAGCTGCGCGGCCTGCGCGGCGCCGTGGCGGGTGATGGCGACGAGGCACACGCGCACGGCCTCCAGCGGCTGCGCGGGCGCGGAGAGCACCACGGTGGGGGTGGCGGCGGGGGAATTCATTCGGCAGGCTCCGGTTCGGATACGAAGGCGCCCACATCGGTGGGCAGGGATTTCTTGAGGCAGCCCTTGATGCGCTCGCCGCGGATGCGGTGCGGGTTCTTGACCACCATGAGCGAGAGGTAGCTGACCTTGGTGCCGCGCAGGGCCGGCAGGTCCGGGCCGTTCACGCAGCGCTCGTCGGGCGCGCCCACGCGCTCGATGAACTGCGTGTGCGGCAGCAGCCCGCGCCGCACGAGCCAGTCGATGAGCTCGTCCATCAGCGGCTTGACCTTCATGAGCACCAGGGTGTCGAAGTCGGGCAGCAGGCGGTCCACCGCGCCCACGCCGTAGGCGGCGGGCACGATGGCGACGGTGTCGTCCTGCTCGGCCAGCGGCATGCCGCGCGCGGCGCAGGCGGCGGTGAAGGCGTTCACGCCCGCGATCACCGGCACCTCGATGCGCGCATCCAGCGCCCGCACGGTGCGCGCCAGGTGGCCGAAGGTGGCGTAGGTGCTGGCATCGCCCTCCACCAGGAACAGCACGTCCTGCCCGGCCTGCAGCCAGGGCAGCACGGCGGCGGCGGCGCGCGCCCAGGCGCGGGCGAGCTTGTCGCCGTCGTGCGTCATGGGAAACAGCAGCGTCTGGTGCACGGCGGGCGGCATCAGTCCTGCGCGCTGCACGATGTCGAAGGCGTAGCTGGGCGTCTTGGTGCTGCGGGCCGGGTAGGTCCACACGGCATCGCTGCGCTGCAGCTGCGCCCAGGCGGCGCGGGTGATGAGGCCGGGGTCGCCGGGGCCGAGCGACACGCCGATGAGGCGGCCCAGGGCGGCGCTGGACGGGGTCGTATCGGTCATGCGCCCTCCTCCACCACCGACGCTGCCGGGGCCTCCGTGCCCACGGCCTGCGCGCAGACGATCCACACCGGGTTCTCGGCCGCCATGCGGTGCATGTGCAGGATGGGCTTGCTGCGCGCGGCCTGCAGCTGCAGCACGTCCCACGCGGCGCCCGCGGCCTGCAGGGCCTGCGTAGCGGCCGCCAGGTTCTCCAACGTGACGAAGTTCATCACCAGCCAGCCGCCCGGACGCAGGCGTTTCAGGCACAGCGCGATCAGCTCGGCCAGCTCGCCCCCCGAGCCGCCGATGAAGACGGCATCCGGGTCAGGCCACGCATCCAGCCCCTCGGGCGCCTTGCCGTGCACCAGCGTGTGGTTGGAGACGCCGAAGGCCTGCACGTTCTGCCGCGCGATGGCCGCATCGGCCTCGTTCTTCTCGATGGCCCACACATGGCCCTGGGGGCATAGGCGCGCGGCCTCCAGCCCCACCGAGCCGCTGCCCGCGCCGATGTCCCACACGCGGCTGTCGGCGCGCAGCTGCAGGCGCGCCAGCGACACGGCACGCACCTCCTGCTTGGTGATGAGGCCCTTGTCCGGTTGGCGCTGGTGGTAGGCCGCATCGGGCAGGCCGAAGCGCACCGGCGCGGGCCGCTGGCGCGTGCGCACCAGCAGCACCACGTTGGGGTCGGCGAAGGCCTGCTGCGCCGCGTCGGCCGGCGCCAGGTCGGCGCACACGCGCTCGTCGGCCGTGCACAGGCGCTCGGCCACGCTGAGCTGGAAGTCGTCCTGCAGGCCCTCGGCCACCAGCAGGCGGGCGATGCGCGCAGGCGTGTTGTCGGGGCTGGTGAGCACCGCCAGCCGGTCGTGCGCGCGCACGGCCTGCGCCAGCGCATACAGGCCGTGCGACGGCGCCGCGCCCTGCTGCCACTCGCCCGCATCCCTGGCATGCACCGAGACGATGCGCGCGTCCTGCCAGGCCAGCCCCAGGCGGGCGCAGGCCAGCTGCAGCGTGGAGACGTTGGGAATCACCTCGATGGCCTCGATGCACAGGCGCGAGGCCAGGTAGCTGGCGATGCCGTGGCACAGCGGGTCGCCCGTGGCCAGCACCACGCTGGCCTGCTGCGCATCGCGCGCGGCGGCGATCCAGCCGGGCACGGCGGAGAGCTGCCCCGTGAGGTCGCGCCGCGTGGCGCCGGGGGCGATGTCGTCTTCGAACAGCGCGAGCGCGCGCGTGCCGCCCACCACCAGGTCGGCGCGGCGCAGCAGGGCCAGCGCGGTGGCGCCCAGGCTGGCCGCACCGTCGTCGAGCACGCCGATGATGCGGCAGGGTTGGGGGTCGGGCATGGCGGTCGGGGCAGTGGTCAAGGCGGTCACGGTGTCGGGGGCGTTCATGCGGAGCAGGCCTCGGCCATCTTGCGGCCGTCGAAGTCGCAGACGAGCACCTGGAGCTGGAAGCGGCCACCGTAGCGGTCGGGGGCCATGAGGGTGTCCACCACCGCGCGGGCCAGCGCGGCGTGAAAGGGTGCGGCCAGGCCCAGCGCCTCCATGCGCTCGGCGGCGAAGCGCGCGGTCTCGGCGGCGGCGATCTCGGCGCACACGTCGGCCGACGCGCCGATGCCGGCGGCCAGCTCGGCCAGCAGTTGCGTGTCGACCTCGGCGCGATTGGCGTGGGTGATGGTCTCGCCCTGGGCGATCTTGGTGAGCTTTCCCACCATGCCGCCGATGACGACCTCGCGCAGCCCCTGGGCCACGGCCTCGTCGAGCGCGTAGCGCAGGAAGTCGCCCATCTGCACGAAGCAGGCGGCGGGCAGCTGCGCGCGCTCCTTCATGGCGAACTGCTCGGTGCGCCCGCCGGTGGTGAGCACCACCACGCCGTGGCACAGCGTGGCCGCCACCTGCACGCCCTGCACCACGCTCGCGCGGTAGGCCGAGGTGGAATAGGGCTTGACGATGCCGGTGGTGCCGAGGATGGAGATGCCGCCCAGGATGCCCAGGCGCGCGTTGAGCGTCTTCTTGGCCATGTCCACGCCCTGCGGCACGGAGATGGTGACCTCCAGCCCCGCATGGGCGAGCAGCGCCTCGCCCACGGCGCGCACGTTCTCTTCGATGTTTTGGCGCGGCACCGGGTTGATGGCCGGGCCGCCCACCGCCAGGCCCAGGCCGGCCATGGTGACGGTGCCCACGCCGAAGCCGCCCGCCAGCCGCACCGCGCCGGCATCGCCGGGCAGCACGCGCACGTCGGCGGTCAGGTGGGCCTTGTCGGTGCAGTCGGGGTCGTCGCCCGCGTCCTTGATGACCATGGCATGCGCGGCCTGCCCATCGCAGCGGCCGTCGTTCACGGCAAAGCGCACCACGTCGCCATTGGGCAGCAGGCAGTCCACCGCCTCGGGCACGCAGCCGTGCACCAGCCCCAGCACCGCGGCGCGCGCGGCGGCGGCCGAGCACGCCCCGGTGGTGAAGCCGGTGCGCGTGCCGCGGCGCACGGTCTTTTCCATCATGGCGACGGCGTCCCCGGCATCGTGGCCTTCTGGCGGGCCTCAGCCAGCGCCAGCAGCGCGTGCAGCGCGGCCACCACCAGCGTGGAGCCGCCCTTGCGGCCGCGGATGACGATCCACGGCACCGCGTCCACGCCGGCCATCAGGTCCTTGGATTCGGCGGCGGAGACGAAGCCCACCGGCATGCCCACCACGAGCGCCGGGCGCACGCCCTCCTCGCGGATCAGCCGCACCAGCTCGATGAGCGCCGTGGGCGCGTTGCCGATGCCGACGACGGCCCCCTGCAGCAGCCCGTGCCGGTGCGCCTTGCGCATGGCCTGCACGGCGCGCGTGGTGTCCTCGGCCTGGGCCTGGGCGATCACGTCGGCGTCGCTGATGAACTGGTGCGTGCGCATGCCGAAGTGGGCCAGGCGCGGCTGCGACAGGCCCGAGCAGATCATCTCCACGTCGGCCACCACGGGCGCGCCGCCGCGCAGCAGGGCGGCGATGCCGGCCTCCACCGCCTTCGGGTGAAAGTCGGTCAGGCCGTTGAACTCGAAATCGGCGTTGGCGTGGATCATGCGGCGCACGATGGGCCACTGCGCCGCGCTGTAGGGGTGCGGGCCGGCCTCGGCATCGATGATGGCGAAGCTGTCGTGCTCGATGGCCTGGCCGGCGCGCGTGAGCTGCTCGGTGACGGTGTTGACGGTGCTCATGCGGCGGCGGTCTCGTGCGGGTGCGGGTGCGGGTGCGCCGCGCCATGGGCGTGGTCGGCCCCGTGCGGGGCGTGCGCGTGCCGGTGCACCGGCGCCCCGCCCGCGGCGAGGGCCACCACCGCCTCGGGGGTCGGCGCGGGCGCGGCCGCCGCGGCGTGCGTGTGTTCGTGGCTGTGGCCGTGCCCCAGGTCGTGCGCGATCTCGCGGTACTTGCAGCCGTCGCAGGGCAGCAGGCTGCCCGGGGTGCCCTCCAGCAAGTCGGCCACGCGGCCCTCCAGCAACTCGAAGATCTCGCGCTCCAGGCCGAAGTGCGGCGACTGCGCGAAGCGCACCTGCGGGTACTGCGCGCGCAGGTGCGCCACCTGCCGGCCGATGCGCTGCATCAGCGTGCCGGTGTACAGGTAGTACGGCAGCACCACGATCTGCTTCATGCCCAGCAGCACCTGGCGCTGCACCACGCGCTCCAGGCGCGGCCAGGTGATGCCGGTGAAGGCGATCTCGACCAGTTCATGGTGGCCGTCTTCCTGCAGCCAGCGCGCCATCTTGGCGACGTCGCCGTTGGCCTGCCGGTCGGACGATCCCCGGCCCAGCAGCACCACGCCGGTGGTGGTGGGGTCGGGCATGTCCAGCGCGTTCATGCACTGGCGCAGCTGGCGCTGCAGGATGGCCAGGATGGGCTCGCACGCCGTGAGGTGCGGGCCGTAGAGAAACGCCACGCCGGGGCAGTGCGCGCGCGCATGCTCGATGGCCTCGGGGATCTCCATCTTCACGTGGCCCGCCGCGTTGAGGATGAGCGGCAGCACCAGCACGCGCTGGCTGCCCTGCGCGGCCTGCAGCAGGCCGTCGTGCAGGCCGGGCGGCGCGAACTCGATGAAGCACACCTCAATGCGCCAGGCCGGCTGGCGCGCGCGCCACTGCGCCACGAAGGTGTGGATCTCGTCGTTGCCCTCGGGCTCGCGCGAGCCATGGCCGATCAGCAGGATGGTGGTGTTCATGGGGCACGTTCCAGAGGCGGTTGGGTGGGGCGGGCGGGCTCGCTCGCCCGGCGAAAGCGGTGCGTGAAGGTGGGGTCGTACAGCTTGGACTTGGCCAGCTCCGTCCACTGGCGGGCGCCCAGCGTGGGGCTGGCGATCACCATGGCCTGGCTTACCACCTGGGCCTCGCGGCAGCGGTCGCGGATGTCGGCCAGCGTGCCGCGCACGATCAGCTCCTCGCCCGGCCAGCTCGCCTTGTGCACCACGAGCAGGGGCGCGTCCTCGGCCCAGCCGGCCTCGCGCAGCCCGGCCTGCACCTTGTGCAGCAGCGTGATCGACAGAAAGATGCACAGCGTGCAGTGGTGGCGGCCCAGCTCGGCCAGCGACTCGCCCGGCGGCATGGGCGTGCGGCCCTCCACGCGGGTGAAGATCACGCTCTGCGTGACCTCGGGCAGGGTGAAGCTCTCCACCGCCGCCGCGGCCGAGGCCATGGCCGAGGACACCCCCGGCACCACGCGCACCGGCACGCCCGCGGCGTCCAGCGGCTGGACCACCTCGATCAGCGCGCCGTACAGGGCCGGATCGCCGGTCTGCAGGCGGATCACCGTGTCGTGCTTTTGCGCCTGCAGGATGAGCCACGCGGCCATCTGCGGCAGCGTCATGTCCTTGCTGTCGGCGATGGTGCAGCCGGGCGGCGCCCAGCGCGTGACGGCCTCGTTCACGAGCGAGCCCGCGAACAGGATGGCGCCGGCGCGCTCGATGAGCGCGCGGCCCTTGACGGTGATGAGTTCGGGATCGCCCGGCCCGGCGCCGACGAACCAGACGGTGCCCGGCGTCATGGCCACGGGGCTGGCGCAGGCGCCAGCGCAGGAAAGAGGTGCATGGAGACCACAGAATGCATTCGCCCGGACCCCTGCCTCCCCGCAGGTTCCGTGAAATGGGCCGCGCGCTCCAAGGCCTGAGCCTTGGAGCGCGCGGCCCCCTGTCGGCCGGTCTCCGGGCTGGCGAAAACCCGTGGGCCCTTCCCAGATGCCGGGGGCATCCAGTGGGCGCGATCCACGGGGTGAAGGCGAGGCCTTCTTTCGCTTACCGTTGCGGGGGCAGCCCAGGTTGGGGCGCGCTGCGTGCCGCATGCGCCCTCCCTGGTTCCCGTTTAACTGCGCGGTCGCAATGACCGCGCGAGCACCAACGGGCGGGAGTATAGATCGACTGCAAGCCTTTCAGGCCGTACGCCCTAGTGAAACATGCCTTGATAGCTATTATTTCAATAGCAAACATGACAGGCCAGGCCAAGGATTCCAAGGAGCTGTGACCGCAGGTAACGCCTTGCACGCGGCACCCTGGGCCGGCACCGCCACTCCAGAACGATTCAGAAGGCTTCAGGCGCTGCGGCGGCCCGGGGCCCGTGCTTTCTCCAAGAATGGACCTGCCCCCCGCCCGGGGGGCGCGACACACCGATCCATCGAACAAGAGAGGGAGATTTCCATGCAACGACCCCCTTCCGCCCGACGCGCCCTGCTGGCGCTGGCGGCCCCTGCCCTGCTGTGCCTGGGCGCTCCGAACATGGCCGCGGCCGCCACGGCACCGGCCTGCGCGAGCGGCACCACCGTCACCATCGCCGGCGCGCCCGCGGCGCCCACGCTGTGCGGGCTGCAGACGCCCGTCACCCCTGCGGGCGCATCGGCGTCGGTGCCGGTGAACGCCTACCTGGGCATCCAGTACGCGACGGCCGCGCGGTTCCAGCCCCCGGCGGCGACCGTCCCGGCCGGCAGCAACGTGGCGCAGACGGCCGCCGGCCCGTTCTGCCCGCAGGCCGCGCGGCCGAACCTTCCCACCAGCGCGCAGAGCGAGAACTGCCTGTACCTGAACGTCTTCACGCCGCAGTCGGCCATCGGCGCGCAGCCCCAGCGGCCGGTGCTGTTCTTCATCCACGGCGGCGCGTTCGTGGAGGGCAGCGGCTACCTGCCGCTGTACGACAGCGCCAAGGGCGCCACGGTGGGCAACCTGTACGACGGCTCGTACCTCGCGGCGGCGGGCGACATGGTGGTCGTCACCATCAACTACCGCCTGGGGGCGTTGGGCTTCCTGGCCCTCGACAACCCGGTGGAAAACCCCACCGTCGGGGGCCCGCTGCAGGGCAATTTCGGCATCCTGGACCAGCAGGCGGCGCTGGACTGGGTGCAGAAGTACATCGGCGCCTTCGGGGGCGATGCCACCCGGGTGACGGTCGCGGGCGAGAGCGCCGGGGCCATGTCGGCGGGGCTGCACCTGTTCTCGGCACCGGACAGCGCCACGCGCTTTCAGGCCGCCATCATGGAGAGCAACCCGGTGGGCTCGGTGTACCGCACGCCCGCGCAGGCGCAAGGCATAGGAAGCCTGTTCCGCGATGCCCTGTGCACCCAGGTGGGCGGGTGCCTTGCCAAGAAGCCCATCCTGCTGAAGGCCACGCCGGCGCAGATCGTCGCGGCCCAGGCGGGCCAGCTGTTTGGCACCCGGGGCAAGGCCGGCAACCCCAAGGCCCTGACCGCCGCCGAACGCGAGGCCGCCACGCGCCCGCTGGTGGGGCTTCTGGCCCAGGCGTCGCCTCAGGTCAACGATGGCCTGCCCTGGTCGCCCACCGTGGACGGCAAGGTCATCGTGGGCCAGCCCCTGGCCGGCTACAACGCGGTGTCCGCCACGGCCTCGATGCCGCCCAAGCCCTTCGTCTTCGGCGTGAACCGCGACGAGGGCGCCGTCTTCGCCAACCTGGCGTTCCTGAAGCTGGGGGTGGCTCTCAATCCCCCGGTCTTCAACGGGGGGCTGGTGCCGAAGGTCTGGCCGGACGATGCCAAGGCGATCCTGGGCTACAGCACCACGGTGCAGGGTCAGCCGGTCTTCCCGTACCGCGCGCCCACCCTGCCCGCGCCGAGCTACATGAACGGCACGGCGGCGACGCTGTCCAGCGTGATCAACGACTTCGCGTTCCGCTGCGGCAACCTGGCCATGGCGAACCGGGCAGCCGCCCGCAACGCGCAGGCGAGCCCCGCGCTGCCGGCCTTCGGCTACCTGTTCGCCCAGCCGCCGCTGATCGACCTCTACAGCGCCGGCAAGCCGCCCACGGAAGTCGCGGCCTGCGCGCCGGGCAAGGACGGCAACGTCTGCCACGGCAACGAACTGCCCTACGTGTTCAACACCCTGGGAACGGCCTATTCGGTGTACACCCGCGGCAACCAGCCACCGCCGCCCGCCGACCAGGCCCTGGCCCAGACCATGGCCGCCGCCTGGGCGAGCTTCGTGAACAGCCCCGCCAGCCCGGCGCCATGGACGCCGGAGGCCGCCAGCGGCGCGCAGCTGCCGACGGCCTGGACGCCCTATGCCGGCCTGACCTCGTCGCTTTCGCAATGGAGCACCGCGGGCGGCCCCAGCAGCCTCCCGGCATCGTCCATCGATTCGGCGGCCCACTGCACCGCGCTGTGGAACACGGTGGCGCCCATCGGGGGGCAGTGACCGGGGTGGCATGGCGGCGCCGGGGCCAGGCCCGGCGCCGCGCAAAAGGGGACGGGCAGGCGCGGGCCGGCGGTCCCCTTCGCGCTTTTGGCTTCAGTGCGAGAGCGCGTCGGCCGTGGCGGCGTCCACGCGGCCCGTGATCGGCAGGCCCTTCGATTTTTGGAAGTTGCGCAGCGCGGTGGCCGTGCGGGCGCCGGCAGCGCCATCGGGCGTGCCCACGTTGTAGCCCAGGGCGTTCAGGCGCTCCTGCGCCTCGCGCACCGACATGGCAGGGGCGCCGGCCGGGGCCCCGGCCGGCGCGGGAACGCCGGCACGGGTCTGCGACGGTGCGGCACCGCCGTCCACGCCCAGGCGGCCGCCGCCGCCCAGGCCCTGGCCCTGCACGCTTTGCGCCTTGTAATTGCGCAGCGCCACGACCATCTGGTTGTACGCGTCCATGAACGCGGCGGTGAGCACCTTGCCCTGCGCCGTGTTCTGGTAGCCGCCCAGCGAGCCGCCGGCCGAGCCGCCGAACAGGCTGCCGAAGCCGGCGAAATCGCTCTTGGAGGCGCTGCCCTCGGAGGCCGAGATCTGCACGCCCGAGCGGTTGTCCACCAGGGTCAGCATGGCGCTGGCCTCGCGCGTCTTGAGCCCGCCGCCCAGGGCGCCGATGGCCCGGCCGCTGCCGCCGCCGATGAGGCCGCCCAGCACGCCGCCGATGCCGCCGGCATCGCTGTTGGAGAACACGATCTCGGGCGACAGGCCGTAGTCGGAGGCGACCATCTGGCCCTTGCCGAAGTTGCTGCCGCCGCGCATTTCGCCGGACTGCATGAGCGCGCGCTCGCGGTCCATGGCCGTCATGCCCGAGGCGCTGCGCTCCACCACGATGAAGCAGTTCGATTGCTGGATCAGCAGGCGCAGCAGGTTGGCCGTGGGCGGCAGGCGGTATTCGTTGCGCAGGATGGTGTACCAGCCGGCCTGCTGGTTTTCCACCAGCGACACGGTGCCCAGGGGCGAAGCGCACTTTTGCAGGTCGCTGCTTTCGTTGGCCGTGGCACCGCCGGCGGCCGCGCCGGTGGCGACCGTCTTGGACTCGGCGCTGCCCATCTTCATGTTGGTGGTTTCGCAGCCCGTCAGCAGGACGGCGGCACAGGCGGCGGCCAGCAGTGGCAAGGTCTTCTTGGACATTGGAGGGTACCTCTCAGGGAAAAGGGTGGAGACGCCACCTTGCGGCGAAAGGGCGCGAGCAAGGGCGTCGGCCGGAACGCCCGGCCTGCCAGGGGCGGCGACGGATCATAGCGCCGCGGCCGGGCAGCTGGCCACCGGCGCGGCGCCCATGCGGTAGATCCACACCGCATGCCCGCCGTCCGGCTGCAGGCGGGCATGTGGCGTGGCCCCCGGCACCTCGAACGCCAGGCTGACCAGCCAGGTGCCCGGCGCCATTTCCGCCTGCGCCTTGGCCGCGGCGCGGGCCATGCTCTCGGGGCGCTGGAACAAATACACCATCGTGCAGCCGCTCCAGTCGGCGCGCCACAGGTCGCCCCGACGCACCTCGGCCCACGGGCAGCGCAGCGAGCACAGCAGGCGCAGCGGCCGGCTCCACTCCACGCCCGCCAGCCGCGCCTGCGGGTAGGCGCGGCGCAGGGCGAGCAGGCCGTCGCCCAGGCCGCAGCCGGCGTCCAGCACCCGCGCGCCCGCCGGGAGCGCCACCGCGCGGGCCAGGCCGAGCAGCGCATCGTGCGGCGTGGGAAACAGGGGCGCATCGCGCCAGGCGTTGAGCGGGTACACCAGCAGCAGCAGCGCGAGCGGCACCAGCCAGGCCCAGGCCGGCACGCTGGCCGCGCCGGACAGCGCCAGCGACAGCGGAAACCCCGCCGCGATCAGCCCGCGGCGCCACCAGCCCGTGCCGAGCACGCTGGCCGCGGTGCCCACGGCGCAGGCCGCGATCAGCGCCGCCACCGGCGCCATCCGGCCCTGAAGGCCCAGGTACGCCAGCCATGCGGCGGCCCAGGCCAGGAGGGCGGGCAGGGGCCAGGGCAGTCGGTGCATGGAGGGTGGGAATCCGGTGGGGAGGGAGCAGCGCCGAGTTTAGTGAGCCGCGCGCGGGGCATTCAACCGCAGGCCCCCATTCCGGTGGCATCAAGACGCGACCGGAAACGATAACCAATGGGTATCAATCCATCATTTCATTTCAATTTACGGCCCGCAGGCCGCGCCCTAGGATGCCCCTCAATGCCCGGTCCATGGGCATGCATACAACAGGAGACAAACCATGTGGTGCCGCATCCCCCTGCCCGGCCTGGCTCTGGCCGCCGCCGTCCTCATCCCCCTGGGCGCCAGCGCCCAGGACTGGCCGACCCGGCCCGTCCGCATCCTGGTGGGCTCGGCCCCCGGCGGCGGCACCGACGCCATGGCCCGCGCCGTGGCCGACCGGCTGGGCCCGCTGCTCAAGCAACCCACGGTGGTGGAAAACCGCCCGGGAGCCTCCAACACGCTGGCGGCCGATGCCACCGCCAAGTCCACCGACGGCCACACGATGGTGATGGGCGTGGTCACCGCGCACGCCATTGCCCCGCACCTCTTGAAGCTGGCCTACGACAACAACCGCGATCTGGTGCCGGTGGCGTTCGTGGGCGCGGTGCCCAACGTGCTGGTGGTGACCAACGCCCTGCCCGCGCAGTCGGTCAAGGAGCTGGTGGCCCTGGCGAAGAAAGCGCCCGGCACCATCAACTTCGCCAGCAGCGGCGCGGGCAGCACCCAGCACATCGCGGCCGAGATGTTCAAGGACGCGGCCGGCATCGACCTGATGCACGTGCCGTACAAGGGCAGCGGCACCGCGCTGGTCGACTTGGTGGGCGGCCAGGTGCAGATGAGCTTCGACACCATGCCCTCGGTGCTGGGCCAGATCAAGTCCGCCAAGATGCGCGCCCTGGCCGTGACCACGCCGCAGCGCAACCCGCAGCTGCCGCAGGTGCCCACCATGGCCGAGGCCGGCCTGCCGCAGGTGGACATCAGCGCCTGGTACGGCATTTACATGCCCGCCGCCACGCCCAAGGCGGTGCAGCAGAAGGTGCACGACGCGGTGAACGAGGTGCTGGCCATGCCCGAGACACAGACCCGCCTGGGCGCCGTCGGGGCCGAACTCAAGCCGATCTCGCAGGCCGAGTTCATCGCCTTCCAGAACGCCGAGTTCAAGCGCTACGGCGACCTCATCCGCAAGAACAACATCCGCATCGACTAGCAGGACAAGCCGCCCATGAACACGCAAGACCGCCCCGTGGTGGCCCTCACGCTCGGCGACCCCGCCGGCATCGGCCCCGAACTCATCGCCCGCCTGCTGGCCAGGCCCGAAACCGCGCAGCGGGCCAACACCGTGCTGGTGGGCGACCCCTGGCTGTGGGAGGACGGCCAGCGCATCGCCGGCGTGCAGGTGGCGACCGATGCCGTAGGCGCGCTGGCCGATGTGCGGGGCCGCGCCGGCACCGCCCGGCCCGCCTTCCTGGCCCTGGACACGGTGGCCGCGGCCGACGTGCAGCGCAGCCGCGCCGGGGCGGCCGGGGGCCGCTCGGTGCTGCAGGTGCTGGACCGCTGCATGGATGCGGCGCTGGCCGGCGACATCGACGCCATCTGCTTTGCGCCGCTGAACAAGCAGGCCATGAAGATCGGCGGCATGCAGCACGAGGACGAGCTGCACCACTTCGCGCAGCACCTGGGCGTGACCGGCTACTTCTGCGAGTTCAACACGCTGGGCGACCTGTGGACCTCGCGCATCTCCTCACACGTGCCGCTCAAGGACGTGGCGAGCTACCTGAGCGTGGAGCGCATCCAGCAGGCGGCCGAGCTGATCTACCGCTCGCTGCTCGCCAGCGGCGTGGCGGCACCGAAGGTGGCCATTGCCGCCTTCAACCCGCACGGCGGCGACGGCGGCGTGTGCGGGCGCGAGGAGATCGACACCATCGTGCCTGCCGTGCAGGCGCTGCAGGCACGCGACTGGCCCACGCCAGCGCCTTTTCACGGCCCGTTTCCGGCCGACACCATCTTCCTGAAGGCGCAGGCCGGCGAGTACCAGGCCATCGTGACCATGTACCACGACCAGGGCCAGATCGCGATCAAGCTGCTGGGCTTCTCGCGCGGGGTCACGGTGCAGGGCGGCCTGCCGATCCCGATCACCACACCCGCGCACGGCACGGCCTACGACATCGCCGGCCAGGGCCGGGCCAGCGCCGAGGCGACCTGGCAGGCCTTCCAGATCGCCTGCCGCATGGGCAGCGCGCAGCGCGCCAAGGCGCTGGCCGCCGCCTGACCCCCTTCCCACCATTCAGAGACACCACCATGAAAATCCAATCCGTCCGCGCCCGTGTGTTCCAGTGGAAGGGCCAGACCGTGCCGCCGCAGGGCCACTTCTGCTCCAACGCCATGGACCTGCTGTATTCGCCGGCCGAGAGCATGAGCACCTTCCGTTTCCATTCTTGGACGGTGGTCGAGATCGAGACCGACGACGGCATCGTGGGCCTCGGCAACGTGGCGCTGGCGCCGAAGATCGCCAAGGCCATCATCGACGAATATCTTGCGCCCCTGGTCATCGGCCAGGACCCGTGGGACTACGAATACCTGTGGCAGCGCATGTACCGCAGCACGCACGCCTGGGGCCGCAAGGGCGTGGCCATGGCCGCCATCTCGGCGGTGGACCTGGCGATCTGGGACATCCTGGGCAAGAGCGTGAACAAGCCCGTGTTCAAGCTGCTGGGCGGCCGCACCAAGGAGAAGATCCCCTGCTACTACAGCAAGCTCTACCGCACCGACCTGAAGGCGATGCAGGACGAGGCGCAAACCTTCCTCGACCAGGGCTTCAAGGCCTTCAAGATGCGCTTCGGCTACGGCCCCGCGCACCTGCAGCACGGCGTGCAGGAGAACCTGAAGTCGGTCGAAGCCATCCGCGAAGTCATCGGCTACGACACCGACCTGATGCTCGAGTGCTACATGGGCTGGAACCTGGAATACGCCAAGCGCATGCTGCCCAAACTCGCGAAGTTCGAGCCGCGCTGGCTGGAGGAACCCGTGATCGCCGACGACATCGACGGCTATGCCGAACTGAACGCAATGAACATCATCCCCATCTCGGGCGGCGAGCACGAGTTCGGCCTGTACGGCTTCAAGCAGCTGCTCGACAAAAAAGCCGTGAGCGTCGTGCAGTACGACACCAACCGGGTGGGCGGCATCACCGCCGCGCACAAGATCAACGCGCTGTGCGAGGCGCATTCCGTGCCGGTGATTCCGCACGCGGGCCAGATGCACAACTACCACCTGACCATGAGCACGCTGGCCTCGCCCATGGCGGAGTACTTTCCCATCTTCGACGTGGAGGTGGGCAACGAGCTGTTCTGGTACCTCTTCGACGGCGAGCCCATCGCGGAGAACGGCTTCCTGCAGCTCCAGGACGACGTGCCGGGCCTGGGCCTTTCGCTCAAGACCGAGTACCTCGACCAGTTCGACATCATCGAGTAAGGCGGCGTCCCATGGCCAGTCTCTCCCACCCCCGCTACCGCGGCATCTTCCCCGTCGCGCCCACCCCGTTCCACGAAGACGGCACGCTGGACCTGGCCAGCCAGAGGCGCTGCCTGGACTTCATGATCGACTCGGGCGTGGACGGCCTGTGCATCCTGGCCAATTTCTCCGAGCAGTTCCTGCTGTCGGACGACGAACGCGAGGTGCTGACGCGCACCGCGCTGGAACACGTCGCCGGCCGCGTGCCGGTGATCGTCACCACCACACACACCAGCACCGCCGTCTGCGCCGCCCGCAGCCGTCGCGCGCAGGACATGGGCGCGGCGATGGTCATGGTCATGCCGCCCTACCACGGCGCCACCTTCCGCTTCGGCGAGGCGCCGGTGCGCGCCTTCTACCAGGGGGTGTCGGACGCCATCGGCATTCCCATCATGGTCCAGGACGCACCGGCGGCCGGCACGCCGCTGTCGCCCGCCTTCCTGGCCGACATGGCGACGACGATCGAGCAGGTGTGCTACTTCAAGATGGAGACGGCCGGCGCCGCAACGAAGCTGCGCGAGCTGATCGCCCTGGGCGGCGAGGCCATCGAAGGCCCGTGGGACGGCGAGGAAGCCATCACCCTGCTGGCCGACCTGGAGGCCGGCGCCACCGGCGCCATGACCGGCGCGGGCTTTGCCGACGGCATCCGCCCCATCCTGGAGGCGCATCGGCAGGGCGATGCGGACGCGGCCTTCGCCCACTACCAGCGCTGGCTGCCGCTCATCAACCACGAGAACCGCCAGGCGGGCTTCCTGGCCGCCAAGGCGCTCATGAAGGAAGGCGGCGTGATCGCCTGCGAGGCGCCGCGCGCGCCCTGGCCACCGATGCACCCCGAGGTGCGCCGCCAGCTCATCGGCATCGCGCGGCGGCTCGATCCGCTGGTGCTGCGCTGGGGGCGCTGAAAGCGCGCAAAAAAAAGCGGCGATGCGCCCGCCGCGCGACCGCCAGGGCGCTGTTCGATCCACACCAAGGGAGACCACCACCATGCAACGTCGGGAGCTTCTGAAGACCGCCGGCCTTTCGCTGGCCGCATCCACCCTGGGGCCGGCCACGGTCCTCGCCCAGGCCCCGGCGGGGCGCGCGCCGCGCGAGGTGCTGCTGCTGATCGAGAAATCGAGCCACTGCATCAGCCACTACGACATCGCCAGCGGCGAGCGGCTGCACACCATCGCCCTGCCCCCGTTCCCGCACGAATTCGTGGTGGACGCGGCGCAGCGGTACGCCTACGTGGGCCACTACGGCGTGGAGACCTCGGGGCACCCGGGCCCGGGCGGCACCAGCGTGCTGCAGATCGACCTGGCCACGCGCACGCTGGCGCGCACCATCGACCTGGCGCCATTCAACCGCCTGCACGGCATCCAGATGGACCAGTCGGGCCGCCTCTACGTGCTGAGCGAGGACCGCGCGCAACTGGCCGTGCTGGACCGGCCCGAGACCGACACCGCCGTGCGGCGCGCGGTGCCGGTGGGTGGCATCAAGAGCCATCTGTTCGCGCTCACCCGGGACGGCCAGACGGCCTACGCGATGAACCTGCTCACGCACTCGGTGACGCAGTTCAAGCCGCACGACGCCGCGTTCGCGCCCGTGGCCTGCGTGCCCGGCGACAAGCCCGAAGGCAACGCGCTCAGCGCCGACGAGCGCACGCTGTACGTCACCTGCCGCTGGAGCAACACGCTGTGCGCCATCGACACGGCCACCATGAAGGTCGTGCGCAGCGCACCCGCGCGCAACGATCCCACGCGCATCTACCGCTGCCGAGACGGCCGGCTGCTGGTGTCCCACTACGGCGACCGCAGCCTGTCCATCGTGGACCCGGCGACGCTCTCCGAGCAGGCCCACATTCCCATGGATGCGCGCCCCATCGCGGTCAGCCTGCATCCCACCCGGCCCTGGGCCTTCGTGAGCCAGGACGACGACCGGGTCGGGGTCTTCCACCTGGAATCGCGCCGGTTCGAGCGCTTCATCGCCACGCAGCGCGAACCGGACGTGTCGTACATGCTGCAAGGCTGAGCGCGGCGGGGGTGGCGGGCGGGCTGCGGCATCTTCGCCACACCCGTGCGGGCAGGGTGTAACGCCGGGGCGGCGGTGCCGGCGGTGTGGATGGCGGCTTTTACAATGTCCTGTTGCCATTGCGCACAGAGCGTTACCAATACGCCGCGCCTCCCCATCACGCCATTCCACCAAAGGTTTCTTTTGCGCCCGCCCCTTGATTCGTCCCTGCCCACCCCGGGCCCGTCCTCGGAACCGCCCCTGGTGGTGGACCTGGACGGCACGCTCATCCTGACGGACATGCTGCACGAATCGTCGCTGCAACTGCTGCGGGACGGGCCGTGGCGCGCGCTGGCCCTGCCCGTGTGGCTGGCGCGGGGCAAGGCGGCGCTCAAGCAGGAGATCGGGCAGCGGGTGCAGATGGACGTGGCCACGCTGCCCTACAACGTGCCTTTCGTGCAGTGGCTGCGCAACCAGCACGCGGCCGGGCGGCGCACCGTGCTGTGCACGGCCTCCGACCGCTCGGTGGCGCAGGCCATCGCCGCCCACCTGGGGTGCTTCGACCAAGTCATGGCCAGCGATGGCGCCACCAACCTCGCCGGGCGGGCCAAGGCCGCCGCGCTGGTGCAGGCCTTTGGCGAGCGCGGCTTCGACTACGCCGGCAACTCGCAGGCGGACGTGCCGGTGTGGCAGGCCGCGCGCTCGGCCATCGTGGTCAATGCCTCGGGCGCCGTCACCCGGCGGGCCGAGGCGCACGGCAACGTGGTCGAACGCTTTCCCCGCGAGCCCGCGGGCCTCAAGCCCTGGCGCAAGGCCCTGCGGCTGCACCAGTGGCTCAAGAACCTGCTGCTGTTCGTGCCGCTGGTGGCCGCCCACCGCGTGGCCGACGGCGAGGCCTGGGGCCTGCTGCTGGTGGCCTTCCTGGCCTTCAGCCTGTGCGCCTCGTCGGTCTACGTGGCCAACGACCTGCTCGATCTGGAAAGCGACCGCCGACACCCGCGCAAGCGCCTGCGGCCCTTCGCCTCGGGCGCGCTGGCCGCCTGGCAGGGCGTGGCCCTGGTGCCGGTGCTCACGGCGGCGAGCTTCGCGCTGGCCTGGCAGGTGGGCCAGGGGTTCTTCGGCTGGCTGCTGGGGTACTTCGCCATCACCTGGGCGTATTCGCTGGCGCTCAAGCGCTGGGTGCTGGTCGATTGCATCGCGCTCGCGGTGCTCTACACGCTGCGCATCGTGGCGGGCGCCTACGCCATCACGCAGCCGCTGTCGTTCTGGCTGCTGGCGTTCTCGGGCTTTCTCTTCCTGTCGCTGGCCTTCGTCAAGCGCTATGCCGAGCTGATGGTGCAGCAGGCCGCGGGCAAGACGCAGGCGCACGGGCGCGGCTACCTCACCTCGGACGCACCCATCGTGCAGAACCTGGGCATCGCCGCCGGCTACACGGCCGTGGTGGTGCTGGCGCTGTACCTCAACAGCGAATCGGTGCTGCTGATGTACCGCGCGCCGGAGATGATCTGGGCCGCCGTGCCCGTGATGGTGTTCTGGGTGAGCTGGATGTGGCTGCGCGCGGTGCGCGGGCAGATGCATGACGACCCGCTGGTCTTCGCCTTCAAGGATCGCGCCAGCCTGGCCGCGGGCGCGCTGTTCAGCCTGGCGATGGTCGCCGCCGCCCTGGGACTGCCGTGGTAGCCGTGCGCTCCTGGGGCCGCCTGAGCGCCGACGACCACGATCTGCGCATCCTGGCCGAGCGCCCGCTCGCGCACCTGCCGCGCGAGCCCGGCCAGCACGGGCTGGCGTTCGGCATGGGCCGCAGCTACGGCGACGTGTGCCTGAACCCCGGCGGCGCGCTGTGGTCGCTGCGCGGGCTGGACCGCTTCATCGCCTGGGACGAGGCCACCGGCGACCTGACCTGCGAGGCCGGCATGCTGCTGCGCGACATCCAGCGCACCTTCGTGCCGCGCGGCTGGATGCTGCCCGTGACCCCGGGCACCCAGCTGGCCACCGTGGGCGGCGCCATCGCCAACGACGTGCACGGCAAGAACCACCATGTGCATGGCTCCTTCGGCGACCACGTGCAGGAACTGCGGCTGCTGCGCACCGACGGGCTGTCGATCCGCTGCGGCCCGCAGTTGCACCCCGACTGGTTCGCCGCCACGGTGGGCGGCCTGGGCCTGACCGGCGTGGTCACCCAGGCCACGCTGCGGCTGCGGCGCGTGCCCGGCCCCTGGCTGGACACCGAGACCCTGCCCTACGGCTCGCTGGGCGAGTTCTTCGCCCTCGCCGATGCCTCCGAGGCGGGCTGGGAGCACACCGTCTCGTGGATCGACTGCCTCTCGGGCGCCCGGGCCGGCGCCACGCGCGGTATCTTCCTGCGCGCCAATGCCGCCGCGCCCGAGTCCCAGCACGGCCCCACCCCGAAGGACCGCCAGCGCACCGTGCCGTTCGCGCCGCCCGTCTCGCTGGTCAACCGCCTGAGCCTGCGCCCCTTCAACGCGGCGTACTACCACCTGAACCGCCGCCGCGCCGGCCGCGCGCTGCAGCACTACGAACCGTTCTCCTACCCGCTGGACAACCTGCAGGAATGGAACCGCATCTACGGCCGCCGGGGCTTCTACCAGTACCAGTGCGTGGTGCCCCGCCCGCACGGCCCCGATGCCGTCGGCGGCCTGCTGCGCGAGATCACCGCGTCGGGCCAGGGCAGCTTCCTGGGCGTGCTCAAGACCTTCGGCGACCGCGAATCGGTGGGCCTGCTGAGCTTTCCGCAGCCGGGCGTCACGCTGGCGCTCGACTTTCCCAACCTCGGCGAGCGCACGCTGCGGCTGTTCGACCGGCTCGATGCCGTCGTGGCCGAGGCCGGCGGGCGCCTGTACCCCGCCAAGGACGCGCGCATGCCGCGCGCCCTGTTCGAGGCCGGCTACCCGAAGCTCGCCCAATTCCTTCCGTACCGCGACCCGAACATCCGGTCCGCGATGTCGCGGCGCCTGATGGGCGACTGACCTGCGGCTTTTTCTCCAAGACAAGAACGAACTCACCGCCAACATGCAGAACAACAACAACGCCAGCAACGCAGGGCAGACCCTCGTGATCGTCGGCGCCACCTCGCTGATCGCGCAGCACTGCGCGCGCCAATGGCTGCAGGCCGGCGGCATCGGCCGCGTGGTGCTCGTGGGGCGCGACGCGGCCCGTCTGCAGGGCGTGGCCGACGACCTGCAGGTGCGCCAGCCCCAGGCCCGCATCGACGTGATGGCCGGCGACGTGACGCAGGCGGCCTCCATCGCCGCGCTGGTGCAGCACCTGGTGGCGCAGGGTGTGCCGGACACCGTGCTCATCGCCCACGGCAGCCTGCCCGACCAGGCCCGGTGCCAGGGCGATCTGGCCAGCGCCGAGCAGGCCATGGCCGTCAACGGCCTGTCGCCCGCGCTGTGCGCGGAGGCGTTCGCCGGCGCGATGCAGGTGGCGGGGCGGGGCACGATCGGCATCATCGGTTCGGTGGCCGGCGACCGCGGCCGCAAATCCAACTACGTGTACGGCGCCGCCAAGGGCCTGGTGGAGCGCTACGCCGAAGGCCTGCAGCACCGCCTGGCGGGCTCGGGCGTGAAGGTGGTGCTCATCAAGCCGGGCCCCACCGACACGCCGATGACGGCGCACCTCAAGGCGCGCGGCGCCAAGCTCGCCAGCGTGGAGCAGGTGGCCCAGGCGGTGGTGCGCGGCATGGCCCGCGGCACGCCCGTGGTCTATGCCCCGGCGAAATGGGCGCTCATCATGGCCGTGATCCGCAACCTGCCGCGCGCGGTCTTCCACAAGATGGACATCTGACCCATGCCATGGACCCCTGAACGCCGCCGCCTCTGGGCGGCGGTGGCCCTTGCGGGCTATGCCACGCTCTTTGCCCTGGTGACGGCCGTGGCGGCCTGGCGCACCTTCACGTCCGTGCCGATCTGGGACATGTGGGGCGCACTGGAGTTCTATGCCGATGTGCGCGATGGCGCCGGCTGGCAGGCCTGGTGGCGGCTCTTCAACGAGCACCGCATCGTGCTGTCCAAGGCCTTGTTCTGGATGGAATACCGCTGGTTCGGTGGCACGCAGGCCTTCCTGATCGCGGTCAACTACCTGCTGGTGGCGGGCAGCATCGCCACCTTCTGGGCATTCCTGAAGGCGCGCCTGGGGCCGATGACCCGCACGGCGTCGGTGGCGGCCCTGGCGCTGCTGTCCGTCTGGCTGCTGTCGTGGGTGCAGCAGGAAAACCTCACCTGGGCGTTCCAGAGCCAGTTCTTCCTGGCCCAGTGGCTGCCGCTGGCCGGGCTGTACTGCCTGTACCGCGCCACGCAGGCGCCGCAGGGCACGGGGTGGCATGGCGAGCGCTGGTTCGCCGGCGGCTGCGCCCTGGGCGTGCTGAGCATCGGCACCATGGCCAACGGCATCATGGCGCTGCCGATGATGGCGCTCTACGCCGCCGTGGCGCGCATGGGCTGGCGCCGCGTGGCGCTGCTGGCGCTGCTGGGCGCCGCAGGCATCGGCATTTACATGGCGGACTTCGCCGCGCCGACGCCCCGCCCCGGCCTGCTGGCCATGCTGCAGAGCCGGCCGCTGGGCCTGCTGCAGTACACGCTGCAATACCTGGGCAGCCCGTTCCAGCACCTGGCGCGCAAGATGGAGACGATGTGGATCAGCCAGGCCTTCGGCGTGCTGTTCACCGTGCTGGCGCTGGCTCGCCTGGTGCCCGCGCTGCGCGCCCCGCGCACGCACGCGCTGGAGCTGTCGCTGCTCACCTTCGTGGCCTTCGTAGCGGGCATCGCCTTCGCCACCGCCAGCGGCCGGCTGCAGTTCAGCATGGAGGGCTCGCTGGCCAGCCGCTACACCACGCCCACGATGATGGCCTGGGCCGCCCTGGGCGTGCTGTACGCCCCGCGCGTGCTGGCCCTGCGCGGCCTCGCGCGCGCCGGCGCCGCCGTGCTGCTGGTGGTCGTGCTGGTGCAGATGCTGTCGGTGCAGCTGCGCGAGACCCGGCGCAGCGATGTCGCGCACCTGCGCATGACCGGCGCGCTGGCGCTGGCGATGGGCGTGAACGACGAACGGCGCATCGGCATGCTGATCTGGGACCGGGCCCTGGGCGAGCGCATCGTCGCCAAGGCCCGCCAGCACGGCCACTCGATCTTCGGCCAGCCACCGCTCGCCGACGCCGCCACGGCCCTGGGCTCGCACGCGGACGTGCCGCCCGCCCGCTGCACGGCCTTCGTGGACTGGGTGCAGCGCGTGCCCGGCGACCCGCGCTTCGTCTCGGTGAGCGGCGCACTGCTGCCCTCCGAAGGCGACGCGCCGCCGCCCTCGATGCGCCTCGTCGCGCCCGATGGCACCGTGGTGGGCCTGGGCGTGCCCCACCGCTGGCGCAAGCTGAGTGCGCCGGGTGGCCCCCATGCGCCCGCACGCTACCTGACCTTCACCGCCTACCTGCAGGCCGCGCCCGAGGCGCTGCCCACCGCCGTGACCCTGACCGCACCCGGCACCGACTGCTCGGTGGCTCTGCAGATACCGGCGCCGCAATGAGCGACTCGAACCCGCCGAGAAAAACCAACACCATGAAAAACGCCAAAATCATCCTGCCGGGAGGCGCCGGCCTCGTGGGCCAGAACCTCGTGGCCCACCTGAAGCTGCACGGCTATCACAACCTCGTCGTGCTGGACAAGCACGCGAGCAACCTCGCCATCCTGCGCCAGGTGCACCCCGACATCGTGGCCGAGGACGCCGACCTGGCCGAGCCCGGCGCGTGGGAGCGCCACTTCGAGGGCGCGGACGTGGTGGTCATGCTGCAGGCGCAGATCGGCGCGCCGCAGGCCGACCCGTTCGTGCGCAACAACCTCACCTCCACCGGCCGCATCCTCGATCTGATCCAGCGCCACCGCATCGCGCAGACCGTGCACATCAGCTCCTCGGTGGTGGAGTCGGTCGCCCAGGACCACTACACCGAGACCAAGCGCGCGCAGGAAAAGATGGTACTGGACAGCGGCATTCCCTGCGTGGTGCTGCGGCCCACGCTGATGTTCGGCTGGTTCGACCGCAAGCACCTGGGCTGGCTGTCGCGCTTCATGCGCAAGGTGCCGGTGTTCCCCATTCCGGGCAGCGGCCGCTACATGCGCCAGCCGCTGTACGCGGCGGACTTCTGCCGCATCATCGTGCGCTGCATCGAGGAGCGCCGCGTGGGCGGCGTGTTCAACATCACGGGGCTGGAGAAGGTGGACTACATCGATATCATTCGCCAGATCAAGGCCGCCACGGGCGCGGGCGCCTGGATCGTGAAGATCCCCTACGGCCTTTTCTACCTGCTGCTCAAGGTGTGGGCGCTGTTCGACAAGGACCCGCCGTTCACCGCCGCCCAGCTCAAGGCGCTGGTGGCCCACGACGAGTTCGAGGTGATCGACTGGCCCGGCATCTTCGGTGTGCGCGCCACGCCCTTCGCCGAGGCCATCCACGAAACCTTCAACCACCCGGAATACAGCCGCGTGGTGCTGGAGTTCTGATGAGTGCGCACCCCCCCTCTCCTTCCGCATCCACGGCCGCCGCGCCGGGCCAGCGCATCGCCGTGCTGGGCGCCGGCCCCATGGGCCTGGCGGTGGCCTACCAGCTCGCGCGCGACGGCCACCGGCCCGTGGTCTTCGAGGCCGACGACCGCGTGGGTGGCATGACCGCGATGTTCGACTTCGACGGCCTGCCCATCGAGCGCTACTACCACTTCCACTGCACCTCCGACCACGCCTTCCTGCAGATGCTCGACGAGCTGGGGCTCTCGGACCGGATGCGCTGGCGCGCCACGCGCATGGGCTACTGGTTCCAAAAGCGCCTGCAGCCCTGGGGCAACCCGGTGGCGCTGCTGCGCTTTCAGGGTCTGGGGCTGGTCGCCAAGTTCCGCTACGGCCTGCACGCGTTCCTGTCCACGAAGCGCACCGACTGGAAGCCGCTCGACGGCGAAGAGGCCACGGGCTGGATCCGCCGCTGGGTGGGCAAGGAGGCCTACGAGGTGCTGTGGCGGCGCCTGTTCGACTACAAGTTCTACGACCACGCCGGCAACCTGTCGGCCGCGTGGATCTGGAGCCGCATCCGCCGCATCGGCCGCTCGCGCTACAGCCTGATGCGCGAAAAGCTCGGCCACCTCGACGGCGGCTCGGCCACGCTGCTGGACGGCATGGTGGCCGACATCCAGCGCCACGGCGGCGAGATCCGCCTGTCCACGCCCGTCACCCGCGTGCGCATGGACGCCACGCGCGTGCAGGGCGTGGAAACGGCGCAGGGCTTCGAGGCCTTCGACAAGGTGGTGAGCACCATCCCCCTGCCCTACGTGCCGCGCACCATGCCCGACCTGCCGCCCGCGCTGCTGGCGCAGTACGGCGCGCTGCAGAACATCGCCGTGGTCTGCGTGATCGCCAAGCTGCGCCAGCCGCTGACCGAGAACTTCTGGCTCAACGTGAACGATCCGGACATGGACATTCCCGGCCTGGTCGAATACAGCAACCTGCGCCCGCTGGCGGAGTCGGTGGTGTACGTGCCGTTCTACATGCCCGGCAAGCATCCCAAGTTCGCAGAGCCCGACGCGGCCTTCCTCGACAAGGTGCGCCGCTACCTGAAGGCCATCAACCCGAAGCTGCAGGACAGCGACTTCCTGGCCCTGCGCGCCAGCCGCTACCGCTACGCCCAGCCCATCTGCCCGCCCAACTACCTGGACAGCCTGCCGCCCGTGCAGCTGCCCGTGCGCGGCCTGTGGGTGGCCGACACGTCCTACTACTACCCCGAGGACCGCGGCATCTCCGAGAGCATCGGCTTCGGGCGCCAGATGGCCGCGCAGGCGGCCACGGCACCGGTCTAGGCCCCGCATGCTCGCGCAGTTCCGCTCCCGGCAGTTCGTGGCCTTCCTGGTGACGGGCGGCCTGGCCGCGCTCGCCAATTTCATCGCGCGCATCGTGCTCAACCAGTGGATGCCGTTTTCCTACGCCGTGGTGCTGGCCTACGGCGTGGGCATGGTCACGGCCTTCCTGCTGGCGCGCGCCTTCGTGTTCCAGGGCAGCCAGCAGTCGGTGCGCAAGTCCGCCGCGTTCTTCGTGCTGGTGAACCTCGTGGCGGTGGCGCAGACCTGGGCCGTGAGCCTGCTGCTGGCGCGCCAGGTGCTGCCGGCGCTGGGCGTGACCGCCTTCGTGCCCGAGATCGCCCATGCCGTGGGCGTGGCCGTGCCGGTGTTCACGAGCTACCTGGGCCACAAGCGCTGGTCCTTCGCCGACCGCGCATGAAGCCCGGCCACGCCGTCGCTGCGGCCGGGGCCTGCACGGCGGCCTACGTGGCCGCCCTGGTGTGGGCCGACGCGCGCAACCAGGTCTTCGCGCAACTGCCGCAGGTGCTCGCGTGGATGCCCTCGATGGCGGCGATCGCCTTCGCCTCGTACCTGCTGCGCTACCTGCGCTGGCGCTGGCTGCTGGCCCGCGCGGGGCACGCCGTGCCCTGGGGTGCGGGCTTTCTGGCCTACCTCTCGGGCTTCGCCTTCACCGCCACCCCCGGCAAGGTGGGCGAGCTGGTGCGCGTGCGCTACTTCGCGCACGGCGGCGTGCCGGCGGCGCGCACCGTCTCGGCCTTCGTCTACGAGCGTGCATTCGACCTGCTGTGCGTGGTGCTGCTGGCGGTGCTGGCCATCCCCGCCCTGCCGCTGTTCGCGGTGCTGGTGGCGTTCGTGGCGGGCATGATCGGCGCCGTCGTGCTGGTGGCGGCACGGCCCGCATGGCTGCTGCGCGGTGCCGCCCGGCTGCGCCGCCGCGGCTGGCCGCGCCTGTCGCGCGCGGTGCGGGCCCTGGCGCTGGGATTGGCCGGCTGCAAGGCGTGGCTGCACCCGCTGGACCTGGGGATTTCGCTGGGCCTGGGCCTGGCCGCGTGGGGCCTGGTGGCGCTGTCGTTCGCCTGGCTGCTGCGCGGGCTGGGGATCGACCTGCCCTGGCGCGATGCCGCCTCCCTCTACCCTACCGCCATGCTGGCCGGCGCCGCGTCCATGCTGCCGGCCGGCATCGGCACCACCGAGGCCACCCTGGTCGCCCTGCTGGCGCTGCACGCCGTGCCGCTGGGCCTGGCCACGCTGGCGGCCGTGGGCATCCGCGTGGCCACGCTGTGGTTCGCCGTGCTGTGCGGCTTCGTGGCCATCGGGGTGCTGGAGCGCCGGCGCGCGGGGGGCGAAGCCGTCAGGTGAGCGCGCTGGCGCGGTGCGTCAGCCAATGGCCGGCTCTACTGCCGGCTCCGCAGGCCGCAGCTTCGCCCGGCCCTCCGCCAGCGCCTCGGCCGTGATGGCGGCCTTGTGGCGGTGCGCGGTCGCCGCGTCCGACAGGATCTTCCACAGAGCATCGTTGCCGGGCGACATGTGGTCCACGATGCCGCTGGCGACCAGGTCCGTCCCGTTCTGCAAGCCCGGTGTCTGCGACCCCGGCCGCGTGTAGCCCTTGCCCAGCTGCTCCAGCTCGGCATTGGACAAGGGGCGGGCATCGCCGCCCCTCGCGGTCGATCCCTCGAAGAACTCCGGGTGGAACTGCAAGCCGATCAGCGGCGCCCGCGGCTGGGACGATTCGATCGCCATGATGGCCCGCCATGCGGTCCCGCCCTCCTCCGAGGCAATGGTGCGGCTCAAGGCAGTGCTCAGGTGCGGGCGGCCGGCCGGATCGTCGATCACGGCCTGGTGGTGCAGGACGGCTGCGCGGATGTCCTGCAGCGCGTTGCCGAAGACGCTGGCCTCCTTCTTCGCACCCTCCGTGGCGGCAGGGTCCTGCGCCGATGCCGCCCCGCCGGCCCGGTCGTCGCCGAGCGTGCGCACACCGACGTGGCGCCCCACGTGCTGCTGCAGCGGTGCACCGAAAAAGACGTTGGTCATCTGGAATCCGCGGCAGATCGCCATCAGGGGCACGCCGCGGTGAAAGCACTGGTGCAGCAGGCCCATTTCGAGCACGGACCGGCGGTAGTCGCCCTTCCAGTCCGTCTGCGGCTCGGCCTGCTGGTTATACAGGCGGGGCGAAAGGTCTTCGCCGCCGGGCAGCACGACGGAGTCCACATGCCGGGCCAGGATCTCGGCCTTGGCCAGGATCTGCGCGATCTTCGGCAAGGCCTGGGGGTCCGCCAGGGCGTCGGCCACGAGGCGCTGGGGCAAGGAGTGGTCGCCGGCCGGCTGCGAGGCCAGGCGGTCGAGGTGGGCCTCGACCTCGGCATCCACCACCGCCGCCTGCACCGAGGCCACCCGCATCTCCACCCGCAGCGGCAAGGTGCCCGCCACGGCCGCGATCTTGGCCCCGACACGCGGAACGGTGACGCCCCGCGACTCGTGCGAGACCAGCGTGGCCGTGGTGGGCCGGGTCAGGCGTGCCGTGTCCGCGGAAGCCGCATCGATGGCAAAGCGGGCCCGCGTGTCCAGGAACACCGTGTCGGTCAGGTCGGACGCTTCGATCCGCGTGTCCTTCGACACCGAGGCGCTGAGGAAGTGCGTGCCCGGCATGTGCACGCCCTTGAACACGCAGTTCCCCTCGAAGCTCGCATCCTCGAAGCTGCTGTGCTGCAGCCGGCTGTCTTCGAAGCGAACGCCGCTCAGTGCGGCGTTGACAAACATCGTCTCCCCGAATTCGCAGCCCTTGAAGGCGGTTTCGTGCAACGCGGCATTCGCGAACGACACGCCTTCAAACCGGCAGCCCTCGAAGTGGCTGCCCTCGATGCGCGTGTCCGCCAGGGAGCTGCCGCCGAACTGGCAGCGCTTGAAATCCACGCCCGAGAGATCCCAACCCCGCAGAGCAGGACCGCCCTCGGGCAGCTGTGCACCCTCCAGCACGTGGGAATGGCCTGCGGCGCCCAATGCGGCAGCGAGCGACGGCTTGCCAGTGCCTGTGGCGCTCGCCGGCGCATCGGCCACGGCCTTCAGGAGCCGGTGCAGCAAGGCGGTGTCCGCCGTGCCCACGGCGAGCGGCGCCTTTGGCGGCACGGACGGGCCCGCGCCGGTCGGCAGCGCCGACAGCGGCACGCGCGATCGCACGGCCTCGGCGCCTGGGGAACGGGGTTGCCTGGCCGCCAGGTCCGGATGGCCCGATGGCCCCGCCGCAGCGGGCCCGCTTTTGCTGAGGGCCGGCGCGCCATCGGCCCCGGTGGATTCGGGCTGCCGGTGTTTCACCTCGGCAGCGTTCACTGTCACTTTCATTGGTATGCACCTCCCTGTCCGCCGGCCTCCCTGCGCGGCCCAACGCCACCAGTGGAGCCATGCCGACGGGGCGCCGATTCTGAACAGGGATCGCGCCTGCGCAAAGCGCGGATTTCGCATATCGACCTGCGCAATGCGCAGATACCCCTGCGGGGAGGGCCGGTCAGCCCCGCAGGCGCTCGATCAGGCCGTTGAGCGCCTCGATCGAGCCGAACTGGATCGCCAGCTCGCCCATCTCTTCGGTGCGGCTGCCACGCTTGACGCGCTTTTTGACACGCACCTCGACCTCGGCCATGAGCAGGTCGGACAGTTCCTCCTCCACCCGCTTGAGGTCGCGCGACTTGGCGTCCTTCTTGGGCTTTTGCGGCACCAGGCTGAATTCGGCGCCGATCTTCTTGACCAGGGCCTCGGCCTCGCGCACCGACAGCTTCTTGGCCGCGATCTGGTTGCCCGCTGTGATCTGCGCCGCCCGGTCCAGCGACAGCAGCGCGCGCGCATGGCCCATGTCGATGTCGCCGGCCATCAGCATCGTCTGCACCGGATCGGCCAGGTTCAGCAGGCGCAGCAGGTTGCTGGCGGCGCTGCGTGAGCGGCCCACGGCCTGCGCGGCCTGCTCGTGCGTGAGGCCGAATTCCTTGACCAGCCGCGACAGGCCCTGCGCCTCTTCCAGCGGGTTCAGGTCCTCGCGCTGGATGTTCTCGATGAGCGCCATGGCAGCGGCCGACTCGTCGGGCACGTCGCGCACCAGCACCGGCACCTCGGCTAGGCCCGCCAGCCGCGCGGCCCGAAAGCGCCGCTCGCCGGCGATGATCTCGTAGCGGCCCGCGTGGTCGCCCTGCGCCAGCCGACGCACCAGGATCGGCTGCATGATGCCCTGCGCCTTGATCGACTCGGCCAGCTCGTACAGCGCGCCCTCGTCCATGCGCGTGCGGGGCTGGTACATGCCGGGCACCATGTCGGCCAGGGCCAGCGTGGTGGGAGTGCCTTCGGGCGGCGGCGGGGCGGCATCGCCCTTTTCCGCGACCTTGGGGCCCAGCAATGCTTCCAGGCCGCGGCCGAGGCCTTTGGGTTTCTTGGTGACCATGTTGTCGTTCCTCGTACAAATCAAAAAGGGTGGCGGGTGCCGTGCGGATCGGACCCGCGGCGGCGGGCAAGGCGCCGGTTCAGCCAGCGCCGCTGGCCCCAGAAAAGCCCTGCGAACGCCAGCAGCACCCACAGCCAGTTCCCCTGCGAAAACCCTGGCTGGCCGTGACGAACCGGCAGGCCCGCGGCCTCTACCGCCAGGGCCACTTCGAGCGCCGTGAGCAGGGCCACCGCCGCAGACAGCCACAGCGGTGCAGGCGGTGTGGCGGCCGACCCGGGCGTTCCCCGCCGCGCCGCGAACCGCAGGAACACCCCGAGCGCGATCGCGGCCAGCACGGCGGCGGCGAACAGCTTGCCGGTGAACACCATGACCGGAACCCCGGCCAGGCTCAGCAGGCCCACGCCGCACTCCGCGGCCACCTGCAGGCTGGACGCCGCGCCCGCCTTGAGCCGTGCGATCCAGGAAAGCGGCGTGGCACGGGCCTGAGGCATGGGCCCCGGCCCCTCGGCCGAGGCGCCCGGGGGCTGTCGCCGCATCACCGCGACAGGGCCTCCAGCCAGCCGTGGCCTTGCGCCCAGTCCCCAAGGCCCGATTCGGCATTGATGTGGCCGAGAGCGCCCGCATCGACGAAGCGCGCGCCCCAGTCGCGGCCCAGCCCCTGCACGCGCTCGAAGCTGCAGTACGGATCGTTGCGGCTACCCACCAACACGGCGGGGAACGGCAGCGGCTGGCGCGCGATGGGGGCCCAGCCGGGCAGCAGGGGCGCAATATCGGGGTGCTCCACGTCGCCGGGGGCCACCAGCAGCGCGCCGTGCACCCGGTGGGCGTTCTTCGAATGCGCCGCCCACCAGGCGGTGAGGATGCAACCCAGGCTGTGCGCCACCAGCACCACGGGGCCGTCGGCGTCCACCACCACCTCTTCCAGGCGGGCGGACCAGTCGCCGCGCAGCGGGTGCATCCAGTCGTGCTGCTCCACGCGCCGGTAGCCGTGCAGGCGCTCCCAGCGGCTTTGCCAGTGGTCTTCCCCGGAGTTCTGCCAACCGGGCAGCAGCAGCACGTTGTCTGGTTTCATACTATGTTTTTGATAGCAAAGAGGGCAATGAATCCGCCGGCATGGGGCGATCTGGCGCTAAAACCCGCTGCGGCCTACATGCGCTTGACGCGCTTGACCATCTCGCGGGCGAAGTCCACGAACGCCTGGCTGCCCTTGGCGGACGGGTCGAACACCACGCCGGGCAGGCCGTAGCTCGGCGCCTCGGCCAGGCGCACGTTGCGCGGGATCACCGTGTTGAACACCTTGTCGCCGAAGTGGTCCTTGAGCTGCTCGCTCACCTGGCTTTGCAGCGTGATGCGCGGGTCGAACATCACGCGCAGCAGGCCGATGATCTGCAGGTCCTTGTTCAGGTTGGCGTGCACCTGCTTGATGGTGTTGACCAGATCGGTCAGCCCCTCCAGCGCGAAATACTCGCACTGCATGGGCACGATGACGCCGTGGGCGCAGCACAGGCCGTTCAGGGTCAGCATGCTCAGGGACGGCGGGCAATCGATGAGGATGAAGTCGTAGTCCGCGTCCACCTCGGCGAGGGCGGCCTTCAGGCGGCGCTCGCGGTGCTCCAGCGCCACGAGTTCGACCTCGGCGCCGGCCAGTTCGCGGTTGGCGCCCAGCACGTGGTAGCCGCACTTTTCCGACAGCACCGCCGCCTCCTTGACGGAAGACGACTCCAGCAGCACGTCGTACACCGTCAGCTCCAGCGCGCGTTTGTCCACGCCCGAGCCCATGGTGGCATTGCCCTGCGGGTCCAGATCGACCATCAGCACCCGCTGGCCGATCTTGGCCAGCCCCGCGGCCAGGTTGACGGAGGTCGTGGTCTTGCCCACCCCGCCCTTCTGATTGGCAATGCAAAAAATCTTGGCCATGACTGCTTTCGTTTCGCGGAAATTATTTGGAGAGGGCCAGCTTGATGCCGAAGCCGATGAGGAAGACGCCGGCGATCTTCTCCAGCCCGCGCGCGATCTTCGGGTTGGCGCGCATGCGCTCGGCCAGGCGGTGGGTCAGCAGCACGACGACGAGGCCGTACAGGAAGGTGAGCACCGCGATGGTGGCCGCCATGGCACCGAAGGTCAGCAGGCCCTGGTGGCGCGCCGGGTCCACGAACAGCGGGAAGAACGCCATGTAGAACACGATGGCCTTGGGGTTGAGCAGCGTGATCCACGCCGCCTGCTGGAAGTAGTGCCGGGGCTCGATGTGGAGCACCGGCTGGCCGCCGGGCCGGGCGGTCAGCATCTTGAAGCCCAGCCACGCCAGGTAGGCCGCGCCCAGCCACTGCACGGCATGGAAGGCCGCCGGGTACGAGGCCAGCAGCGCGGCGACGCCCGCCACCGCCATCCACATCAGCACCTGGTCGCCGGCCATCACGCCCAGCGTGGCGGCCAGGCCGGCGCGCACGCCGCCCTTGCTGGTGGAGGTGATGAGCGCCAGGTTGCCGGGGCCGGGAATGGCGAGGAACAACACGATGGCTGCGACGAACGCGCCGTAATCTGCTACGCCAAACATGAAAGCCCCCCGAAAACTGGAGGAGCGAGTTTAAGCGACGGCCGGCGGCGCACCCGCCGGGCGCCGCATCCAGACGATGCAGCGCTCGGCATCCAGGCCGGGCACGGCGAGAGGTTCCACGTGAAACACCTGCACGCCCGCCGGCAGCGCGGCGATCTCGTCGTCGGGCCGCTTGCCCTTCATGGCCAGCCATACGGCGTGCCCTGCCATGGCGCCGCTCGACCAGGTGGTGAAGTCCGGCAGCGAGGCGAAGGCGCGGCAGCTCACCAGATCGTACGGCCCGGCCAGGGTCTCGACCCGGGCGTGGATGCCGTGCAGGTTGGGCAGGCGCAGCGTCACGGCGGCCTGCTGGATGAACGCCGCCTTCTTTGCCACGGTGTCCACGCAACTCACGTCTAGGCCCGGGCAGCAGATGGCGAACACCACGCCAGGCAACCCGCCGCCCGAGCCCACGTCCAGCAGCCGGGGCGGCAGCGCGGGATTGGCATCCAGGTCCGCCGGCACCTGCGCCAGCTGGCGGCGCAGCGGCGGCACCGCCGCCAGGCTGTCCAGCAGGTGGTGGGTAAGCATTTCCTGCGGGTCACGCACGGCCGTCAGGTTGTAGACCTTGTTCCACTTCTGCAGCAACGCCAGGAAATCCATCAACTGGCCGATCTGGGCGCTGCCGAGCCCCAGCCCCAGGGCCTGCGCGCCTTCGGCCAGCGTGTCCTGCAACGCCTGCGCGTTCATGCGGGCACCTCCGCTGCCGCAGGCGCAGCGCTGAAGCCCTTGAAACCGCCCTTCTTCAAATGCACCAGCAGCAGCGAGATCGCGGCGGGCGTCACGCCCGAGATGCGCGAAGCCTGGCCCAGGGTTTCCGGACGGTGCTTCTGCAGCTTCTGGCGCACCTCGATGGACAGGGCCGGCACCTGCAGGTAATCCAGCTCGGCCGGCAGGCGCAGGGTTTCGAAATGGGCGGCGCGCTGCACCTCGTCCTTTTGTCGGTCGATGTAGCCGGAGTATTTGGCGGCAATCTCTACCTGCTCCACCACCGGGTCGGCCAGCTCACCGAGTGTTTCACGTGAAACGTCCGGCGACGCCAGCCGGCCACCGTCCATGCCCATGAGCGTGGCGTAGTCCACTTCCGGTCGGCGAAGCAGGTCGAACAGGTTGTATTCGTGCTCGATGGATTTGCCCAGCACCCGCGCCGACTCCTCGGCCGGCAGGCTTCGGGGGTTCACCCACGTGGCCTTGAGACGCTCTGTTTCACGTGAAACCGCGTCGCGCTTGCGGCTGAAGGCATCCCACCGCGCGTCGTCCACCAGACCCAGCTGGCGGCCGGCCTCGGTCAGGCGCATGTCGGCGTTGTCCTCGCGCAGCTGCAGGCGGAACTCGGCGCGGCTGGTGAACATGCGATAGGGCTCGGTCACCCCCTTGGTGATGAGGTCGTCCACCATCACGCCCAGGTAGGCCTCGTCCCGCCGCGGCAGCCAGGCGCCGCCGAAATCGTTGGCCTCGCCCTTGATCTGGCGGCACTGCAGCGCGGCATTGATGCCGGCGAACAACCCCTGCGCCGCGGCCTCTTCGTAGCCCGTGGTGCCGTTGATCTGACCGGCGAAGAACAATCCCTGCACCTGCCGCGTCTCGAACGTGCTCTTGAGCGAGCGCGGGTCGAAATAGTCGTACTCGATGGCGTAGCCGGGGCGCAGGATGTGCGCATTCTGCAGCCCCGCCATGCTGCGCACCAGGTCGTACTGGATGTCGAACGGCAGACTGGTGCTGATGCCGTTGGGGTAGAACTCGTGCGTGGTCAGGCCTTCGGGCTCCAGGAAGATCTGGTGGCTGTCCTTGTCGGCGAACCGGTTGATCTTGTCTTCCACGCTCGGGCAGTAGCGCGGGCCGACGCCTTCGATCTTGCCGGTGAACATCGGGCTGCGGTCGAAGCCGCTGCGGATGATGTCGTGCGTGCGCTCGTTGGTGTGGGTCATCCAGCACGGCACCTGGCGCGGGTGCATCGCCGCCCCGCCGTGCGCATGCGCCATGAAGCTGAACACCGGCACCGTGCCCTCGTTCACGCCGCCGGGCATGCCGTCGCCGGGCTGCTCCTCGCATTGGGAAAAGTCGATGCTGCGGCCGTCGATGCGCGGCGGCGTGCCGGTTTTCAGGCGCCCCTGCGGCAGCTTCAGTTCCTTCAAGCGGGCCGACAGGCTGGCAGCCGGCGGGTCGCCCGCCCGGCCGGCGGCGTAGTTGTTCAGGCCCACATGGATCTTGCCGTCCAGGAAGGTGCCGGCGGTGAGTACCACGGTGCGGCTGCGAAACCGCAGGCCCACCTGCGTGACGGCGCCCACCACGCGGTCGCCCTCGACCATCAGGTCGTCCACCGCTTGCTGGAACAGCCACAGGTTGGGCTGGTTCTCCAGCATGCGGCGGATGGCGGCCTTGTACAGGATGCGGTCGGCCTGCGCGCGCGTGGCCCGCACGGCCGGTCCTTTGGAACTGTTGAGGATGCGGAACTGAATGCCGCCCTCGTCCGTGGCCAGCGCCATGGCGCCGCCCAGCGCATCCACTTCCTTGACCAAGTGGCCCTTGCCGATGCCGCCGATGGAGGGGTTGCAGCTCATCTGCCCCAGCGTCTCGATGTTGTGCGTGAGCAGCAGCGTGCGCTGCCCCATGCGCGCGGCGGCCAACGCGGCCTCGGTGCCGGCATGGCCGCCACCGACGACGATGACATCAAATTCCTGGGGGTACAACATGGGACTGCTCCGGGGCCCCGCGGGGCCGTTCATCGATCCGATCGCCGCCACAGGGCGCGGGGCGTGCCCGGCAGGAGCGGCGCCGAAGGCCGGCCCTGGCAGGCTGGAAAACCGGTGATTTTCCCACTTCGCGCCCGTCCCTGCCACCGGTGCTGTTTCACGTGGAACAGGCGCCCTGCAACAACGGGTTTCTTGCAGGTTTCCTGCCCCATCGGTGTGCTTCAATCGCGGCCATGCAAAAACTCCTCGTCTTCGCGGGCAGTACCCGCCAGCAGTCGTTCAACCGCCGTCTCGCCCGCGCCACCGCCGATATCGCGCGCGACGCCGGAGCCGACGTGACGCTGCTCGAACTGTCGGACTTCGACATCCCCATGTACAACGCCGACCTGGAAGCCGCCGGCACCCCGCCCGACGTGCTGCGCCTGAAGGCCGCGCTGGACGCCCACCCGGGCTGGATCATCTGCTCGCCCGAATACAACGGCAGCTACACCGCCCTGCTCAAGAACACCATCGACTGGGCCTCCAGCCCCGTGGCCGGACACCCGGTGTGGAGCGACGGCACCCGCCCCTTCCGCGGCAAGGTGGTGGGCATGCTGAGCGCTTCCAACGGCGGCCTGGGCGGCCTGCGCTCGCAGAGCCACCTGGCGCCCCTGCTCATCAACCTGGAGTGCTGGGTGGCCCCGCAGTCCTTCGCCCTGGGCCTGGCGGCCAGCGCCCTGGACGACCAGGGCACTCTGGCCCACGAGCCGCACCGCCAGCGCGTGCGCGCGGTGGTGGACCAAGTGCTGTGGGCGGCCGACCGGCTGGGCACGCCGGGCCTGGCCGCCTGAGTGCGGCACGCAGCGGGCGCGGGGCCGGCCCCTGTCAGGGCAGGCTGAGCATCTGCTGAATCTTGCCCATGGCGCCGGTCAGGCGCTGCTGGATCGCCTGGCGCTCCGGCTCCGAACCCCCTTCGTACCCTCCCAGTTCCCGCGAGGCGGTGCGCAATCCCAGGTACACCGCGAGCCACTCCTTGGCATCGACGGGCTGGCCTGCGGCCGAATCGGGGTATGCCTCGACCTTGGCCAGGTCGTCCATGACCGACGTGTGCCCCGCAGAGAAGCATTCGAGCATCGGCTCGGCCGGACGGAACGAGTTCATGTGCATGTTGCGGATGAAGCGCTTGGGCTCGGCATCTTCCGTGTTCTGGCTGGACAACGCGATGAAGGCGGATTCGAGATCGTCGCGGCTTTTCGCGCGCTCTTCGGGAGCGGCCTGCTCGTTGGGGAGCCGCTGGCGGGCGGCTTCGATCTGCTGCGCGTTCAGGCCTTCCACCGGCAGGCCCGCGGGCAGCTTGGCGAGAATCGCGGCGATCTCCTTGTCGCCCAGGATGTCTTGCCCCAACACCTGCTGGCCGATGTGGCGCAGGCTCTGCAGGATGGGGGCGACGTTGTGGCGGCCCATCTTGTCGCCGAACTCCAGGTGGTAGTGCGGAAGCATGCGGCCGTTGTCGGCGAAGCTGACGCCCAGCGTGTGGTAGTAGTCGTAGTCCCGCTCGTTGGATGCGCGGGGGATCTTGCGGTCTTCGTGCACCTTGCCGTCCCCCGCCAGGTGGTTTTCATGGATGGTGATGGGCTTGGCGCCTGCCTTCTCCGCCAGCGTGTTGTAGGCCATCACCACCGACGTGACCGCGCGCTGCAGGTCCCGCTTTTGCGTCTGGCTCAAACCGCCCGTGGCGAAGAGGTCCGATCCGGTCAGGTTCAAAAGGCGCTTGTGCGGGCGAACCTCGATGTTGGACAGCAGCGACCCCTCGGTGCACGCAACGCGCGACCATTCGCTGGGGTTATTGCGTGCGATGCTGACGGTGCCGGGATTGCGAGCGTTGCGCGACCCGAGCGGGTGCTGCAACGTGTCGAATCGCCGGACTTCCGGCGCCAGTTTCGGCCCCCCCTGCGTGGGCATGGATTCGCTGCGGGACAGGCCGCCATGCGGCTGAGCGGAGGAAGGCTGTGCGACTTTCAAGATGAAATCCCTTTCGATGGTTTTTTTGGACCGGCGTGGGCCGCCGGTTCCCCGTGAAGGCACCAAGCGCCCAGGGGGACTGCCATGCTAGGACGGCGGCCCGCCCGGCACGGGTCGGCATGCGAAGATGCGAGCGGCCGGGCGAAGCGCCTGCGCGCGGCCTGGGGCGGGGCACCCGCCCTGCTCCAACCCTCAAAACGGCCTCCAGCGCAATATCCACTAGGGCATATTGCTATCAATTTAATAGTATCCAATGGAATGTTCCATTTGACGACCTGCCGGCCCGGCTGCGGCGCCTGCTGCACGGCCCCCTCGATCACCAGCCCGATCCCCGGCATGCCCCAGGGCAAGCCGGCCGGCGTGCGCTGCATCCAGCTGGACGATGCGCAGCGCTGCCGCATCTTCGGCCACCCGGAGCGCCCGGCCGTGTGCGGCTCGCTGCAGCCCGAGCCGGCCATGTGCGGGCCGGACCGGGCCCACGCCCTGCACTACCTGGGCCAGCTGGAGGCGGTCACGCGCCCGGCGCCCCCGCCTTCAGCGGCCTCGGCCGCTTCCGGCTAGCATGCAGAGCTTGTCCAACACCACACCTTCGGGTCATCCATGAAGCTCTACTACAGCCCCGGCGCCTGCTCGCTCTCCCCCCACATCGCCCTGCACGAAGCGGGCCTGGCCTTCACCCCCGTGCTGGCCAGCACCAAGAGCCACAAGCTGCAAGACGGCACGGACTACTACACGATCAACCCGCTGGGCTACGTGCCCCTGCTGGAGCTGGACGACGGCACCCGCCTGCGCGAAGGCCCGGCCATCGTGCAATACATCGCCGACCAGGCCCCCCTCAAGAACCTGGCCCCCGCCAACGGCACCCTGGCCCGCTACCGCCTGCAGGAATGGCTGACCTTCATCGGCACCGAGCTGCACAAGGGCTTCAGCCCGCTGTTCGGTTCGGCCACGCCCGAGGAATACAAGACCACCGTGCGCGAAAAGCTCCTGTCGCGCCTGCAGTGGGTGGACAGCCAGCTCGACGGCAAGGAATGGCTCATGGGTGAGCATTTCTCGGTGGCCGACGGCTACCTGTTCACCGTCGTGGGCTGGGGCAAGGTGGTGGGCCTGGACACGTCCCACCTGACCCACCTGTCGGCCCACCACGCCCGCGTAGGCGCCCGCCCTGCGGTGCAGGCGGCCCTCAAGGCCGAAGGCCTGCTCAAGTAAGCCAGACCAACGGCTGGGGTCGGGCGTGCCTTCGGTGCCGGGATTCAGGCACGCCCCTTCCACGGCACCAGCCGCGCCTCGGCCCAGCGCACGGCCAGGTCGAAAGACCAGGCTACCAGGCCGATCACCAGAATGCCCATCACCACCAGGTCGGTGCGCAGGAAGTTCGAGGCGTTGAGCACCATCTGCCCCACGCCCACGGTGGCGGCCACCATCTCCGCCGCCACCAGCGTAGTCCAGCCGAAGCCCAGGGCGATGCGCAGGCCCACCAGGATCTCCGGCAGCGCCGCCGGCACCACCACATGCCACACCACCTGCAGGCGGCTCGCCCCCAGCGAGGCCGCGGCATTGAGCTGCTCGGTGCTGGCGCTGCGCACGCCGGCCTTGGCCGCCAGGGCGATGGGCGCGAAGCACGCCAGGTAGATCAGCAGCACCTTCGAGGCTTCGTCAATGCCCAGCCAGATCACGATGAGCGGCAGGTAGGCCAGGGGCGGCAGGGGCCGGTAGAACTCGATCGGCGGGTCGAACACCCCGCGCGCGATGCGGCTCACCCCCATGGCGATGCCCACCGGCACGGCCGTCACCGCGGCCAGGGCAAACGCGCCGAACACGCGCAGGGCGCTCCACTGCAGGTGCACCCACAGGGGCTCGCCGCCCTGGATCCGCCCGTGCCAGGCATCGGAGAACGCCCGCGCCACGGCGCTCGGCGCAGGCAGGAACAGCGGCGGCACCCAGCGCCAGTGCGTGGCGGCCCACCACAGGCCCAGCAGCGCCACGACGCACAGGGCGCTCAAGGCCTGGCTGCTGCCCGCACCGGGCCGCAGGAAGGGCGACACGGGGCGCACCGTGGCCGGATCGGGCTCCGGGACGGCGGGCCGCAGCGCCGCGCCCTGCGGGGCCGCCGGCTGCCCCATCCCCCCGCTCATGCCCCGGCCCCCACCGGCCCGGGCACCCCGGCCTGCGGTCCCACCCAGTCCAGCACCCGCTCGCGCCAGGCGATGAAGTCCGGGCTGGATTTCACCGCGCGCGCCGCCTGGCCGCTCAAATGGGCGCGGTTGAACGCCAGGGCCTGCTCGCGCACGATGCGGCCCGGGCGGGGCGACATCACCACCAGGCGCGAGGCGAGGAACAGCGCCTCCTCCACGTCGTGGGTGATGAAGAAAATGGTCTTGCCCGTGCGCTGCCACAGCCGCAGCACCAGTTCCTGCAGCGATTCGCGCGTGAAGGCGTCGAGCGCGCCCAGCGGCTCGTCCATCAGCATCACGTCCGGGTCGCTGGCCAGCACGCGGGCAATGCCCACGCGCTGCTGCATGCCGCCCGACAGCTGCCACACGGGCGCCTGGGCAAACGCCTCCAGCCCCACCAGGGCCAGCGTCTCGACCGCCACCGCCCGGCGCGTTCCACGTGGAACACCGCGCAGCCGCAGGCCCAGCGCCACGTTGTCGATCACGTTGAGCCAGGGCATCAGCGCATGCTTTTGGAACACCACGCCGCGCTCGGCCCCCGGCCCGCGCACCACGCGCCCGCCCAGCGCGATGTGCCCCGCCGAGGCCGGCGTGAATCCGGCAATGCAGTTGAGCAGCGTGGTCTTGCCGCAGCCCGATGCGCCCAGGGCGACGACGAGTTCGCCCGCGGCGATGTCCAGGTCCACGCCGGCGAGCGCCAGCACCGGCGCGGCCCCGCGCGCGCCGGCGTAGCGCACGCTCAGGCCGCGGATGACCAGATCGCCCGCGCCATGGGCCACGGGCGGCAAGGCCGCAGGGTCTTCGCCCGCGGCCAGCAGGCTACTTCGCACGCTGCACCCAGGTGGGGTTCACGCCCACCGAATAGTCGGGCAGCACGGCCTGGATGGTGCCCTGCTCTTTCAGGAAGGCGGCCGTGGCGGCCAGCGACTGGGCCGCCACCGACTGCGCGCCGCCGCCCAGCCATTTCGGCGAGGCCTGCTCGGCCGGCGGCACGAAGGCATACAGCGCCAGGCTGGCAGGCACCGTGGGCGCCTCGGCGCCGGTCCACTTCGCCACCGCCTTGACCTGGGGCGAATCGGCCGTCCAGGCGGCCTTCTGGGCCGTGTACGCCCGGTCGGCATCGGCCAGCACCTGCACGAACTGGGTCAGGAAGGCATCGTGCTCGCGCGCGAACGGCTTGGACACAGCCAGCGCATCGAACGTGGCCTTGCCGGTCTGCGCGGCGATCTGGCCCGAGGTGGCGATCACCGTGCCGCTTTGCTTGGCCTTGGCCAGCACCGGGTCCCACACGAACGTGGCGTCGATGTCACCGCGCTCCCACGCCGCCAGGATCTCGGGCGGGCGCAGGTTCACGATCTTCACGCCCTTGGGGTCCACGCCCGCCGCCTGCAGCGCCACCAGCGTGTGGAAGTGCGTGGTCGAGACGAACGGCAGGCCGATCTTCTTGCCCTTCAAGTCCGCCAGCTGCTTCACGCCCGAGCCGTTGCGGGCCACCAGGGCTTCTGCCTCGTGGATGTCGTCCAGGATCCAGAACACCTCGATGGGCACGCCTTGCGACAGCGCCGAGGCGAACGGCGAAGACCCCGCCTCGCCGATGTGGATCGCACCGGAGGCCAGCGCGCGCACCACCTCGGCCCCGCTGCCCAGCTTGCGGTAGGTGACCTGGTAGCCCGTGCGCTTTTCGACCTCTTGGGTCTCCTGCGCGTAGCGCCACGGCACGACCATGTCCTGGTAGCCGATCACCACCTCCTTCTTGCCCTGCGCCCCGGCCGCCGCGCAGAACAAGGTGGCGCCCAGCAGGACGGAAAGGCCGCGCACGGCGGCCCTGCGGGTGGCGGAGAACGGGGATTGCATGAGGGGGTCCTTGGAGCAAAAGAAAGGGGCGCCCGCAACGGGCAGCCCTGGGGCGCAGAGTGCGCGGGCCGGGCCGTCGATGGGCCCTTGCACAAAATTCTAGGAACCGGCCCTCGCGCCGCATGCGCCCGTTTCGCGCATCGATATCCGGAAAACGCATCAGCGCGCCGCAGCACGCCTGCGGCGCGCGGGGGCGCCACTGCCGCTAGCACAGTCGGCAAATCCTTGGGGTCGCCAGTGCACTGCAGCCTTCGGGAAATGGCGGTAAGTTCGTGTCCCTGGCTTGGAACGGGCCCGGCCCCGTGCCACCCCGGAGCCCAGGCCCCGTTTTTTCCCTGTCCCTCCAAAGAAAGCACCCTTGTCATGACGACTCTCTTCGATCCGGTCCAGGCCGGCGATCTGCACCTGGCCAACCGCATTGCCATGGCGCCGCTCACGCGCAACCGCTCGCCCGAGGCCATCCCGAAGGACATCACGGCCACCTACTACGCCCAGCGCGCCACCGCCGGCCTGCTCATCACCGAAGCCACCGCCATCAGCCACCAGGGCCAGGGCTATGCCGACGTGCCGGGCCTGTACGGCACCGAGCAGCTCGATGGCTGGAAGCGCGTGACCGAAGCCGTGCACGCGCGCGGCGGCAAGATCGTGACCCAGCTGTGGCACGTGGGCCGCATCTCGCACAACGACCTGCAGCCGGACGGCGGTAAGCCCGTGGCCCCATCGGCCATCACCGCCAAGTCCAAGACCTACCTGGTGGACCGCGCGACTGGCAAGGGCCAGTTCGTGCCCACGTCCGAGCCCCGCGCGCTCGATGCGGGCGAGCTGCCCGGCATCGTGCATGACTACGCCGCCGCCGCGCGCAACGCGGTCGAGACGGCGGGCTTCGACGGCGTGGAGATCCACGGGGCCAACGGCTACCTGCTGGACCAGTTCCTCAAGACCGGCGCCAACCAGCGCACGGACGACTACGGCGGCAGCATCGAAAACCGCGCCCGCCTGCTGCTGGAGGCCACGCGCGCCGCGGTCGATGCCATTGGCGGCGGCAAGGTGGGCATCCGCCTGTCGCCCGTGACGCCGGCCAACGACATCGCCGATGCCGATCCGCAGCCCCTGTTCGACTACGTGATCCGCCAGCTCGCACCACTGGGCCTGGCCTACATCCATGTGATCGAAGGCGCCACCGGCGGCCCGCGCGAAGTGGAAGGCCGCCCCTTCGACTACGCCGCGCTCAAGGCCGCCTACCGCGCGGCCGGCGGCAAGGGCGCGTGGATGGTGAACAACGCCTACGACGGCGCCCTCGCCACCCAGGCAGTGGCCAGCGGCGATGCCGACATCGTCGCCTTCGGCAAGCCCTTCATCTCCAACCCGGACCTGGTCGAGCGCCTGCGCCAGAACGCACCGCTCAACGCATGGGACCAAAGCACGTTCTACGGCGGCGGCGAGAAGGGCTACACCGACTACCCCACGCTGGCGGAAAAGGCCGCCTGACGCGCGCCGCAGCGTAAAGTGCCCGCTGGCACGGCCCGCCACGGCTCCGAAGGCCCGGCGGGCTTTTTTTCGTCCCCTTTTTTTCACGGCACCTTCCCATGGTCACCTGCTACCTGCGTTACGTCATCGACCCCCACCAGCTCGCCGAATTCGAGCACTACGGCAAGCTCTGGATCCCGCTGGTGGAGAAATTCGGCGGCCAGCACCACGGCTATTTCCTGCCGTCCGAAGGCGCGAACAACATCGCGCTGGCGCTGTTCACCTTTCCCTCGCTGGCGGCTTACGAGACCTACCGCGCGCAGTCGATGCAGGACCCGGAATGCCTCGCCGCCTTCCGCTACGCGCAGGAAACGCGCTGCATCCTGAGCTACGAGCGCAGCTTCTTCCGACCCGTCTTCGAATGAGTCAAGGGCGCCGGGCGGCCCGGAGCCTCTGTCACCCCGCGAACACCAGCCGCACGCACAGGCCTTCGCCCTGCGGGCCCGGCTCCAGCGCCAGGCGCACACCCAGCAGCTCGGCGTAGCGCGCCACGATGGCGAGGCCCAGGCCCGCGCCCTGCCCCAGGCGCTCGCCCTCGCGGCCCTGGGCCCAGCGCTGCAGCAGGTCCGTGCGCTGCGCGGCCGACAGGCCCGGGCCGTTGTCGACCACGGCCAGCACGGTGGCTTCGCGGCCATCGGCCGCGGCCTCGCGCGAGATTTCCACGGTCACGCGGGGCCGCGTGCCGGCGCCCGGGCGGCCGTAGCGCAGGGCGTTGTCGATCAGGTTGCCCAGCACCCCTTCGATGAGCAGCGGCTGGCCCTGCACGACCACGGGCTGGTCCAGGCCGGTGGCGCCCAGGTCCACGCCCGCCGCATCGGCGCGGGGCAGGAAGCGCAGCACGGCGTCGCGCGCCAGCTCGTCCAGGGCCACGGGCTGGCGGGGCATGGCGCCGCGGGCCTCGTCGGCCAGGGCCAGTGCGAGCAGCTGGTCCACCAGGTGGCTGGCGCGGGCCTCGCTGTCGGCAATGCCGGCCAGCTGCTCGCGCCACACGGCGGGGTCCCTGTGGGCCAGGCCATAGCCCGCCAGCGCGCGGATGCCCGCCAGCGGGGTGCGCAGTTCGTGCGCCACGTTGCCGGCGAACTCGCGCTGCGCGCGCACCCCCTGGGCCACGCGCGCGAGCAGGTCGTTCACCGCAGCGCCCAGGTGCTGCACGTCGCGGGTGGAGGCCTCCACGGGCACGGGCGCCAGGTCGCGCGCGTCGCGGCGGTCCAGCGCCTGCTGGAACGCGGCCAGGGGCTGCAGGTCGCGCTGGATGGCGCGGCGCAGCCACACGGCCAGCGCCACCAGCAGCAGCAGTTGCGACACGCCCGAGTACAGCAGCACGCTGCGCAGCATGGCGCTGCGGCTGTGCACGGTCTGGGCGGTGACGACCTCGAACGGCAGGGGCTCGCGCACATCGAGCCGCACCGCGCGCAGCGCCCGGCCATGGAACTGGATGTCGGAGAACCGGTAGGCCTCGTCGCCGCGCGGCGGCGGCACCGGCATGCCGCCGGCATTGCCCGCCAGCATGGAGCCATCGGGCCGCAGCACCGCGAAGTACACCGTCTCCACCTGGTCGAACAGCACGGCCTTGACCTCGCGCGAGGTGAGCGCGAAATCGAGCCCATCGCCCTTGGCGCGCACGTTGGCCGCCACCGCGTAGGCATCGTCGAGCAGCGAGCGATCGAACGCGCGCTGGGTGAAGGCATTGGCCAGCAGCACCGAGCCGGCCGTGCCCACCAGCCACGTCAGGCCCAGCGGCACCAGCACGTGGCGCAGCAGCCGCGCCTGCAGCGAGCGCGGCTCGCGCTGCGCCGGCGCCGGCGGGGGCGAGGGGGGGTTGGTGGCGGTCATGGCGCGCCGGGCCCGCCCGCCTCGGGCTCCACCATGTAGCCCAGGCCGCGCAGCGTGCGGATGCCCGCGCCGCTGCCCTGCAGCTTCTTGCGCAGGCGGGAGATGAAGGCCTCCAGCGCGTTGTCGCCCAGGGCCTCGTCGAAGTCGGAGAGCTTGTCCGACAGGGTGCGCTTGCTCACCACGCGCCCGGGCGGCGTCATCAGCTCCCACAGCACCTCGAATTCGCGCGCGGGCAGTTCGGCCGGCGCGCCGTGCAAAGTGAAGCGGCGCGCCCGGCGGTCCAGCACCAGGGCGCCGACGGCGGCGCGGTCGTCCGCGCCCAGCGTGCGCCGGGCCAGGGCGCGCAGGCGGGCCTCCACCTCGGCCAGATCGAAGGGCTTGCCCAGGTAGTCGTCGGCGCCGGCATCCAGGCCGGCGATGCGCTCCTCGGTGCGGTCGCGCGCGGTGAGCACCAGCACCGGCGTGCGGTCGCCCCGGGCCCGCGCCGCGCGCAGCACCGTGAGGCCGCTGGCCGTTGCACTGGTGAGGGCGCCGCCTGGCGGGCCGCCCTGCGGCAGGTTCAGGTCCAGCAGCACGGCATCGAAGGGCTGCACGCTCCAGAAGTGGTGCGCCTCGGCCACGCTGGCGGCGGCATCCACGCGGTGGCCCGCATCGGTCAGGCTGCGAAGCATCACGCCGCGCAGCACGTCATCGTCTTCCACGACCAGGATTCGCATGGGTTGGGGCTGGGTTGTTGGGCGGCTGTGCGGTGCGTCGGGGCAAGGGGTACGCAGTTTCCGCAGTCCCGAGGTCAGGTAGCGGTCAGGCACCCCCGCCGATAAACGCGGCATGAGCATACGACACCCCTGCATCCTTCTTTGCGCCTTGGCCTGCGCACTGCCGGGCTGGAGCCAGACCCGCGCCTCCGACAGCCCCGCAGCGCCGGTCGCCACGGCCCCTGCCGCTGCCCCCCTGGCGCCACAGTGGACGCTGGCGCAGGCCCTGGCCGCCGCCCGCGACAACAGCGACGTGATCCAGTCCCGCCAGGCCCTGGCCGCGGCGCGCGCCGACGTGCTGAGCGCCGACCATGCCCCCTTGCCGGTGTTCAGCTCCAAGGCCACCTCCATGGACCTGCAGCACGGCCTGGGGCCCGGCAACGTGCTCACGCGCAAGCGCATCGACAAGTCGGTGGGCATCGACTGGACCTGGGAGCGCGGCAACAAGCGCGAGCTGCGCACGCAAGCCGCCCAGCGCGCCGCCGATGCGGCCCAGGCGGATGTGGAAGACACGCAGACCCAGCAGCTGCAGGCCGCACTGGCCGCCTACTACGACCTGCTGGCCGCGCAGGAGCGCGTGCGCGAAACCGCCGAGATCGAACGCAGCGTGGCCGAGCTGGCCCGCCTGGCCGACCGCCGCGTGAAGGCGGGCGACCTGTCCGCGCAGGATGCGTCGCGCACCCGCATCGAGGCCGAGCGCGCCCGCGCCGACACGCAAGCCGCCACGCAACTGCAGGAGCAGGCCGCGCTGGCGCTAGCGCAGGTCACGGCCAGCAGCCTGGCGGTGCAGGCCGGCGGCACCGACTGGCCCGCCCTGCCCCCGGCCGCCGCCTCCGGCGCGGCCCCCGGCAGCGGCCCGCTGGACGGCGGCGGCGATCTGGGCGCCTGGGCCGAGGCCCGCGCCGACGTGCGCGCCGCCATCGCCCGCGTGCAGTCCGCCCAGGCGGCGCTGGACAACGCCAGCGCCCTGCGCAAGTCCGACTGGACGGTGGGTGCCTCGGTGGACCACTACCCCGGCACCTCCAACCGCCTGCTGGAAGTGCGGGTGCAGATCCCGCTGCAGTGGGGCTACCAGTTCCAGGGCGAGATCGGCCGCGCCCAGGCCGAGCTGACCCGCGCGCAGGACGCGCTGGACAACACGCGCCGCCTGGCCCTTTTGGACCTGCAGCACCTGCAGCAGGCCGCGGTGAGCGCCGCGCGCCGCGCCGCCAGCTACGACGAAGGCGTGCTGCCGCGCGCCCGCCAGGTGGCGCAGAGCGCCGAGCTGGCCTACCGCAAGGGCGCCATGCCGCTGACCGACCTGCTGGATGCCCAGCGCACCCTGCGCGCCACGGCGCTGGAGGCGCTCTCGGCCCGTGCCGACTATGCCAAGGCCCAGGGCGCCTGGCTGCTGCGCACGCAGCCGCAAGCCCTGCTGGGCAGCCTGCCCTGAACGCCCCCGCCCCAAGTCCAGCCACGCCAATCCATGCCCCGCCGTTCCCCTTCCACCTCTCGTATCGCGAAGTCCACCATGGTGCACCCTGCCCTCTCCCTCCCGCGCCTGACCACCTGCGGCCTGCTCGTCCTCGCCCTGGGCGGCGGCGCGCTGCTGCAAGGCTGCAGCAAGGCCGCCGAACCCGCCACGGCGCCGGAAGCCGCACCGCCCATCGCCCAGTCGGGGCAGCTGCGCTTTCCGCCCGGCCACCCGCAGCTGGCGTTGCTGACCGTGGCCCCCGCGCGCGCCAGCAAGGACATCGCCGTGGACCTGCCCGCACGCCTGGTGTGGAACGAGGAACGCACCCAGCGCGTGTACCCCGCGTTCGCCGGCCGCGTCACGGCCATCCGCGCCGACCTGGGCCAGTCGGTCAAGGCGGGCGCGCCGCTGGCGCTGCTGGCCTCACCCGACTTCGGCCAGGCCCAGGCGGACACGGCCAAGGCCCGCGCCGACCAGTCGTTCGCCCAGCAGGGCCTGCGCCGCCAGCGTGAACTGTTCGAAGCCGGCATCGTGGCCCGCAAGGACCTGGAGCAGGCCGAGGCCGACGCCGCCCGCGCCCAGGCCGAAGTGGCCCGCGCCGCCGCGCGCACCAGCCTCTACGGCGGCGGCAATGCCGTGAACCAGCAGCTCGCACTCACGGCCGGCATGGCGGGCGTGGTGGTGGAGCGCAACCTCAATCCCGGCCAGGAGGTGCGGCCCGACCAGTCCGGCCCCGGCAACCCGGCGCTGTTCGTGGTGACCGACCCCGCCTCGCTGTGGGTGCAGATCGACGCGCGCGAGGGCGACCTGGCCTCGCTGCGCCCCGGCGACAGCTTCACCCTGCAGGTGCCCGCCTATCCCGAGGCCACCTTCACCGGCCGCGTGACCGCCGCGGCTGACGCGATCGACCCCGGCACGCGAACGCTCAAGGTGCGCGGCGTGGTGCCCAATGCCGATCGGCGCCTGAAGGCCGAGATGCTGGCCACCGTGCACGTGCAGGAAAGCCGCGAGGGCGGGGTCGTCATCCCCGCCGCCGCCGTGACCCTGAACGGCACGCAGCACACCGTGTACGTGCAGCGCGAGCCCGGCGTGTTCGAGCCGCGCAAGGTGGTGCTGGGCTACGAAGGCCCGCGCGAGGTGGTCGTCTCCCGCGGGCTGGAAGCCGGCGAGAAGGTGGTGGCCGAGAACGTGCTGCTGCTGGCCCGCCAGTTCCAGGCGGCCGAGGAAGACGCGCCCGCACCGGCGCCCGGCGCGCCCGCCAGCCAGGCGGGCGGCAAGGCGGAAGGGACGGCCAAGCCATGAGGCGCCTCATCCACTACGCGCTGCACCAGCCGCTGTTCATCGTGCTGGGCACGGTGCTGTTCGCCCTGGCGGGATTCATCTCGTTCAAGAACCTGTCCGTCGAGGCCTTTCCCGACGTGACGGACACCCAGGTGACGGTGATCGCCCTGTACCCGGGCCGCGCGCCCGAGGAAGTCGAAAAGCAGGTCACCCTGCCCATCGAGACGGCCCTGGCGGGCCTGCCCAATTCGATCCGCGTGTTCTCGCACACGCAGTTCGGCCTGTCGTTCAGCGTGGTCACGTACGACGACGCGGCCAACACCAACATCGTGCGCCAGCAGGTGGCCGAGCGGCTGTCCAGCATCGACCTGCCGCCCGGCGTGCAGGCCGAGATCGCGCCCAACGCCACGCCGGTGGGCGAGATCATGCGCTACCGCCTCAAGGGCGACGGCCTGTCGACCACCGACATCCGCACCGTGGAGGACTGGACGGTGGAGCGCGCGCTGCGCCAGGTGCCCGGCGTGGCCGACGTGGTGGCCATGGGCGGCTCGATCAAGCAGTACGAGGTGCAGCCCGACATGGACCGGCTGCGCGCGTACAAGGTCACGTTCCAGAACCTGCTGGACGCGCTGGGCCGGGGCAACGCCAACGCCGGCGGCAGCTACGTCGCGCAAGGCGCGCAGCAGTACACCATCCGCGGGCTGGGCCTGCTGCGCTCGGCCGACGACATCGGCCGCATCGTGGTGGCCTCACGCAACGGCACGCCCGTGCTGATCCGCGACATCGGCCAGGTCAAGATCGGCGCCGTGCCGCGCCTGGGCGTGGTCGGCCAGGACCTGGACGACGACGTGGTCACCGGCATCGTCGTGATGCGCAAGGGCGAGAACCCGAGCGTGGTGCTCAAGGGCGTGAAGGACCGCATCGCCGAACTGAACGCGCGCGGCCTGCCGCCGGGCGTGCAGATCGTGCCGTTCTACGACCGCACCTGGCTCATGGACAAGACGCTCACCACGGTGTTCCACAACCTCGTGGAAGGCGCGCTGCTGGTGGCGCTGGTGCTGTACATCTTCTTGTCCAACCTGCGCGCCAGCCTGGCCGTGGTGGTGGTCATTCCGCTGGCCCTGCTCTCGACCTTCATGGGCCTCAAGATCATGGGCGTGCCGGCCAACCTGCTGAGCCTGGGCGCCATGGACTTCGGCATCATCGTGGACGGCGCGGTGATCGTGATCGAGAACATCATGCACCGCCTGGCCGAGCGTGGCGAGGACATGGACGACCGCGACCGGCGCGACACCATCATCGAGGCCGCCGGCGAAGTGGGCCGGCCCACGCTGTTTTCGATGCTCATCATCATCGCGGCGCACATCCCCATCTTCGCGCTGCAGCGCCACGAAGGCCGCATCTTCCAGCCCATGGCGCTGTCGGTCTCGGCCGCGCTCGTCGGCTCGCTGATCTTCTCGCTCACCCTGGTGCCGCTGCTGGCCTACTGGATGCTGCGCAAGAAGCTGCCGCACGGCGACAACCGCGTGGTCACCTTCGCCAAGCGCGCCTATGCCCCGGTGCTGGACTGGGCCCTGGCCCGCCGCCGCACGGTGGTGGTGATCGCGCTGGCCGTGTTCGGCCTGGCGCTGGTGGCCGCATCGCGCCTGGGCTCGGAGTTCCTGCCCGAGCTGGACGAGGGCACCACCTGGGTCAACTTCACCCTCTCGCCCAACGTCTCCACCGACGAGGCGGCGCGCGTGCTGCGCATGGCCCGCAAGGCCCTGCTGAGCGTGCCCGAGGTGCGCACCACGGTCTCCAAGGCCGGCCAGCCCGAGGACGGCACCGACCCCAAGACCATCTCCATGGCCGAGATCTTCGTGGACGTGAAGCCCGAGGACCAATGGCGCCCCGGCATGACGCGCGAGAAGATCACCGAGGAGATGGGCCGCGCGCTGTCGGCCATCCCCGGCATCGACCCCGCGTTCTCGCAGCCCATCCGCGACAACGTGCTGGAGTCGATCTCGCAGATCAAGGGCCAGATCGTCATCAAGCTCGCGGGCGACGACCTGGTGGAGATGAAGCGCATCACCGACGAGATCGCGCGCGAGATCAAGCAGGTGCAGGGCGTGGCCCGCGCCGAGATCGACCGCGACGGCCAAGTGCCGCAGCTGCTGCTGGACATCGACCGCGACCGCGCCGCGCGCTACGGCCTGAACGTGGGCGACATCCAGGACGTGATCGAGGCCGCCCTGGCCGGCAAGGCCGCCACCAGCCTGTGGGAGGGCGAGCGCAAGTTCGCCGTGGCCGTTCGCCTGCCCAAGGACGAGCGCGTGATCTCCAACCTGCCGCGAACCCCCATCGCCACGCCCGACGGCGGCTACGTGCAGCTGGGCGACGTGGTGCACATCCGCGAGGGCACGGGTGCCATGAACATCGCCCGCGAGGCCGGGCGCCGCACCACGGCCATCGGCATCTTCATCGCGGGCCGCGACATGGGCTCGGTGGTGGCCGACATGAAGGCCCGCGTGGAAAAGAACGTCAAGATCCCGTCCAACTACCAGGTCAACTGGTCGGGCGAGTTCGAGAACCAGGAACGCGCGATGAAGCGCCTGTCGGTGGTGGTGCCCATCTCGCTGCTGCTGATCTTCGTGCTGCTGTTCGACGCCTTCAAGTCGTTCAAGATGGCCTCGCTGATCCTCATCAACGTGCCGCTGGCGCTCATCGGCGGGTTCATCGCGCTGTGGGTGTTCGGCATCCCGCTGTCGGTGTCGGCCGCCATCGGCTTCATCGCACTGTCGGGCCAGGCGGTGCTCAACGGGGTGGTGATGCTGTCGGTGTTCCAGCAGCTGCAGTCGGGCGGCATGGCCGTGGTCGATGCCGTGCGCCAGGGCTCCATGCAGCGCCTGCGCACGGTGCTGATGACCGCCATGCTGGCCATGCTGGGACTCCTGCCCATGGCCCTGTCGCACGAGATCGGCTCGGAGACGCAGCGGCCCCTGGCCATCGTGGTGATCGGCGGGCTGGTGACGGCGACGCTGCTCACGCTGGTGGTGCTGCCGGCACTGTATGTGGCGTGGTTCGGGCCGCGCAAGGGCCGTGCCGATGAACCCTCGCCCGGCGGTGAGCCCCCCAGGGCGTTGACCTGAAAGCCCCCCGGCCCGCGCCGCCACGGCGCCGGTCGGGGAAACAGGGAACAGGAAAGGCCGGGAGAACCGGCCCTCCCGCCGGGTCAGCCCCCGGTGAGCTGCGGCCGCACCGGGCCGCTGGAGGCAGGCAGGCCCTGCAGCGCCGCACCAGCGTGCACGGACGCGTAGGCCTGCCCGTCGGCCAGGTGGAACTGCTGCACCACCTGCGACAGGCGCGCGGCCTGCTCGCGCAGCGATTCGGCGGCGGCGGCGGATTGCTCCACCAGCGCGGCGTTCTGCTGCGTCATGCGGTCGATCTCGCCCACCGAGCCGTTGACCTGGCCGATGCCGGTGGTCTGCTCGGCCGAGGCGGAATTGATCTCGCCGATGATGTCCGACACGCGTTGCACGCTGTCCACGATTTCCTTCATGGCCGCGCCGGCGTCCTCGACATGGCGCACGCCGCCGTCCACCGCGGTCACGCTGGAGCTGATCAGCGCCTTGATTTCCTTGGCCGCTTCGGCCGAGCGCTGGGCCAGGCTGCGCACCTCGCCGGCCACCACCGCGAAGCCGCGGCCCTGTTCGCCCGCCCGGGCCGCTTCCACGGCCGCGTTCAGCGCCAGGATGTTGGTCTGGAAGGCGATGCCGTCGATCACGCCGATGATGTCGCTGATCTTGCGGCTGGAGCTGGAGATCTCGTGCATGCTGGCCACGGCCTGCTGCACCACGCTGCCGCCACGCGTGGCGATGCCCGAGGCGGACGACGCCAATTGGTTGGCCACCTGCGAGGACGATGCCGTCTGCTGCACCGTGGTGGTGAGCTCCGCCAGCGAGGCCACGGCCTCCTGGGCGTTGCTGGCCGTCTGCTCGGTGCGGCCGGACAGGTCCTGGTTGCCGGTGGCGATCTCGGCGCTGGCGGTGGCGATGCTGCCGCTCGCATCGCGCACCTGCGAGACCAGCGCCCCCAGCCCCTGCTGCATGTCGTCCAGCGCGCGCTGCAGGTCGGCCACTTCGTCGCGGCCCTCCACCTGCACCCGCTGCGAGAGGTCGCCGCCGGCGATGGCCTGCGCCATGCGCCGGGCCTCGGCCAGCGGACGGCAGATGGACACCATGTTCAGCAAGGTCAGCGGCACCACCACCACGATGGTGATGAGCACCGCCAGCACGAACAGCCACTGGGTTTCGCCGGACACCTGCTTTTGGCGGGCCGCCACCTCGGCCACCTCGTTGCGCAGGCTGGTGTCGAGCTGGACCATGAGCTTGTCGGCCTCGGCGAACTCGGCCACCGCCTTGCCGCTCATGCGGTTGGCGATGGTGGCCGTGTCGTAGCCGCCGGCCTCCAGCTGCCGCGCCACGTGCGCGAACTGCTCGCGGTAGCTGTCCAGCCGCTTGACGATGTCGCGCACCAGGGCGTTGTCCGGGTCTTCGGGGCCTTCGAGGAAGCGGGCCGCGACCTTCTTGGCGCGGTCCAGGCTGGCCAGCCAGGCCGTGTGCGCCTGCTTGACGCCCTCGGGCTTCTCGTACTGGATGATCATGTCCTTCTCGAACTGGCGGATGGCCCCCATCTCGCCGCGCAGTTCGGCCATGTAGCCCACCTCGGAGAAGGAATTCGCCATGAATTCCTCGCTCATCGCGTGGATGCGGAACATGCCCAGCATGCCTGCGCCCCCCAGCAATCCCAGCAATCCCAGCACCACGCCGATCGCACCCAGCATGCGTACCCGGATGGAAAAACCCCGCATGAGCGAAAAGAAATTCATAGTTGTCGTCCTCTAATCTCTTCGGTGACCAGCAAAAGGAGGCGCACCATATGCAACCAAACGTTGCAGTGTGCCAGACCTGCCGACTTTTAACCGAATGTAACTATCAAACGCGCCAGCGCTTCAATAGCAAAGCGTTCGCCATCACACTCACCGAGCTGAGGGCCATGGCCGCGCCCGCCACCACGGGGCTCAGGTAGCCCAGTGCGGCCAGGGGAATGCCGGCCACGTTGTAGGCAAACGCCCAGAACAGGTTCTGCCGGATCTTGGCGACCGTGCGGTGCGAAATGTCCAGCGCCGCGGCCACCAGCCGGGGGTCGCCGCGCATCAGCGTGATGCCCGCGGCCTGCATGGCCACATCGGTGCCGTTGCCCATGGCCATGCCCACGTCGGCGGCAGCCAGGGCCGGCGCATCGTTCACGCCGTCGCCCACCATGGCCACCGCTTGGCGTGCCGGGCGGTGAGCGCCCGGCCCCGCCGCGGCCTCGGACCGCAGGCGCGCCACGCACGCCGCCTTGTCGCCGGGCAGCACCTCGGCCATCACCTCGCCGGCCTCCGGGTCCAGCCCCAGGCGGCGCGCCATGGCCTCGGCCGCGCCCCGGTGGTCGCCCGACACCATCACCACGCGCAGGCCGCGCGCCCGCAACGCCGCCAGGGCCTCGCGCGCACCGGGCTTGGGCTCGTCGCCGAAGGCCAGCAGCGCCCGCAGCACCCACGCCGGGCCAGCCACCCCCTCGCCCGTTGGTACTTCGCCCGGCGGTGCCTCGGCCACTGCCGACACGGTGGCGCCAGCCGATTGCAGCGCGGCGGCGGGTGCGGCCAGGGCGCCCAGCGGCACGCCCAGCTCCTCCATCCAGCGCAGGCTGCCCACGCGGAAATGGCGCCCGGCCGCCGTGCCCTCGGTGCCCCGGCCCGGCACGGCGCTCACGGCCTGCGGCGCGGGTGGCTGCAAGCCGCGGCGGTGGGCCTCCTGCACCACGGCGCGGGCCAGCGGGTGTTCGCTGCCGCCCTGCACGCCGGCCACCGCCGCGAGCAACGCGTCACCGTCCTGCCCGGGCGCCACCTCGAAGGCGGTCAGCCGGGGCTGGCCCACCGTCAGCGTGCCCGTCTTGTCGAAGGCGACTGTGCCCACGCGGTGCGCGCGCTCCAGCGCCTCGGCGTCCCGGATCAGGATGCCGTGCCGGGCCGCCACGCCCGTGCCCGCCATGATGGCCGCCGGCGTCGCCAGGCCCAAAGCGCAGGGGCAGGCGATCACCAGCACCGCCACGGCGTGGATCACCGCCGCCTCGCCGCCGGCGCCCACCCAGAGCCAGCCCAGCAGCGTGGCCAGCGCGATGCCCAGCACCACCGGCACGAACACCGCCGACACCCGGTCCACCAGCCGCTGGATCGGTGCCTTGCCGGCCTGCGCGTCTTCCACCAGCCGGATGATGCGGGCCAGCACCGTCTCGGCCCCCACGGCCGACACCTGCACCACCACCCGCCCGTCGCCGTTGATCGAGCCGCCCGTGAGCGCCTCGCCCGCGGTGCGCGGCACCGGCAGCGGCTCGCCGGTCAGCATGGATTCATCCACCTGCGTGTGCCCCTCCAGCACCGTGCCGTCCACGGGGATGCGCTCGCCCGGGCGCACCACGATCCGGTCGCCGGCCATCACCTCGGCCACGGGCACGTCCACCTCGCCATCGGCACCCACCAGGTGCGCCACGTCGGGCCGCAGGGCGTGCAGCGCCCGGATGGCCGCCGTGGTCTGGCGCTTGGCCCGCGCCTCCAGCCACTTGCCCAGCAGCACCAGCGTGATCACCACGGCCGAGGCCTCGAAGTACAGGTGCGGGGCATGGCCGGCGGGCGCGGTCAGCCACAGCCAGAGCGACAGCCCGTAGCCCGCGCTGGTGCCGATCGCCACCAGCAGGTCCATGTTGCCGGCGCGCGCCTTGAGGGCGTGCCACCCCGCCTTGTAAAAGCGCGCGCCCAGCAAGAACTGCACGGGCGTCGCCAGCAGCCACTGCAGCCATGCCGGCAGCATGCCGTGCGGGCCGAGCAGCGCGCCGAAGCGCTCCGGTAAGAGGCCCAGCAGCATCGGAAGCACCAGCGGCGCCGACAGCGCCAGCCCCAGGGCCACCGGCCCGAAGCCCGCCCAGGGCGACTGGCCGCGCGCCTCGGCGTCCTGCGCCTGCGGGGCGCGGGGCTCGTAGCCCGCGTTGCGCACCGCCCGGCGCAGTTGCGCCTCCATCGCCGCGCCCGCACCGGCCACACCGGCAGCACTGGCCGCATAGACCACATGGGCCCGCTCGGTCGCCAGGTTGACCGTGGCCTCCTGCACGCCCGGCACCTTGCGCAGTGCGCGCTCCACCCGGCCCGAGCAGCTCGCGCAGGTCATGCCGCCGATGCCCAGGTCGAGCGTGCCCGGGGCGGAATCGGAGGGGGATGGCGGGGCGGTGGGTGTCGGGTTCATGGGGGGCACCTTAAACCTTGACGCGATGGCAAGGTCAAGCGCACCGCGGAAAGCACGGGGCCGCTTGACTCTGCCACCATGTCAGGGTTCATGATGCAGACACCCTTCTCCCTTTTTCCTCCACCCACTGAACGGAGCACCCCATGCAACACCATCTCCAAGTCACCGGCATGACCTGCGGCCACTGCGAACGCGCCGTCGTCCACGCCGTCCGCCAGGTCGATCCCGACGCCACCGTGCAGGTGGATCTGGCCCAGGGCAAGGTGGTCGTCGAGAGCGACCGGGCGCGCGACGCGCTGGCCGCCGCGATCACCGAAGAGGGCTACACGGTCGCCGCATGAGCACGCCGGCCGTGACCGCCACACCGCAGGGCTGGCCCGTCGCCATCGGCACGGCCGCCGAACGGGCCGGCGTGTCGCCCCGCATGGTCCGCCACTACGAGGCCCTGGGCCTGCTGGCCGGCGTGGCGCGCACCGGCAGCGGCTACCGCCAGTACACCGAGGCCGACGTCCACACCTTGCGCTTCATCCGCCGCAGTCGCGACTTGGGCTTCTCGATGGAAGAGATCGCCACCCTGCTCGGCCTGTGGCAGGACAAGCGCCGCGCCAGCGCCCACGTCAAGCAGATCGCCCAAGCGCACATCGACGACCTGGCCCAGCGCATCGCCGCCATGCAGGCCATGCAGCGCACGCTGCAGTCGCTGGTGGGCTGCTGCCAGGGGGACGAGCGGCCGGACTGCCCGATCCTGGACGATCTGGCCGCAGCGCCCGAAAGCGCTGCGCAGTCGCCTATCCGCATCAAAAAAGATAGCAGCATGCCCTAGCATTCATTGCCCTCCAGGCAAAAAAGCCTCGCAAATGGCTGCAGCAAAAGCGGTAGCAGCTCATTTTTCAATAGCAAAACACAGGAGACAACGATGCCGCAACCACCCGCACCCGACGCCGCCAGCCCGCCCCTGGTCTTTCGCCGCGAGGGCGCCATCGCCACGCTGCAGTTCCACCGCCCCACCGCGCTCAACGCCATCGACGTGCCCATGGCCCAGGCCCTGTGCGCGGCCGCGCGCAGCATCGCGGCCGATCCGGGCGTACGGGCCGTGGTGCTGTGCGGCGCGGGCAAGGGCTTCATGGCGGGGGGCGATCTGGCCACTTTGCGCGAAGACCCCGTCCAGGGCGCCGCGGACCTGCTGGGCCCGCTCAACGAGGCCGCCACACTGCTCGCGAACATCGACGCGCCCGTCATCGCCAAGGTGCACGGCGTGGCCGCCGGGGCCGGGATGAGCCTGATGCTGCTGGCCGACTTCATCCTCGCCGCCGAGGGCACGCGCTTCAATCTGGCCTACATCAACCTGGGCACCAGCTGCGACGTGGGCGCCTCGTGGGCCCTGCCGCGCCAGGTGGGCCTGCGCCGCGCGCTGGAGATCGCCCTGCTCGGCGACACGCTCACCAGCGCCGATGCCGAGCGCCTGGGCCTGGTCAACCGGGTGGTGCCCGCCGACCAGCTCGATGCGGCGGTGGACGCACTCGCCGAGCGCCTGGCGGCCGGCCCCACGGTCGCGCTGGGCCACATGCGCCGGCTGATGCGCGCCTCGTTCGACCGCGACCTGCCCGCGCAACTGGAGGCGGAAACCCGCGCCTTCGGCGACTGCGCGCGCACGGCCGACCTGGCCGCGGGCATCGCCGCCTTCTACGCCAAGGAAAAGCCGCGCTTCGAAGGGCGATAGGCAAACCTGCGCGGCAGGGCACGACACGGCAGCGGCGGCTGACGCCCACACGCCTGCCCTGCCGGCCGCCCGGCCCTACCATTCCGTCCGATCCGCAGCGCAGCGCACCGTGCGGCACCTGATTTTCAGCACCTGTCCGTTCATTCATTCATTCCTTGAGGAGACCCCTGCCATGAACCACCGCGACGTCTTCATCGTCGGCACCGCCCGCACCGCCATCGGCACCTTCGGCGGCACGCTCAAGGACGTGCCCAACACACAGCTGGCCACCACGGTCACGCGCGCCGCCATCGAACGCAGCGGCCTCGCACCCGACACGGTGGGCCACGTGGTCATGGGCAACGTCATCCCGACCGATACCAAGGACGCCTACCTGGCCCGCGTGGCCGCCATCGATGCGGGCTGCCCCATCGAGACGCCGGCCTTCAACGTCAACCGCCTGTGCGGCTCCGGCCTGCAGGCCATCGTGTCGGCCGCGCAGGCCATCGTGCTGGGCGACTGCGACGTGGCCATCGGCGGCGGCAGCGAATCCATGAGCCGCGGCCCCTACTTCGACACCGCCGCGCGCTACGGCCAGCGCATGGGCGACGCCAAGAGCATCGACTACATGCTGGGCATCCTGCACGACCCCTGGCAGAAGATGCACATGGGCATCACCGCCGAGAACGTGGCCGAGCGCTACCGCATCAGCCGCGACATGCAGGACGAACTGGCCGCCGCCAGCCAGCACCGCGCCGCCGCGGCCATCGCCGCCGGGCACTTCAAGGCGCAGATCGTTCCGGTCGAGATCGCCACGCGCAAGGGCACCGTGCTGTTCGACACCGACGAACACGTGCGCGGCAACACCACGCTCGACGTGCTGGCCGGCATGAAGCCCGCGTTCAAGAAGGACGGCGGCAGCGTCACCGCCGGCAATGCGTCGGGCATCAACGACGGCGCGGCCGCTGTGGTGCTGGTGGCCGGCGACCGCGTGGCCGCGCTGAACGCCAAGCCGCTCGCCCGCCTGGTCGGCTACGCGCACGCGGGCGTGGACCCGGCCTACATGGGCATCGGCCCCGTGCCCGCCACGCGCCAGGTGCTGCAGCGCACGGGCCTGAAGATCGAGGACATGGACGTCATTGAAGCCAACGAGGCCTTCGCCGCCCAGGCCTGCGCCGTCATTCAGGAACTCGGCCTGGACCCCGCCAAGGTCAACCCCAACGGCTCGGGCATCTCCCTGGGCCACCCCGTGGGAGCCACCGGCGCGATCATCACGACCAAGGCCGTCGCCGAGCTGCACCGCACCGGCGGGCGCTATGCGCTGGTCACGATGTGCATCGGCGGCGGGCAGGGCATCGCGGCCATCTTCGAGCGGGTTTGAAACGGTTGGAAACAGCCGGGGCAAAAGGCACGCGGCCGACTAGGATCGCTGCTTTTGTCCGCCCACTCGACGATGCCTTACATCTACCAAAACGCCGAAGCCCTGGAGGGAACCAGCAAGGTCGGCAGCAAGCACTGCGTGGCCCTGCTGCAGCACTATGCGCAACTGCCCCACACCAGTTCCTGGAAACCGGGCGAGACCGTCTTCGGCAACGCCAACATCAAGAAGGGCACGGCGATCGCCACCTTCAACGGCAAGGGCCACTACGGCAGCCTGCCCACGGGCAACCACGCGGCGTTCTTCATCTCGCAGGACCCCGGCGGCATCTGGGTCATGGACCAGTGGCTGAGCGATACGCAAAAACCCAAGGTGTCCATGCGCTACATCCGCCCCCAGGTCCAGCGCAAGAACGGGGATTTCGTCGATCCCAGCAACAACGCCGCCGCGTATTCCGTCATCGAGTGACCGACCAAGAAAAGGCCCACATGCGCTCCACCCCCCTTTTGCGCCGCCCTGCAGCCCGAGCGGCGGCGCTGGTTGCCCTCACCGCAGCGCTCTTCTCTGGCGTGTCCGCTCCAGCGATTGCCGCCACAGCATCGCTGGAATGCCCTGCCACCGTGCGCCTCACCTCGCCCCGCGCGGAGGCTGCCGGTCTGCCGGCGGGCACCGAGATCGTGCTCGACCAGAGCCCTCTGCGCCTGACCGGCCACAACGTCTTCGACGGCCCGCCCGCCCAGGGCGCCGTCCTCATGCCCCAGTCGGACAAGCCCGGAAGAGGTGGCGCCACGGCCGTGTGGAATTTCGAAGGCGACTACCCGCAGGGCAAGTTCCTCGCATGCGACTACGCCGGCGGCGCCGTGCGCGTGGTGCAGCGCGTGGACGACGCGGTGAAGCGCTGCACCGCCCGATCGAGCACCACGAAGAACCCGGCCACGCTGCAGACGCGCTTCCAGTGCGAGTGAGCCGCGCCTGAGGGCGCGCGGCGGACGGCCCAGCAGGCGGGAATCTGCCGCGACAGGCACCGCCGTCAATTCGCTATATTTTTAATAGCAATCCAGGCAAGCAATCCGCCGGCATGGCAGGGTTTTCACTTATAGAACGCTTCCACCGCGCCCTTGAGCGTGATCATCAGCGGCCGGCCCTTGCGGTCCACCGTCTTGCCCGCGGGCACCTTCACCCACCCCCCGCTCACGCAGTACTCCTCCACGTCGAAGCGCTCCTTGCCATTGAAGCGGATCCCGATGTCGTGCTCGAACACGGCGGCGACATGGTGCGGGCTGCGCGGGTCGATGGAGAGGTGGTCGGGCAGGTCGGGGCGTTGCGGAGCGTCGGTCACGGAAAGGCTTTCTGAGGGAAGGCGTGAATGGGATGGCAGTCGAAGGGGTGAATTGTCCAAGGTTTGAGAGGCATCGCAGTCACCGCAGCATCGCGTACCCCACCCCGATCGCCGCCGCCAGCCCCACCGCATCCGCCACCAGCGCGCACGCCAGCGCATGGCGTGCATGCCGGATGCCCACGCTGCCGAAGTACACCGCCAGCACGTAGAACGTGGTTTCCGTCGATCCCTGCACGATGGCGGCCAGGCGGCCGGCGAAGGAATCGACGCCGTGCGTCTGCATGACGTCGATCATCAGGCCCCGCGCGCCGGCGCCGGAGAGCACCTTCATCAGCCCCACGGGCAGGGCCGGCAGGAACGCGGTGTCCCAGCCCATCGCCGCCACGCCCGCGCCGATGGCGCCCAGCAGTGCATCCATGCAGCCCGCGGCGCGGAAGACGCCGATGGCCGCGAGGATGGCGATGAGGTAGGGCACGATCTGCACCGCCACGCCGAAGCCTTCCTTGGCGCCTTCGATGAAGGCATCGTAGACGTTCACGCGCCGCACGGCGCCCGCCAGCACGAAGAGCATGACCACGCCCAGGATGACCGCCGCCCCGGTGGTGCCGGCGATGCGCGCGGCCTGCTCGGCCGGCAACCGGGCCAGCGCGGTGACCGCCGCCGCCAGCAGACCGGCCACGGCCAGCACCGGCAGCAGCAGGCGCGCGCGCCACAGGGGCAGGCGCTGGCACACGGCCACGGCCAGCACGCCCGCCAGCAGCGACGCGAAGGTGACCAGCAGCGTCGGCAAAAAGATGTCCGCCGCGTTGAAGCCCGCGCCCAACCCCTGCTTCAGGGCCAGGCTCTGGCGGATGGCGATGACCGAGGTGGGAATGAGCGTGAGCCCCGCGGTGTTCATCACCACGAACATGATCTGCGCGTTGCTGGCGGTGTCGGGCGGGCCGGGGTTGATGCTTTGCAGCTCGCGCATGGCCGTGAGGCCGAGCGGCGTGGCGGCGTTGTCCAGGCCCAGCAGGTTGGCCGAGAGGTTCATGGTCATCGCGCCCTGCGCCGGGTGGCCGTCGGGCACCCCGGGGAACAGCCGGCGCAGCAGCGGGGCGGCGGCGCGGGCGAGCAGCTCGATCATGCCGGCGCGCTCGCCCACGCGCAGCAGGCCCAGCCACAGCGCCATCACGCCGGCCAGGCCCAGCGAGATCTCGAAGCCCGAGCGGGCCGCATCGAACAGCGCGGCCAGCAAGGCCTGGAAGATGCCGTCCGCGCCCAGCAGCCAGCGCACGACAGCGGTGGCGAACGCCACGGTGAAGAACCCGATCCAGACCCAGTTGAGCGCCATGGCCGGGATGGTAGCCGCACGGACCCTGAGAACCTGTTCAATGTCTTTTTGGAGATCGCGTTGGCGCGCAATCGCCCAGCGTTCTCAGAGAAATCCGATCCAGCGCCCCGCCAGCACGGCCCCCAGCCACAGCGCGAGCGACACCGCGGCCTGCATGCGCACCCAGCCGCCGGCGCGCCCTTCGCGCAGGGCGCGCGCCCAGTGCCCGCCGGCATGCAGCGCCAGCGCATTCAGCAGCGCCAGCCCGATGACCGCCACCTTCACCAGGAACGCCGGATTGGCCAGGTAGTCGGCCGGCCGGGTGGCGAACAGCCACAGCCCGGTGACCAGGGCCAGCGCGATCCCCGCCCCCGCCGCGCGCGACAGGAACGGACCCAGCAGCGCCAGGGGAATGCGCCGGCCGATGGCGCCCCACAGGCGCAGGTCCAGCAGCACGGCGGCGCCCACGCCCAGGCCCAGCACGGCGATGTGCAGGGCGTTGACCACGAGGTAGGCCGTGCCGGACTGGCGCAGCCACGCGGCCGGGGCGGACGCAGCCAGGGTGTCCAGCAGGAGCGTGAGCCCGGCGAAATCCATGGGGCCTTCTAGCGTTTGGGGTTCTGGATGCGTTCGGGGTAGAGGTCGTAGGTCTTGCCGCCGACCTGGATCTGCACGGCCTTCATGCGCCGCTGGGAAGTGTCCCGGTCACGGTTGCCGATGGCGGTGATGGCATCGCCCGGCTTGGCGGAGGCCGCGGTGAAACCGGAGCGCTCGGTCTGCGACGGATTGCCCAGCTCCACGCGCCAGAGGGCGCCCTCGGCGGTCTTGACCTCCAGCGTGGGATGGGGCGGCGCGATCTGCACGCGCTGCACGGTGCCGGCCAGCTCGGACTGGGCTTCTTCCGCCCAGGACCAGCCGTGGTGCGCCTGCGCGGGGCCGGCGCACAGGGCCGCCAGGGCAACGGCGGTGCTGACAACGGAACGGGTGATGACGGTCATCGGATACCTCCAGGCAACGGTTTTCACGGGACGTGGGGAATGCGCCGGTCGGCCATCGGTCCAGGCCGGCCCTGCCGCGACAGCCATCGTGCACGCAGCGGGGCGCATCGCCAAACGATGGCCCCACGGCGATGCGGGTTCGCGCCCGCGCGGCACCGCGCTGTCCCGGGCCGCGGGCCCGCGGGTCAGAACGGTGCGTCGTCGTCTTCGGCACCGTTGGCCGCCACGGCAGCAGGGCCGCTCGAAGGCGCAGGGGCGGCAGTGTCGGCCGCCGACGCTGCCGGGGGCGTGCCGCCCAGTTCGGTGCGGCCCTCGCCGCCCAGCGCCTCGATCAGGTCGGGAATCAACTTGCTGAGCTCGCCCGTGGCGATGGCCACGTCGGTATCGAAGCCGCCGTCATCGGCCTTGGTGCCTTCGAACACCGTGTCCAGGAACGATATCTTGCGCACCTGCAGGCCTTCGCTCAGCAAAAAGGACACGCGATCATCCCAGGTCATCGCGAGCTTGGTGGGCAGCTTGCCGGCGGCGATGTGCTCGCGCACCTCGTCGATGTCCAGCGGATGGCGGGCATAGCGCACCACGGCCTTGGCCTCGTCGGCGCTCTTGAGCTCGCACTCGCGGTCCACGCTGAAGCCCACGGGCGGCTCCTGTGTGCTGAGCCAGTGCGACATGGCGGCCTGGGGCGAGGTCTGCGTATCGAGCAGCGCCACCGACAGGCCGGGCAGCGCCTCGACCAGCAGCGTGACGACCTCGTCGGCGCGGCCCTGGCTGCTGGTGTCCAGCACCAGCCAGTGGGCCTGCGGGTCGATCCACACCCACATCGATCCCTGCTTGGTGAAGGCCATGGGCAGCAGGTCGAGCTTGGCCTCGTCCTTGAGCTCCTTGGCTTCCTTCTTGCCGGGCTTGCGGCCGGTTTCCTGCTCGATGCGCGCGGCCTTTTCCTTGACCTTGCGGTTGAGCACCGAGCCGGGCAGCATCTTGGACTCGACCATGAAGCGCAGCACCCACTGCCCGCCCACGGATTCGGCCATGAGGTCGTGCGCGTCGCCCCGCGGCGGCACCCAGCCCAGCGATTTTTCCTGCGTGGCGCCGCACTCCACGAACGGCGTCTTGGCCAGCGCCTCTTCCACCTGCGACAGGTCCACCTGCCACTGCGGCGCGATGCGGTACACGATCATGTTCTTGAACACGGAAATCCTTCAGCTCTGACGTTCATTGGCACACCCTGGGGCGCCCGCCCGGGGGCGCGGCGCGGTGCAGCGGGGTGCCATTGTCGGGGGTGCGGTCGGCGCCGGGCCCGCGGCCTGGCGCGGCTTTCACCGGCATGGCACCCCGTTTGCTATTTATTTAATAGCTGCACAGGCAATCGATACGCCGGCATGGGGCCATTCCCGTCCCCCATTGCACGGACAGGGCAACCAACCCTTGTCACAACTTTACACAGCCACACGAACGCCTCACGCCGGCGTTACACAGGGGGAAGACACTGGCCCTCAACCGCTGCAACGGTCGTTGCGGCGGACCCACTCGCCCCCTGGGGCAAGAAAGGAACCACCATGTCCATCTTCTTCCAACGACGCATCGCCGGCGCTGCCGCCGCCACCGCCCTGCTGGCCGCCCTGGCCGCGCCCGCCTTCGCGCAGACCCCTCCCCCCGCCCCGTCTGCGCCGCCCGCCGCCGGCCAGTCGCAGGACGGCCAGCGCCACCGCATGCCCAGCCCCGAGCAGCGCAAGGCGCACATGGAGCAGCGTGCCAACGCCCTGCAGCAAAAGCTGCAGCTCACCCCGGCCCAGCAGCCCGCCTGGGAAACCTTCAAGGCCGCGATGCAGCCACAGGAGCGCGGCGCGCGGCTCGATCCCAAGGGCCTCGACCAGCTGACCACGCCCGAGCGCATCGACCGCATGCGGGCCATGCGCGCCCAGCACAGCGCGGAGGCCGACCGCCGCGATGAAGCCACCAAGGCCTTCTACGCCACGCTGACCCCGGCGCAGCAAAAGACGTTCGACCAGGAAAGCCGCCGCATGCACCGCCACCCCGGCATGGGCGGCCCACGCGATGGTGAGCGCGGCAAGGACGGACGCCACGGCGGCCCGCGCGGCGAACGCCCGGCCGTGCCGCCGGTGCCCGCACCTGCGCCGCAGTAAGCGATCGGTCCGGGGGGTTTGCGCACAGTCTGGCCATCCCTGCATACCCTCCGGTCAGATCCCGACCGATCAGTACGGTTGAGGCGACTGCCTACAACGCACCCCCCGATGGGCGGCATACAGTGGGTTACACACGTTGTGCAAACCCACAGTCATTCCATCGAGGGAATTTCCATGCCGATCATCCACCTCCTGCGTTCCCGCGCCCTGCTGCGCGGGAACGCTTTTTTCATGGCGCTGGCCTGCGTCGCCGGCGCGGGCGCCGTTCACGCCCAGCCTTCGGGCACCAGCCCGTCCGTCTACGTGCAGGGCGGCTGGGCAGAACACCAGACCGATTCCGCCGCCGTGGGTGTGACGCTGCCCTGGAACTGGCAGAGCGAGCTGTGGGGCCATGAAGTGCGCGGCTACTGGGACATTTCCGCCAGCCGCTGGTCGTACAACGGGGTCAACGGCTCAGGCGACCTGACCGTGGTCGGCTTCACGCCCACCTTCCGCCTGCGCCCGGACAACGGCCGCGCCAACTGGTTCTGGGAAGGGGGCGTCGGCATCACGTATGCCGACCGCAAGTACCACACCCCCGACAAGGAGTTCAGCACCCGCTACAACTTCGGCTCCCACTTGGGCGTGGGCTACAGCCTGGGCGCGCAGCGCCAGCACGAGATCGTGCTGCGGGTGCAGCACCTGTCCAACGCGGGCATCAAGAAGCCCAACCCGGGCGAGAACTTCGTGCAGCTGCGCTACGCGTACCACTTCTGATCCCTGCCTGCTTCATCCATGCCAACAAGGGCCCTTCGGGGCCCTTTTTCTTTGGCCGATGCCGATCCGGGGCGCATTGTGGACAAGCCTGGGGACATTTCCAGAGCAACCCATGGGTTATCCACAGAAGGCGCCGATGCGCCGAAGTTGTTGTCACCCGGCATGCCGGTTCACCCGGTCAGCGCCACAGGGTTTGCGGCCATCCAAGTGCTTGGCAGCGTTGAGGAAATCGGCCTTGTCCACAGAACCAGGGCTCCTCTACTACTACTGCTATGTATTGATAGATCCTTTAATGGAATAACAAGGAACCTCCGGACCGCCGAAAAACCGACCGCCGCGCTCCTTGCCTGAGGTCACCCGGGCCCGGCGCAAAACGAAGGCATCCCACCCGCCGTGGGAAAAGAAAAAAGGAGAAAGGGGCGAACGCCTCGCCATCCGATCGGTGGGCTGCGCCCGATCCATGCCCGGCAGGTGTGTCGGACCTGGTAGCACTGCCCGGAACCGGACCGCTTTCGCGCCAACGGGCGAAAAGGGGTGGCCACGGGAACAAGTCTGTGGATATTTCCCGCACAACCGGCCACTTGTCCACAGCGAAGGGCGATGCGCCGGTTTTGTCCCCGCCGCCGCGACAGCGGGAGCCGGGTGCCGCCCACAAGGTTCACGGCATCGCAAGTCCGTTGATCCGCAAAGGAAAAATGCAGTTGTCCACAGAGGGAGGCCGTGCTTACTACGACTACTATGGATTGATAAAGACATTAAGGAGAAGACAGAAAAAACCGTCGCCCGCGGCCCGCCCCGGATGGCCAGGAGGTGTGGCAGAACGAGACGCTCGTGGCGCAGGAAGGCGTCAGGGGCCTTCGGCACAGCGGAGGCAGGGGGAGGGGCCACCCGGCGCGTGGAGGGCTGCCCAGCCGCCCGGCAGGGGCCTGCCAGGGGCTGTCAGAGGAAAAAGATCAGACGGGCGCGTTCCGCAGGAAGCGCTCGAGCACGTCGGCCGGCAGCGGCCGGCTGAAGAAATAGCCCTGGTAGAGCTGGCAGCCCGCCTGCGCCAGGCGGTTGCGCTGGGCGCCGGTCTCGACGCCTTCGGCGATGACGTTCAGGCCCAGGCTGCGCGAGAGCGCGATGATGGTGTCCACGATGGCCGCATCGTTGGGATCGCTGAGCAGGTCGCGCACGAAGCTCTGGTCGATCTTGAGCTGGTCCAGCGGCATGCGCTTGAGGTAGCTCAGGGAAGAGTAGCCGGTGCCGAAGTCGTCCAGCGAGAAACCCACCCCATGGGCGCGCAGCGCCGACATGGTGGCGATGGTGGTCTCCATGTCGTCCACGAAGAGGCTTTCGGTCAGCTCCAGCTTGAGCTGGTCGGCCGGCGCCCCGGTGAACACCAGCGCACGCACCACGTCGTCCACGAAGCCCGCGTGGTGGAACTGGCGCGAGCTCACGTTCACCGCCATGGTGAGGTGCGACAGGGAGGGCTCGTCCTGCCAGCTGGCCAGCAAGGTGCAGGCGGTGTGCAGCACCCAGCGGCCCAGGGGCAGCACGAGGCCGGTTTCTTCGGCCAGCGGGATGAAATCGCCCGGCGGCACCATGCCCCGCTTGGCGTGCGGCCAGCGCACCAGCGCCTCCACCCCGACCACGCGGTTCATCGTGTCCACCTGGGGCTGGTAGTGCAGCAGGAATTCCTCGCGGGCGATCGCGGTGCGCAGGTCGTCTTCCAGCGCGGCCCGGGCCGTCACCACGGCCTGCATGCCGGGGTCGAAAAAGCGCAGGGTGTTGCGGCCGGCGGTCTTGGCCTGGTACATGGCCAGGTCCGCCTGCTTGAGCAACTCGCCCACGGTGGACTGCCCGTCGGTGAACGGGGCGACGCCGATGCTGGGCGTGCTGCGGTACTGGTAGCCGTCCAGCGCATAGGGGGCGCTCAGCACCGACAGGATCTTCTCGCCCACCACGCGGGCGCTCACGGCCAGTTCGTCGGGCCGGGGGCTGAGCGCCTCGATCATCACCACGAACTCGTCGCCGCCCAGCCGCGCCACGGTATCGACGGTGCGCACGCAGGTGTTCAGGCGCTGCGCCACCTGCTGCAGCAGCAGGTCGCCCTTGTCGTGGCCGAGCGTGTCGTTCAGCGTCTTGAAGTTGTCCAGGTCAATGAACAGCAGCGCCCCGCCCTGCCGCTGGCGCTGCGCCGTGGCAAGTGCCTGGTGCATGCGGTCCATGAGCAGCATGCGGTTGGGCAGGCCGGTGAGCGAGTCGAAGAACGCCAGGCGCTGGATCTCGCGCTCGGTGGCCTTGCGGTGGCCGATGTCGGTGTGGATGGCCAGGATGGATTCGGGCTGGCCGCTCTCGTCGCGCACCAGGGTCCAGCGGCCTTCCACGTCGATCGCATGCCCGTCCTGGTGGAACTGCACGATCTCGCCCGTCCACTCGCCCTGGGCCAGGGTGGCCTCGGTGGCACGCAGGAATTCGGTGGCGTTCTGGTAGAGCAGCGTGTCGATGGTGCGGCCCAGCACCTGCGCTTGCGACCAGCCGTACATGCGCTCGGCGCCCTGGTTCCAGAACGTGATGCGGTGCTCCAGGTCGCGCACGATGATGGCGTCGCGGGCCTTGTCCAGCAGCGAGGCCTGGCGCCGGATGTGGGCGTCCGATGCCTGGCGGGCCATTTCGGCGGTGGCGCGCGCCGCGAAGATGCGCAAGGTCGAGGAGACCAGCGCCGGCCGCTCCAGCGGCTCGCGGAAGATCACGAAGATCAGCCCGATGGGCCGCCCCTCGGCGTCGCGCAGCTGCTGGCCCACGTAGCTTTGGGCGCCCAGCGCCGCGATGGGTGAGCGCGGGTACAGCTCGCAGACGCCGGACGTCACCACGTATTCGGACTCGGTCGCCAGCCGCAGGCTGGGCGTGCCCTCCAGCGAATACTCGGCATTGGGCTGCACCACGCCGTCCTGCACGCGCGAGAGCGTGACGGCGCGCGGCGGCTGTCCCTCCACCGGCGGCAGCAGCCGCGTGACGCAGCCAGCCTGCGCGCCCAGGGCGTCGGCCATGTTGCTGGCCAGCTGCTTGAAGAATTCGGTCCCGGTGCTGGCCGAGATGGCGGCGGCGGCCTTGAGCACCACGCTCTGCAGGCGCTGCTGGTCCTGGCGGGTGCGCAGGCTCTCGATGCCGAAGGCCAGGTCGTTGGCCAGCTGCTGCAGCAACTCGGTCTCCTCGGAGCCGATCTCCAGCACTCCGGGCGGGTAGAGGTACAGCAGGCCGAACGAGCGCTCGGCGTTGCGCAGCGGCAGGCTGATCACCGAATGCAGGCCTTGCCGCAGCATGCGCTCGGTCCAGCTGGCGAACGTCGGGTCGAGCCGGATGTCGCGCACGATCACCGGGCGGCCGCTGCGCACTGCCAGCCCGGCCGGGCCCTGGCCGCCCGGCTGGTCGGCCGACCAGCTCAGCTGCAGTGTCTCGGCATAGTGGTCGCTGTGCTGGCCGCCCCAGGCCACGGGCTCGATGCTCTGGCGCGCATCGTCGCGCACCATGCCGACCCAGGCCATCCGGTAGCCGCCCACGTCCGTGGCGATGCGGCAGACCTCGCGCAGCAGGTCGGCCTCGGAGGTCGCGCGCACCAGCGATTCGTTGCAGGCGGCCAGCAGCCGCTGGATGCTGCCCACCCGCGCCAGCTCCCGTTCGAGGCGCATGCGCTGGGTGACGTCGGTGGCCAGCACCTGGCGGGCGGGCACGCCGTTGAATTCGATGCCCCCGGCGTACACCTCGGTGTCGATCACCGTGCCGTCCTTCTTGCGGTGGCGCCGGTGCACGGCGTCGCGCCGGGCATTGTGCGGAATGGTGTGCGCTTCCCGGGTGCGGGCTTCGCGGTTGTCCTGGGGCCAGAGGTCGGGCGTGGTCATGCACAGCAGTTCCGCCTCGCTGTACCCGTAGTGGCGCACCATGGCCCGGTTGACGGCCAGGATGCGCAGGGTGCCCAGCTCGTACACCCACATGGGCTGCGGGTGCGCATCGAACAGCAGGCGGTACTGCTGCTCGGACGCGTGCAGCTGCGCGGCATAGCGCCGCAGCTGCACCACGGCGCCCAGCGACTCGGCCAGGATCTGCACGTGCGCCAGGTGGCGCTGCGAGAACGACGCCAGCGGGTCGCCGTTGACCTTGAGCATGCCCACCACCGCATCGCCCGCGCGCACCGGCGCCGCGATGAAAGCCACCGGCCCGGGCTCGCACAGGGCGGCCGAGGGCATGGCCTGGGCAACGGCCGGCTGGCTGCAGACGGTCTCGCCCGCGTCGATGCGGTGCCACAACTCGTAGCCTTCCAGTGGGCGCACGTCGTTCAGCGGGACGGCGCGCATGCCGGTGCTGGCCTGCACCCGGGCTTTGTCGCCTTCGCGCATCACCACCATTGCACCGCCCGCATCGGACAGTTCCATCGCGGTGCGGGCCACCAGCTGCAGCACCTCATCCATGGACAGCTCGAGCGACGAAATCTTCTGCTGCACGCGTACCAGCTCGGCGTGGGTGCGGGCCTCGTCCTTGGCTTGCAGCGCGCTGTCCTTTTGCGCGCTGATGTCGGTCATGCCGCCCACCATGCGGACCGCGCGGCCCTCGGCGTCGCGGATCACGAAGCCGCGGTCCTGCACCCAGGCGTAGCTGCCGTCGTAGCGGCGAAAGCGGTATTCCTCGGCCCAGTGCTTGGCCGTGCCCTCGATCGCCGCGTGGATGCTCTCCAGCACCGCGTCGCTGTCTTCCGGGTGCAGCCGCAGCGTCCACGACGTGCTGTCGTGCGGCAGGGTCTGCATGGGCACGCCGAACAGCGTCTGCATGCCCTCGTTCCACCACATGGAGTCGTCGTGCAGGTTCCAGTCCCAGATGGCGTCGGCCGTGGCGCGCGCCACCAGGTGAAAGCGCTCGTCGCTGGCGGCCCGCTCGGTGGCCATGCGCGCCTGGTTGCGCTGGCTGCGGCGCAGCTCCAGCAGGGCGATGGCCTGCCCGGCGACCGCGCGCAGCGATTCGAGCTGGGGCGGCTGCAGCACGCACGGCTCGGTGGACATCACCACCACGGCGCCCAGCACCCATTTCTCCGCGGTGATCAGCGGCATGCAGGCCACGGCGCGCACGCGCGGCCCGGCGATCACCAGCGGATGGCGGCGCAGCGTGGAATGGGCATGCGTGTCCTGCACCTGCACCACCCGGCCGTCCACCGCCAGGGCGCACAGCGGGTGGGCCGCATCCAGCGACTGCAGTTCGATGCCGGTGCTGGCCTTGAACCACTCGCGCCCCTGGTCGATGAAACCGATCGCCGCCATGGGCATGCCGCACAGGCGGGCGGCCAGCCGGGTCAGCTGATCGAACGCCTCTTCCGCCGGGGTGTCCAGCACTGCGCAGGCGCGCAGCGCCTCCAGGCGTTTGCCCACGGGAGCGGCCTTGGGCGGCACGCTCAGAAGGCCAGCGGACGGGAAAGTGGCCGTTGGCATGGGTCGGTAGGCGACAACACCTGCATGGGATTCGGGCGGATCGGGATCTGCGGCGGCAAATGACTACAAAAAGTAACGGTCAATGCTACACCGGCACCGCGACGGCCGGTGTTGCTTCCTGGCCCTATCGGGTCCGGCGCCGTTCGCGCACCGCCTGCGCCAGGCCCTGCAGCACCGGCACCGTCTGCGCCATGCTGATGCAGGCGTCGGTCACCGACACGCCGTGCGCCAGGGGCTGGCCGGCGACGATGTCCTGCCGGCCTTCCTGCAGGTGGCTCTCGATCATCAGGCCCACGATGCGATGGTCGCCCCCGGCCACCTGCCCGGCGACGTCGGCCGCCACGTCGATCTGGCGGCTGTGCTGCTTGCTGCTGTTGGCATGCGACACGTCGACCATCACCTGCGCGCGCAGCCCCGCCGCCTGCAGCAGCTGGCAGGCCGCGTCCACGGACGGCGCCGCGTAGTTGGGCTGCTTGCCGCCGCGCAGGATCACGTGGCAGTCGTTGTTGCCGCGCGTCTCGAAGATGGCGGACTGGCCCATCTTGGTCATGCCCATGAAGGCATGCGGCGCCTGGGCCGCCAGGATGGCGTCGCTGGCCACCTTCACGCCGCCGTCGGTGCCGTTCTTGAAGCCCACCGGGCACGACAGGCCGCTGGCCAGCTGCCGGTGGCTCTGGCTTTCGGTGGTGCGCGCCCCGATCGCGCCCCAGCTCACCAGGTCGCTGATGAACTGCGGGCTGAGCAGGTCGAGGAATTCGGTGCCCACCGGCAGGCCCAGCGCCAGGATGTCCAGGAGCAGCGCGCGGGCCATCTCCAGCCCCTCGTTGATGGCGAAGCTGCCGTCCAGGTGCGGGTCGTTGATGTAGCCCTTCCAGCCGACGGTGGTGCGGGGCTTCTCGAAATACACGCGCATCACGATCAGCAGGTCCTGCGACAGCGCGTCGGCCTGCGTTTTGAGCTGGTGGGCGTATTCCATGGCCTGCCCGTGGTCGTGGATCGAGCAGGGCCCCACCACCACGACGAGCCGGTCGTCCTGGCCGTGCAGCACGCGCGAGATCGCCGCGCGGCTGGTCTCGACCAGTTGCAGCGCGCCGGGCGGCGTGGGCAGCCATTCCTGCAGCAGCGCAGGCGTGATCAGCGGGCGCACGGCCTTGATGCGCGTGTCGTCGATGCGGGTCGTGTCGTGGGTGGAGAGCGGGGTGGCGGTGCGGTGCACGTGGGGGGTGGCTGCGGTCGTCATGGCGGCGATTGTCGCGCGCCGCCCGCCGCTGCCCCTCGGCCCCGCTCAGGGCCGGCGGAAGGCGGTTTTCTGCCGCGACCAGTAGCGCGAATCGAGCCGGTCCATCCGCACCTCGCCGCCGGTGGAGGGAGCGTGCACGAAGCGGCCCTCGCCCACGTAGATGCCCGCATGCGTCGGCCGGCCCGCGCCGAACACCACCAGGTCGCCCGTGCGCAGGTCGCCGCTGTCCACCGGCAGCCCGAAGTCGCTCAGCTGCGCCACGGTGCGCGGAGGGGCGATGCCCGCGCGGCTCTTGTACACATAGCCGATGAGGCCGCTGCAGTCGAACCCGCCCTCGGGCGTGTTGCCGCCATAGCGGTACGGCGTGCCCACCAGCCCCAGCGCATGGATGGCGATGTCGCTCGACTGGTCGGGCGACAGCTGCGAATACGTCACGTTGCCGCGCGGCGAACGCGGCTGCGGCGTGGTGCCGCAGCCGGCCAGCAGCAAGGCGGCGGACAACAGTGCAAGGCAGAGGGAGGCACGCATGCGCCGAGGGTAACGGATGTGCTGCGGCACCATGCGCGCGAGTGTGGATGTCAGCGGGGCGATGCGTCCGCCGGTGCCGCCGGTGCCGCGCCCACCTTGTTCAGCAGGTGTTCCGCCAGCGTTTCGTACAGCGGGCGCACCAGCATGCGCGACACCAGGCTGGCCAGCATGGCCGAGGCCATCAGGCTCAGCACCATGGCATGGCCGTCCACCATCTCCATCACGATGATGAAGGCCGTGAGCGGCGCCTGCGTGACCGCCGCCAGGAAGGCCGCCATGCCCATGGCGATCAGGGCCGGGGCGATGTCCGCGCCGGTCAGCAGCGAGATGTTGTGCCCCACTCCCGCGCCGATCGACAGCGCCGGCGCAAAGAAGCCGCCGGGCACGCCGCACCAGGCCGTGAGCCAGGTGGCGATGAATTTCAGCGTGACATAGAACGCCGGGACATCGGCCTGCCCCGCCAGCATGTGCTTGACTGCCTCGGAGCCGGCGCCGAAGGTGGCGCCGCCCGTGGCCAGGCCGATCACCGCCACCGCCAGACCGCCCGCCGCCGCGAAGCGCACCGGGAACCGGGCGCGCCATTGGTTGAGCCGGCCCGGCGCACCGGTGAGCGAGGCGGTGATGAGCTTCGCGAACAGGCCGCCCAGCACGCCGCACACCAGGGCCACGCCCAGGCCGGGCAGCAGCGCGTCCCAGCCCAGGCGGGGCACGCGGATCACCCCGAAATAGGTCAGGTTGCCGAAGAAGGACACGCCCATCAGCCCGGCCAGCACGATGGCCGCGATGATGAGCCCGCTGCTGCGCGATTCGAGCTTGCGCGACAGCTCCTCGATCGCGAACACCACGCCTGCCAGCGGCGCATTGAACGCCGCGGCGATGCCGGCGGCCCCGCCCGCCACCAGCAATGCATGGCTGGTGATGCCCGAGCGCGGCCCGAGCCAGCGCTGCGCGTGCTGCATCACGCCCGCCGCGACCTGCACCGACGGGCCTTCTCGGCCCATGGAAAGCCCGGCCAGAAAGCCCGCGCTGCCCAGCAGCACCTTGCCCAGCGACATGCGCAGCGAGACGAAGTAGCCGCGCTGGCCGGGCGGCAGGCCCGGCTCCAGCGCCGCCATCACCTGCGGAATGCCCGAGCCCGCGGCCCCGGGGACGAAGCGGCGCGTGGCCCACACGATGGCGGCCGTGAGCGCCGGGGTCCACAGCAGCACGCCCCAGCCGCCCTGCCAGTGCAGCACCTGCTCGAAGCGTGCGAACGCCCATTCCCCCAGGACCGTGAACGCCACCACGAAGAGCCCGGCCGCCGCGGCGTAGGCCAGCACGATCGCGCGCTCCACCCACCGCCAGCCGTCCGCGAACTCCTGCCGCAGGTTGTGAAGAAAGTCGGGTTCGCGATGCATGGGAAATGGCCAGGGCAGGCGGTGGAACAAGGCGTTTTGATTGTGGCACGGGCTTGTCGCACGGCCGGTCCGCTCACGGGGCGAATCGGGCACAATCGACGGCTCCCCGCGGCCCCTGGCAGGCCGCGCAGGCCGTAGTGCCTTCTCTCCACCATTCTCTACAGGCCCTTACACCATGGCATCCGTCAACAAAGTCATCATCGTGGGCAATCTCGGGCGCGATCCCGAAATGCGCACCTTCCCCAGCGGCGACCAGGTCGCCAACGTCACCATCGCCACCACCGACCGCTGGCGCGACAAGAACACCGGCGAGAACAAGGAAGCCACCGAGTGGCACCGCGTGGTGTTCAACGGCCGCCTGGCCGAAATCGTCGGCCAGTACCTGCGCAAGGGCTCGCAGGTCTATGTGGAAGGCAGCCTGCGCACCCGCAAGTGGACCGACCAGGCCGGCCAGGAAAAATTCACCACCGAAATCCGCGCCGACACCATGCAGATGCTGGGCAGCCGCCAGGGCATGGGCGGCGGCCAGGGCGGCGGTGGCGGCTACGAAGACAGCGGCTACGGCGGCGGTGGCAACGACGGCGGCTACGACAACAGCGCCCCGCCCGCTCCGGCACGCCGCCCGGCACCGGCACCGGTCCAGCGCCCTGCCGCGCCCGCACCGCGCCCGGCACCGGCGCCCGCTGCCCAGGCGCCGCGCGCGGCCTCGGGCTTCGACGACATGGACGACGACATTCCGTTCTGAAGCCGTCGCGCCGTCGTGGCCCATGAAAGGCCTGTCTTCGCAAGGAGACAGGCCTTTTTCGCACCTTTTTCGCGCGGGGTGCCGGGCCAACGACGGGCTGCTCTCTTCATGCGGCTTCCTTGCCCGCGCCTTCCTTTTCCTCGCCGGCCGGCTCCGTTTTCCACAGGCCCCGCACGTTCATCGCCGCCAGGCAGCACTGCAGCGCCATGAGCGCCCAGGCGCGGGTGTGCCATCCCCAGGCCAGCCACAGCACGTTGCTGCCGAGAAAGACCCAGAAGCCGGTATTGCGCCGCGCTGGGTGCGTGGAGGCGACCAGCCAAGCCGCCAGCACCGAGGCCGCGAATGCCGGCCATTGCAAAAGGCCGAGCCAGTCGTCCATCGCGGTCAGGCGCCCACGGCCTGCAGCAACTTCTGGTTGAACACCGGAATGTCGTCGGGCTTGCGGCTGCTGACCCAGTGCCCCTCGACGTGCACGGTTTCGTCCACCCAGGTGGCGCCGGCGTTGCGCAGGTCGGTGGCCAGGCTGGGCCAGCTGGTCAGGGTCTTGCCGCTCACCAGGCCGGCGTCCACCAGCAGCCAGGCGCCATGGCAGATCACGGCGATGGGCTTGCCGGCCTGGTCGATGGCCTGCACGAAGGCCTGGGCCTTCGCGTCCGTGCGCAGCGTGTCGGCGTTGAGCACGCCGCCGGGCAGCAGCACGGCATCGAACCGGGCGGGATCGGCCTGGTCGAGGGTGCCGTCCACCGTGAAGGTGTCGGCCTTCTCGTCGTGGTTGAAGCCCTGCACCTGGCCGGCCTTCGGGGCGATGATCCGGGTGGCGATGCCGGCCTTCTGCAGCGCGTCGCGCGGGCCGGTCAGTTCGACCTGTTCGAAGCCGTCGGTCACGAGGATGGCGACGGTGCGGGTGCCGGCGGCAGGGGAAGATGCGGTCATGGGTGGGATCCTTTCAAAGGCCACCAATCTAGGGGCCGTGGTGCCCGTGGCGTGTCGGCTAACTGCCATCGCGGCGCAGGACATCCGCCTGCACGGCGGTCGTCAGCCGCGCCCGCGCCAGCGCTCGATGCCCTCGAACACGGCCATGCCGGCCAGCAGGGCGGCCACGAACCACACGCCGTCCGGCACCCCCATGCCCAGCAGCACCAGGGCCGGGCCGGGGCAGATGCCGGCCAAGCCCCAGCCGATGCCGAACAGCATGCTGCCGCCCACCAGCCGCGCGTCGATGCCGTGCGCGGCGGGCCACTGCAGCGGTGTGCCGCGCAGCGTGGTGCCCCGGCGGCGCGCGAGCGCAAACGCCACCAGGGCCACGCCTACGGCGCCGGCCATCACCAGGGCGAGCGACGGGTCCCAGGGCCCCGCGATGTCCAGGAACCCCAGCACCTTGGCCGGGTCGGCCATGCCGGACACCAGCAGCCCCAGCCCGAAGACCAGGCCCGCGGCAAAAGCGATCAGAACGGTCATGTCGCGTTCCCTCCGTTCAGCCCAGGTGCCGCAGCACGAAGACCGTGCCCATGCCGGCCGCCATGAAAACCAGCGTGGCCACCAGCGAGCGCACCGACCAGCGCGACAGTCCGCACACGCCGTGGCCGCTGGTGCACCCCGCACCGTAGCGCGTTCCCACGCCCACCAGCAGGCCTGCGGCGATGAGCAGGCCCGGGCCGGCGTCGATGCGCACCGCCGGCAGCGGCGCGGCCAGCACATAGGCCAGCGGCGCCGCGATCAGGCCCGCCACGAAGGCCACGCGCCAGGCCCGGTCGCCGCGCCGGGGCCGCAGCAGGCCTCCCACCACGCCGCTGATGCCGGCGATGCGCCCCGACAGCAGGAAAAAGCCCCCGGCCGCCAGGCCGATGAGCGCGCCGCCCGCCAACGCGGTGCCGGGGGTGAAGGCGTTCCAGTCGATGGCCATGGGATTCACTCCTTGGGGCAGTACAGGCGGTACAGCACCGCCAGGATCTCGAGCAGCGCGGCATCGGCCACGCGGTAGTGGATGTTCTTGCCCTCGCGCCGGGTCTCCACCACGCCCTGGGTGCGCAGCACGCCCAGTTGCTGCGACAGCGTGGGCTGCTGGATGCCCAGGCGCGCCTGCAGGTCGCTCACGCACTGCTCGCCCTGCGACAGCTGGCACAGCAGCAGCAGCCGGTCTTCGTTGGCCAGGGCCTTCAGGGCCGAGACGGCCTGGCTGGCCGCCTGGCGCAGGCGCTCGGGGTCAATGGGGGTGGGGTCCATGGGAAGATCGATGCAAAAGCCGTCACAAGGCCACCGAAAGGTCGGCGCTGGATTCAATATATCAAATCACATAATATCTGTGGAAAGATTGTTGTCCGCTGAACCGCCCGAAAGGCCGCCCGCCATGCCCCGCACCACTTCCCTGCAGTCGTTCTTCGATCCCGCCACGGGCACGGTGACCCACCTCGTGTGGGATCTGGCGACGCGGTGCGCGGCCATCATCGATCCGGTGCTCGACTTCGATGCCGCCGCGGGCCGCACCGCCACCCGCTCGGCCGATGCGGTGCTGGCCTGCGTGCGCGAGCGGGGGCTCACGGTGCAGTGGATCCTGGAGACCCACGCGCATGCCGACCACCTGTCGGCCGCGCCGTACCTGAAGGCGCAGGCGGGGGGCCGCATCGCGGTGGGCGAGCACATCCGCGTGGTGCAGGCCGCCTTCGGCCGGCTCTTTCCCGCCGAAACCGGCGCGGCGGACGGCAGCCCGTTCGACCATCTGGTGCGCGATGGCGAGACGCTGCTGCTGGGCGACACGCCCGTCACGGCCCTGTGGGTGCCGGGGCACACGCCGGCCGACATGGCCTACCTCGTGGACGGCGCGGCCTTCGTGGGCGACACGCTCTTCATGCCCGACGTGGGCACGGCGCGGGCGGACTTTCCCGGCGGCGATGCGGCCACGCTCTACCGTTCCATCCAGCGGCTGCTGGCGCTGCCGGGCGACACGCGCCTGTTCGTGTGCCACGACTACCCACCGGCCGGGCGCGCGCCGCAATGGGAGACCACGGTGCAGGCACAGCGCGAACACAACATCCACGTGGGCGGCGGCGTGGCCGAGGCGGATTTCGTCGCCCTGCGCCGCGCGCGCGACGCCACGCTGGGCGCGCCGGCGCTGCTGTTGCCCTCCCTGCAGGTCAACATGCGCGCCGGGCAACTGCCGCCCCCCGAGGCGAACGGCATCGCCTACCTGCGCATTCCGTTGAACGCGTTCGGGACGCCGCCGGCCGCCTGAGCACCGACGCCGGGCCGTGCGGGATCGCTCCTACCCGGTAACAGGTGCCGGGCCCACTGCCCCGGCGCCGGCACGGGGCGAAGCTGTGGGCATCCGGCGCACCGTTTCACGACCGCGTCCCCACCGACCGACCCAAGGAGCCTGCCATGCGCACCCCCATCGTTCCCGACACCGCCATCGACCCCACCGACGATCCCACGGCTGAAATGCCGGAAGGCGACGACATCAACGACCACCTGGAAGCCGAGCAGGACGTTTCGGACGGCATCGAGGACATCTCGGTGCAGGCCTTCGACGACCCGCGCAGCGGCGGCCCGCTGAACTTCGACGACGGCACCGACATGGCCCACCCCCGCGGCAAGACCGGCCGCGACGGCGGCACCTGGGAGGCCGAGGGCAGCGACAGCGGCGACCTGGAGCCACCGGCCGAGATGCTCTCCGACCGCAACGGCCCGAGCGACCCGGACGCCAAGCGCAACGGCTGACGCGGCGCGGCAGCGCAGCAAAAAAACAAAAAGGGGCGCCCGTGCGCCCCTTTTTGTTTTGCTATTGAAAATATAGCGGTATGCCCTAGTGGAACATGCGGTCGCGGCCAAAAAGGCTTCAAGCGCCTGACGTCGAGGCCGCCGCCGGTTCCACGGCCCGTTCAGTGCACCACCATCAGGTGGAAGGGCCACACGTACGCCTGCAGCGTCACGTACAGCCCCACCAGGCAGGCCAGCGCGATCGAGTGGAAGAACACGTAGCGCAGGATGTCGCCCTCGTGGTTGAACCAGCGGGTGGCCGTCGATGCGACCACGATCGATTGCGCGTCGATCATCTTGCCCATCACCCCGCCTGAGCTGTTGGCCGCGCCCATGAGGTTGGGCGACAGGCCCAGCTGCTCGGCCGCGACCTTCTGCATGCCGCCGAACAGCACGTTCGAGGCCGTGTCCGAGCCGGTGAGCGCCACGCCCAGCCAGCCCATCAGCGTGCCGAAGAACGGGTAGAACACGCCGGTGTTGGCGAACGCCAGCCCCAGCGTGGTGTCGGTGCCCGAATAGCGCGTGAGCGTGCCCAGGGCCAGCATGAGCACGATGGTGAGCAGCGAAAAGCGCACCAGCCACACCGTCTTGAAGAACGTGCGCGCGATGGCGACCGGGTTGTATTTCATGAAGAACGCGCTCACCACCGCCGACAGCAGGATGGCGGTGCCGGTGGCCGACAGCAGGTTCAGCGTGTACACCGCGCCCTCCTTGGTGGGCGTGGGCACCACGGGCGGCACCTTCTCGATCAGGTTGTGCAGGCCGGCCATGGGGAAGGCGGGCGCGAACAGGCTGTTGAGCCAGGCCTTGACCGGCGGCAGGCCCCAGATGAACACGAACACCGACAGGATGACCCAGGGCGTCCAGGCGGCCACCAGCGCGGCGCGGCTGTGCGCGGTGACGGGCTGGGGCGGCTTGGCCTCCGAGGCGCTCACGTCGCGCCCGCGCAGCGAGGCCGAGGTCCACACCGTCTTGGGCTTCCACACGCGCAGGAACGCCACCAGCGAAGCCATGGAGACGATGGCGGCGATGATGTCCACCAGCTCGGGACCGATGAAGTTGGACACCAGATACTGGGGCACGGCGAAGGACACCGCCGTCACCAGGATGGCGGGCCAGATCTCCCACATGCCCTTGCGGCCCGCGAAGGCCCAGATCAGCCAGAACGGCACCAGCAGCGAGAAGAACGGCAGCTGCCGCCCCACCATCGCCGTCACCTCCATCAGGTCGTAGCCGTGCACCTTGGCCAGCGTGATGACCGGGGTGCCCAGCGCCCCGAACGCCACCGGCGCTGTGTTGGCGATGAGCGACAGGCCCGAGGCGGCCAGCGGCGAGAACCCCAGCCCGATCAGGATGGCCGCCGTCACCGCCACCGGGGTGCCGAAGCCCGCCGCGCCCTCGAAGAACGCGCCGAAGCTGAAGGCGATCAGCAGCAACTGGATGCGCCGGTCGCCGGTGATGCCCGAGAGCGAATCCTGCAGCACCTTGAAGCTGCCGTTCTGCTCGGTCAGCTGGTGCAGGAAGATGATGTTCAGCACGATCCAGCCGATGGGCAGCAGGCCGGTGAAGCCGCCGTACAGCGCCGCCCGCCCGGCCATGTCGGCCGGCATGCCGTAGGCAAAGATGGCCACCAGCAGCGCCGCGACCAGGCCCAGCCCGGCCGCGATGTGCGCCTTGATGTGAAAGAAGCCCAGCGCGGCGAGCATCACGACCACCGGGATCGCGGCCAGCGCGGTGGAAATGATCATGTTGCCGAACGGGTCGTAGATTTGCTGCCAGGTCATGGATTTGTCTCCGGTGTTCTATCGGTGTGCGGACCGCGGGGCCCCGTGCCGCGGCCCTCTGCCGGGACCTGCGCCGGCCCACTGTAGAAATTTGCGGAGCGCGCGGCGTGAAAAACCTTCGCGGCCCGCGTGAAGGCTTTTCAAACCGTGTCAGTTCCGTGTCAGCCGCTGCGCCCGCAGGGGCTGCGCCCCGCCACCCCGGAGCGCCCGGCGCCCGTCAGGGGCCGTCGTGCAGCGCCTGGCGCAGCCAGTCCACGAAGGCCGCGCACTCCCAGCGCTCGAGCGCGCCGGCCTTCCAGCACAGGAAATAGTCGTGCGGCGACGGCAGGCTGTCGCGCGACAGGCGCACGAGCTGGCCGCTCTCCAGCCAGGGCTGCCCCGCGCGCAGGCGCAGCAGCGCCACGCCGAAGCCAGCCACCGCCGCGTCCCAGGCCATGCCCAGGTCGTTGAACTGGCTGCCCACCACCGGCTCGGGCTGGGCGATGCCCACGGCCTTGAACCAGGTGCGCCAGGGCTCCAGCGCGCAGCGGATGAAGCGCACGCGCGCCGCCGCCTCTTCCGTCGCCAGGCCGTCCAGCGGACCGGTCTCGGCCAGGTATTCGGGGCTGCACACCGGCGTGATCCGGTCGGCGAAGAGCTGCACCGATTCGCGGTCGGGAAAGTGCCCGGTGCCGAAGCGCACCTCCACGTCGGCCTCCTCGGCCATCATGTGGTGTACCGGCAGCGACACCTGCAACTGCAGCTCGATGTCCGGGTAGGCGTGGCGGAACTGTGCGATGCGCGGCAGCAGCATCTGGCGCGCGAAGGTCGGCGTCACGCCCAGGCGCAGGCGCGTCGCCTGGCCCACGCCCAGGGTGCCGGGCACGTGCTGCAGCGCGGCGATGGCCTCGCGCACCCGCTCCAGGTAGGCGGCGCCGGCGGGCGTCAGGCTGAAATCGCCGCGCGCGAAGAGCTTGACGGCCAGCAGCGTCTCCATCTGGCGGATGCGGTGGCTCACCGCGCTCGGCGTCACGCTCATCTCCTCGGCCGCGTGCGTCACGCTGCGCAGCCGCGCCAGCGCCTCGAATGCCAGCAGGCCCTGGATCGGCGGAATGCGCGGCGGGGCCATGCGTGCGGCGGGCCCGTCAGGCGACGGTGGTGGCCGACGCGATCACGCCGCCCCCGAGGCACACCTCGCCTTCGTACAGCACGGCGGACTGGCCCGGGGTGACGGCCCACTGCGCTTCGGGAAATTCCAGCGCGAAGCCGCCGTCCGCCAGCGGCTCGATGCGGCAGGGCGCGTCGGCCTGTCGGTAGCGCGTCTTGGCCGCCAGCAGGCCGGCGGCGGGCGGCGCGCCGGCCACCCAGCTCGCATCGCCCGCCTGCAGCGTGTGCGACTGCAGCCAGGGGTGGTCATGGCCCTGCACCACGCGCAGCACGTTCTTGTCCAGGTCCTTGCGCGCGACGAACCAGGGGGCGTGGTCTCCGCTGCCCCGCTGCGCGCCCTTTTCCTTCACGCCGCCGATCCCCAGGCCCTGACGCTGGCCCAGCGTGTAGAAGCTCAGGCCCTGGTGGCGGCCCAGCGTGCGCCCGCGCTCGTCCTGGATCGGCCCCGCCGCATGGGCGATGTAGCGGTTCAGGAACTCGCGGAACGGCCGCTCCCCGATGAAGCAGATGCCGGTGGAATCCTTCTTTTTGGCATTGGGCAGGCCGATCTCTTCGGCGATGCGGCGCACCTCGGTCTTGTGCAGTTCGCCCACGGGAAACAGCGTCTTCGACAGCTGCGCCTGGTTCAGGCGGTGCAGGAAATAGCTCTGGTCCTTGGAGGGGTCCAGGCCCTTGAGCAGTTCGAACAGGCCGCTCGCCGCGTCCTGCCGCACCCGCGCGTAATGGCCGGTCGCGATCTTCTCGGCGCCCAGGCGCATGGCGTGGTCCAGGAAGGCCTTGAACTTGATCTCGGCGTTGCACAGCACGTCGGGGTTGGGCGTGCGGCCGGCCTGGTACTCGCGCAGGAACTCGGCGAACACGCGGTCCTTGTACTCGGCGGCGAAGTTCACGTGCTCGATCTCGATGCCGATCACGTCGGCCACGGCGGCCGCATCCACGAAGTCGATGTTGGAGGCGCAGTATTCGCTGTCGTCGTCGTCTTCCCAGTTCTTCATGAAGATGCCGACGACCTCATGGCCCATGGCTTTCAGCAGATGGGCGGTGACCGCAGAATCCACGCCGCCGGACAGGCCGACGACGACGCGGTGCTTGGGGGTTGCTGTCATGGCCGGGATTGTATTTTTTATGCCGCCGCGGCCGGGGGCGTGCCGGCAGAACGCCGGGTGCGCCGCGGGGCATGCGATCCGGTCAGATTTGTTGTGCTATTGAATTAATAGCAAAGAGGGCAATCAATCCGCCGGCATGGAGGCGATCAGGGCCAAACGCGGCGGTGGCGGGCGCCGTGCGGCCCGCCGGGGTCAGCGCGGCTGCAGCACGCTGGCGTCCGTGTGGATCAGCTCCAGCGGGTAGCGCTTGCCGGCCAGGTAGTCCTCGATGCACTCCATCACCAGCGGGCTGCGGTGGCGGTCCGCGCAGCAGCGGATCTCCTCGAGCGTCATCCACACGGTGCGCACGATGCCGTCGTCCAGCGTGCGCCAGGCATGCACCGGCCCCACCGAGCCGGCGAAGGCGAAGCGCAGGTAGGTGATGTCGTCGCCCGTGCGGGTGCGCGTGAAGCGGTTGAGGTACACGCCCACCAGCGCCGTGGGGGTGAAGTCGCAGGCGGTTTCCTCCAGCACCTCGCGCACGCAGCCGTCGATGGGCGACTCGCCCGGGTCCAGGTGCCCTGCCGGGTTGTTCAGCCTCAGGCCGTCGGCTGTGTCTTCTTCCACCAGCAGGAAGCGGCCGTCCTGTTCGATGACGGCGGCCACGGTGACGTTGGGTTTCCAGCGGTTCGGCATGGCGGCCATTATGACGAGGGGGCATGTCAGGCCGTGTAGGGGATGCGCGACAGGGGGCGCTGATTTTCCGCAGCCGGTTCAACCCCTCGCGAAGGGCTGGCCGGGCGGAGCCCCACGCCGGGCGTCCGGGATCTGTTGGGTGCGGCGGAACGCTTCGGCCTCGTCGAACAGCCAGGCGACGAGCGCCTGTGCGGCGGCATTGCGCGCCGACCGCTTGGACTGCAGCAGGTGGTAGCCCGCCGCCAGCGGCATGTGCCCGGGCCACGCCTCGGCCAGCCGGCCCTCGCTCACGTCGTGCTCGATCAGGACCGCGTGGCCCACCGCGATCCCCAGGCCTGCCACGGCGGCGGTGAGGGTCGCCTCGGTGTCCTGCAGCTTCATGTGCCGCTCGCTCGCGAGGTCGCCGAGGTGGAACGCCGCGAGCCACTGGGGCCATTTGCTGCTGCGCAGGCTGTCGTGCAGCCAGCAGAATCGGGCGAGGTCTTCGATCCGCTGCAGCCCCGGTCCGGCCAGCAGGCGCGGCGAGACGACGGGAACGAGGCTGTCGTGCATGAGCAGGCGGGCGCCGGGCCATGCCCCGTCCCCATAGTGGATGGCGATGTCGAACCGCTCCTTGTGGAAGTCGGCATCCCAGATCGACGTCGCCAGCTCGATCTCGGCATCGATGCGGGCGGGCAGCCGGGCGAGCCGCGGCACGAGCCAGCGGGCCGCGAACGACGGCATGGCCAGGATCTTGACCACCGGCCGGCCCCCCGAGCGGGCGGCCCGCACGGCGCCCTGGTCCAGTTCGTCCAGCACCCGCTGCACGGTGTCCAGGTACAGCTCGCCCGCCGGCGTGAGCTGCACGCGGCGGTGGCCGCGCAGCACCAGCGTCTGGCGCAGATGCGCTTCCAGGGCCGCGATGTGCCGGCTGACGGCCGACTGCGCCACGCGCAGGTCGCGGGCCGTGGCCGTGAAGCTGCCGCAGCGCGCGAGCGCGCGGAAGGTCCGCAAAGCCGAGATCGGCAGGTCGTTCATGGGCTGCGCCCCTCCTTCCGTTGGCATGGGCCGGGCGCGCATGGACGCATGCGGCATGCGCCCCGGTGATCGGCATGGATTGTCGCGCTCCCATGCCGAAAACGCGTCGCCCCGTGGCCTGCTACGGCCGGGCCCGGGCTGCCAGCGCAGCGGCCACCGCCTCGCCGAACGGCCGGGCCGAAGCGGGGTTCTGGCCGGTGATCAATCGCCCGTCGACCACCACATGGCTCTGGAAGATGCCGGCTTCCTCGAACACGGCCCGTCCCGCCTTCAGGGCCGACTCCAGCGCGAAGGGGACCAGTCGGTCGTATTGGCGCGAGGCCTCTTCCTCGTTGGTGAACGCCGTCAGCCGGCGGCCGGCGATCAACGGCGTTCCGTCGGACAGCTTGAGGTCCAGCAAGCCCGCCGGGCCGTGGCACACCGCGCCCACGATGCCCCCGCGCTCGTAGACCGAGCGAACGATCGCCTGTAGGCCGGCGTTCCCCGCGAAGTCCCACATCGGGCCGTGGCCGCCCACGAGCACCACGGCGGCGTAGCGGGAGGGATCGACCCGGGACAGGGGAAGGCTGTTGGCCAGCCGGTTCCTCAGTTCCGGCTGAATCCAGAACCAGCGGTTGCCCTCGTCCTGGAGGTCGAAGCCGTCGAACGGCGGCATCCCGCCCTGGGGGCTGGCGATGTCGTAGGCGAGGCCGGCCTGCGCAAACGCCTGGGCCGGGTGCGTCAGTTCCGGAAACCAGAAGCCCGCCACCAGGTCCTGGCCTTTTCGGTCATGGCTCGACACCACGATCAGGATGCTCGGGTTCGCCCCCGAGGCGGAGGGCGTGGTGGCGGGGGGCGCCGCCCTCGCGCGCGCAGCACCGCCGCCCGCGGCGGCTGCGGCTGCGGCGAGGGCCAGGCCCATCGCCTGGACGGCCCCGCGCCGGTTGAAGTTGAATGGGTTCATGGGGTTTCCTTTCCGATGGGCTGGTGGATCCGCCGTTCGGCGGTGTGATCGGTGTGCCGGGTGACCGGCCTCAGGCACCGATTGGATGCCGAAAGACAGCGCGAACCGATGCCGGTTGGAGAACGCATGCCATCCGTTTTGGGGATGGCAAGGCCCTGTTTTTGGGCGTGGCGCAGCGCAGAATGAAGAGGACCGCTCCCTTGGCGTGGCTTCGCGTGGCTGACAGGCAGACGCGGCATTGGCCTCCAAACCTTTTCCCCGCCCTCTGCGCAAGATGGATCGGGCGAGGCTTGCAAAGACATGCCCGCGCTCGCACTCCCGCACCCTGGCGAGTGGTCAGAGGGCTCCCCTGCCCTGCCCCCAAAAAAGGATCCCACGATGCAAAACTTCACCGACCCAGCGCTGACCCGGCGAGACCTGTTCGTCGTGGGGGCCGCCTCGGCTTCGGCGGTGGCCGCCACCGGGGCCGCCGCCCGAACCACGGCGCAGGCCGCTTCACCGTCGCCAAAGCCCGGCGCGCTGACGCCCCAGGGCGAGACCACCCTGCCGGTGCGCATGACCATCAACGGCCAGCAGCAGACCCTGTCGCTGGACACCCGCACGACGCTGCTCGACGCCCTGCGCGAGCACTTGCACCTCACCGGCACCAAGAAGGGCTGCGACCACGGGCAGTGCGGTGCCTGCACGGTCATCGTCGATGGCCGCCGCATCAATGCCTGCCTGACCCTGGCGGTGATGCACGAGGGCGCGCAGGTCACCACCATCGAAGGCCTGGGCCAGCCGCAGAAGCTGCACCCGCTGCAGGCCGCGTTCGTCAAGCACGACGGCTACCAGTGCGGCTACTGCACGCCGGGCCAGATCTGCTCGGCCGTGGGGGTGCTGCAGGAAATCAAGGCCGGCATTCCCAGCCATGTGAGCGGCGACCTCACGGCGCAGCCCCTGCTCTCGGCCGACGAGATCCGCGAACGCATGAGCGGCAACCTGTGCCGCTGCGGGGCCTATTCCAACATCCTGGATGCGATCACCGAAGTGGCCACCACGAACGGGGGTGCTGCATGAAGCCATTCACCTACGAACGCGCGACCTCGGTGCAGGCCGCCGCAGCAGCCGCCGCAGGCAACCCGCAGGCCCGGTTCATCGCCGGCGGCACGAACCTGCTGGACCTGATGAAGCTGCAGATCGAGGCGCCCACGCACCTCATCGACATCAACGGCCTGGGCCTGGACCGCATCGAGCCCGTGCCGGAGGGCGGCCTGCGGATCGGTGCGCTGGTGCGCAACACCGACCTGGCGGCGCATGCCGGCGTGCGGCGCGACTACGGCCTGCTGTCGCGCGCCCTGCTGGCCGGTGCGTCGGGCCAGTTGCGCAACAAGGCGACCACCGCCGGCAACCTGCTGCAGCGCACGCGCTGCCCCTACTTCTACGACACCAACATGCCGTGCAACAAGCGCCAGCCGGGCGCGGGCTGCGCGGCCATCGGCGGCGTCACGCGCCAGCATGCGGTGGTGGGCGCGAGCGAGGCCTGCATCGCCACCCACCCGAGCGACATGGCCGTCGCCATGCGGGCGCTGGATGCGGTGGTCGAGACGGTGCGGGCGGACGGCCAGCCACGCCGCATTCCCATTGCCGACTTCCACCGGCTGCCGGGCAACACCCCGCACATCGAGACCGCGCTCGACGCTGGCGAATTCATCACCGCCGTGACGCTGCCCGCGCCCACGGGCGGCACCCACATCTACCGCAAGGTGCGCGACCGCTCCTCGTACGCCTTCGCGCTCATTTCCGTGGCGGCCGTGCTGCAAAAGGACGGCACGGGCCGCGTCGCCCTGGGCGGCGTGGCGCACAAGCCCTGGCGCATGGCGTCGGCGGACGCGGCCCTGCCGCAAGGCGCGCGGGCCGCCACGGCGCAGTTGCTGGGCGCGGCGCGCCCCACCCACGAAAACGCATTCAAGGTGGCCCTGGTCGAGCGCACGCTCGCCGGCGTGCTGGCCGAGGCGAAAGGCCAATCATGAAATTCGACACCCCGGCTTCGCACAATGCCATCGACCAGCTCAAGGTGGTCGGCCAGCCGCTGGACCGCATCGACGGCCCGCTCAAGACCAGCGGACAGGCGCGCTATGCCTACGAGCAGCACGACGTCGTGGCGCGCCAGGCGTACGGCTACATCGTGGGATCGTCCATCGCCAAGGGGCGGATCGCCTCAATGGACCTGACCGCCGCGCGCGCCGCGCCGGGCGTGCTGGCCATCGTCAATGCCCAGAACGCGGGCAAGCTCGGCAAGGGCAAGATGAACGTCGCCCGCCTGCTGGGCGGCAGCGGCATCGAGCACTACCACCAAGCCGTCGCGCTGGTCGTGGCCGAGACCTTCGAGCAGGCCCGCGCCGCGGCGCATCTGCTGAAGATCGATTACGTCAGCACGCCCGGCGCGTTCGACCTGGCGGCCGAGCGCGGTTCCGCCACCGTGCCCAAGTCCTCCAAGCCCGAGAGCGCGTTCGGCAACTTCGCCGGCCGCTATCCCGAGGCCCCGGTGCGGCTGGATGTCACCTACACCACGCCCGACCACACCCACGCGATGATGGAGCCCTTCGCCTCGCTGGCCGCGTGGGAGGGCGACCACCTCACGGTGTGGCTGTCCAACCAGATGATCGCCTGGACCGCGGGCGACCTGGCCAAGACGCTGGGCCTGGCGCCGGACAAGGTGCGGCTGGTGTCGCCCTACATCGGCGGCGGCTTCGGCGGCAAGCTCTTCCTGCGGGCCGACACCGTGCTGGCCGCGCTGGGCGCGCGCGCGGCAGGCCGGCCGGTCAAGGTGGCGATGCAGCGCCCGCTCATGGCCAACAACGGCACGCACCGGCCCGCGACCATCCAGCGCATCCGCATCGGCGCGGGCCAGGACGGGCGCATCACCGCCATCGGCCATGAAAGCTGGTCCGGCAACCTGCCCGGCGGCGATCCCGAGGACGCCATCGCGCAGACGCGGCTGCTGTATGCCGGCGCCCACCGCTATACGGCGCTGCGCATCTCGCAGCTGGACCTGCCCGAGGGCAATGCCATGCGCGCGCCCGGCGAGGCGCCCGGGCTGATGGCGCTGGAGATCGCCATGGACGAAATGGCCGAGCGGCTGGGCATCGACCCCATCGAATTCCGCGTCCTCAACGACACCCAGACCGACCCCGAGAAGCCGGGCCGCAAGTTCTCGCAGCGCCAGCTGGTCGAGTGCCTGCGCCTGGGCGCGGAGCGCTTCGGCTGGAGCCAGCGCAGCGCGGCACCGGGCCAGCGGCGCGAGGGCCGGTGGCTGGTGGGCATGGGCGTGGCCGCGGGTTTTCGCAACAACCTGCTGATGAAGTCGGCCGCGCGCGTGCGCCTGGACCGCACGGGTCGCGTGACCGTGGAGAGCGACATGACCGACATCGGCACCGGCAGCTACACCATCATGGGCCAGACGGCCGCCGAGGTGATGGGCGTCGCGCTCCAGCAGGTGGACGTGCGCCTGGGCGATTCCGCCTTTCCGGCCTCGGCCGGCTCGGGCGGCCAGTGGGGCGCCAACAATGCGACGGCCGGCGTGTACGCGGCCTGCATGAAGCTGCGCGAGACGATCGCGCGCAAGCTCGGCGTGGCGCCGGCCGATGCCGTGTTCGCCGATGGCATGGTGCGCGCGGCGGGGCGTTCGGTGCCCTTGGGCGAGGCGGCGGGCGAGGCCGGCCTGGTGGCCGAGGACGCCATCGAATACGGCGACCTCGACAAGCAGTACCAGCAGTCCACCTTCGCCGGGCATTTCGTCGAGGTGGGCGTGGCGGTGGACACGGGCGAAGTGCGGGTGCGCCGCATGCTGGCCGTGTGCGCGGCGGGCCGCATCCTCAACCCCAAGACCGCCCGCAGCCAGGTCATCGGCGCGATGACCATGGGCGTGGGCTCGGCGCTCATGGAAGAACTGGCCGTGGACAAGCGCCGGGGCTTCTTCGTCAACCACGACCTGGCCGGCTACGAGGTGCCGGTGCATGCCGACATCCCGCACCAGGAGGTCATCTTCCTGCCGGAGACCGACCCCATCTCCTCGCCCATGAAGGCCAAGGGCGTGGGCGAGCTGGGCCTGTGCGGCGTCGGCGCCGCCGTGGCCAACGCGGTCTACAACGCCACGGGTGCGCGGGTGCGCGACTACCCCATCACCCTGGACAAGCTGCTGCCGCACCTGCCGGCCCAGGCCTGACGCTGGAGGTAACGCGCCGTGGACAACCTCGATTTCCGGGTGCTGCACACCCTGCTCGACTGGCGCCGCGCGGGGGTGCACGGCTGGCTCGTCACCGTGGTGCGGACGTGGGGCTCGTCGCCCCGGCCCATGGGCTCCATCCTCGCGCTGTCGGACCGCGGCGCGGTCGTGGGCTCCGTCAGTGGCGGCTGCATCGAAGACGATCTGATCGCCCGGTGCTGCACGCCCGGCCGGGACGATGCCCTGCCCCGGGACCCGGCGAAGCCGGTGCTCCTGAAGTACGGCGTGTCCGCCGACGAGGCCCACCGGTTCGGACTGCCCTGCGGCGGCACGCTGGAGCTGCTGGTAGAGCGCGATCCGGCGCTCGACTCGCTGCAGGCCCTGGTCGAGTCGCTGGCCGACGGCTGCTTGGTGCGCCGCAGCGTGCGGCTCTCCGATGGGGCGGTCACCCTGTCCGAGGCCCGCGGCGCGCAGGCCTTCCATGCGGATGCGCAGACGGTGGCCAGCACCTTCGGCCCGCAGTACCGCATGCTGCTGATCGGCGCGGGGCAACTGGCCGAATACCTGGCCACCATGGCCGGCTTCAACGGCTTCGCGGTGACGGTGTGCGACCCGCGGGTGGAATACCGCGGTGCGTGGTCGGTGCCCAGCGCCGCGTTGGCCGACGGCATGCCCGACGACGTGGTGCTGGCCTTCCGGCCCGACCGGCGCAGCGCCGTGATCGCGCTGACGCACGACCCCAAGCTGGACGACCTCGCCCTGCTGGAGGCGCTGAAGACGGATGCGTTCTATATCGGCGCCATCGGCAGCCGGCGCAACAACGCAGCGCGGCGCCAGCGGCTGGCCGAGCACTTCGACCTGGACGCACCGGCGCTGGCGCGGTTGAAGGGGCCCATCGGCCTGTTCATCGGCAGCAAGACGCCGGCGGAGATCGCCGTGAGCGTCATGGCCGAGGTGCTGAGTGTCCGCAACGGGGTGGCGATCCCGCCGCAGATGCAGGTGGCGCCGGCCAAGGCCTTGCTCGCAGGGTGAGGCGGAGGCCGCCCGAGGGCGCCGCCGTGTCCCACCGTGCGCGGGCTCACTGGCCGTCCGCTGCCTGCTGTTTGCGGACTTCCGCCGGGAATGCCTCGCTCTGGCGAAGGCGCAGGTACTCCTGCTGGGCCGCGTCGTAGGCCTGCGTTTCCAGGCCGTACGAACGCGACAACCCTTCGTACCGGTCGGCGCCCGCGCGACGCCACAGGGCGAGGTCGGCGATCACCTCGGCGCGGGACAGCGTGGGCTGTTGCTGCTGCGTCGCGTTGCGCTCCTGTGCATGGGTGGGCATCGCCAAGGCGCTCGCCAGCGCCAGTGCCGCGGCCACCGTGGCCCGAAGGCGTACCGGGGCGGCGGGCGAAGCAGGCAATGGGGTCTTGATCGACGGCGAGGAATTCAGGGTGAAATAGGGCATTGGGATGGTTTCCATGGGTGGACTGGCAGAGGTCCGCATGTTAGTATCGATTTAATAGTTAGTCAATACCGAAACGATATGAACGCTGAAAAATCGGGCGACAGCCCCTGCCCCATCGCGCGCAGCCTGCAGGTTCTGGGCGATGCCTGGACCATGCTGATCCTTCGGGATGCGCATGCCGGCCTCACGCGCTTCGATCAGTTCAAAAAGAGCCTCGGGATCGCGCCCACCATGCTGACCAAGCGGCTGGCCGCCATGACCGAGGAAAAGCTGCTCGAAAAGCGCCAGTACTCCGAACGCCCGCCGCGCGAGGAATACGTCCTGACCCAGGCGGGGCGCGACTACCTGCCGGTGCTTTTCATGATCGGCGCGTGGGGGCGAAAGCACCGGGGCACCGGCCCGCTGGTGCGCTTTCAGGACGCCGAGCGGGGAACCGACATCCAGCCCATCGCGATCGATGCGGTGACGGGCGCGGAGATCGGAACGCGCGCCATCAAGCTGGTGAATCCGGAGTGACGGTGGCTGCGCGCTGCAGCGGCTCACACCCCTGACAGCCGGCACGCGACGCCGAGCAGTCCGCAGAGCGCCAGCACTGGAATCACACCCCATCGGAGCCGGAACAGGGCCACCGCGGCCAGCACGCCGATGGCGGCCGAGGCGGCGTCGAAGCGGCCTCCCAGGCCCTGCGGCCACAGCACGTGATAGGCGAAGAACACCGCCAGGTTGGCGATCACGCCGACCACGGCGGCGGTGATGCCGGTCAGCGGCGCGGTGAACTTCAGGTTGCCGTGGGTGGACTCGATGAACGGACCGCCCAGCAGGATGAAGACGAACGAGGGCAGGAAGGTGAAGAACGCCACTGCGGTGGCGGCCACGGCGCCTGCCAGGAACAGCGATCCGGGCCCGAAGAGGGCATGGGTCCATCCCCCGACGAAGGCCACGAACGACACCACCATGATGAGCGGGCCGGGCGTGGTCTCGCCCAGCGCCAGGCCGTCGATCATCTGCGTGGCGCTCAGCCAGTGGTGGTGGTCGACGGCGCCCTGGTAGACGTAGGGGAGCACGGCGTAGGCGCCACCGAAGGTCATCAGCGCGGCCTTGGTGAAAAACCACCCCATCTGGGTCAGTACCCCATGCCATCCGAACAGCGCCCAGAGCCCTCCCAGCGCCAGCAGCCACAACCCCGCGCCCACCAGCAGCACCTTGGCGAAATGCGCCCACGAAAACAAGGCGTGGGGCGGCGCGGGCGTGTCGTCGTCGATCAGTGCCCGCCCGGCCGATGCCGCTGCCGCGCCTTGGGCGCCGCCGGCGGAAAACGCCTGTGGCGACACCCGGCCGCCCACATGGCCGACCAACGCCGCGAGCAGCACGATCGCGGGAAACGGCACCTGCAGCGCGAAGATGGCTACAAACGCGGCCACCGCGATGCCCCACAGCCAGCGGTTCTTCAGCGTTCTGCCTCCGATCCGCCAGGCGGCCTGCACCACCAACGCCGTGACGGCCGGCTTGATGCCGTAGAACACCCCGGCGATTACCGGCATGTCCCCATGCGCCATGTAGAGCCAGGACAGCCCGATGAGGAGGCACAGCGACGGCAGCACGAACAGCGTGCCGGCGAGGATGCCGCCCCCGGTCCGGTGCAGCAGCCAGCCGAGGTAGGTGGCCAGCTGCTGGGCCTCGGGCCCGGGTAGCAGCATGCAGTAGTTCAGGGCGTGGAGAAAGCGCTTTTCCGAGATCCACCGGCGGCGCTCCACCAGTTCGGCATGCATGAGGGCGATTTGCCCGGCCGGGCCGCCGAAGCTGATGAAGCCGAGCTTCAGCCAGAAAAGCAAGGCCTCGGAAAGCGGCAGCGAGTGGGGGCGTGCCGATGCGGCGTCGTCGGGCAAGGCGGTGTCCATGATCGATTCCATGAGAGCTGCCAGCACTTGGACGGGACACCGTCTACCCGGGGCGGGACGGGAGGCTGTGTTCCCGGTGCGCGGATCATAGGGCCGCCGCCGTGGCCGTGGAAGGGCCCGGACGGATCACGGCGCGCGCATGAGCCCGCCGTCCACCCGCAGGCTCTGCCCCGTGATGTAGGCCGCCCCGTCGGAGGCCAGGAAGGCGACCGTGGCGGCCACTTCCTCCACGGTGCCGTAGCGCTGCAGCGGCACGGCGGTGCGCCGCTCTTCCCACACGGGCAGGCTGTCGATCCAGCCGGGCAGCACGTTGTTCATCCGCACGTTGTCGGCTGAGAAGCTGTCGACGAAGATGCGCGTGAACGAGGCCAGGCCGGCGCGCATGACGGACGACGCCGGGAACAGCGCGCTGGGCTCCAGTGCCCAGGCCGAGGAGATGTTGACGATCGCCCCGCCGCCCTGCCTTTGCATGAGGGGCGCCACCAGGCGGGTGGGCCGGACCACGTTCAACAGGTAGGTGTTCATGCCTTCGAGCCACTGTTCGTCGGACAGGTCCAGCAATGGCGCCCGAGGCCCGTGGCCGGCGCTGTTGACCAGTACGTCGATGCGGCCCCAGCGCCGATGGGCCTGGTCCACCAGCCGCCCGATGTCCTCCACCGACTGGTTGGAGCCGGTGACCCCCACGCCCCCCAGCGCCTCGGCGAGCGCCTGCCCTTTGCCGGAGGAGGAAAGGATGCCGATGCGAAAGCCATCGGCGGCCAGCCGGCGTGCGGCCGCCGCCCCCATGCCACTGCCGCCGGCGGTGATGAGCGCCACTTTTTCTACTGCCATTTTTCGGTCCTTGCGTGCCGCCAGTGGCACCTGGAGATTGTTCGACAGCCCAGGCATTTCGGGGGCATGGAGCCCGGCAGATCGCCTGCCTCGAATCAGTAGAAAATCTGCACCCATGACAGAACCCCTCGGGCGCATGCCCTCGCTCAATGCCCTGCGTGCCTTCGAGGCCACGAGCCGCCACCTCAACTTCCGGCTGGCCGGGCTGGAACTGGGGGTGACGCAAGGCGCCGTGGCGCAGCAGGTGCGGGCCCTGGAGGCGGAACTGGGCCTGAAGCTCTTCGAGCGCCTGCCCCGCGCGCTGGCGCTCACGTCCAACGGCCAGCGCTACATCGTCGGCGTTCGGCGGGCCTTCGAACTGCTGGCCCAGGCCACGGAGAGCCTGGTCCCCCAGCCCCTGCGACTGACCGTGAGCGTGACGCCCACCTTCGCCACCAAATGGCTCATCCCGCGGCTCGACGGCTACACGCGCCGGCACCCAGGCGTCGATCTGCGCATCCTGGCCACGGAGCGGCTGGCGCACTTCCACAACGAAGCGGTGGACCTGGCCGTGCGCTATGGCAGGCCCCCGTTCGGTCCCGGGTTGTCCGCCGATCTGCTGTTCGAGGAATGCCTGGTCGCCGTTTGCAGCCCGCGGTGGCGGGAGCCGGGCGTGCAGGCCGAGCAGGTGCTGCTGCACGATGCCCAGTCGCCATGGGAGACCTACTTCGAACAGTGCGCGCCGCAGGCCAGGCCGCCTGCGACGCGCGCCCTGCATTTCAACCAGACCACGCTCGCCATCGATGCCGCCGCCATGGGGCAGGGCCTGGCGCTGGCCCAGCAGGAATTCGTGGCGCCGGATCTGGCGGCCGGGCGGCTGGTGCTGGCTTTTCCCGAGGCCCTGCGCACCGGCGCGGGCTACTACCTCGTGCACCCCCGCAAGCAACGGCACCCCGAATCGGTCGCACAGGTGCGGCGCTGGCTGCTGGACGGCGCGGGCGGACCGCCGGCCGCCCCACCCTCGCTGCCGGGCTAACGTCCAGGTTTCGCCACTGGCGTCGGCCGCAGCACCAGCCACAGCGCCGCGGCGATCAGCCCGCCGCCGGCCGCGTGCGCGGCGGTGGCGGCCTCGCCCAGCACCAGCCAGCCCCAGGCCACGCCGAACAGCGGCACCAGGAAGGTCACCGACAGCGCCTTGAGCGGCCCCACGTCGGCGATGAGCCGGAAATACAGCACATAGGCCAGGGCCGTGCACAGCAGCCCCATGGCGAGCATGGCGGCCCACACCACGGGCGGCGCGGCCATCCAGGTGGCGGGCAGGCCGGGCTGGCGCCACACCTCCCAGGCCGCGAACGGCGCCAGCACCAGCACGGCGCCCCACTGGCTGCCCACCGCCACCAGGCGGCTGTCGAGCCCGCCGCGCGCGGTGATCCAGCGGCGCGTGAGAAAGCCCGCCGCGCCGTAGCAGGCCGTGGCCACCAGGCAGGCGCCCATGCCTGCCAGCACCTGCGGTGACAGGGCCACGGGGCCCGTCTGCGCCAGCACGGCCACCCCGGCCATGCCCAGCAGCACGCCGGCCGTGCGCGCGGCGGTGATCCGCTCGCCGAAGGCCGCGGCGCCGATCAGCACGCCCATGAGCGGCGTGGTGGCGTTCAGGATGGCGCTGTAGCCCGCCGGCAGCGTGCGGGCCGCGAGCGCGAACATCAGGAACGGCACCCCCGAATTGACCACGCCCAGCACCAGCGCCGCGCCCAGCTTGCCGTGAAAGGCCGGCCGCAGCCGCGCGAACGCCAGCAACGCCATCAGCCCGGCCGCCGCCAGCGCCACGCGCCCGAAGGCCGTGGGCACCGCGCCCAGCACCGGCACGGCGATGCGCATGAACAGAAAACTGCCGCCCCACAGGGCGGCCAGGGCGAACAGGCGGATCAGGCTGGCGAGGGTCATGGGCGGCGCCGGCGGGGCGCGGACCCCGCCGAATCGGCAAAACGAAACGACGAAACCGAAGGCTTTCGCCGAGCCCTGGCGGGCCCGGGACGCCCCCGGCGCTGGAGGCCCATTCTTCGAAATCCGGTGGGTTCGCGCAAACCATTTATGCTGCGCGACTGTTTATTTTGACTGAACGGTCATGCGCCTGCCTCCCCTCATCGCCGTGCGATTTTTCGAAGCCACTGCGCGCCATCTGAGCGTGCGCCGCGCCGCCGCCGAGCTGCACGTCACGCCGGGCGCGGTGTCGCAGCAGGTGCGCAAGCTGGAGGAGTTCCTGGGCTGCACGCTGTTCGAGCGCCTGCCGCGCGGCCTGGCGCTCACGCGGGCGGGTGCCGAATACCAGTCGGCCTGCAGCGATGCGCTCGCGGTCATCGGCCACGCCACCTCGCGGGTGGCCGCCGGCGCGCGGCGCGTGGTGCTGGTCAGCTGCACGCCCGGCTTCGCCGTGCAGTGGCTGGTGCCGCGCCTGCAGGACTTCCAGCAGCACGCAGCCGGCCTGGACGTGCACGTGAGCACCACTAACCGCACGGTCGATCTGGCCGGCGAGGGCGTGCATTTCGCGGTGCGCCACGGCATGGGGAAGTACCCGGGCCTGCGGGCGGAAGCGCTGCTGGCCGACGATCTCGTGCCCGTGTGCAGCCCCCGCCTCATCGCGCCGCGGCGCATCGCGCGCGCCCGCGACATCGACGGCCCCCGCCTGCTGCACGACGAACACCGGGGCGACTGGCGGCTGTGGTGCGAAGCCCACCGTATGCCCCGGGTAAACACCGAACAAGGCGTGGTGTTCGCCGATTCCAACGGCGCCATCGAAGCCGCCGTGGCCGGCCGGGGCTTCGCGCTGGTGCGCCGCGCGCTCATCGGCCGCGAGCTGGCCACGCGCGCCTTGATCGGCGTGCAGGCGGGTGCGCTGGCCACGCCGCTGGCGTACCACCTGGTCTATGCGGCGCCCGCGCTCATCGATCCGGAGCTGCGGCGTTTCCGCGACTGGATCGTCGCGCAGGCCGGGCAGGAGCGCGGCGGCGGCGCTTGAGCCCTGCTGCGGGCGGGGCGCTCAATCCCCCGGCAGGTCCCGCACCATGTACACCGCGCCCTCGCCGTAGGTGGCCAGCCGTGCGCGCTGCGCAGCGTCCTGCAGCGGTGCGGGGGCATAGCCGTGCCGTGCCCAGTAGCCCTGCGAGCCCTGCACCGAGACCAGCGCGCTGTGGCGCAGCCCTTCGCTGCGTGCCGCAGCCCAGGCCTCGGCCAGCAGCACCTGCGCCAGGCCCTGTCCCGCCAGCGCGGGCGCCACGGCCATGTCGTGCAGGTACAGCGTGTCGGGGGCCTGGGCGGCCTCGAAATCGCCGTGCAGCGGCGTGACCTTGCCCCGCAGCGAGCGGTAGGCCGCCAGATAGGCGCCCAGGTGGCCGTCCCGCTCCAGGGCCAGCGAGCACTGCGCCGGGCTCGCCAGGCGGCGCAGGAAGACCGCATGGCTTTCCTCGAATCCCTCGCCATAGCAGGCGCGCTGCACCTGCAGCAGGCCGGGCAGATCGGCCGCGGCCAGCGGGCGCGCCCGGGGCGGTGCGGATGGCAGGGGGTGGGATCGGGCGTGGGCGGGCATGGGCGTGGGCGGTGCGAAGGGGCGGTACGGGCAGCGAAGGCCTTCCATCCTACGGCCGGTGCCCGCCGGCCCGTGCAGGCGCATTTCTTGCACCCTTTCGTTGCCAATTCCCCGAAAACCGTCGCCATTTGGCCCATCCGTTCGCGGCCGGAGCGCCCCGATCGGATGCAGGTGAGAGAATTTCCACACCGCTGCCCTGCCGTATTGATGCCAGACCACCATGTCTTTAAGCCGATTCCTTCGCCTTTTCGGGGCCCTCGTGGTGTTGGCTACGATGCTGCTGGTCGGCCGCATCGCCACGACGGAGTACCAGTCGGTGCGCGCGTCGGCGGCCAGCGTGGAGGCCATCGACCAGCTGCGCGCGGGGCTGCTCGCCGCCGAGATGGTGTCGCGCGAGCGCGGTCCCACCAACGGGGCGCTGGGCGGCCCGTCGCCCCTGCCGCCGGAACTGCAGCAGCCGCTGGCGCAGGCCCGCGCCCGCACCGACCGCGCCTTCGACGCGCTGCATGGCGTGCTGGCAGCGCGCAATGGCGATTCCACGCTGGCCGACAGCGCGCGGCGCGTGCTCGCCGCCAAGATGGCGCTGGCCACGGCCCGTGCGGCGGTCGACCAGGTGGTGGCACAGCCGCGCGAGGCGCGGGGGCCGGAGTCGATTCGTTCGGCCGTCTACGGCATGGTGGCGATCGTGCCGCTGCTGGCCCCGGTCACGAGCAGCCTGGCCAATGCCGCGCGGCAGCACTATCCGGCCCTGGCCGATGACGTGCAGGTCGCGCGCCTCACGGCCGAACTGCGGGAGTTCGCGGGGCTGCTGGGTTCGCATTTCACGGCGGCGCTGGCGCGCCAGCAGCCGTTCACGGCCGAGGAGCGCCGGGCCATCGAGCAAACGCGCGGGCGCATCGCGCAGCTGCGCTTCCTGATCGAGCTGCGGCTTTCGGTCCCCGAGCAGCCGCGCCCCATCGCCCAGGCGTGGCAGACGGTGCAGCAGCGCTACTTCCGGGACACCGGGCCGCTCATCGACCGCATGATCGCCGCCGGCGAGGGCAACGGCCGCTACGGGCTGGACGCCGCGGGCTTCGCGGCGCTCTACGTACCCGACATGAACACCATCTTCGATGTGCGCGACACGCTGCTCAACCAGCTGCGCGAGCGCGCCAGCGCCGAATACACCCGGGCCGTGCGCATGCTCGGCCTGGTGGCTGCGGGCTCGGTGGTGCTGCTGGCGCTGCTGCTGGTGGCGCTGTCGATGGTGGACCGCCGCGTCCTGCGCCCGCTGGTGCAGACCGCGCGGGCGCTGAAGGCGTTGGCCAACAACGACCTGGATGCGCCCCTGCCCCAGCCCGCCGCCAACGACGAAATGGCCGCGGTGATCCGCGCCGCGCGCGAACTGCAGCTGCAGACCCGCCAGCGCGAGGCCCTGGAGCGCGAGCGCAACAGTCTGATCGCGCAGCTGCGCGAGCAGTCCAACACCGACTTCCTCACCGGCCTGCCCAACCGGCGCGCCTTCTTCGACGCGGCGGAAAGCGTGCTCGCGCAGGCCCGGCGCCACGGCTTCGGCGTGGTCATCGTCATCCTGGACGTGGACCGCTTCAAGATGCTCAACGACCAGTGGGGCCATGCGGTGGGTGACCAGGCGCTCGTGTCGGTGGCGCGCGCGCTGCGGGCCGAACTGCGGCTGGGCGATCTGGTGGGCCGCTTCGGCGGCGAGGAGTTCGTGGTGCTGCTGAGCCACTGTGACCCCGCGCACGGCGTGCGGCTGGCCGAGCGCCTGCGCGAGGTGGTGGCGAACCTGCAGCTGCTGCTGCCGGCATCGCCCGAGCCGCTGCGCGTGACGGCGAGCTTCGGCGTGGCCGATTCCGGCCGCCACGGCCTGGTGCTGGACCAATTGCTGTCCGAGGCCGACGCGGCGATGTACCGCGCCAAGGAAACGGGCCGCAACCGCGTGGTGCTGGCCGAGCCCCGGGCGGACACGGGCGCCGGGGAGCTGGTCATTCTTTGACGTGTTCAGGTGTTTGCTATTGAATTAATAGCGATACGCCCTAGTGGAATATGTGCTGAAGCCCGTTTTGATGCCGGGCTGCCACACCCGGAGCCCGGTGGCCCTTCAGCGCGGCAGCACGGGCGGCTGCACGAAGTCTTCGAGCGACAGGCCCTTGTCGCGCAGCAGCGCCTCCAGCACCGGCTGCAGGGCCCCCAGGCTTTCCTGCACCGCCTCGCGCACGGTGTCCACCACCACCTGCGTGCTGCGCTCGATCTCGATGTTGAGGCGGTCGCCCGCCTGCTTGTGCTCGAACACCGTGGCGCGGCGCGTCTCGGGGATCAGCCACACCTCGAACCAGCCCTCGGCGCGGTTCACCTCGGAGACCGTCAGGCTCGCTCCGTGGATGGCGATGTAGCCCTTGGCGAAGATGTACTTGCGGAAGGCGGGCGGAATGTCCACGCGCCACACGCGGTTGTTGTCCGACTCGCGCACCGACTGCAGCGTGGTGGCGAAGTCGATGTGGCCCGACAGCGGGTGCCCGCCGATCTCGGCGCCGTCCCTGGCCGCGCGCTCCACGTTCACGCGGTCGCCCACGGCGTAGCTGCCCAGGGTGGTCACGTTCAGGCTCTGCAGCACCACGTCGAACGCCGCCGCGTTGGGCGGCAGCAGCTCGGTCACCGTGAGGCACACGCCGTCCACCGCCACGCTCGCGCCCACGGCGAGGTCCTGGCAGAAGCCGGGCGGAAAATCGATGATGAAGGTCCGCAGGCCTTCGCGGTCATGGATGGCGGCGAGGGCCGCCGTGGCTTGGACGATGCCAGTGAACATGCGTGTGGATTCCCGGTGCGTGGAAAAAGGCCGCCGGGGGCAGCGCCGCGCAACCGGCGGCCCCGAGGGTGCGGCAATTTTGCCACCCGGGTCGGGGCCCGCCGCCTGCAGGGTTTCAGCGCGCGCGCAGCAGCTCGCCCACTTCCAGCAGCACCAGTTCGTTGTCGTCGGCCCGGTTGGGCTCGCGGCTGGAGCTGAACGGCAGGTTGTTGTCGTTGCCCACCACGATGTGCGTGGCGTCCACCACGTCCACGTTCTCGATGGTGAAGAACGGGAAGGTGAGCACGCCGTTGTTCAGAGGCTTCTTCGCCAGGCGCTGCGGGTCCTGGATGTTCAGCAAGTCGATGTAGCCCACCTTGCGCAGCTCGGCGCCCGCGTTGGCATCGGTCAGCTCCACCTTGTACACGCGCTTGAACTTCGCCATGTCGTGGAAGCAGTCGGTGCGCTTCTGGCCTTCGGGGCAGGCCTTGTCGGCCGTGCCCTCGCCGTTGTCGCGCTCGATGATCAGGCCGGTGTTCTCATCGATCATGTTGAAGTCGCCGATGGCGTGGTGGTTGGCCTCCAGCACGTACTTCCAGTGGCGGCCCGTCCACTTTTCCTGCTTCACGTCGAACTCCAGCACGCGCAGGTATTGTTTGCCGCCTTCCACCGCTTCGTAGGCCTTGGCCGATTCGTTCCACACCGGGCCTTCCAGCAGCGCGTAGAGCTTGCTGCCGTCCCTGGACGACGCCATGCCTTCGAAGCCCTTGGAGCGCTTGATCTCGAACGCCGGCGCCTTGGCATCGGGCGCGCCTGCGGCGGTGATGGCCGGGTGGTCGGGCGAGCGCACGACCTTGCCGTCCACCTGCGTCTCGAACACGGCCAGCAGGCGGCCGGACAGATCGGCCTTGATGAGGTAGGGGCCGAACTCCTCGCCGATCCACAGCGCGCCGCCGGCGAACTGGAAGCTCTCGGGATCGAAGTCCGAGCCGGTCAGGTAGCGTTCCTTCGTGCCCTCTTCGGCGATGCGGAACGGCACCTTCTTGTCCGGGTCGTGCAGGAACACCGTCTTCTGGCGCTTGAACTGGCCGCTTTGGAAGTCCACCGTGTAGTGGTTCAGGTAGAGCATGAAGTCCGGCGAGTTGGCCTTGGCCCCCGCGCCGTTGTCGGTCAGGATCCAGAACGACCCGTCGGCCATGCGCTTGATGCCCGAATGGCCCTGCGCGGGCTGGCCCTTGAACGGCAGCGACACGCCCGTGGGCCGGCCGGCGGAGGTGCCTCCCACGCTGCCCAGCTGGTCCACGCGCTGCGGCGTGGTGAACTTGCCGCTGGTCTGCAGATCGGCCGGGGCATCCTTGGGCGCGGGAATGAAGGTCTGCGCCGGCAGCACCGCATGGCCGGCGAGCGTGGCGGGAAAAGCCTGCTGGGCGTGGGCGGGTAGCAGGGCGGCGGCGCAGGCCAGCAGGGCGAAGGGGGCGAGGCGGAACGAGGGCAGCATGCGATGGCTTGTGGCGAACGAAAACCGCAACGATGCCGGCGCGCCGTTACAGGGCCATGACGGCGCAGGGCCGCGCCTGTGCGCGGCGCTTTCCAGGCTACTTCTGCAGCAGGGCCGCTTCCAGCCGCTGCATCTCTTCCTCCAGCGTGCCGCGGCTGCGAAAGTGGCGCTGGGCCTGGTCGTACCAGTATTCGGCGTCTTCCAGGTCGCCTTCCTGCAGATGCACGATGCCGTGCAGCCATGCGCCCAGCGGCGTCGCATCGTACTGCACCTGCTGGTGGGCCTCGTTCCAGCGCCCTGCGCGCAGGTGCGCCAGGATGTCGCGAAGGTCGGTCATCGGAAAGCTCCTTGTGGGGGTCGGCGCCGCCACGGCGGCTCGGGCGGGCGCGTTGTCTGCCGGAGTATCGCCGTGCAGTGTCGCGGTGCAATGGGAGCTTCGAGCCGGTGATCAGCCCGCGCGCTGGCGCGCGAGCGTCCACCACGCCGCCCCCACGATCAGCGCCCCGCCCAGCCATTGCACCGGGCCCAGACTCTCCCCCAGCCACAGCACGGCGAACAACGCGCCCCAGGCCGGTTCGGTGCCCATCAGCAGGCCCACGCGGCTGGGGGCGGTGTGTTTCAGCGCCCAGTTCTGCGCGATGAAGGCGAACACCGTGCAGCCCAGCACCAGGTACAGGCTCGCGGCCCAGAAGGCGCCCTCGGCCGGCAGGGCGGGCAGACCGCCCGGCAGCGACACGGCCACCAGCAGGCACCCCAGCCCCACCACGGCGGACTGCACGGCGGTGAGCAGCAGCATGGGCGCCTGGGCATGCCGCCGGGTGAGGCGGCTGGTGGCGCACACGGTCACGGCGCGCAGCGCGGCGGCGGCCAGCATCAGTCCGTCGCCCAGGCCCCATCGAATCTGCAGGCCGCCGCCCGCCAGCAGCGCCGCGCCCAGCAGCGAAACGGCCGCAAAGCCGAACACGGCGCCGGCCGGCCGCCGGCCCAGCATCCACCATTCGGCGAACGGGGTGAACACCACGCACAGGCTGATGAGGAACGCCGCCTGGCTGGCCTGCGTGTGCGCCACGCCATAGGTCTCGCACACGAAGATCGCCATCAGCAGCGCGCCCAACGGCAGGCCGGCGCGCAGGGCGCCGTGCCATTGCGCCCGCGTGGCCCGCAGGCACGCCGGGGCCAGCAGCGCCGCCGTGAGCAGGAAGCGCACGGCCAGGAACCCCAGCACCGGGTAGAACGCCAGCGCCCCCTTGGCCACGCCGTAGCTGGTGCCCCAGACCACGGCCACCAGCAGCAGGACGAGGTCGGCGCTGCGCAGCAGCGTGGCGGGGCGGGCGAGGGGCAGCGTGGTCATGCGGCGATCGTAGATTCATGCCATGCCATCGATAATGGCCCTTCAGAGAACAACATTGGTTCCCCATGCGCACAAATGAAGCCCTGGACTGCCTGCCCGACATGGCGGTGTTTGCCCGCGTGGCGGCGGCGGGCAGCTTTTCCGCGGCGGCGCGTGAACTGGGCCTGACTCCGTCGGCCGTCAGCCGCCAGGTGGCGCGCCTGGAAGGCGTGCTGCGCGTGCGGCTGCTGGAGCGCACCACCCGGCGCCTGCGCCTGACCGAGGCGGGCCACGCGGCGTTCGCGCGCTGCCAGGCGCTGGAGTCGTGCGCGCGCGAGGTGCTGGCGCTGGCCGGCCACCATGCCGACGTGCCCAGCGGCCTGGTGTGCATGAGCGCGCCCAAGGCCTACGGACGCCAGCGGCTGCACCCGCTGGTGCCGTCCTTCCTGGCCGCGCACCCGCAGGTGGACGTGCAGTTGGTCATCACCGACCGTACCGTGGACCTGTTCACCGAGCACATCGACGTGGCGGTGCGCATCACCGACGCGCCGCCCCCGGGGCTGGCGGGCCGGCCGCTCGAGCCGGTGGAACACGTAGTGTGCGCCAGCCCGGCCTACCTGGCGCAGCGCGGCCTGCCGGAGCACCCGCGCGACCTGGCGCTGCACGACTGCCTGCCCCTGGGCGAGGACGAGCGCGACCGGCACTGGCGCTTCGAGCGGCCGGGTGGTGGGGCCGGAGGGGCCGGAGGGGCCGGCGGTGGCGGCCCGGCGGAATCCGCCGTGGTGAAGGTGCGCGGCCGCTACGTGGCCAACCACAGCGAGGTGCGGTGCGAGGCCGCCCTGGGCGGCCTGGGCATCGCCTCGCTGCCGGGCTTCACGGCGCAGGCGGCCCTGGCGGCCGGCACGCTGGTGCGCGTGCTGCCCGGCTGGCGCCACACCACGGCGTATTCCGGCACGGCCTGGCTGCTGTACCCGCCCAACCGCTTTCTGCCGGCGCGGGTGCGGGCCTGGATCGACCATGTGGCGCAGGGGCTGGCCGCGCAGCCCGCATGAGGGGCCCGCGCGGCACCTGCCGATCCCTGCCGGTCAGTCCTCGTGCGTGTCGTGCGTGGCCGCGCTGCCCCGGCGCCAGTAGCCCGAGGCCTTGACCCACTTGGGGTAGGCGCCGCGCTCACCCACCAGGTGCGCGCGCAGGGCCTTGGCCACGGCCGATTCGCAGGCCACCCAGGCGTGGAAGTCGCCCGCGGGCAGGGTCTGCGCGCGCAGCGCCTGCAGCAGGGGCTCGGCGGTGCCGGCCTCGGTGCCCTGGCGGTGCACCCAGACGATGCGGGCATCGGCGGCGGTGGGCAGGGGCTGCTCGTCGGCCGGGCCGTCCACCTCGGCCAGCACCAGCACGGGCGCGCCGGCGGGCAGTTCGGTGAGGCGGCGGGCGATGGCGGGCAGGGCAGTGTCGTCGCCGATCAGCACGTAGCCGTCGAACGCGGTCGGAATGACCATGGAGCCGCGCGGGCCCCCCACGCCGACGGTGTGCCCGGGGGCGGCCTGCAGCGCCCATTGCGTGGCCGGGCCCGCGTCGTGCAGCGCGAAGTCGATGGTGAGGGTGCGCGCGGCGATGTCGTGGTGGCGCGGCGTGTAGTCGCGCATGGTGGGCCGGGGCGAGTCGGGCGCGAGGCCCCCGGTTTCTGCCGGCACGGGAAAGTCGATCCGGCCCGTGGCGGGGTCGGGCAGGATGAGCTTTACGTGGTCGTCGAAGCCCGCGCTGTCGAAGCCCTCCAGGTCGGGGCCGGTGAGGACGATGCGGACGCAGTGCGGCGTGACGCGCTCGGCACTTTGCACGGTTAGGATGCGCCGGCGCAGTTCATGGCGCATGCGCTGGGGCGCGCGGGCCGCCAGGAGCTCGGCGGAAGGCTGCTGCGCTGCAGCGGCGGCGGAGGGGACGGCTGGGGTGGTCGACGGGGACGGGTGGGTCATTTCAGGGCTTTCTGCCGGATCGATGCCGGCGTTGCGGAGGGAGGCCAGGGCGTCGTGGGGCGCACTCCGGGCAACGGGGGCCGGGGCGGTCGCTCTGGGGCGTCCTGCAGGCCGGCGGGGAACAGGTTGGTTCTAAAGGCGCTCGATCTGCCGCGCCGCGGCGTCCAGCGCATCGGCGATGGCATGGATCTGCGCCTCGGCCAGCGGCTCGCGCGCCAGGCGAAGGTGCAGTGCATGGCGCAGGTTGTGCACGGCGCGCTCGATGGGCGCCGGGCGCTCGCCGTGACCGCCGCCGCGCATCGGCAGGCCGCTGGCCATGCGGGCCAGCAGCGCATCCACCTCGGTGCGGTGTTCGGCCAGGTGGTCGCGCCCCGCATCGGTCAGCGTGTGCAGCTTGCGGCCGCCATCGGCGGTGACGGTGACATGGCCCATCTCTTCCAGCAGGGTGAGCGTGGGGTAGATCACGCCGGGGCTGGGGCTGTAGGCACCGTTCAGCCGGTCTTCGATGGCCTTGATGAGTTCGTAGCCGTGGCGCGGCTTGTCGGCGATGAGCTGCAGCAGCACGAGGCGCAGGCCACCGTGGCCGAACACGCGGCCGCCACCGCCACCGCGCCGCCCGCCGGCGCCGTGCAGCTGGGAAATGTCGAGGTCTTTCATTGTGTTTCCGATATATCTTTTTCAATAAGATATATCGAAATACGATGCGCAATCCAACGACTGCGCAATGCCCCCAGCCGCAAAAGGGTCAGGCGAACGCCGCCGCGTGCCCGCGCGTGAAAGCCTCTTCGAACACCGAATAGCCCGACCAGTCCGCATGCGCGAACGCCAGCCGCGCGGTGCCGGGCGTGGGCGGCACGGCCACGCGCTCTCCGTTCGATAGCTGGTAGCGCTTGCTGGACGGGCGCTGGGGGGCGATCCGGCCCAGGAACGCCTGGGTGCCAGGCACCGGGATCGACATGGCGTGGCCGTAGCGCGTGATCTCCATGCGCCGCGCATGCTTGGCCAGTTCGGGGTGCGGCGCGGCCAGACCGGCGAGGATGGCGTCGCGCCAGTGCGCCCAGGGTTGCTCCGCCAACTGCCGGCGGCCGTCGGCCACGTCGCCCAGCGCCTGGTAGTAGGTGAGCACGGTGGCGGCCGGGCGCGGGTCCAGCCGCTGGTGGCCGGCGTTCACGTAGCCCAGGCCGCCGGGCGTGGGGTCGGCGTAGAGCACGTTGTCCCAGGCGGGGGCTGCGCCTTCGCGGTCGGCCAGCGGGGCGTCGATGTGGATGTTGGCCACCAGCCAGGGCGCCCACGACAGGCGCTGCGCCGCCTGCTGCAGGAAGCCGGGCGGGTTGCGCACCACGCGCGCCGCGATGAAGACCGGCAGCGCCACGATGCAGCGGCGCGCCTGCCAGCGCTCCACGCTTTCGCTCGCGTGGTGGAACACGTCCACCTCCACGCCCTGGCGGGTTTCCTCGATGCGCAGCACCGAGCTGCCGGTGCGCAGCTGCCCGCCGGCCTGCAGCTGCGCGGCCAGGCGCTGGGTGAGCCAGCCGTTGCCCTCGGGCCAGGTGAGCACGCCCTCGCGGTCTTCGGTGGCCGCATCGCCGGGCGCATGGAAGCCGTGGCGGCTGGCGAAGTAGTGGATGCCCGCCCAGGCCGACACGCGCGCCGTGCCGGCGCCGTAGTCGTCGCGGCAGCAGTAGTCCAGGTACCAGCGCAGGTGCGTGTCGTCGAAATCCTCCTGCTCCAGCCATGCTATGAAAGTAATAGCGTCAAGCCCTAGATGAATCTGCGCCAGGGGCTGATTGGGCTTCCATCCTTTGACCACCGGCATGGTGAAGGGCGCCGCGCGGCCCAGTTCGGCCACGCGGGTGGAAAAGCGCCGGTACTGCGCCAGCGTTTCGGCGCCCACTCCCTGCACGGGCAGCAGCCCGTCCTGCCATTGGCCCTGGAAGAACAGTCGCTCCTGCGGGCTGTGGCACAGGTGGCGTTCGTCGTAGCGCCAGCGCCCGGCCACGCGCTGGCGCAGGCCCAGCTCTTCCAGCAGGTCCTGCACCTCGCGCGCGCTGTCGCCCGGCACGGGCAGGTAGTGCGCGCCCAGCGGGCAGGCCATCCCGGCCACGCTGCCGGCGCGGCTGTTGCCGCCGGCGGTGTCCTCCAGCTCCAGCACCACGAAGTCGTCGGTGCCGGCCAGCCGCAGCGAGCGCGCGGCCGCCAGGCCGGCCACGCCTCCGCCCGCGATCACCACCTGGGTGCGCCGGACGATGTCGGGCTCGATCGGCCCGCCCTTCTGGAGCCGGTCGCGCAGCGCATGGCCGCGCGCCATGTCGATGCCGGCAAAGCCGCCCTCCAGTTCGGGCGGGGCGCCGCACCCGGCGAGGGCGGCGGCAGCGGCCGAGGTGGCCGAGGCGGCGAGGAATTGGCGGCGTTGCATGTGGGCGGTGCGGCCGGGCGGCCAGCGAGGTCAGTGGGCCGCCACCTTACCCCACTCCTGCTCGTAGGTGTGCACCAGCACCTGGTTGGACAGGCGGTTGACCTCGGCCGGCACGCGCGCCATGTCGCGCGGAAAGTCGAACAGCAGCGCCAGCGTGGGAACCGACAGGAATCGCAGCCCCTCGGGCAGCGCCTGCGGCAGGTGCCAGGGCCGGCGGCTGGCGATCACGAAGCCCCATTCGCCGAAGCTGGGCACATGGGCGTGGTAGGGGGCGGTGCGCAGGCCCAGCGACTCGATGGTCTGCACCACCGTCCAGAAGCTCTGGCGCGCCACCAGCGGCGACGTGGTCTGCACCACGGCATAGCCGCTCGCGGACAGGCGCTGCGCCAGCAAGGCGTAGAAGCTGTTGGTGTAGAGCTTGCCGATGGCGAAGTTGGTCGGGTCGGGGAAATCCACCACGATCACGTCGAAAAATTCTTGCGCCCCCACGCTCCCCGCTGCGCGTGGTTCGCTGCCCCCCGAGGGGGCCCCCGCGCCTTGGGGCGGCCCGGCGGCGCTGGAGTCTTGCGCCCCCACGCTCCCCTGCTGCAGCCACTGGAACGCGTCGGTGTTCACGACATGCACCTTGGGGTTGGACAGCGCTCCACCGTTCAGCCGCGCGAGCGTGGGGTCGTCGGTGAACAGGCGCGTCATCGCCGGGTCCAGCTCGACCAGCGTGACCGACTCGACCGAGGGGTACTTGAGGATCTCGCGCACCGCCATGCCGTCGCCGCCGCCCAGCACCGCCACGCGCCGCGGCCCGGCGCCGCCCGAGGCGAACGCCGCCATCGCCGGGTGCACCAGGGCCTCGTGGTAGCGGTACTCGTCGCGCTCGGCGAACTGCAGGTTGCCGTTGAGGTACAGCCGGTGCCCCGCCTTGCCCTCGGTGACCACGATGCGCTGGTAGGGCGTGGCGCGGCTCACCACGATGCGGTCCTGGTAGAACTTGTCCTCGGCAAAGCGCGTGATGTGCTCCGCCCCCACCAGCCCCGCCAGCAGCACGCCGAACACGGCCACGCAGGCCAGCACGTGCGCGCGCAGGCGCCGCAGCTCGTGGCGAAACAGCCAGACCGCCCACAGCGCCACCGCCGCGTTCATCAGGCCGAACAGCAGCCCCGTGCGGATCAGCCCCAGGTGCGGCACCAGCAGCAGCGGGAACGCGAGCGACACCGCCAGCGCCCCGAGGTAGTCGAACGTGAGCACCTGCGAGACCAGGTCCTTCAGCACCGCGTTGCGCTTGAGGATGCGCATCACCAGCGGGATCTCCAGCCCCACCAGCGTGCCCACCAGCAGCACCATGCCGTACAGCAGCACGCGGAACGCGCCCGGCGCATAGGCGTTGGCCAGGAACAGCGTGGCCGGCAGCGCGCCGCCCACCAGGGCCACCAGCAGTTCGATGCGCAGGAAGTGCGCGGGCAATTGCCGCTCGAAGTAGCGCGACAGCCACGATCCCACGCCCATGGCGAAGAGGTAGGTGCCGATGATGGTGGAGAACTGCAGCACCGAATCGCCCAGTACGTACGAGGCGAGCGCGCCTGCGGCCAGCTCGTAGAGCAGGCCACAGGCGGCGACGACGAAGACGCTGGCGAGCAGCGCGATGTCGATGGGGCGGGGCGCGGGCGCGGCGGAAGGGGTGGGGTGGGCAGCGGCGGTCAAGCCGCTATTTTGCGGGATGGGCCCCGGCGGCGGCCGCCGCAGGCCCGCCGGGCGAAGGCGCCTTCTTCGCCCGCCCGGCATCGCCCGGGCCCCCGGGTCAGAACTGGTAGGTGGCGCTCACCAGCACGCCGCGCGGCGCACCGGGCATGTCGACGGAGCGCCAGTATTCCTTGTCCAGCAGGTTGGTGACCGCGACGGTCACGGTCCAGGGCGCGGCGCGCCAGCCCACCATGGCATCCCAGCGGGTGTAGGCCGGCAGGCGCGAGGTGTTGGCCGCGTTGAGCCAGCGGGCGCTGGTGTGCGTCACGCCGATCTCGCCGTACCACGGGCTCTGCGGCGCATAGCGCAGGAAGACGTTGCCATTGCGCTGGGCCGTGTCCTGCAGGTACTTGCCGACGTTCGCGGGCGCGCTGCGGTCCTCGGTGACCTTGGCGCTCATGAGGCCCACGCCGCCGCGCACGTACCACGAGGGCGCCACGCGGCCGGCCGCGCTGAACTCGATGCCGCGCGAGCGCTCTTTGCCGCGCACGGCCCAGGTGAACGGGTCGTTGACCGCATCTGGGCGGTACCGGATGTTGTAGTGCTCCAGCTGGTAGACCGACACCTGCGTGGACAGCTTTCCGTCCAGCCAGTCGCTCTTGGCGCCGATTTCGAACTGGCGCGAATGCTGGGGCTCGTCGTCGTACACGGCGCTGGCCGAGGTGTCCACGGTGATCATGCCGCGCCCGCCGTAGGGAGAGTAGCTCTTGTTCCACGAGGCATAGATGCTGTGCTCGCGCACCGGCTGCCAGACCACACCCAGGCGGGGGCTGACCGAGTCGCCGTCGTAGCCGCGCCCGGCGGACGTGAGCAGGTTGGTGCTGTGGAAGTCGAACCGGTCGTAGCGCAGCCCGGCCAGCAGCTTCCACTGCGTGCCCAGGCTCACGAGGTCCTGCAGGTAGAGCGCGCGGCTCTGCGCCTCGTGCAGGTTGTACTGGGTGGGCGCGCCCTGGGCAGGCTTGGGAGCCCAGGGAATGGGGCGCAGCGGATCGTAGGTGAAGCTGGCCGCGCCGCTGGACAGGCGCGGCTGGCGTTCTTCCTCGCTGGCTTCCATGCCCACGAGCAGGTCGTGCTGCAGGCCGGCCAGCGTGAATTTGCCGGTGAGGTCCACGGTGTTGGAAAGCGTCTCGTTGCGCGTCTGCTGCCAGGCGTAGTTGGGCCGCACGCGGCCGGCGTAGTCGCAGCTGGCGCCCGTGGAGGTGCGGCCCCGGGCGTTGCAGTAGGTGCCGGCGAAGTAGTGGTCGAAGTCCTGGCTGGCCTCGCGCTTGCTCGCCACCCAGCGCACGCTCCAGGCCGGGTTGAAGTCGTAGCTCAGGTCCGAGCGCAGCACGCGCAGCCGGTCTTCCACCATGTCGTCGGGGTGGGCGAAACCGGTGCGGATCGACACGCCGGCGGGCAGCTGGTCGTAGGCCGGGCCACGGTCGGGCACGCGCCACACCGTGTCGTACGTGTATTGCCCCGTCCAGCGCAGGCCGGTGCGCGTGTCCACGAGGATGCTGGGCGAGACCATTTCATTGCGGTTGCGGATGCCGCTGCGAAAACTGTTTGCCTGCTCGCGGTCGGCCGTCAGCCGCACGGCCACGTTCTCGTTCAGCACGCGGTTGATGTCCAGCGTGCCGCCTACGTTGTCCCACGAGCCGCCGCGCAGGTTGATGCTGCTCTTGGCATCGAAGCGGGCCTGCTTGCTCACCATGTTGATGATGCCGCCGCCGCTGCTGCGGCCGTACAGCACCGACGCCGGGCCCTTGAGGATCTCGATGCGCTCCACGTTGGCGGTGCTGCGGCGCACCTGGCCGCTTTCGCGCACGCCGTCGCGGTAGATGTCGCCCGAGTCGGCGTTGAAGCCGCGGATCATCACGCCTTCGCCCCGCATGTCGTACTTGGTGTTCACGCCGGGCACGCCGTCCAGCATGACGGCCAGGTCGTTGATGCCGTAGCTCTTGTACTTGTTGACCTCCAGCGTGTCGATGGTCTGCGGGATGTCCTTGGGCGCCATGTAGGTCTTGGTGGCAGTGGTCACGCCTTCGGGGCGCACGTCGTCGGCGTCGTACTCCGACGTGACGTGCACGGTGGGCAGGGCCGCCTGGGACGCGGCTTCGGCCTGCGGCTGGGACAGGGCGGTGGCCGGCAGGCCCGCCATGCCGGCGAGCAGCGCCGCCGCGATGGCCGTGGCCCGGGGATGGAAGAAGGCCAGGGCGGCGGCCGCTGGTGCATGGTCCGGATGTGTCATTCGCTCTCTCTGGAAAAGAAAACGGCCGCCCGGCAGGGGCAGCCGTTTGTATCGGAAAGAGCAAAATTGTAACGTTACTGATAACGATTCGTATTTGTAATCTGACCGAAAAAAGGGCATTCGGGCGGCCATCCGCCCCTGCCCCGCGCCTCACCCCCCGTGCATCGCCGCCGCCACGATGATGCTGATCCCCAGGCACATGGCCGCCACCACCATGGCGAGGGCCTTGTTCTGCTTTTCGACGATCTCGGCCCACAGGTCGTAGGGCGTGAGCTTGTCGATGATGATGAAGCTCACCCAGAACACCAGCACGCCGATGAGCGCGAACAGGATGGAGCCGAAAAACGCGGCGGGCCGCAGCCATTCAAGAGCCATGATGATGACCTCCGTCAGATGAAAAGGGGTTGCAACAAGGGAGCGCAGGGGCGTCGCCGTTTCGTCATTTGTGCCCGCCCCCGCTGGAATACCCGCCGAAGGAGCCGCCCGAGCTGCGGTAGCCGCCGCCCGACGATCCCGAGCAGTTGCTCATGAGCAGCAGCAGGATGATGAGCACGATCGCAATGACGATGATGGTCCCGCAGCCCAGGCTGGTGGCGCTGGCCAGGGGCGCGGCGTCCTCGCGCTTGAACATGTCCTGCTGGCCGCCGAGCTTGAAGGCCTGCGCCACCACCGCACTGTCGATCTTGCTGCCGCTGGACCAGGTGATCTCGCGCGGGGTCTGCTCCATCGACAGCAGGCCGCGGCCGGTGCTGCTGGCGAAGTCGCGGTTGGCGCTTTTCTGGCCGCGCTCCACGGGCCAGTAGAACTCGCCGGCCACGTAGGTGGTCTCGGCGTCGTACTGGCTGGACAGGCGGTAGGTGGTGCCCAGGTAGGTCGCGCTCTGGCCGCCGCCGGTCAGCTGCGGCGCGCCCGTGGTGGGCCGCACCAGGCTCCAGCCGTCGGTCGCGTCCACCAGGAAGGCGAAGCCACGCTTTTGGTTGTAGAGCAGGTATTCGTCCCAGCCGAAATGCTCGTCGTCGCCCGGCTCCACGCCCATGCGGTGTTGAAAGCCCACGACCTGCCAGTGCACGCCCTCCAGCTGCCCGGTCTGGCCCAGCGGGATGAGCGGGTTCAACGGCTCGTCCTGCACGGCGTGGCGCAGTTCGGCCCCCAGGCCGCTGGACAGGTCGATGAGGCTGTGGCACGACGGACAGGTCAGGCTCTTGGTGCTGCCCAGCTTCACGGGCACCGGCGCGCCGCAGTTGGGGCAGTTGAACTGCCGGCCTGTCTCGTCCTTGGCGGACGCGTCTTTCAGGCCCTGCAGCTTCAAATCGTCGAGCTGCACGGCCCGGCCGCGGTCCACCTTCGGGGGCGTGCTGCCGTAGTCGATCGACAGCACCTCGCCGTCGGCGCTGCGCAGCTCCACCATGCTGAACGGGTGGCCCAGCGGCGGCAGTTTGGGCAGCTCGCCCTGGGCGGAGATGAGCTGCGCCTGCACGTTGGCGGCCACGCTGTAGGGCTTGCCGGCCACCGCCGTGGTCATGCCGACGCGGAACTGCTCGGCCGCGGGCAACTCACGCCCCGCCGCGGCCGGGCGCGTGAACACGTAGGCGCCGTTGTCCTCGCCCAGCGTGGCGGTGCTGCCGTCCTCCAGGAAGGCGTTCCATTCGGTCCAGGTGCCGGCGTCGCCCTTGTATTGCAGGCGCCCGATCAGCGTGAAGGGCAGGTCCTTCCCGTCCAGCACGATGCGGCCGCTGGCCATGAGCTGCAGGGGGCTGTGGTCGTCGAAGACCTCGGCCATCTTGCCCACGCGCGTGAGCACCTCGCCGCTGCGCACCACCGTGCTCTGGCAGTAGGGGCAGACGGCGTGGGTGGACTGCGCGCTCTTGAATTCGACCGGCGCGCCGCAGCCGGGGCAGGGCGCGCGGTAGGTACGCTGGGTGCCGCTCTCGGCCATGTTTTTTTGGAGTGTTTTTGGCCTCCTGCCCTAGTATCGATTGGGCAGGACGCTATTCAATCAATAGCGAAATCTAGACCAGCTTCTTGAGCAGTTCGGCCTTCTTGGCGTCGAACTCCTCCTGCGTGAGGATGCCCTTGGCCTTGAGCTCGCCCAGCTTCTCCAGCGTGGCCATCACGTCTTCGGGCTTGACGCCCGCCGCAGGCGCGGCCGCCACCGCGGCGGCGGCCTGCTGGGCTGCGCCGGGGTTCTGGCCCTGCAGGCCCTGCTGCAGGTTCTGAGCCAGCACCTGGCCCAGCGCCACGCCGGCGCCCAGGCCCATGGCGTCGCCGGCAATGCCGCCGCCGCCGTTGCCCGAGCCTTCGGCGAACTTCGGGATCGCCTGCGCCGTCTGGTACTGCATGAACTTGCCCATGTCGTTGCCGACCATGCCCATGCCGATCTTCTGGTCCAGGATCTTCTGCAGCTCTTCGGGCAGCGAGACGTTCTGCACCGTCATGCCCTCCAGCAGCAGGCCGATCTTGGCGAACGCGGGCTGCAGCTCCTTGGCCAGGGCCTCGGCGAACATCACCTGGTTGGCCGCCAGGTCGAGGAACGGCAGGCCGCTGCCCGCGATGGCGTTGCTGATGTTCTGCAGCACCAGGCCGCGCAGCTGGCCGTCGATCTCGGAGACGGTGTACTCGGCGCGCGTGCCCGAGATCTCGGTGTGGAACAGCTTGGGGTCGGCCACGCGGAAGGCGTAGTTGCCGAAGGCGCGCAGGCGCACGGCGCCGAAGTCCTTGTCGCGGATGGTGATGGGCTGGGGCGTGCCCCACTTCTGGTCCACCTGCTGGCGTGTGCTGAAGAAGTACACGTCGCTCTTGAACGGGGATTCGAAGAGCTTGTCCCAGTTCTTCAGGTAGGTGAGCACCGGCAGCGTCTGCGTGGTGAGCTTGTAGGTGCCGGGGCCGAACACGTCGGCCACCTGGCCTTCGTTGACGAAGACCGCCATCTGCGACTCGCGCACCACGAGCGTGCCGCCGTTCTGGATTTCCATGTCCCGCATCGGGAAGCGCCAGGCCAGCGTGCCGTCGCTGTCCTCGGTCCACTGGATGATGTCGATGAACTGTTTCTTGATGAAGTCCATGAGGGCCATGCGGTGCTCCCGTTCGAGGTGTGCGGAGGGGTTGGAAAGTGCGGCCATCATAGCGGCGCCCCGGGGCTTGGCTATCGCGGCGTTGGACACGATCAATTGGCGCTCGCCAATGCGAATCACTAGCATTCTTGCAGTCGTCTGTTCCCCATCCGAGATCGCCCTACAGGAGTCCGCCATGTCCCGCATCCGCCAAGCCACGCTCCGCAACCTGCCCACCCTCATGAAGACGGGCAGCTACTACCTCATCCACATCTGCGTGGCGGCCCTGGTGGCCTACGCGGTCACCGGCAACCTGATCGCCTCGATCACGCTGAGCCTGCTGGAGCCCACGGTGCAGGCGGTGGCGTTCTTCTTCCACGAAAAGGCCTGGGAGCGGGCGGCCCGACGCCGCGCGGCAGCGGCCGGCGATGCGCCGCTGGCGGCTTGAGGCACGGCCATGAACACCGCACCGAATCCACGCCCCCGGCAGGCGGCCGGGCCGTTTCAGCACTGGCTGATCGAGCGGCTGGCTGGCCTGGCCGGCGCGCTGTGATGGTCTGAGAGAAGAGGGAAAACGAAAGAGGGCCGCCAGGCTGCCGTCGGCCCAGGCTGGCCCAGCGGACGGGTAAGAGGCGTCTTCGGCGGGTCAGGCCCGGGTGTCGAGCAGCGAGCCCATCATGCGGTCTTCGGTGCGCAAAACCTGCAGATTGGCCTTGAACGCATAGGTGGCCGAGATCTGATCGACCGCATCGGCCTCGAGCGAGGCGCCTTCCTGCGCCGCACGGCCCACATTGGTGGTGGCCACGCCGCCTTGGGAGGCCACGGCCTCCTGGTCCACCGTCTGGCGCTTGAACCCGGGGGTGTTCATGTTGGCGACGTTGTTGGCGGAGACATCCATGCGCACCTGGGCAGCGCGCAGGCCGGAGGCGGCGATCGAGGAAACAGAGGCCATGAGAGTGCTCCGGTGGAGGGCGAGAAAGTGCCTGGATTATCCGCCGCAGGTGCAGGAATGACCAGCCCGGCCGTGCAAACGGCTTGGAACGAGCGCAGGCCCCTGCGCTGGCCTCGGCATAGCCGAGACGTTGGTTTTTTCACCACGGCACGCAGTGCCCGGCGTGAAGCGAAACGCTAAACCGTACATGAGTGTTTCAAAATGAAATGGCGCTGGCCGCACGGCCGGCCCGGTGTTCGGCTGCGTGCCGCAGCGCATGCCGGGCGCGGTATCGAGAGGTATCGAGACAGGCGCCCCGCCAAAGCCGGTCGGCGACGTGGCCAAATCCCTTCTAAAACTGAACAAGTAAGTACACATATTGAAATCATTGGCGCGACCGGTGATTACAAGATGCCAGGCGCTGGCGTGGCGCGCGGCATCGGTTCTGGCCGCGCACCCGCCAGCGCCGCCCGGCCTCGCCGTTTCAACATCCCATCGCCTTCGGAGGTTTCCATGCAGTCCACCTTGCTCCCCGCCGTCCACCCGTCATCCCCTGCGCGCCGCCGCCTGCTGGCCGGTGGCGCGGCTTCCGCCACCCTGGTGCTGTTCGGCTGCGGTGGAGGGGGCGGCGGCGGTGGCGATGTCTCCGGCGTCGGCAGCGCGGCCGATGCGTCGTTCTCCAGCGGCCCCATCAGCGGCTTCGGCTCCATCATCGTCAACAACCTGCGCTACGACGACACCGCCGCGCGCATCCTGGACGATGCCGGCCAGGCCGTCACCACCGCCGCCCTGCGGCTGGGCATGGTGGTGGAGGTGAACGGCTCGGGCATCGCGGTGGACGCCAGCGGGCTGCGCCGCTCCGTGGCCTCGACCATCAGCCTGCGCAGCGAGATCGAGGGGCCCATCACCGCCATCGACACCGCCGCCCGCACCTTCGCCGTGCTGGGCCAGACCGTGCAGTGGGCCGATGCCACGCTCTACAGCGACAACCTGCCCAATGGCGCGGCCAGCCTGGCGGTGGGCCAGGTGGTGCAGGTGTTCGGCCTTCGCAACCCCGACGGGCTGTACAGCGCCACGCTGGTGGTGCGCGACGAGCCCGTGCCCACTCGCTACAAGCTGCGCGGCGTGGTCTCCGCGCTGGACGGCACGGCGCAGACCTTCCGCATCGGCGGCGCGGTGATCGCCTACGGCGCCGTCGCGTCGCAGGCCCCCGGCATCGCCAACGGGCAGTACGCCCGCGTGGAGCTGCAGACGGCGCCCGACGCGTCCGGCCGCTGGGTGGCCTCGGCCCTGCGCACCACCGCCAGCAGCGTGACGCTGCCCAGCGGCAACAACGTGGCGGTCGAACTCAAGGGCTACATCACCGCGTTCACCAGCAACACGGCCTTCAGCGTGAACGGCGTGCCGGTGAACGCCAGCGGCGTGGCCAACCCGCCTGCGGGCCTGGCGCTGGGCCGGCGCGTGGACGTGAAGGGCGTGTTCGTGAGCGGCCAGTTCAATGCGAGCGAGATCGCGCTGGAAGAGGCCGGCAGCCTGGCCAGCCGCAGCTTCGACGTGAAGGGATCGATCCAGCGCGTGATCCCGGCGGCCTCGGTGATCGTGGTGCGCGGCGTGCCGGTCCACTACGCCAGCGCCCGCTTCGAGGGCGGCACCGCGTCCGACCTGGCCGAGAACCGCTCCGTGGAGATCCAGGCGCAGGTGGCCGCCGGCACCTTCGGCCTGGTGGCGCAGACCATCCGGTTCATCGCTTGATCTCGATTGCTATTAATTAAATAGCAGCATGCCCTAGTAAATATTGCGCTGGAGGCCGATGGGGCTGACCATGGGCCAGCACGGGCGCCGGTGCCTTTCGCCCGGAGCCGCCCGGGTCCGCTCCGCCCTTCAGTCGGCGTTCACGTACTCCGGATGGCGGGCGCAGATCTCGTCCACCTGGCTGAGCGTGCCCGACAGGTGCGTGCGCAGCGCCTCCTGGGCGCCAGGCGCGTCCCCCTGCGCGATGGCCTCGGCGATGCGGCGGTGGTCGGCCAGTACCGACGCGGCCTTGCCCGCGCTGGGCAGGTGCAGGTGGCGCAGACGGTCCACATGGCCGGAGTGGCTGCGCACCAGCTCCCACAGGCGCGGCACCTCGGCAGCTTCGTACATCAGGCGGTGGAACGCCAGATCGGCCTGCGAGAACGCCTCGGGCTCCAGAGGCTCGGCCGCGGCCTGCATCACGCCGATCTGGGCCTGCAGGCGCCGGGCGACGGCCTCGCCGCCCTGCAGCGCCAGCGTGCGCACCACCTCCAGCTCGATGGACCGGCGCAGGTAGTGGGCCTGCCGTGCGGCGGCCACGTCGATGCGGCTCACCACCGTGGCGTGCTGCGGAAAGATGTCCACCAGCCCCTCTTCGCCCAGCCGCATCAGCGCATCGCGCACGGGCGTCTGGCTGATGCCGAAGCGCTCGGCCAGTTCGGCACGGGCCAGCACGGTGCCGGGTGTGAGGTCCAGCGACACGATGGCCGCGCGCAGCTTTTCGAAGATCTGCGGCGCCGCGTGGCGCGACCGGTCGAGGTGGACTTTGTCTCTCACGTTCATAGGCGGCGGATTGTCGCACCGCACGATTTTGATGTACTAATATATTAGTGCTTTAATGCACCGAAACCTGTGATGGAGCCTATGACGACGACCCGCCGTACCCCCGAGTCCCTGCGCAGCGCACGCTGGTTCGCCCCCGACGACCTGCGCTCCTTCGGCCACCGCTCCCGCATCATGCAAATGGGCTACGCGCCCGAAGACTGGGTGGGCAAGCCCATCATCGCCATCGTCAACACGTGGTCGGACATCAACCCCTGCCACGGCCACTTCAAGCAGCGGGTGGAAGACGTCAAGCGCGGCGTGCTGCAGGCGGGCGGCTTTCCCATCGAGCTGCCGGCCATCTCGCTGGCCGAGGCCTTCGTCAAGCCCACCACCATGCTCTACCGCAACCTGCTGGCCATGGAGACCGAAGAGTTGCTGCGCAGCCACCCGGTCGATGGCGCGGTGCTGATGGGCGGCTGCGACAAGACCGGCCCCGGCCTGCTGATGGGCGCCATCAGCATGGGCCTGCCCTGCGTCTTCGTGCCCGCCGGCCCCATGCTGCGCGGCAACTACAACGGGCAGGTGCTGGGCTCGGGATCGGACGCGTGGAAGCTCTGGGACGAGCGCCGCGCCGGCCAGATCACGCAGACACAGTGGCTCGGGGTGGAAGGCGGCATCGCCCGCAGCCACGGCACCTGCATGACCATGGGCACGGCCAGCACCATGACGGCGATCGCCGAGGCCATCGGCATGACGCTGCCGGGCGCCTCGTCCATCCCCGCGCCGGACGCCAACCACGTGCGCATGAGCGCCGAGAGCGGCCGCCGCATCGTCGAGATGGTCTGGCAGGACGAGACCCCGGCGAAGCTGCTGAGCCGCGAATCGTTCCTGAACGGCATCAACGTGGCCATGGCCGTGGGCTGCTCCACCAACGCCATCGTCCACCTGGTGGCCATGTCGCGCCGCGCGGGCGCGCACTGCGCCGTCACGCTGGATGATTTCGACGCCGCCAGCCGCCACGTGCCCGTGATCGCCAACGTGCGGCCCAGCGGCGACACCTACCTGATGGAGGACTTCTACTACGCCGGCGGCCTGCCCGGCCTCATGTCGAGCATGCCGCAGCACCTGCACCTCGGTGCGCGCACCGTCACCGGCCGCACGCTGGGCGAGAACATCGAAGGCGCCGCCGTGTTCAACGACGACGTGATCCGGCCGCTGTCCAACCCCATCTACGCCGAGGGCGCGCTCGCCGTGCTGCGCGGCAACCTCGCGCCCGACGGCGCCGTCATCAAGCCCAGCGCCTGCGCGCCGCACCTGCAGCAGCACACCGGTCCGGCGCTGGTGTTCGACGACTACCCCAGCATGAAGGCCGCGGTGGAAGACCCCGACCTCGACGTGACGGCCGACCACATCCTGGTGCTGCGCAACGCCGGCCCGCAGGGCGGCCCCGGCATGCCCGAGTGGGGCATGTTGCCTATCCCCGCGAAGCTGGTGAAGCAGGGCGTGCGCGACATGCTGCGCCTGTCCGATGCGCGCATGAGCGGCACCAGCTACGGCGCCTGCATCCTGCACGCCGCGCCCGAGGCCTACATCGGCGGCCCGCTGGCGCTCGTGAAAACCGGCGACCTCATCACCGTGGACGTGCCCGCGCGCCGCATCCACATGGAAGTGAGCGACGAAGAACTCGCCCGCCGCCGCGCCGCCTGGACGCCGCCGCCCGCGCGCTACCAGCGCGGCTACGGGTGGATGTTCAGCCGCCACATCCTGCAGGCCGACCAGGGCTGCGACTTCGATTTCCTCGAAACCGGCTTCGGCGCTCCCGTGCCCGAGCCCGACATCTTCTGACCCCCGGAGACATGCCCTTGAACCCCGCCACCCGCGACCGCCTCGCCCACGTCAGCACCGCCACGCTGTGCACCGCCCTCTTCAAGAAGGGGCTGCGCAACCAGTTCCTGCAGAACGTGCACCCCCTGCGCACCGGCCGCGCCAACATGGTGGGCGAGGCCTTCACGCTGCGCTACATCCCGGCGCGCGAAGACCTGAACACCATCGACGTGTTCAAGAACCCCGACCACCCGCAGCGCAAGGCCGTGGAAGATTGCCCGCCCGGCGCCGTGCTGGTCATCGACAGCCGCAAGGACGCGCGCGCCGCATCGGCCGGCTCCATCCTCGCCTCGCGCCTCATGAAGCGCGGCGTGGCCGGGCTGGTCACCGACGGCGGCTTTCGCGACACGCCCGAGATCGCCGCGCTCGACATGCCGGCCTACCACCAGCGCCCCTCGGCGCCCACCAACCTCACGCTGCACCAGGCCATCGACATCAACGGGCCCATCGCCTGCGGCGACGTGGCCGTGTTTCCCGGCGACGTGCTGGTGGGCGATGGCGAGGGCGTCATCGTCATCCCAGCGCACCTGGCCGACGAGATCGCCGCTGAAGCCACCGAGATGACCGCCTTCGAAGACTTCGTGACCGAGAAGGTGCTGGAAGGCCGCTCGATCATCGGCCTGTACCCGCCCACCGACCCCGCCACCCACGGCGACTTCGCCGCCTGGCGCGCCGAGAAAGGTCGCTGACACCCGGCCCATACCGCCCGCACCGCTTTTTTCCGCTGTTCCCCCGTTCCCCACATCGCAGCACCACAACGACACCCGGAGACAAACCCCATGCGATTCATCCGACACACCGCCCTGCTGGCCGCCCTGGCCCTGGCTCCATTCCTTGCGGGCGCCCAGGAATGGCCCACCGCCAAGCCCATCACCTACGTCGTGCCGTTCACGCCCGGCGGCTCCACCGACATCATCGGCCGCGTGCTCGCCAACAAGCTGGGCGAGGCGCTCAAGCAATCGGTGGTGGTGGACAACAAGCCCGGCCAGGCCGGCGGCATCGGCGCTTCGTACGCGGCCAAGGCTCCGCCGGACGGCTACACCCTCTTCGGCGGCACCATCAGCACGCACGCCATCAACGCCAGCCTGTACAAGAACCTGTCGTACAACCCGGTCAAGGACTTCGAGCCCGTGGCCCTGGTGGCCACGCTGCCCAACGTGCTCATCGTCAACCCCGCGCTGGGCGTGAACTCGGTGAAGGAACTGATCGAGCTGCTCAAGAAAGACCCGTCCAAACGCATGTTCGCGTCGTCGGGCGCGGGCACCTCCACCCACCTGGCGGGCGAGATGTTCGGCGACCTGATCGGCGTGAAGCTCACCCACGTGCCGTACAAGGGCACGCCGCCCGCCCTCACCGACGTGGCCGCCGGCCAGGTGTCGTTCATGTTCGACCAGATGACCGCCGCCCTGCCCCTGGCCAAGGCCGGCCGCGTGAAGCTGCTGGCCGTGACCACCGGCCAGCGCATCGCCCTCGCGCCCGAGCTGCCCACCATGATCGAATCGGGCGTGGCCGGCTTCGAGATGTCGTCCTGGCAGGCCGTGTACGCCCCCAAGGGCACGCCCAAGGCCGTGGTCCAGCGGCTGAACGCCGAGATCGTCAAGGCATTGAAGCAGCCGGACGTGGTGGACAAGCTGCATACGCAGCTGGGCATGGACATCGTGGGCAGCACGCCGGAAGCGCTGGCGGCGCACATGGCCAAGGAGATTCCGCGCTGGGCGGAACTGGTGAAGAAGTCGGGGGCTTCGGCGGATTGACTGACGTTCCTGACCGTTCGCGGGCGCGATGAAGGCCCCCGCCCCGATGGCCCGCATTGGCGGGCCATCGGCGTTTCAAAGGCTGCGTTGAACCTCCCTGGCCCGTGTGCCGGCGGCAACCCGAACGCGCCCGCGCAGGTGCGGTGATGTGTATGCGAGCAGGAAGTGTCTGTGCCTGGGCTCCATCCATCGATAATTCGCCGCGGAACGCCCATTGCCCGGCAGGGCGGCCGCACCCCCTCGCGCACCATGGGTCTGCCTGTCCCGATATGAAAACGAAATACCGATGCCTCGCTTAAAAAATGCTTCCGTTCAAAGCGTCGGCAAAAGTCCCTCCGGAACGCCATTGCTGGCACTTTCTGCCTGCTTGACCGCTTTGTTCATCGTCTGGGTGGCTCTGTATGTTCGGCACGGCGTGGACTACACGGATGAAGGTTTTTATTTGAACTGGATTTCCAATCCGTTCCTGTATTCCGCTTCGATTTCCCAGTTCGGATTTTTCTACCATCCGCTGTACCTGCTGGCGGACGGAAACATCGGCACGCTTCGGCAACTGAATTTCCTTTTCACGCTGTTGCTCGGAGGCGCCGCCGCCTGGACGCTGCTGGGCAAGGCATTCGCAGAAAAAATCGACGTCGCGACCAAGCTGGTCGTCGCATCGGGCCTCGCCTGCCTGACGCTTCTGTCCGCTGTGTTCGCAGGCATGTGGATTCCCACGCCCAGCTACAACGCATTGGCGTTCCAGGGGCTGCTGATCACCCTGACAGGGCTGCTGATGGCCGCGCCGAGACAGGAGCGCGCGAGCGCGTTGGGTTACGTGATCGTCGGGTTGGGCGGCTGGGTTGCCTTTCTGGGCAAACCGACCTCGGCTGCTGCGCTGGCCGTGCTGGTCGTGCTCTATCTGGTCTTCAGCGGCCACTTTCGTTGGCAAGCGGCATGGATTCCCGCAGCCACTGCCGCCGCCGCTGCCTTGGTCACTGCGCTGGTGACGGATGGAGGCGTCCTGCCATTCATCCACCGAAATACCGAGGGCTTGCGGCTGGCGGGATTGCTTGATGCAAATGCCGGGGGCATCGGCAAAATTTTCAGGATGGACGGACTGTCGATGGACCTCGCCACCGCCCTGGCGCTGCTCCTTGGTGCTGCCTTGTCCTTTGCCAGCCTGTGGGCCACGAAACCCTTGGAAGCACTCCCGAGGACCGGCCGCGCCGCCCTGCCTGTGGTGGCGCTTGTGGGCGTCGCTGGCCTGGGCTATTTCGCCCTCTCCAAAATCCAGGGTGAAAACCGCGCGTTGGTTCTGTTCGCGTTGGCTGCCGGTGCGCTGTTGCCTGGATTTTTCTCCGCCTTGCGCTCGGGAGCTCGCCAAACCCTTCCCCTTTGCGTGTTGCTCGCCGCTTTGCCGTACGCCTACGCTTTCGGGTCGAGCAACAGCTACTGGGTTTCGATCAACGGCGCTGTTTTCTTCGTCGCGCTGGCCGCGGCCTGGTCGCTGAGGCCGCTGGTCTCGACGCCGCATTTCCCCCAGAAACTGGTGCTGTACACGCTTTTGCTTCAAGTCGCACTGGCCGGCGTGGTCCAGGGGGCCTTCCTGTTCCCTTATCGGCAATTGCAACCGCTTTACAGTAGCGCGGAACGCGTGGATTTCGGTGGACCTGGCAAAACCCTGCTCCTCTCGCTTGCCGACAACGAATACGTAACGTCGTTCAACCGGTTGGCCCGGGACCACGGTTTTTCCGCCGGCACGCCGATGCTCGACTTGAGCGGAAATTCACCCGGAATCTTGTTCGCACTACAGGCCACCAGCATCGGCGTGCCATGGTCTCTGGGAGGTTATCCAGGCAGCCAAGGCTATGTGCAGGAAGCCCTCAAGAAAGTCCCCTGTGATCAGCTGGTGTCCGCCTGGCTGGTTTCGGAGCCCAAGGGGATCGGGACCCTTTCTCCTGAAATACTGAACGGCTTTGGCGCCGATCTGGAGCGTGATTACCAAGTGGTGGGCAGCAGTGTCCACGCGGTCAGAAAAACAGTGCAATGGCTTCATCGGCCCCAACGGGATTCTGTTCAGGCCGTGAAGGCATGTGAATCCAATAGAAAGCGCGAGCAATGAAGAAGGTCGCCATTTTGCAATCGAACTATATTCCCTGGAAAGGGTATTTCGATATCATTGCCTCGGTCGATGAGTTGGTTATCTACGATGACATGCAATATACCCGCAGGGATTGGCGCAATCGCAACAAAATAAAAACACCTCAGGGTGTCCAATGGCTGACCGTTCCCGTCATGGTCAAAGGCCGCTATCACCAGAAAATACGGGACACCCAAATCGACGGAGCCGACTGGGCATCGATGCATTGGAAGGCCTTGGAGCAAAATTACAAACGTGCTCCCTTCTTTGAAGAAATAGCAGCGTGGCTGCAGCCTCTGTATGCCAAAGCCGCTTATCCGAGCAACATTTCAGAATTGAATTGTTCGTTGATAGAGGCCTGTTGTGATTATTTGGAAATCACCACATCGATCACCAAATCTTGGGATTATGTTTTGCAAGACGATAAAGTCGAGCGCCTGGTCGATTTGTGCAAGCAATGCCATGGAGACATCTATGTCTCAGGTCCTGCCGCGAAAGACTATATCGATGAAAGCATTTTTGCGGCCAGTGGCGTCCAGGTATCTTGGTTCGATTACTCAGGGTATCCGCAATACCCTCAGCTGTGGGGCGATTTTGTGCATGAAGTCAGCGTGCTCGATCTCTTCTTCAATTGCGGAAAAGGGTCGCGAGACTACATGAAGAAGTCCGCGCCATGAAGCTGTCCATCGTCACGACCCTTTACCAGTCCGCTCCCTACATCACCGAGTTCTATCAGCGGGCCACCCGGGTGGCCATTGAACAGGCCGGCGGCGACTACGAAATCATCATGGTGAACGACGGCTCACCCGATGAAAGCCTGGCACTGGCCGTCGGACTGACGAAATCAGACCCCAAGGTCGTGGTGATCGACCTGTCGCGCAACTTCGGCCATCACAAGGCCATGATGACCGGGCTGGCCCATGCCAAGGGCGAGCATGTTTTTCTGATCGACAGCGATCTGGAAGAAGATCCGGAATATTTGCTTCCCTTTGCCGAGCAGATGGCGGCTGAAGACTGCGACGTCGTCTACGGAATGCAGGAAAAGCGAAAAGGCCGCTGGTTCGAACGATGGACGGGGCAATGGTTCTATTCCCTGTTCAGCCTTCTCACAGGCCTCACCCTGCCGCAAAACGTGCTGACGGCCCGGTTGATGACCCGGCGGTATGTGGAGGCGTTGGTGCTCCACAGGGAACGGGAGATTTTCATCGCGGGCCTGTGGCACATCACCGGGTTCGACCAGCGAGCCCGGATCGTGAAAAAGCACAGCACCAGCGAGACGACCTACACGTTGCGGCGAAAAGTGGCCATCATGGCCAATTCCATTGCTTCTTTCAGTCAGGCGCCGCTGATGGGCATCTTTTATTTGGGCCTGATCATTTCCACCTTGGCGGCGCTTTATGCGGGGTATCTTGTTTTCCGGTGGGCCTTTTTGGTAAAGCCCTTGAGCGGCTGGACCTCCGTGATGGCCTCGATATGGTTGCTGGGCGGAATGATCATCTCGTTCATCGGTGTGGTGGGAATTTACCTATCCAAGATTTATTCCGAGAGCAAGCAGCGTCCCTATACCATCATCAGGAAAATCTATGCAAGCCAGTCCGAATAGTTTCATGAATGAGGTGGCGGAATACTATTCCGAAAAACTGGCGACGCACGGTGCCACGGCACGGGGCGTAGATTGGAATGGTGCCGAAAGCCAAAATATTCGCTTCGAGCAGTTGTGCCGCATCATCGATCGGCCTGGTCATTTTTCGTTGAACGATCTCGGCTGTGGTTACGCGGCCCTGCTGGATCATATGCTTGCGAAATATGAGGCATTCGATTATTTCGGCGTCGATATTTCGAGCGAAATGCTGGCAGCTGCAAAAGAGCGACACGGGGACCGCCCGTTGGCCCAATTCAGGCAGGCCTCTCAACCCGAGGATGTATGTGATTTCAGTGTGGCCAGCGGTCTCTTCAATGTCAAGCTGGGTGTGAGCGTGGAAGATTGGGTGCCCTATTTCAAGAGCACGCTGGATGCCCTTGATCGCTCAAGTCGCATGGGATTTGCGTTCAACTGCCTGACGTCTTATTCGGACGAGGATAAAAAACGTGATTACCTCTATTATGCGGACCCCTGCTGGGTGTTCGATTTTTGCAAAACCCATTACTCGCGCCACGTATCGCTTTTGCATGACTACGGGCTTTATGAATTCACTATTTTGGTGAGGAAATCGGTTTGAAAAAGCAGCTCCTGATTTTCGGCGCGGGCGAAATCGCAGAACTTGCCCATTTCTATTTCCAGTCGGACTCCGCCTATGGCGTGGCGGCTTTCGTCGTGGATGCGGCCTATCGAACGAGCGACACGCTCTGCAGTCTCCCCGTCATCACGCTGGAAGAGGCCATCGCCCGATTTCCTCCGGCGGCCTGCGATTTTTTCGTGGCGCTGAGCTACTCAGCGCTGAACGCCATCCGAAAGCAGAAATACCTGGATGCCAAAGCCGCGGGTTACTCCATCGCGAGCTACATCAGCTCCCGCGCCAGTCTTTTGAATGAAGGGCGCGTGGGAGAGAACTGTTTCATCCTGGAAGACAACACGATCCAGCCATTCGTCAGGATCGAAAACAATGTCACTTTGTGGAGTGGGAACCACATCGGGCACCACTCCGTGATCAAGAGCCACACCTTCATCGCCTCCCATGTCGTGGTGTCCGGCGGGGTGACCATCGGCGAGCAGTGCTTCATCGGCGTGAATGCCACGCTGCGGGATCACATCACGATCGGCGATCGGTGTGTGATCGGTGCCGGGGCGCTCATCCTGTCGGACACCGAACCTGACGGGCTGTATGTCGGCACGGCGACCGAAAGATCCAAGGTGCCAAGCCATCGCTTGAAGAAGATATGAAGGCATGGAAAAAAAGGGGGTTGGTCTTCTGCCCCAACCAGAATTTCGGCTGGATGCAGACCCATGCCGCCGTCCCCATTGCAGAGCGTATCGAGGGCGACCTTTACCGAATTTATTTCAGCACGAGAGACGCCACCAATCGGAGCCGGACCGGCTATGTGGTCATCGATCTCCAAAAACCGCAAGCCATCCTGGAGCTTTCTGAAAACCCGGTTCTCGACATTGGGGCGCTAGGTACCTTTGACGACAGTGGTGCCATGGCCACTTGGCTGGCGGAATGGAACGGTCAGCGCTATCTGTATTACATCGGCTGGAATCTGGGCGTGACCGTGCCCTTTCGAAACTCCATCGGTCTGGCAATGGGTGCGCCAACGCGCAACTTCGAGAAAATATACGAAGGCCCCATCGTGGACAGAACGATGCGTGAGCCTCATTTCTGCGCCAGTTGCTGCGTGATTCCAGGGGCTGATGTTTGGCGAATGTGGTATTTGTCCTGTACCGGCTGGGAGGTCAGGGACGGTCGGCCTTCGCACCACTATCACATCAAATATGCCGAGTCCGACGATGGAGTGGATTGGCGCCGAACAGGCCAGGTGGCCATCGATTTTGGGGATTCGCAGGAATATGCCATTTCCCGGCCCTCTGTCCTTTACGCAGGTGGGCTTTGGCGCATGTGGTATTCCCATCGGGGCGCGGCTTACAGGATCGGCTATGCGGAATCCGAGAATGGCATCGATTGGAGCCGCCGCGATGCGCTGGCGGGCATTTCGGTGTCGGAGACCGGGTGGGATTCCGAAATGATCGAATACCCGCACGTATTCCAGCACGATGGCCAAACCTTCATGCTGTACAACGGGAATGGCTACGGGGCGACTGGCGTGGGCCTGGCGGTGCTGGAGTCGAAATGAATATCAAGATAACCCATTATCTGTATCTGGCTGCCACCATATTTTTCACGGTGTATGGCCAGTTGGTCTTGAAGTGGCGAATGAATCAAATTTCCGGGATGCCTACCGAGTTCTTTGAGAAGATCAGGTTCCTGGTTTTCCTGATTTTCGATCCCTGGGTATTTTCTGGATTTTTTGCCGCTTTTCTGGCGTCCTTGGCATGGATGGCGGCGATTTCCAAATTCGAATTGAGCCACGCCTATCCATTCATGAGCCTGAACTTCGTCATCGTGCTGGTTCTGAGCGGTTGGATTTTGCACGAGCCGATTACCTTTCAAAAATCGCTGGGCGTCGCTTTCATCGTGATCGGAACCATCATCGTGGCACGCGTTTAACGGCTCCACCGCCCAATGAATGAATATGCAGATCAAAGAGGCTGATTTGAACGCTGAGAAAATCCCCTTCAATCGCCCCTTCATGACGGGCAAGGAATTGCAATACATCGCGCAAGCCAATGGCCTGCATGCGCTGGCCGGCGATGGCACGTTCACCAAGAAATGCCATGGCTGGCTGGAGCACCAATGCGGTTGCAAAAAGGCTTTGTTGACGCATTCCTGCACGGCGGCTTTGGAAATGGCCGCGCTGCTGATCCATATCCAGCCGGGGGACGAAGTGATCATGCCGTCGTACACGTTTGTATCGACGGCGAATGCCTTCGTGTTGCGGGGTGCGGTTCCGGTGTTCGTCGATATCCGCGAAGACACGCTGAACATCGATGAAACGCTGATCGAAAGCGCCATCACCTCGCGCACCCGGGCGATTGTTCCCGTGCATTACGCGGGGGTGTCGTGCGAGATGGATGCCATCATGGCCATCGCACGCCGGCACGGAATCAAGGTCGTGGAGGACGCGGCGCAGGGGGTCATGTCCTTCTACAAAGGCCGGGCGTTGGGCAGCATCGGCGATCTGGGGGCGTTCAGCTTTCACGAGACCAAGAACGTCATTTCCGGCGAGGGCGGTGCGCTGATCGTGAACGATCCCGACTTGGCGGTGTTGGCCGAGGTGATTCGCGAGAAAGGCACCGATCGCAGCCGTTTCTTTCGCGGGGAGGTGGATAAATACACTTGGCAGGAGGTCGGTTCGTCGTTTCTGCCCGGGGAATTGATCGCGGCGTTTCTGTGGGCTCAATTGGAAGAGGCGCAGGCCATTACCGAAAGCCGCCTGGGGAGATGGGATCAATACCATGCCCTGCTCGCACCGATGGAGGTCCGGGGCCTGCTGCGCCGGCCCATCATTCCGGCCGAGTGCCAGCACAACGCGCACATGTACTACGTCCTGCTGCCGGAGGATGCCAACCGTGCGGAGGTCATGGCTTCGTTGAAGCGGGATGGCATCAGTTCGGTGTTTCACTATGTGCCGTTGCACTCGGCCCCCGCGGGTTTGCGGTACGGTAAATCCCATGGCCCGCTGGAGGTCACGCAACGGCAATCGGAGCGTTTGATCCGACTGCCCCTGTGGGTGGGCATCACCGACGACCAGCAGTCCCGCATCGTGGACTCCCTGAGCCGAGCGCTTTCGTGACCGGAGTTTGAGCGGCGCGGCGGCCAGCCAAGCCGAGGCCGATGCCCCCGGATGACCGCCTCTCTCAGCGCCGGGTGTGTGCCGCCACCAAGCACCGCTGAAACGCTTGCGCCGCCCTCGGCGGCTCGGGCGACCTTCGCAGCAGGCTCACGAACTGGCAGTCGTAGCGCAGCGCCTCGGGCCGCACGGCCTGCAGGCGGCCCCGGCGCTCGAACGCCTCGGCGTAGTGGTCGGGCAGGAAGCCCAGGTAGCGGCCCGAGAGCACCAGCGTGGCGATGGATTCCTGGTCGAAGCCCGTGGCGGTGCGGGTGAGGCGGGCCTGGTGGCTCAGCTCCATGTTGGGCGAGTGGTAGCCCAGGCCGGCGAACGGGTGCGCGCGCACGGCGTCCCAGTCGAGCGCCGAGTGGTCCGCCCCGAACAGCGGGTGGCCCGTGCCGCAGTAGAGCAGCATGGTCTCGCCGAACAGGTCGGTGTACAGCAGGCTCTGCGATGCGCGGTGGGCGGGGATGATTCCCACTTGGTAGGTGCCGTCGATCACGCCGCGCTCGATGGCGTTGATCGAGCCCACGTGCATCTGTAGGTGCACGTCCGGCGCCTGGGCGGTGAAGGCGGCGATGGCCTCGCCGATGCGCGCGGCCGGGTTGCTCGCGGTCTTGTCGAAGACGGCCACGGCCAGTTGCCCGCCCATGCGCGAGTGGATGCCGTCCACGCTGTCGCGAAAGCCCTGCACGGCGGCCAATAGGCGCAGGGTTTCGTCGTACACGCGCTGGCCTTCCGGGGTGAGCGCGAAGCCCGCCCGCCCACGCCGGCACAGGGTCAGCCCCAGGCGGGTTTCGAGGTCCTTCACGTGGCGGCTGACGGTGCTGGTGCCGATGTTCAGCTCCAGCTCGGCCGCGGCCATGCCGCCGCAATCGACCACGCTCTTGAAGACCTGCAGCAGGCGCAGGTCCATGTCGCTCAACTGGCCGAGCACGGCGCGTTCGCGCGGGGCCTGGGGCGCTGGGGTCGGCAGCGCGGGCGAGGCGGGGGGCGGGGCGTCGTCGGGCATGCTGAGCGGGGTGGGCTTTACTTGCATGAATCGTCAAGTAAACATTGATATTTGTCCATTGGAGGGATTATCGACCGCCGGAACAATGGGGCCACCCAGCCCGCTGGCAGGGCCGCCCGCGGCCTGTGCGGCAGCGCCTTGCGCCCCTTTTGTTTTCTTTGTGATTGGACCGACCATGAGCTTCACCGTCCTCGACTCCGCTCCCGAAGCCACCGCGCCGCGCATGGACGCGGCTTGGCTGGACGCGCACTGGATGCCCTTCACCGCCAACCGGCAGTTCAAGGCCGCGCCGCGCATGATCGTCTCGGGCCAGGGCGCCTACTACACCGACTCCGAAGGCCGCAAGATCTTCGACGGCCTCTCGGGCCTGTGGTGCGCGGGGCTGGGCCATGGCCGCAAGGACGTCGCCGAGGCGATCGGCAAGGCGGCCGCCACGCTCGACTATTCGCCGGCCTTCCAGTTCGGCCATCCCGCGTCGTTCGCGCTGGCCAACAAGATCAAGGAACTCACGCCTGCGGGGCTGGACTACGTGTTCTTCACCGGCTCGGGCTCGGAGTCGGCCGACACCTCGCTCAAGATGGCGCGTGCCTACTGGCGTGCCAAGGGCCAGGCCGGCAAGACGCGCCTGATCGGCCGCGAGAAGGGCTACCACGGGGTGAACTTCGGCGGCATCTCGGTGGGCGGCATGGTGGGCAACCGCAAGACCTTCGGCCAGGGCGTGGAGGCGGACCACCTGCCGCACACGCAGCCGGCGATGGGCTCGTTCGTGCGTGGCATGGCCGAGGACGGCGGCCGTGCGCTGGCCGACAAGCTGCTGGACGTGATCGCGCTGCACGACGCCTCCAACATCGCGGCGGTGATCGTGGAGCCGTTCTCGGGCTCGGCCGGCGTGGTGATTCCGCCCAAGGGCTACCTGGAGCGCATCCGCGAGATCTGCACGCAGAACCACATCCTGCTGATCTTCGACGAGGTCATCACCGGCTTCGGCCGCTGCGGCGCGTGGACGGGGGCGGAGGCCTTCGGCGTGACGCCCGACATCCTCAACTTCGCCAAGCAGGTGACCAACGGCGCGCAGCCGCTGGGCGGCGTGGTGGCCTCCAAGGAAATCTACGACACCTTCATGGCGCAGGGCGGGCCCGAGTACATGCTCGAATTCCCGCACGGCTATACCTATTCGGCCCACCCCGTGGCCTGCGCCGCCGGCTTGGCGGTGCTCGACATCCTGCAAAAGGAAGACATGCCCGGCCGCGCCAAGGCACTGGCGCCGTACTTCGAGCAGGCGGTACACAGCTTGAAAGGCGCGCAGCATGTGCTGGACATCCGCAACTACGGCCTGGCCGCGGGCTTCACCATCGCGCCGCTGCCGGGCGAGCCGGCCCGCCGGCCCTACGAGATCGCCATGAACTGCTGGAAGAAGGGCTTTTACGTGCGCTACGGCGGCGACACGATCCAGTTGGCGCCGCCGTTCATCAGCGAACGCGCCGAGATCGACCGGCTGGTGAGCGCCCTGGGCGATGCGCTGGCCGAGACGGCTTGAGCCCCGCTGCCAGCGTTTGCTATTTATTTTGTAGCTGTATGCCCTAGTGGAATATGCACTGGGGGCACTTTTTACCCTGAACTCCATTCCCATGCACCAAGACCAGAACGTCACCGCCACCATCGGCCACCTGATCGACGGCCAGATCGTGGCCGACACCGCTCGCACGCAGCCCGTGTTCAACCCGGCCACGGGCCAGTCGTCCACCAGCGTGGCGCTGGCCTCGCAGGCGACGGTGGAGCAGGCCATCGCTTCGGCCGAAGCAGCCTTCCCTGCCTGGCGCAACACGCCGCCGCTCAAGCGCGCCCGCGTGATGTCCAGGCTCAAGGTGCTGCTGGAAGAGCACGCCGATGAAATCGCCGCCCTCATCACCGCCGAGCACGGCAAGGTGCTGAGCGATGCGCACGGCGAGCTGCAGCGCGGCATCGAGAACGTGGAATACGCCAGCTACGCGCCCGAACTGCTCAAGGGAGAGCACAGCCGCAACGTGGGCCCGAACATCGACTCGTGGAGCGAGTTCCAGGCGCTGGGCGTCACCGCCGGCATCACGCCGTTCAACTTTCCGGCCATGGTGCCGCTGTGGATGTGGCCCATGGCCATCGCCTGCGGCAACACCTTCGTGCTGAAACCGTCCGAGCGCGACCCGAGCAGCACGCTGTTCATCGCCCAGCTGGCGCTGCAAGCCGGCCTGCCGCCCGGCGTGCTGAACGTGGTCAACGGCGACAAGACGGCGGTGGACACGCTGCTGCGCGACCCGCGCGTGAAGGCGGTGAGCTTCGTGGGCTCCACGCCGATCGCCGAGTACATCTATTCGGAAGGCTGCAAACACGGCAAGCGCGTGCAGGCCCTGGGCGGCGCCAAGAACCATGCGGTGCTCATGCCCGATGCCGACGTGGACAACGCCGTGAGCGCCCTGATGGGCGCGGCGTATGGCTCGTGCGGCGAGCGCTGCATGGCGATCCCGCTGCTGGTGGCCGTGGGCGATGCGGTGGGCGACGCGGTGATCGCCGGCCTGAAGACCGAGATCGCCAAGATGAAGGTCGGCCCCGGTACCCAGACCGACAACGGCGGCAACGACATGGGCCCGCTGGTCACGCAAGCGCACTTCGAGAAGGTCAAGGCCTATGTGGACAGCGGTGTGGCCGAAGGCGCGATGCTGGTGGTCGATGGCCGCGGCATGCAGGTGGCCGGCCATGAGGCGGGATATTTCCTGGGCGCCTGCCTGTTCGACCATGTGAAGCCCGGCATGAAGATCTACCAGGAAGAGATCTTCGGCCCCGTGCTCGGCGTGGTGCGCGTGAAGACGCTGCAGGAAGCCATGCAGCTCATCAACGACCACGAGTACGGCAACGGCACCTGCATCTTCACGCGCGACGGCGAGGCGGCCCGCTATTTCACCGACCACATCCAGGTCGGCATGGTGGGCGTGAACGTGCCGCTGCCGGTGCCCGTGGCCTACCACTCGTTCGGCGGGTGGAAGCGCAGCCTGTTCGGCGATCTGCACGCCTACGGTCCCGACGCGGTGCGCTTTTACACCAAGCGCAAGACCATCACGCAGCGCTGGCCTTCGGCCGGCGTGCGCGAAGGTGCGGTGTTCGCCTTCCCGAGCAGCCGCTGAGCCCCACGAAGCACAGCGGCCCGGGGCGCGCAAGGCGCCCGGGCCGCCGGGTGGCCTGCCCGGGCGATGACCCCGGTGCAGGCGACGGATGCGCGCGCGATCAGCGCGGCAGCACGGTCACCGCGTTGCGGGCCTGGTCGGTGCTGAACATCACGCGCAGGTTCTTCGCCGGTACGCCGCGCGACACCAGTTCCTTGCGCACGGCCAGGGCACGCGCCAGGGCGACCTCGCGGGCGTTCTTGGCGGTCTTGCGGTCGGCGTAGCCCTTGATCTCCCAGCGCTGGTTGCCGGCCTTGTCGGCGGTCAGGATGTCGAGCAGCGCAGGCGTATCGGCCGGCAGTTCGGTCTCCAGGCCCGAGAACTCGGCCACGGTGCCGTCTTCGGGAATGCGCAGCGGCTCGGGTTCGGGTGCTGGCGGGGGCGCGACGGGCGCCGGGGCGGGCGCTGCGGCCGCCTGGGCCGATGCGTCTGCAGCCGCCGTGCTGGCTTCGGTGTTGGACGTGTTGGCGCAGCCGCCCAGGAGCGCGGCGCTGAAAAGAAGACCCAGAAGTTTGCTGTGAGAGGCCATGGAGATCACCTGTTGCTGTGAATGAAAAAAACGGATCGGGGGGAGGGGCCGGGCGAGGCGGCGGGCGGCGAAGGGCTTACTGCACCAGCTGCCAGAAGGTCACGCTGGCGAACTTGGCGTCGCTCGCCCAGGGGTCCCAGATGGTCTTGTCGCCCTTGCTGCGGGCGCCTTCCCAGTTGCCCAGCGAGGTGGACATCGCGGGCGGGTAGCTGCCGCGCGTGCGCAGCGTTTCGGTCTTGCCGCCGCGGGTGTAGGCATAGCCGCCGGCGGCCTTGTCGGGGCCCGGGTAGACCACGATGACGTGGCCGTTGCCTGACTCCTTCTTGCCCCCGACGATGACCGCCCCGCCGCGCGCGAGGTCGCCCACCTGCGAGGCGGGCACGGAGCGCCAGTGGCGCTGCCCCTGCACGTGGTCCATCAGCGCGTTGGCGCTCATGTAGGGCTGGTCGGGCAGGTACTGCTTGATCACGTGCCAGACGGCGTGGCTGCAGGAGTTGGGATGGAGGTCGGCGGCCTGGTCGCAGGCCTGCTTCAGCTTCGCGACCGCAGTGGCGTCTACGGGCATGGGGTCTTGTCCTGGTCCGGGGGCGTCGGGGGCTTGGCGGAGGCGGGCCCGGAGGCTGCCGGCCGGTACAGGCGGTTCTTGGCATCCCACCGCAGGGTGGGCAGGTGGTAGTCGCCACCCACGGCGGGCGAGCGCACCTGGAGCTGGATCTCGTGCGGCACGCCGTCGCGCCAGCGGCCGGGGACCACGTCCAGTTCCTCGGGCGGGTCCGCGGGAAAGAGGTGGGTCAATTTGCCGACGCAGCGGCCGGTGTCGTCCACCAGCAGGGGCAGCGGAAAGCGCTCCCACGGCGCATCGGGCGGCAGGCCGCGGTAGTGGGCGTCGGTGAACACGGCCAGCAGGCGCACCTTGGCGGCCTTGGCCGGCGCATTCCCGGCGGCGCCGCCCTGTACCAGTGGGCAGGCGCGCACCGCGTCGCGGTAGGGCTCCCAGGCCGCCGGCAGCGAAAGGTCCGCGTCCGGGGGCTGGCACTGGGCGGGGTCGAGCGCCATGGGGGGTTTCGCCCCGGCGTGGACCGCAGCGGACAGCATGGCGGCCGCCAGCCAGCCGGCCCACGGAAGAACTGCGTTCATGGGTGCATCAAAGAATGGAAATGGAATGTATCGGGTGCCCGAGCCGGCCGCGCCCTCCCGGTCGCGCTTTCCCGGTCATTGGGGGCCCGCAGGCGCGAAGTGTCGCCGCGGAAGCCGCGAAATCGATGTCAAAGGTTCCCGAAGATACCAATTGATTCAAAAATAACACGCCCCAACACCAGCTTTTGGGGATTTTGGGAGTCAGGGACCCCGGTCAGCGGCTGCGGACGTGGGCTGAACGGGGGCTGCGCAGCGTGTCGGCGTCCAGGATCAGGCGCCCCTGGATGCGGCCTTTCATGCGCTTGACGCTGCTGGCCGCATCCAGCATGTGCCGGGCCATCAGTTCGCGCACTTTCTCTGCGTCCCGGGCGCGCGCCGCCTGAACGATCTCGCGATGGAAGTTGGCGTTGGCCTCGCCGAAGCGCCGGTGCTCGGACTTCGGGGTGCGGTTGCCGTACACGATGAGCTGGCGCAGCATCTCGTTGATCAGCTCGCAGGTGAAGCGCAGGAACGGATTGGGGTTGGCCGCGGCCAGGATGTCGTGGAAGTTGACGTCCTCGCGGCGCTGGCTCAGCAGGTCCTCGCTGCTGGAGTTGGGGTCGCAGCAGGCGATGCTGTGCTCCAGCGCCTCGAAATCGGCCTCGGTCAGGTGCGGCACGGCGCCGGCGGCCAGCTCGGGCTCCAGGAACTGGCGCACGGCGTAGATGTTGTCGATCGTCACGTCCTGGAAGAACAGGTAGTTCTGCAGGAACTGCAGCGTGCGGTCCAGCGACACCTCGGCGATGGTGCCGCCGCCCGAGGGGCCGGTGGAGATGGTCACCAGGCCCTGCACCTCCAGCGACTTGAGCGCCTCGCGGATGGTGCCCTTGCTCACTTCGAACTGCGCCTGCAGCTCGCTCTCGCGCGGCAGGCGGTCGCCCGGGCTCAGGTTCTTTTCGGTGATGAGCCGCTTGATCTCCTGCGCCACCAGGTCGGGGCGCTTCAGGGGCTTGATCGGCTTGCCGGCGGGCGGTTTCGTGGCCATGGGTGCGTTGCTGGGTTGAAGACGGGGCAAGGCGCAGCGCGGTGCCTGGCACCCGGCTGTCGCTTCCGTGGTGCAGTGTATGCACCAGGGCCGTGCAGCGGCGGGTCGGGCAGGGTTTACGTGCACGCGATTTGTTCTATTTATCACTATAAATAGGAAAAACACGTGGCACGCCGCGTGCTTTGCAAAAAGCCGTGCCCTGGCCTGCAGGCCGGCCGACCCAACCCCCCACAGGAGCCCCTTCATGCACCGTCGTCAACTCTTGCAAATCTCCGCACTGGGCGCGCTGCCCGCATCGCTGGGCCTGGCACGCAGCGCCTGGGCGCAGTCCGCCGGCGCCATCCAGTTCGGCTGCCCGGTGCCCATGTCGGGCGCCTTCGCCGCCAACGGAAAGTTCGCCGACCTGGGCATGAAGCTGGCCATCGAGCAGTACGGCTCGGCCCTCAAGCGCCCTCTGGCCTACACGGTGCTGGACACCGAGGGCAAGCCCGCAACGGCCGTGCGCAAGGTGCAGGAGTCGTCGCAGCAGCAGGGCACGCGCTTTTTCGCGGGCGGCATCCTGTCGTCCGAATCGCTGGCCATGGGCAAGGAGGCCGAGAAGGCGGGCGGCATCTTCATCACCACGGCCGGGGCCGACGAGATCACCGGCAAGGACTGCAACAGCGCCACGTTCCGCTGGTCGGTGCCGACCTTCGGCGCCATCGAGCAGACGGTGCGCCCGCTGGCCGAAGCGCTGCCCAAAGCCAAGCGCTGGTACACCATCACGCCGCAGTACGTGTTCGGCGACGGCCTGCTGTCGGCCGCCAAGAACGTCTTCAAGGAAAAGGGCCTGGAGCACGTGGGCAACAGCTACCACTCGCTGGCCGAGAAGGAGTTCAGCGGCTACCTGACCAACGCCATGGCCGCCAAGCCCGACGTGCTGCTGCTGCTGAACTTCGGCTCGCAGTCTTCGGATGCGCTGCGCCAGGCGGTGAGCTTCGGCATGCACAAGAACATGACCATCCTGATCGCCTGGGCCTCGGGGCTGGAGCAGTTCGAGTCGCTGGGCGCGGACCTGTGCGACGGCGTGTATTTCGGCGCGCAGTACTGGCACACCGCCGACGCCCCGCTGAACCTGGAACTGGTCAAGCGCAGCAACGACAAGTTCAAGTCCAACCCCAACTACAGCCTGGCGGGCTCGTACATCTGCACCAAGCTGCTGATCGACGGCATCCTCAAGGCCGGCACGGTGGACCAGAAGGCGGTGATCGCCGCGCTGGAGGGCATGAAGTACGCGGGACTCACGGGCGAGGAAGAGATCCGCAAGGGCGACCACCAGGTGCTCAAGAACTACTACCTGCTCAAGGGCAAGCCCAAGGCCAGGATGGCCAACAAGGACGACTACGTGGACGTGGTGAGTTCGGGCAAGTCGTTCCTGCCGCTGGACCAGACCGGCTGCAAGCTGGGCTGACCGCTCGCTCCTGCCTTCCTGCGCCCCGCGCCCTGCCCCTCACTGTTCGCCCCGCAACTGCGGGGCCAAAGCCTTGACTGCCCCACCTCCATGAGCATCTACCTGCTACAGGTCATCAACGGGATCGGCATCGGCATGCTGTATTTCCTGCTGGCCGTCGGCCTGTCCATCGTGTTCGGCCTGCTGCGCTTCGTGAACTTCGCGCACGGCGCGTTCTACCTGCTGGGCGCGTATTTCTGCTACCAGATGACGCGCTGGGGCCTGAGCTTCTGGCTCGCGCTGGCCGTGGTGCCGCTCGTGGTGGGCGCGCTCGGCTGGCTGACCGAAAAGCTCGTGCTGCGCCACGTCTATGCCAAGCCGCACGAGTTCCACATCCTGGTCACCGTGGGCCTGGCGCTGGCGATCCAGGAGTTGGTCATCCTGCAGTGGGGGCCGCTGGGCGACAGCGTGGCGGTGCCCGACCTGCTGCAGGGCGTGGTGATGTGGGGCAGCTTCGTGTATCCCAAGTACCGCCTTTTCGTGATCGGCTTCACCGCCGTGCTGGCCGTGGGCCTGTGGTGGGTGCTCGAAGGCACGCGCCTGGGCAGCGCGGTGCGCGCGGGCAGCGAATCGACCGAGATGGTGTCGCTGCTGGGCATCAACGTGTTCCGCATCTTCAGCCTGGTGTTCGCGCTGGGTGCGGCCACCGCCGCCATCGCGGGCGTGCTGGCCGCGCCGATCCGCGGCGCCGAGCCCTTCATGGGCATCGAGGCGCTGGGCGTGGCCTTCGTGGTCGTGGTGGTGGGCGGCATGGGCAGCTTCGGCGGGGCGCTGGTCGGCGGCCTGCTGATCGGCATCGTGCAGAGCGTGATGAGCACGGTGTGGCCCGAGGGCGCGCGTCTGATGATCTACATCGCCATGGCCGCCGTGCTGCTGCTGCGCCCGCATGGCCTGCTGGGCCGCAAAGGATGAACACCGCCATGACGATCTTGCGCAAACACTTCCACCTGCTGCTGGCCCTGGCCTTCGTGCTGGCGATGCCGCTCACCATGCAGTCGGGCTCGCTCGCCAGCGAGGTGCTGATCTACGGCCTGGCGGCCATGGGCTGCAACCTGCTGCTGGGCCACACGGGGCTGCTGTCCTTCGGGCAGGGCATCTTCTTCGGGCTGGGCAGCTACACCATCGCCCTCACGCTCACGCGGTGGCCGCTGCCCATGCCGCTCGCGCTGGCGCTCGCCGTGGCGGCGGGCGCGCTGGGCGCGGCCCTGGTGGGCTGGGTGGCCATCCGCCAGCGCGGCACCTACTTCGTGATGCTGACGCTCGCGTTCGCGCAGATGTTCTATTTCCTGGCCTATTCCCTGCCCAGCCTCACGGGTGGGGACAACGGCCTGATGGACATTCCGCGCCCCTCGCTGGCCGTGGGCGGGTTCACGCTGTGGCCGCTGCAGTCGCCCTGGGAGTACTACGGCTTCGTGGCGGTGGTGTTCCTGCTGGCCTTCTGGCTGCTGCAGAAGGTGTCGGCGTCGATCTTCGGTCGCACGCTGCTGGCCGTGCGCGACAACGAGGAGCGCGCGGGCGCCATCGGCTACAACCTGCGGCTGCTCAAGCTGCAGGCGTTCGTGATCTCGGGCGCGGTGACGGGCCTGGCCGGCGCGCTGCACGCCATGATGACCGGCATCGCCCCGCTGGCGAGCGCCGAGTACCACACGAGCGAGATGATCCTGGTGATGACGGTGATCGGCGGCACCGGCAACCTGCTGGCCTCGCTGCTGGGATCGGCCTTCTACCTCATCGTGGGCGACTGGCTCTCCACCTTGTGGCCGCGCTGGCTGCTGCTGCTGGGCGTGGTGCTGATGGCGGTGAGCCTGGGCATGCAGCGCGGCCTTTGGGGCCTGCTGGAATCCGTATGGGGGCGCCTGCGCGGCCTCCAGGGCGGCGCGAACGCCACCGCCGCCGGCACGGGAGACAAAGCATGACCGCCGCACCCATCCTGCTGGAAGCCATCGGCGTGGAAAAGCGCTACGACAAGTTCGCCGCGCTCTCGGGCGTGGATCTGAAGGTGCGCGCGAACACCGTGCATTCGGTGATCGGCCCCAACGGCGCGGGCAAGACCACGCTGTTCCACATGCTCACCGGCACCAAGGGCGTGAGCGGCGGGCGCATCGTGTTCGATGGCCACGACGTCACGCGCGAGCCCGACCACCGGCGCGTGCAGCGCGGCATGGCCCGCTCGTTTCAGGTCACCAGCCTGTTCCTCACCCTGCCCGTGCGCGAGAACCTGCGCCTGGCCGCGCAGGGCACCGCGCCCGCGCAGGCCCTGAACTGCTGGAGCGCGCCCGTGGGTGCCCGCTCCCGCGCCGACGTGGTGGCCAGCGTGCTGGCACGCCTCGGCCTGGAGCGCCATGCGGACACGCCGGTCGGCAACCTCTCGCACGGGCAGCAGCGGCGGCTGGAGGTGGGCATGGCGCTGGCGGCGGGGCCGAAGGCGATCTTTCTGGACGAACCCACCTCGGGCATGGGCATCGACGACCTGGACGAGATGAAGCGCCTGATCCAGGGCCTCAAGGACGAGCACACCGTGGTGCTCATCGAGCACAACATGAACATCGTGATGGACATCTCCGACACCGTCACCGTGATGCAGCAGGGCCGCGTGCTGGCCGAGGGGCACCCGCACGCCATCCGCAGCGACGAGCGGGTGCGCAGCGCCTATCTGGGCAACATGATCACCGGGGGCAAGGCATGACGATCCTGCAGATCGAAGGGCTGCACGCCCACTACGGCAAGAGCCATGTGCTGCAGGGCGTGGACCTGCACGTGAACGATGGCGAACTGGTCACGCTGCTCGGGCGCAACGGCGCAGGCAAGACCACCACGCTCAAGGCCATCTGCGGTGTGGTGCCGCCCAGCCAGGGGCGTGTGCGCTTCATGGGCGACGACGTGCAGGGCCTGCCCGCGCACCGCATCGCCCAGCGCGGCGTGTGCCTGGTGCCGGAGCACCGGGGCATCTTCCGGCTGCTGACGGTGGAAGAGAACCTGCTGCTGGGCCTGCGCAAGCAGTCGCCCTGGCAACTGGCCGACATCTACCGCATCTTTCCGCGCCTCAAAGAGCGGCGCCGCAACGGCGGCGGGCAGCTGTCGGGCGGCGAGCAGCAGATGCTGGCGATCGGCCGCGCGCTGATGAACGCGCCGCGCCTGCTCATGCTCGACGAGCCCGTCGAGGGCCTGGCCCCCGTGATCGTCGAGGAGATCGTGGCGCAGCTCCAAGCCATCAAGGCTGCTGGCGTGGCCATCCTGCTGGTGGAGCAGAACCTGGAGGTCTGCACCCAGCTGGCCGACCGCCACTACATCATCGAGCAGGGCGCCATCGTGCACGAGGCCGGCAACGCCGCGTTCCTGGCCGACGAGGCCACCAAGGACCGCTACCTGGGCGTGGGCCTGGCCTGAGCCTGCCTGTTCGAAACCGGCTTTCTGCTTCTGCTTTCTCTTTCAGGATCACCACCGTGGACATGAAGACCCTTTCTCCTGCCCTGCAGCCCCGTGTGAACGGCGCGCGCCTGTGGCAATCGCTGATGGACCTGGCGCGCATCGGCGCCACCCCCAAGGGCGGCGTGTGCCGGCTGGCGCTCACGGCGCTGGACGGCGAAGGCCGCGACCTCTTCGTGCGCTGGGCACACGAGGCCGGCTGCAGCGTTCGCATCGACGCCATCGGCAATCTCTTCGCGCACCGCGCGGGCCGCAACGATGCCCTGCCCCCGGTGATGACCGGCAGCCACATCGACACGCAGCCCACGGGGGGCAAGTTCGATGGCAACTACGGCGTGCTGGCCGGCCTGGAGGTGGTGCGCAGCCTCAACGATGCGGGCATCGAGACCGAAGCCCCGATCGAGGTGGCGGTGTGGACCAATGAGGAAGGCTCGCGCTTCGTGCCCGTGATGATGGGCTCGGGCGTGTTCGCCGGGGCCTTCACGCTCGAACATGCACTGGCCCAGCGCGATGCACAGGGCACCAGCGTGGCCGAGGCGCTGACCGCCATCGGGTATGCCGGCACGTCGGGCCCCACGCCCGCGGTGGGCGCGTATTTCGAGGCGCACATCGAGCAGGGGCCGGTGCTGGAGGCCAACGACTGCGTGATCGGCGTGGTGCAGGGCGCGCTCGGCCAGCGTTGGTACGACGTGACCGTGCAGGGCATGGAGGCCCACGCCGGCCCCACGCCGATGGAGTTGCGCCGCGACGCGCTGCTGGCGGCGAGTCGCCTGGTGGCCGAAGTCAATCGCATCGCCCTCGACCACGCCCCGCACGCGCGCGGCACGGTGGGTGTGCTGGACGTCTTCCCCAGCTCGCGCAACGTCATCCCCGGCAGCGTGCGCATGACCGTGGACCTGCGCGCCGCCGACGACGCGGTGCTGCTGCAGATGGACGCGGCCCTGCGCGCTGCCTGCGAGCGCATCGGCGCGGCCCACCGCACGCCGGTGGCCGTGGAGCAGGTCGTGTACTTTCCGCCGCAGCCCTTCGCCCCGGCGCTGGTCGAGGGCGTGCGCGCCGACGCCCAGGCCCTGGGCTACACCGCCATGGACGTGGTGAGCGGTGCCGGGCACGATGCCGTGTACCTGGCGCGGCTGGCGCCCACCGCCATGGTGTTCGTGCCGTGCGCGGACGGCATCAGCCACAACGAGATCGAAGACGCCAAGCCCGAGCACCTGGAGGCCGGCTGCAACGTGCTGCTGCAGGCCATGCTGCGCAGCGCGGGGGTGGCGGAATGAAGATCCTGATCGCGCGGCTCAACCACGAGACCAACACTTTCTCGCCCGTGCCCACGCCGCTGGAGGCCTTTTCGCCCGCCTATGGCGCGCAGGCGCTGCAGGAGAACGAGGGCATGCGCACGGCCATGGCGGCGTTCATCGACCTGGCCAAGGGGCTGGGCGCCACACTGGTCACGCCCGTGTCGGCCATGGCCAACCCCAGCGGGCCGGTGCATGCCGCGGCCTACGATGAACTGACCCGCCGCATCGTGGACGCCGCCCCGGGCTGCGATGCCATCCTGCTGGACCTGCACGGCGCCATGGTGGCCGAGAACAGCCCCGACGGCGAAGGCGACCTGCTGGAGCGCGTGCGGGCCGCCGCACCGGGCGTGCCCGTCGGCGTGGCGCTGGACCTGCACGGCAACATCACCCCCAAGATGGTCGCCAATGCCGACGTGATGGTGGGCTTCAAGACCTACCCGCACATCGACATGTACGAAACCGGCGAACACGCCGGGCGCCTGCTGCTGGCCATGCTGCACGGCCAGGCGCGCTACACCGTGCGCTGGCACCCGCTGCCCATGATGGGCCACACGCTGCGCAGCACCACGCTGCAGGGTGCCATGCTCCGCGCGGTGGACGCGGCCCGCGCGGCCGAGGCCGGCGGCATTCCGGCGGTGACGGTGTTCGCCGGCTTTTCGCTCGCCGATATCGAGGCGCCGTGCATGAGCGTGGTGGTCACGGCCCCGGCCGACAATCCCGAACCGGCCCAGGCGGCCGCCGACCGCATCGCCGCCGCCATCTGGAGCGAGCGCGCCGAGTTCGTCTACGACAGCGAGCCGCTAGATCAGTCCCTGCAGCGCGCGCAGGCCCTGGCCGTGGGCGCGGACCGCCCCGTGCTGCTGCTGGACCACAGCGACAACTGCATGTCCGGCGGCACCTGCGATGCCATGGACGTGCTGCAGGCGGCGCTCGCCAACGGCCTGCAAGACATCGCTGTGGGCCCGCTGTGCGACCCCGGGGCGGTCGCCGAACTGGTGGCGGCCGGCGTCGGCGCGCGCGTCGCGGTGCGGCTGGGCAACAAGGTGCCGCTCACGCAACTCGGCGTGGCCAAGGCGCCCGTGGCGGTCGAGGGCATGGTGGTGGCCGTCAGCGACGGCGAATACACCGTGACCGGCCCCATCTACACCGGCCAGCGCTGCGCCATGGGGCGCACGGTGCTGTTCGATACCGGCGCGGCGCGCATCGTGGTGACCGAGCGCACGCACGAGCCGTGGGACCTGGGCGTGTTCTCCTGCGTGGGCCTGGACCCCACGGCCCACCGTTTCGTGCTGCTCAAATCGCGCATGTACTGCCGCCCGGTGTTCGTGCCGCTGTCGCACGCGCTGGTCGAGTGCGACAGTCCCACAGGGGTGACGAGTTCCAACTACGCGCTGTTCCCGTTCAGGAACGTGCGCCGGCCGGTGTTCCCGCTCGATCCGGCCTGAGCGGCGGAGCGGCGCTGAGGGTTTCCAGGTCATGGGTGCTTTGCCCCGGTTAAGCGGAATTGCTTACCAGGGTTTCTACGGCGGGCTGACTACAATCTCACACCCTTGAAGACGTGACCTCGCCCTGGAACCCTCCGTGGCGCGGGGTTCGGCAGAATTTCATAGAGCTGGAGACGCTTGATGTCCGAGACCCCCCCGGTGAATGCCACGCCCGACAAACGCGCCCTGCTGCGCCAGGCTGCCCTTGAGTACCACGAGTTTCCGAAGCCGGGGAAGATCGCGATCGCCGCGACGAAGCAGATGGTCAACCAGCACGATCTGGCGCTGGCCTACTCCCCGGGCGTGGCCGCTCCCTGCGAAGAGATCGTCAAGGACCCTGCCGCCGCCTTCCGCTACACCTCGCGCGGAAACCTCGTTGGCGTGATCTCCAACGGTACCGCGGTTCTCGGACTGGGCGACATCGGCGCGCTGGCTTCCAAGCCCGTCATGGAAGGCAAGGGCGTCCTGTTCAAGAAGTTCGCCGGCGTGGACGTGTTCGACATCGAGATCAACGAGAAGGACCCGGTCAAGCTCGTCGAGGTCATCGCCGCGCTGGAGCCGACCTTCGGCGCCATCAACCTGGAAGACATCAAGGCGCCCGAGTGCTTCTACGTGGAGCGCGAGTTGCGCAAGCGGCTGAACATCCCCGTCTTCCACGACGACCAGCACGGCACCGCCATCACGGTGGCCGCCGCCATGCTCAACGCCCTGAAGGTGGTGAACAAGGACATCGGTTCCGTGCGCCTCGTCACCTCGGGCGCGGGTGCCGCAGCACTCGCCTGCCTGAACCTGCTGCTGAAGGTGGGCTTGAAGCGCGAGAACGTGTTCGTCACCGACCTGGCCGGCGTGGTTTACGAGGGCCGCACCGAGCTGATGGACGAGGACAAGATCCTGTTCGCCCAGAAGACCGAAGCCCGCAGCCTGTCCGAAGTCATTGAGGGCGCCGACGTGTTCCTGGGCCTCTCCGCTGGCGGCGTGCTCAAGCCCGCCATGGTGGCCAAGATGGCCGCGCGCCCGGTCATCTTCGCGCTGGCCAATCCCAATCCCGAGATCACGCCCGAAGACGCCCACGCCGTGCGCGGCGACGTCGTGATGGCGACCGGCCGCACGGACTACCCGAACCAGGTCAACAACGTCCTGTGCTTTCCGTACATCTTCCGCGGCGCGCTGGACTGCGGCGCGACGACGATCACGCTGGAGATGGAAATCGCCGCCGTGCACGCCATCGCCGAACTGGCCCAGGCCGAGCAGAGCGAGGTGGTGGCCGCCGCATACGTGGGCGAGCCGCTGGCCTTCGGCCCCGAATACCTGATCCCCAAGCCGTTCGACCCGCGGCTGATGATGAAGATCGCCCCGGCCGTGGCCCAGGCCGCCGCCGACAGCGGCGTGGCCCTGCGCCCGATCATCGACATGGACGCGTACCGCGACCATCTGCAGACCTTCGTGTATGCCTCCGGCACCACGATGAAGCCCATCTTCACCGCCGCCAAGACGGCCGCCAAGAAGCGCGTGGCCTATGCCGAGGGCGAGGAAGAACGCGTGCTGCGCGCCGCGCAGATCGTGGTGGACGAAAAAGTCGCACGGCCCACGCTCATCGGGCGCCCGTCCATCATCGCGCAGCGCATCGAGAAGTTCGGCCTGCGCCTGAAGGAAGGCGTGGACTACGACGTGGTCAACGTCGAGAACGACCACCGCTACCGCGACTTCTGGCAGACCTACCACCGCATGACCGAGCGCAAGGGCATCACCGTGCCCATCGCCAAGATCGAGATGCGCCGCCGCCTGGCGCTGATCGGCTCCATGCTGCTGCACAAGGGCGAGGTCGATGGCCTCATCGTCGGTACCTGGGGCCACACGGCGCTGCACCTGAACTACATCGATCAGGTGATCGGCAAGCGCGCCGGCGTGAACACCTACGCCTGCATGAACGGCCTGCTGCTGCCCGACCGCCAGGTGTTCCTGGTGGACACGCACGTCAACTACGACCCGACGGCCGAGCAACTGGCCGAGATCACCGTCATGGCGGCCGAAGAGATGATGCGCTTCGGCATCAAGCCCAAGGCCGCGCTGCTGTCGCACTCCAACTTCGGCAGCAGCAACCAGCCGAGCGCCGTCAAGATGCGCCAGACCCTCGACCTGCTGCGCATCCAGGCGCCGTGGCTCGAAGTGGATGGCGAGATGCACGGCGATGTCGCCCTGGATGCGGCCCAGCGCGCCGTGGTCATGCCCCACAGCACGCTCGCCGGCAGCGCCAACCTGCTGGTCCTGCCCAACATCGACGCGGCCAACATTTCCTACAACCTGCTCAAGACGGCGGCCGGCGGTGGCATCGCCATCGGCCCCGTGCTGCTGGGCGCGGCGGAACCGGTGCACATCCTGACAGCCAGCGCCACCGTGCGCCGCATCGTCAACATGACGGCACTCACGGTGGCTGATGCAAATGCCTCCCGGTAGAGCGGTGATGACGTAGCAAGCGCTAACTTTTAGACGCGTTTGGCCTTGAAAGCGCCTGCCCAATTATTGGGCAGGCGCTTGCTTTTTGGGGGCGATTAAGTCAAACTAACGGCTCGAAATTTCGGGTAAACCCGTAGTTTCTGAAAGGTGTAGTTGATGCTGAAGGCTATCGCCATCCAGGCGTACAAGACAGGTCTTGCGTGCGTACTGGGTGCCGCGTTCGTTCTGGTCCCGACCACGGGACAGGCCCGAAAACCCCCGTCTTCCGACGGAGTGACCACCATCGCACTGGCCGAGTTGCCCCCGCAAGGGCGGGCGACCTACGGGCTCATCCGCGAAGGTGGACCATTTCCTTACGACAAGGATGGTTCGGTGTTCGGCAATCGCGAACGGTTGCTGCCCCTGGAAAAACGGGGCTATTACCGCGAATACACCGTCAGAACGCCGGGTGCGAAGAACCGTGGTGCCCGGCGCATCGTGTGCGGAGGAGCGCCCCGCGTTCCCGATGCCTGCTACTACACCGGCGACCACTACGCGAGCTTTCGAAAAATTGTTGAATGACGCTGGACGCCAAAAGCGCTCGCCGGCATTGCCGCGATCGGTTGCCCGCCTGTCGGCCCCCCGCCTTGGTGGCGGGCCGCTGGACCGAACTTCCGGATATTCCTCATTGGTGACTACATAAAGAAAGAGCAGCGGAGATGGAAATGCCACTTCGTAACGATCAGGAAAACCCATTGCGTGGCGTGCGCCCCAACATCGTGCAGTCTATTCGCGCTTTTCGCGTGCAAGACCTGCAAGAGTCGGCCAAGGCGCTCGGCCAACACTTCCTGTACGCCAACCTTGCACACGCACAAACCAAACAGGACGTGCTGGACCTGATCGCAGGCCAGTTCATGTTCCCGGCGCACTTCGGAAAGAACTTCGACGCGCTGTACGACTGCATGACGGACCCATTGCATAAATCGGGCCCGCAACCGGGCTTCATCGTGGTGCTGGAGCAGATTCCGACCACGGTGAAGTTCGACAAGGAAGCACGCGAGCAGTTGCTCGACATCTTCCGGGAAGCGGCGGACTACTGGAGCGATCGAAAGATACCGTTCCGGTGTTTCTATTCTTTTCTGTAGCCCGTTCTGCATCCACCAGCCAGGCAGAACGGGCGAACGAGGCTAACGAGACCGCCGCAGCGCAGCCCATTGAAATCGCAGTCGATCCTTCCGCGGAAAAAATGCCGACCGACAAGCTCGTCGACGTATCGCCCCTGGCGCTGCGCATGAGTAGCCCGTTCAACGCGGGTTATTGGCTTGCCGCCGCCTGATCCCAGGCGGTAGTGCGCAGCAGGCGAGGCCCTCAGGCCACTGCTTGCCGCGCTTGACTCTTTTCAGTGCAGGGGGCTGGGTGGCCCGGTCCCCGCATTGCACCGCCTGCGCTCAGGCAGGGTGCAGTGACTGAGCCAGGGCCACGTACTCGTGCACCGGCACTTCCTCGGCCCGGCGCTGGGTATCGAAGGTGCCCGGGAAGGCGCGCTCCTGCAGCCAGCGGCCCAGCGTGTGCCGCAGCAGCTTGCGGCGTTGGCTGAAGGCCACCTGCACCAGTTCCGATAGCAGCGCCGGCGATACGGCGGCCGGTGAGGCATGGGGCACCATGCGCACGACGGCGCTGTCCACGCGCGGCGGCGGATCGAAGCTCTCCGGCGGCACGAACAGCACATCCTCCATCGCATAGCGCCACTGCAGCATGACCGACAGCCGGCCGTAGTCGCCGGTCGAGGGGCTCGCCACCATGCGGTCGATCACTTCCTTTTGCAGCATGAAATGCTGGTCCTGAATGACGTCGACCTGCTCCAGCAGATGGAACAGGATGGGCGTGGAGATGTTGTACGGCAGGTTGCCGACCACGCGCACCTTGGGCGCGTTCAGCGATTGGGCGACCTGGGCGAAGTCCACCTTCAGCACGTCGGATTCGATCACGTCCAGCTGGCCGTGCAGGCGCAACCGCGCTGCCAGGTCGCGGTCCAGCTCGATCACGGTGAGGCGCCCCAGGCGCTCGACCAGCGGCTGCGTGAGGGCCGCCAGGCCGGGACCGATCTCCACCATGGGCTGGCCCGGCTCGGGGCCGATGGCGCGCACGATGGCATCGATGATGCCGTGGTCCGACAGGAAATGCTGGCCGAAGCGCTTGCGGGGGATGTGCTTCATGGCGCTGCGCGGCGAAGGCGCGTGGGCAGGCGGCGCGTCATTGCGGCGGATCGCGGTATTCCACGTACGCGCGGGCCCGGGCTTCCTGTGCCCAGGTGGCGTAGGCCTCGTCCAGCTTCTTTTCGCGCACCACGTCGCGCACCATGTCGCGCTGTTCGCGCTGGGTGAGCTTGGCCTCGCGGCGCTCCAGCAGCTGAATCAGGTGCACGCCGAACCGCGTGATGATGGGCTCGCTGATCTCACCCGGCTTGAGCGCATTGAGCGCTTCCTCGAACTCGGGCACGTAGCGGCCCGGGCTGGCCCATCCGAGGTCGCCGCCCTGCTTGGAGCTGCCGTCCTGCGAGTTCTCGCGCGCGAGCGTGGCGAAGTCCGCCTGGCCCGCCAGGATGCGCCGGCGGTAGTCGGCCAGCCGTGCGGCCGCCGCGGTCTCGGTCAGCTGCGGATTGGCACGCAGCAAGATGTGCCGCGCATGGCTTTGCACCGCCACGGTGGGGGCTGCGGCATTGGTCTTTTCCACCACTTTCAGCACGTGGAACCCGGCCGGCGACCGCACGGGGCCGACGATGCCGCCCACGGGCGTCTGTTGGGTCGAGCGCACGAAAAGCTCGGGGTAGCGGTCGGCCGGACGCAGGCCCAGCAGGCCGCCGGAGGCGCCTTCGGCCGCATCGGAGAACTCGCGCGCCACCTGGCCGAAATCGTCGCCGGCACGCACCTTGTCGGCCGCCTGCTGCGCGCGCAGCAGGCGCTGCTCCACCACCTCGGGGCTGGCGTTCTCGGGCACGAGCACCAGGATGTGGCCCAGGTTCAGTTCGACCTTGGCGGGATCGGAGGCGGACTGCTGCTCGCGCAGGTACTGGTCCACGTCCAGGTCGCTCACGCGCACCCGGGCTTCGACGTCGCGCTCGCGCAGGCGCTGCACCAGCAGCTGGTTGCGCAGTTCTTCGCGGAAGCGGTCCTTGCTGATGCCGTCGATCGCGAGGCGGCGGTGCATTTCCTCCAGGCTCACGTTGTTCTGGCGCGCCACCGACTGCTCGGCCTGGGAGACGGCGATGTCGTCCACCTTGATGCCGCTCTCGTTGGCCATCTGCACCTGGATCTTTTCATTGATCACGCGCTCGAGCACTTCGCGCGCCACCACGTCGCGGGACGGGCGCTCGCCGCCCTGGGCGGCCAGCTGCTGCTCGACGCGGGCCACGCGGGTCTGCACCTCGTTGTTGGTGATGGGGGCGGTGTTGACCACGGCCACGATGTAGTCGGCCTGGCGGATGCCGCTGCGGTCCGCGCCGGTGCGGGCGTCCGGCACGGTGACGGGCGGCAGGGCGCGCGAGGACAGCCCGGTACCGCCGGTGCCGCTGGCAGCGCCCGAGGCGCGCAGTCCTTGCGCGGAGGCGCCCGCGGGTGCGAGGGAGGCCAGGGTGGCCAGGGTGGCCAGGCACACCAGGCCCAGGGTGAAAGCGCGATGGTTCATGTGGTTGGCAGGTGTCGGGTTAGTCGTAATTGGTGAAGCGGCTGGGCGTGCTGGTCTGCTCGCGCAGGTACTGGTAGCGCGGGATGTTCTGCTTCAGGCTGGTGAGGGGGTTGGAGCCGAGCGAGAGGCGGGAAAAGCCCACGAACTCGATCTGGAACAGCAGCCGGGTGTTGGCGGTGGTCACGCTGCTTTGCAGGCGCTCGAGCACCACGCGGCCGACCCAGCAGCAGCTGTCGTATTCGAAGCCCACCACGGTGTCCACCAGCTTGCGGTCCTGCATGCTGTAGTTCAGGCGGCCCACGGTGTACCAGCGGCCGGGGCCCTGCCCGCGGCCCGGGCCGAGGTCCTGGCCCTTGTCGCCCCACAGGTCGTTGATGGGCCATTGCCAGCCCACGTCGATCTGCTCGCTGGTGCCGCGCTGCAGGCGGTAGGCGGCGCTGATGACGCGGTAGGCGCTGGGGTTGTAGCGCGCGCCCACGGTGGAGCGGATGGAGCGGCCCGTCTTGGGGTTGTACTGCACCGTGGAGTCGAAGCCCCACTGCTTCGTCCAGTTCAGGCCCGCGCCCAGCAGCACGTCCGACAGCCGTTCGCTGACGGTGGACTCGCCGGGCAGCACGACCTTCTGGTCCGAGAACCGCACCCGCTGGGCGATGCCGAAGCGGGCCGCCTCGGCGCCGTCGTCCGGGTCCAGCAGCCGCGTGGTCACGCCCAGGGTGAGCAGGTTGTTGTCGGCCAGGCGGTCGTTGCCGCCGTAGCCGTTCTCGGTGTAGATGGTGGCGAAGTTGAAGTCGTTCGCCGCCGTGTCGTACACCGGCAGCAGGCTCTGGTCGCGGTAGGGCGTGTAGGTGTAGAAGGCACGCGGCTCCAGCGTCTGCAGGAAGTTGCGGCCGAAGTAGCGCGCATCGCGCTCGAACACCAGGCCGCTGTCCAGGCTGAACGTGGGCAGCGTGCGCTGCGCGTTGCGCTGGCCGTTGGCCAGCGGGCTGTCGAACTGGTACTGCGTGGCGTGCAGCTGCACGCGCGGGGTCACGAAGCCGGCCGGCGCGAGGAACGGCCGGCTGATCTGCGCCATGGCGTAGCTGCGCTGGGCGTTGGGCTGGCCGGTCAGGGAGCGGTCCGCATGGAAGCTGGTGTAGTCGGCCTCCACGCTGGCATCCAGGCCGTAGGGCAGCATCGTGGGGTTGTAGCCCCAGCGCAGTTGCGGCATGCGGTCGTAGGGCGGCACGATGGGCGCGCTCACGTCCTGCAGCGTCTGCCACTTGAGCGTGCGCAGGCTGAGCGACATGTCGTCCTTGCCCCAGGACAGCGTGGCGTCGCCGGGCAGCAGGCGCTGGGTGAGCTGGGTCATGCCGGTCACGTTGCGCGTGAAGTCGCGCCAGTAGTTGTCGTCGCTGACCCGGCTCACGTCCATGTTGAAGTTCAGGCCGCCCAGCGGCGTGTCGAACGTGCCGCTGTGCTTGAGGCCGTAGCCCCAGCGGTCGCGGTCGCGCAGCTTGTCGGCCGGCATGTAGTCGCCGCGCAACTCGCCCCGGTAGGTGGGCTCCAGGTAGCGGAATTCGCCGCCCAGGTTCACGCCGCGCTTGGACATGACGGTGGGCGTGATGGTGGCGTCGCGGTTGGGCGCGATGTTCCAGTAGTAGGGCTGCGCGTACTCGACGCCGCTCACGTTGTCGATGGCCACGGTGGGCGGCAGCAGCCCCGACTTGCGGCGGTCGGACAGCGGGAACGTGATGTGCGGGATGGGCAGGATGGGCAGGCCCTTGAACTCCAGCACCGCGCCGTCGGCCGTGCCCACCTGCTCTTCGTTGTCGATGCGGATCGACCGCGCGCGCAGCACCCAGTCGGGCTGCCAGGTGGCTTCGTCGTTCTTCTGGCAGGTGGTGTAGGTGGCGTTGTGCACCACCGAGCGGTCGCGGTCGATGAAGTCCACGCGGCTGGCTTCGCCGTGGGCGCCGTTCATCAGGAATCGGTAGTTGGCGGCATCGAAGTAGCCCGAGAAGGCGTCGACCCGCAGTTCCAGCTCCGAGCCCTCGTACACGTTGCCCGCGCGGTTGATGCGCACCTGGCCGCGCGCCTTGGCGAGGTCGTCGGGCACCACGTATTCCAGCCGGTCGGCGTGGATGATGGTGTCGCCGCGGCGCAGTTCGGCATTGCCTTCGACGACGGCGTTGATGTCCGGCTGGCCCGTCACGCTGTCGCCCTTCACGAAGATCGGCAGCTGCGGGCGCACGGCTTCGGGGATCTTTTCCTGCAGCAGGGGGCTGGCGCGCAGGGCGGGCGCCGCCTCGGGCACGGCCGGCGCGCCGGGCTCCGCCTCCGACTGGGCGAGCGCTGCCAGGGGCGCGCCGCACAGCATCCAGGCGATCAGGCGGGCCACCGCGCGGCGCTCGAACGCTGGCGCCGAGGGACGGCGGGCCGCAGCGCCGCGGCGGGCGGGCAGGAAGGGGGGCGTCGGTCGGAACGGATCGGGCAAGGAAGGGATGTCCATGGAATCAGCCGGTCGGCGGCGCGGAGCAGGCACCGCAGGCCACCCGGTCCGGGCAGGCCGGGTTTGTAAAATCGGATTATCCATGAGCCACCCTCCTTCCCCCATCGTGGCCGATCCGGCCCCGGCCGGCGCTGCGGCTGCCGCTCCCGCCTTTCCCGCCGTCGCCTGGCCCGACGCCGCCCGCCGCACCGCGTTCGAGGCCTGGCTGGCGCCGCTGGCCGCCACGCACGGCCTGCACCCCGCGAGCGTGCGCCCCGCCTCGGCGGACGCGAGCTTTCGCCGCTACCTGCGCATCGATGCCGCCGACGGCACCAGCCGCATCGTGATGGACGCCCCGCCGGACAAGGAGGACTGCCGCCCCTTCGCCCACGTGCAGCGCCTGATGTCCGACGCGGGCCTGCACGTGCCCGAGGTGCTGGCCTGGGACGAACCCCACGGCTTCATGCTGCTGTCCGACCTGGGCGCGCAGACGGTCATCGAGCGGCTCGACCCCGCGGCGCCCGAGGCGGCGCACGCCTGGTACCTGCAGGCCAGCGACGTGCTGCTGCAGTGGCAGCAGGCCTCGCGCCCCGGCGTGCTGCCGCCCTACGACGAGGCCCTGCTGCGGCGCGAACTGGCCCTTTTTCCCGACTGGTACCTGGCGCGCCACCGCGGCGTGGCGCTCACCGAGGCGCAGCAGGGCGTGCTCGCCAAGACCTTCGACGTGCTGGTCGCCAACAATCTGGAAGCCCCCAGCGTGTTCGTGCACCGCGACTTCATGATGCGCAACCTCATGGCGCCCCCGGCGGGCGGGCCGTTGGGCGTGCTGGATTTTCAGGACGCCGTGTATGGGCCCATCACTTACGACATCGCCAGTCTGCTGCGCGATGCGTTCATCAGCTGGGAAGAGGATTTCGTCATCGACATTACCGTGCGTTACTGGGAAAAGGCGCGAAAGTCGGGATTGGTCGGTGCGGCGAGCGCCAGCGGCTGGGGCGCGGACTTCGGCGAGTTCTACCGCGCGGTCGAATGGATGGGCCTGCAGCGGCACCTGAAGGTGGCCGGCATCTTCGCGCGGATCACGCTGCGCGACGGCAAGCCCAAGTACCTGGCGGACACGCCGCGTTTTATCGGCTACATCCGCTCGACGGCCAGCCGCTACCGCGAGCTCAAGCCGCTGCTGCGGCTGGTGGACGAGATCGAAGGCATGCAGGAAGCCACCGGCTTCGCTTTCGGAAGAGTTTGAGTCAAAACCGCTACCGCCGCAATCAATACTATGGCGTGTAGCTATAAAAATAGTAGCAAATGCCCCGTTTCCATTGCCCCTTGCCCCTGGCGGGCGGCGCCGCGCTGGCGCTGCCGCCCTCGGCCGCGCGCCACGTGCAGGTGCTGCGCCTGCAGCCCGGCGACGCGATCACGCTGTTCGACGGGCGCGGGGGCGAATACGCCGCCACCATCACCCGCATGGGCCGCTCCGATGTGGACGTGGAGGTCGGCGCGCACGACCCCGTGGAGCGCGAGGCCGCGCGCGCCGTGCACCTGGTGGTGGGCATGCCGGCCAACGAGCGCATGGACTGGCTCGTGGAGAAAGCCGCCGAACTGGGCGCGGCCAGCATCCAGCCGGTGGCCGCCGCGCGCAGCGTGCTGAAACTGTCGGGCGAGCGCGCGCAAAAGCGCCAGGCCCACTGGCAGGCGATCGCCGTGGCGGCCTGCGAGCAGTGCGGGCGCAACCGCGTGCCCGAGGTGCATGCCCCGCTGGCCCTGGCCGACTGGCTGCGCGCGCACGCGGCCGAGGCCCACGCGGCGGAGGGCGGCCTGGCGCGCCTCGTGCTGTCGCTGCGGGACGGCTCCCGCCCGCTGCGCGAGGCGGTCGGCAGTGCCGGCCGCGTGCAGGTGCTGCATGGCCCCGAGGGCGGGCTGACCGCGCAGGAGGAAGACCTGGCGCTGGCCCACGGCTTCGCGCCGGCCAGCCTGGGGGCGCGCGTGCTGCGGGCCGAGACCGCCTCGGTCGCCGCGCTGGCGCAGTTGGCCTTCGAATGACGACGGAACACTGAACAGGACGGCATGGAGAGCACTGTGTTGGCGGCCGAGGCGCCGTGGCCTGGAGGGGCGGAGAACGAGGGCGGGCTGTTCGACTTTTTCCGGGATGCCGATGCGGCGGGCGATTCGGCCCTGCTGTGGCGCATTGCGCGCGAGCAGGCTGTCACCCAGGCGCTGAGCGGGCTGTTCCACGGCCCGGCGGCGCTGGTGCAGCTGCGGCTGTGGGCCTTCCTGCAGCTGGCGCGCCAGGGCGAGGCCACGCTGGCGCGCGAGCGCATCGACGAGATATTCCACGCCCTGCGCCCCGAGGCGCTGGACACCGTGCTCAAGCGCTTTCGCGACGTGGGCCTGCTGGCCTGGGACGACAGCGCCCGCACCTATGCGCTGCCGCCGCTCGCGCAGCGCGTGGCCGGCCTGCTGGCGCCCCTGTCCAGCGATGGCGGCGGGGACGAGGACGGCGGCGAGCTGGCCGCGCTGCTCGGCCAGGTGGTGGGCGCCAACCAGCTCGGCGCGCTGGATGCGGGCCAGGTGCAGCTGCTGCAGGCGCAGCTCACCCGGCTGCACGGCGAATTCGCCGATGCCATCGCCAGCGGGTCGGAGTTCCGCCTGCGCGCCGCGCGCCAGCGCTACGACCGCGCGGCGGTGCTGATCGACCGCGCCTCCGAGGCCATCACCGCCATCATCGGCCACGCGCACGGCCACATCGCGCTGGAGCGCGCCGCGCGCGGGCTGGGGCAGGCCCAGTCGCGGCTGCTGGCCATGGCCAGCCAGTTCAACCGCGCGCTGCAGCAGGTGGACCGCCAGCGCGTGACCCTGGGCACCACCGGCATCACCAGCACCGACGTCAAGCGCTGGCTGCAGACCGTGCGCTCGCCCCATGCGCTGCTGGACGGCGCCCTGGGCGTGCCCGCCGGCCTGTCGGCCCTGGCCCCGCACGAGCTGCTGGACGTGACCGAGGCCGAGTTCGAACGCGATCGCCCCGTCGCCGGCCCAGCCGAGGAACTGCCCGGCGCGCAGCCGGCGCCGGCCGGCAACCTCACCGCCGTGGCCCTGCCGAGCGAGCTGGGCGACCTGTCGGCCCTGCTGCAGGCCTGGTCGATCGAAGGGGACGGCGAGGCAGCGCCGCACGGCGTGGCCGCGGCGCTGCTGGGCGCCACGCCCGCCGATGCCCGCTACGCCCAGGTCGCCTACAAGGCCCAGTTGCTGCCCCTGCTGGGCGACCCCCAGGCCGGCGTGCTGCCGGGCGCCACCGGCGCGCTGGCGCGCCTGCCCTGGCGCGTGCAGTGGGAGGCCGCCACCGAGGCCGTCGACCATCCCCAGGTGGAGCTGCTGAGCCAGGGCCGCATGGTGCCCGCCACCGCCGTGCCGGCCGACGCATCGGCCAAGGCCGCCACCGCGCCCGACCCTTCGCCGAACCCCGGCCCCGAGACCCCTTGAAGACCCCCATGGACGATGCCGCCCTGCTGATTGCCGAACTCCTCACGCGCCGCTGGCTGCCGCGCAGCCACCCGCGCGTCAAGCGCGCGCTGGTCGATGCCGAACTCTTCGCCCTGGTCGAGCAGCGCCTGGCCCAGGTGGGCCTGCGCTTCATGGACAGCATCTACGCCGACCACGTGAGCGTGGCCCTGCTGCCGCCCGCGCAGACCGCCGTGCTGGGCGAGGCCGGCGTCAACGCCAACAACAACCTGGACCTGCCGCGCGACGCGCAGGCGCTGCTGGTGGTGCTGTGGGCGCTGATCGTTTTACCGAAGCGCGAGCGCCAGACCAGCCGCGTGGAGCAGGCCGACGAGGGCCAGAACGACATGTTCCCCGGCGCCAAGCCGCTGCCGTCCGCGCGGCTGGTGAGCCCCGTGCTGTCGTACAAGACCCTGCTGGAGGACTACGGCAACCAGCTGGGCAAGAAGATGCGGCTCGATGCCAACCTCAAGCTGCTGGAGCGCCACGGCTTCATCCTGCGCCGCCAGGACGAGATCGCCGAAGGCCCGCTGCTGGACGTGCTGCTCGATTACGACGTGATGGCCCCACGCATCCTGGACGGCGCCCTGGCCGACGTGCTGGCGCGCGAGCGCAGCGAGGCCGCCGCTGCCGCGCCGGGCGCTGCAACGCCCGCCACGGACCCCACCCCGGCGCCCGCCGCCTGACCGACGACGAACCCCGCGCCCCATGTTCCACCTGCAAACCCTCGAACTCGTCCACTGGGACTACTGCCAGCGCGTGGCCCTGCCGCTCGATGCGTCCATCATCACCATCGCCGGGCCCAACGGCTCGGGCAAGACCACGCTGCTCGATGCCATGCGCACCCTGCTGGGCCTGCGCTGCTCGGCCCCGCGCGACTACCGCACCTACGCGCGCCACGCCGGCGCGCAGACCGCCTGGCTGCGCGCCGTGGTGGACAACCGGCCCCAGGGCCGCCAGACCTCCAGCCGCCCGTTCGCGCGGCGCCTGCTGTACGGCGACCAGGTCACGCTGGCCTGCCGCATCGACCGCAACGGCGGCGACTGGCAGCGCCGCTACTGCCTGCTCGACGGCGACGTGGGCATCGAACAACTGCGCGACACGCCCGAGAAAGACCTCGGGTTCATGGGCGTGGAGGCCTGGGGCCGCGTGCTGGGCGCGGCGGGCCTGTCGCCCGCCATCGCCCGCGTGCTCTCTCTGGAGCAGGGCCAGACCGACCGCCTGTGCGAATTCAGCCCGCGCGAGCTGCTGCGCCTGGTGTTCGACGTGTTCGGCGACCAGCAGGTGCTCGATGCCTACGACCAGGCGCGCGAGCACCAGCAGCAGCTCGTGCGCGAGATGGCCCAGGCCGAGCGCGAGCTGGACCACGGCCGTGCGCAACTGGCCGAGTTGCAAAACCGCGTGGCCAGCTACCAGAGCTGGCAGTTCAAGGTGGCCGAGCGCGAGCGCCTGGCCACCGAAGTGCTGCCCGTGCTGGCCTGGCACGGCGAGCGCGAGGCCCTGGCCAAACAGGCGCGCGAGCTGCGCCGCCAAAAGACCCAGCACCGCAGCGCCCTGGCCGACCAGGCCGTGCAGAACAAGCGCCTGCTCACCCTGATCGAGGAAAGCGCCCGCGCCCAGTCCGACGCCACCCGGCTGCTGGCTGAGCGCGATGAGGCCCGCACCGCGCTGGACGACGCCACGCGCCACGAATCGCCCCTGGAGCAACTCGCCAAGCGCGAGCAGGAGCTGCTGGCGCTGGTGGACAAGGGCAGCAACGCTGACGAACTGCAGTCCCACCTGGCCCGGCTGCAGGCCGAAGAGGCCGAGGCGCAGGACGAGCGATCGGCCCTGCAGCAGCGGCGCAAGCTCGCGCAGCAGGCCCTCCAGGCCCTGGAAGGCCAGCACCTGCCGCCGCTGCCGCACGAGGTGCAGCAGTTCCGCAAGCGCCTGGTGGCCCAGGGCATCGGCCATCGGTTCGTGGCCGAGGTGGTCGAGGTGGCCGACGAGCAATGGCGCGCCGCCATCGAAGGCGTGCTGCGCGGCCACCGCTGGGTGGTGCTGCTGGACAAGGACAGCGACCTGGCCGAGGCCTACGAGATCGGCGAGCGCGAGCGCTACCGCCACTACCTCGTCGGCCCGGGTGAGAAGGCCCTGAAGGGCGATCCCGGCACGCTGCTGTCCCACGTGCGCTTCACCGCGCCCGTGCCGCGCTGGCTGGTGCAGCAGATGCAGCAGCTGCGCTGCGTGGCCGACCCGCGCGAGGGCAAGCGCCTGGGCGGCACCTGGATCACGCCGCAGGCCTACATGCACGACGGGCGCGGCGCCCGCTCCATGTGGGTGGAGCCGCGCGAGCACCAGTTCGGCGCCGCCGCCGTGCACGCCCGCCGCGCCGCCGCCGAGCGCGACGCGGCCCAGATCGATGCGCAACTGGCACCCGTGCTGGACCGCGTGCTGGCGCTCAAGCGGCAGATCACCGACACCCGCCGCGCGCTCGAAGGCCACAGCGCCGCCGAAGAGCTGGCGCGCCGCAGCGACGAGTTCGCCCAGGCGCGCGAGGTGCTGCCCGCGGCCAGGCAGGCGCGCATCGCCGCCGCCCAGCGCTGGCAGCGCCTGGACACCGAGGCCACCCGCGCCCACGACCGCCACCGCGCCTTCGCCGACGAGCACCAGCGCCTGGAGCAGCAGCTGCAGCGCGCCCGCAGCGACAGCGACCGCGCCGCGCACGAATGGACCGCCCGCCGGCGCAACCACGTGGCCGCGGCCGGGCACAGCCAGCGCCAGCGCCACGGCTTTCCGCCGCGCTGGATCGCCCCGGCCACGCGCGAGGCCCTGGTGGACGAATACGTCAACGACACCCAGGCCCGCCTGCGGCTGCAGTCCGTGGAGCAGGAGCTGGAGCACAACACCTGGGAGCAGGACGCCACCGTCGAGGAGCGCCACCGCCGCATGGAGACCACCGTGCGCGAGCAGACCCTGAGCTTGTCGGACCACCAGGCCAAGAATGCCCAGGCCGGCACCGCCGTGCACAACGCGCGCGAGAGCTACATCGAGGTGCTGCGCAGCACCGTGCGCCGCTACCGCAAGAACATCCAGGAGCTGGGTGCCCTCGCCGGCGTGGAGGTGGCGGCCGACCTGCCGCTGCTGGAGAACGACGACACCGTGCTCGCGCAGGCGGGCCTGAAGGTGCACTTCGCGTTCGACGGCAAGGGCAGCATCGGCATGAACGACGGCGAGGCCTCGGGCGGCCAGCAGGTCATCAAGTCGCTCATCCTGCTCGTGGGACTGCTCAAGGACGAGGAAAGCGGCTCGGGCGGCTTCGTGTTCATCGACGAGCCCTTCGCCCACCTGGACGTGCGCAACATCCAGCTGGTCGGCCACTTTCTGCGCTCCACCCAGGCGCAATACGTGCTGACCACGCCCATCACCCACAACCTGGAAGTCTTCGAGCCCGCCGAGATCACCCTGGTGACCAGCAAGAAGCCCCAGGGCTCGCGCTGGGCCCCACCCATCGCCGTGGCCAAGCGGCGCGGCGTGCCGGTGCTGGAGCCGGTGCCCGCATGAAAGATGCCATTGCCATGACCCAAGACCCCGACGCTGCCCTGCAAATCCGGAGGCTTTTGCCTGCGCAGTGGAAGGACGCCTATCCGGTGATGGCGCAGCTGCGCGCGCTGGACGAGGCCGAGTTCCTGCGGCGCGTGCGCCAGCAGTCGTGCGCCGGCTATGAACTCGTGGGCGCCTACCAGGGCGGCGCCTTGGTCGGGGTCATGGGAATGCGGCCCGTGCAGACCCTGGCGCGCGGGGCCTACCTGCATGTCGATGACCTCGTGGTGGATGCCGCCGTGCGGGGCAGCGGCGCCGGCCGGGCGCTGATGGCCTACGCCGAAGCCGATGCGCAGGCGCGCGCCATGGCCGTGGTGTTCCTGGACGCGCGGCCCGAGGCCATCGCGTTCTACGAGCGCAGGGGCTATGCGCTCCACCCGGCACCGTCGATGAAGAAACGGCTCGCGGCCGTCCCCTGACAGCGACAGGGCAGGGCCCGCGTTGCAAGGCCGGGCCAGAGGGATGGGTATAAACCCTCCCATGCCGGGTGGCCGCGCAGGCGACAGGACTCCTAGAATTCCGCAGGCACCATCGGTGCTGGCCCACCCGGCGCCTCCGTGGGCCGCCCGATGGCCGGCCTGGCCTGCGACCCACTCCGAGGAGATCCCTTGCCGCCACGGCTTGCGAGATGGCGCGACCGCGCCCTGTTCCGTACACCCTCCCGCGTGCTCGATGGGCTGCTGGGCACCGAGCGGCGCCTGCGCGTGCGATCGGCCATGGCGGGGTTGGCGGGGCTGCTCATGCTGTGCTGCGTGGCGGCGATGCACATCGTGGCCCGGGCGGGCATCGCGGAAGTGCAATGGGTCAACACGTGGACGGTGTTTTGCGTCTCGGGCCTGATCGGGGTGTTCGCGCTGATCCGCAGCGGGGTGTCGCGGCGCTTTCGTGACCCTTCGCTCACGCTGTTCCAGATGCTCTATGCCGTGGCCTGCAACGCCGCGGCCTTCGTGATCGCGGGGCCGGCGCGGGGCATCACGCTGCCGATCCTGGCGGTGATCCTGATGTTCGGGATCTTCGGGCTGTCCACGCGGCAGATGGTGGGGGTGCTGTTCTATTCGCTGGCGGCGTTCGGGGCCGGGGGCGTGCTGCTGGAACTGCGCGAGGACCTGCACCAGGGCCCCGCGATGGCCGCCGCCTACGGGATCATGATTTTCGTGGTGCTGCTGGGCAGCACCTTCCTCACGACGCGGGTGCAGGCCACGCGCCAGCAGCTGCGCCAGCAAAAGCACGATCTGGCCGAGGCGCTGGAGCACATCCGCGAGCTGGCCACGCACGACGAGCTGACCGGGCTGCTCAACCGCCGCCACATGATCGAGTTGATGCGGCTGGAGCAGCGCCGCACCGCGCGCAGCGGGCATTCGCTGGTGCTCGTGCAGCTGGACCTGGACCATTTCAAGGCCATCAACGACACCCACGGCCATGCGGCGGGCGACCGCGCGCTGCAGGCCTTTGCCCGCTCGGTGAAAGCCAGCGTGCGCGACTCCGACGTGCTCTCGCGCTGGGGCGGCGAGGAGTTCGTGCTGATGCTGTGCAACACCCAGCCGGCCGATGCCAGCGCGCTGCTGGAGCGGGTGCGCCGCACCGTCTCGGCGCTGCGGCTCACGCATCCGGGGTCGGCGCCGATCCACCTGACCGTCTCCATCGGCCTGGCGCAGCACGTGGTGGGCGAGTCGATCGAGCAGACGCTGGAGCGGGCGGACCGCGCGCTCTATGCGGCCAAGGCGCAGGGGCGCGACCGGGCGGTCTGGGCGGCCCCGTGCGAGGAAGGGGCGGGGGCGGCCGGGGCCGCAGGTACGATCCCCGGATGACCACGCGCTACGAGACCCTGCCCCTGCCCGAAACCTACCGCGAGGCCTTCGGCGTGGAGCCGCCGGACACGCGCGGCGAACGCTACGTGAAGCCCCGCAAGCCCGGCTTCTTCATCCGCGCCCTGGCGCCCCCGCCGGGCACGCCAGGGCCGGCGCCGACCGATGTCCCGCCGGGCGATGCCGAATCGGCGGCCGGGGCAGATCCCGATGCCGGTTCCGATGCGGACGGCGCCCCCCGGCTGGCGCGCGAACTGGTGCACGCGCAGTGGGGGCTGGTGCCGCACTGGGTGAAATCGGCCTCCGACGGGCGGCTGCGCGCCCCCAAGCTGGTGAACGCGCGCTCCGAGACGGTCTCCACCGCCACGCCGTTCCGCGAGGCGTGGCTGAAAGGCCAGCGCTGCATCGTGCCCATGGCGGCGTTTTTCGAGGACGACTGGCGCAGCGGCAAGGCCGTGCCCACGCGCATCGCGCGCGTCGATGGCCTGCCGATGGCCGCGGCGGGCCTGTGGGCCCGCTGGACCGGCCCCGAGGGCGAGGAGCTGGTCAGCTACACCGTGCTCACCGTGAACGCCAACAGCCATGCGCTGATCCACCGCTACCAGCCGCCCGGCAGCGAAAAGCGCATGCCGGCCCTGCTCAACGAGGGCGCCTACGGCGCCTGGCTGTCGGCCCGGCCGGAGAAGGCGCGGGAGTTCATGCGCCAGTACCCGGCCAACTGGCTGCTGGCCAACCCGGTGGAAAGCAAGGCCGACAAGGGGCCTCCCGCTTTCCTGTGACCCGGCCCGGCGCAATGCCTGCAAGTTGCTATTAAAAATATAGCAATACGCCCTAGTATTTATTGTGCTGGAGCCCGATTTTGTTCCAGGCCGCTGGCGCGGGGGCAACGGGCGTCCAGCCATTGCTGCAAGGCCGCGAACACGGGCGCGGCGTGCTCGGGGCTTTCCTTGAACAGCTCGTGGTACGCCAGGGCGAACTCCTGCGCGTGCACCACGCCCGGCGGGGCGGCCCGGGCGAAGGCCCGGCTGCCGGCGGGATTGACCAGCCGGTCGGCGCCCGCCCACATCAGCAGGGTGGGCACGCTCCACTGCGCGGCGCGGGCCACGACGGCCGGGCCGGTGTAGGCGATGAAGCGCGCGAGCCCGGCGCCGACGCGGTCGTGGCAGCGCGGGTCGGCGCGGTAGGCCGCGACGACGGCGGGGTCGTGGGACAGGTGCGCGGGGTCGATCCCGGTGGCCAGGCGCAGGTTCGGCAGCACACGGGGCAGCGTGGCCACCAGGAACTTCTGCGTCCAGCTCAGGCCCGGGTCCAGCGCGGGGGAGGAGAGCACCAGCGCATCCACGGGGCGCAGCGCCTGCGCCACGAAGTCCGCCGCCACCAGCCCGCCCAGGCTGTGGCCCAGCAGCACCAGCGGCTGGCCGGGCGGCATCCGGGCCCGCGTCGCATCGACGATGTCGGCCAGGTCCACCATCAGCCGGTTCGGCGGCGTGAGGGCGCCACGCAGCCCGCCCGATTCGCCATGGCCGTACTGGTCGTAGCCGCGCACGGCAAAACCCCAGGCGTTCAGCCGCCGGGCGAGCCGGTTGTACCGGCCCACGTGTTCGCCCAGGCCGTGCACGAGCAGCACGGTGGCGCGCGCGTCGGCATGGGGCAGCGGCCAGTCCTGCAGGGCGAGGTTCTCGCCATCGGCGGCGGTGAAGGGGCTGAGGGTTGAGGGGGCGTCGGGATCGACCATGCGATGGGGCGGGGGCTTGTCGGAAAAGGCGCGCCATGGTGGCGCGCGCGTGAAAGGGGGGTGGGCGCAGCCGGCGTCAGCCCGTGCGCCCCGCGCCGGGGCGCGGGCGGGTTCTGGCGATGGCCGCGGCCACGGTGGCGGCGGGCAGCGGCTTCAGGCGGCCGCGGCCGTGCTGTCCTGCGCGCCGGCGGGCGGCAGGCTGGCGATGACCTGCGCCACGGCGGCGGTGAGCTTCTTGGCGTAGGGCACGTGCAGGAACTCGTTGGGGCCGTGCGCGTTGCTCTTGGGGCCCAGCACGCCGCAGACCATCATCTGCGCCTTCGGAAAGCCCTGGCTCAGCATGTTCATGAGCGGGATGGTGCCGCCCTGGCCGATGTAGCCGCACGGCGCGCCGAAGTGGGCCTGGCTGGCGGCGTTGAGCGCGCCCTCGAACCACGGTGCGGTGTCGGGCGCGTTCCAGCCGCTGGCCGCGCCGCCGCCCTCGAAGGTGACCTTGGCTTGGTAGGGCGCGTTGTCCTCCAGCAGTGCCTTCATCTCCTGCACGCACTGCGCGGCGTCCACCAGCGGGGGCAGGCGCAGGCTGAGCTTGAAGGCGGTGTAGGGGCGCAGCACGTTGCCCGCGTCCTTCAGGGCCGGAAAGCCCTCGGCGCCGGTCACGCTGAGCGTGGGCTCCCAGGTGCGCTTGAGCAGGGCCTGCACCGGGTCGGTGGTGGTGGGCAGCGCGAAGGTGGTGGAGCCGCCGCAGTCGTAGTGCGCCCAGGGAAAGCGCTTGTACACCTCTTCGCCCAGGATGCCGGCGGTGGCGCGGGCCTGCGCCAGGCGGTCGGTGGGCACTTCACAGTGGAAGCTGGCGGGCAGCAGGCGGCCGGTGGCACTGTCCTCGAGCCGGTCCAGCACCTGACGCATGATGCGGAACGACGAGGGCACGAGGCCCGACGAATCGCCCGAGTGGATGCCCTCGGTGAGGATCTCCACCTTGAGCGTGCCGCTGGCCATGCCGCGCAGGCTGGTGGTGAGCCACAGCTGGTCGTAGTTGCCGGCGCCGCTATCGAGGCAGATCACCAGGGCCACGCTTCCCAAGCGGGTGCGCAGCAGGTCGATGTAGGGCAGCAGGTCGCCCGAGCCGCTTTCCTCGCAGGTCTCGATCAGGCCGACGATGCGCGGGTGCGGCACGTTCTGGCGCTTGAGCTCCTGCACGGCGGCGATGCTGGCATACACCGCGTAGCCGTCGTCGGCGCCGCCGCGGCCGTAGAGCTTGCCGTCCTCGTATTTGGGCGTCCAGGGGCCCAGGTCCTTGCGCCAGCCCTCGAACTCGGGCTGCTTGTCCAGGTGGCCGTACATCAGCACGGTCTGGCTCGACTGGGGCTGCGTGGCGGCCACCTCGAAGAACAGCACCGGCGTGCGGCCGGGCAGGCGCACGATCTCGAGCGTGAGGCCCGCCACCTTCTGCGCTTCGACCCAGTTCGCGGCATTGCGCAGCACGCGGTCCAGGTATCCGAGCTGCTCCCAGTCGGGGGCGAAGCCGGGCGACTTGGCGGGGATCTCGATGTATTCGGTGAGCTGGCGCAGGATGTCGCCGTCCCATTGGCGGCTGACGTGGGCCAGGGCTTCGGCGGGTTGCAGGAGATCGGGGGCGGTGCGGGCGTTCATGGCGGTTCCTCGGGGGCATTCCAGGAAAAGATCCTGCCACCGGCCGCGGCATCCGGCGGGCGCGCCGGTGCGTTGCAGTTCACCGCTCCGGTGGAGGAAGGGTTTCCGGATTGTCGTGCAGTGCGGAGGCGGGCACCACCCCGCGCAGATCGCCCGCGACGGCAACGCGGTTGCGTCCGCTGCGCTTGGCCTCGTACATGGCGCGGTCGGCGGCGGCGATCAGCATGTCCCAGCTGTCACCCTCCTCGATGCGTCCGCCGAACACGCCGATGCTCAGGGTGACCGGCACGGTGTGCCCGCCCAGGTCGAAGCGCGTCTGCTCGATCGCCCGGCACAGCTGGATGGCCAGCTGCCGCGCGCCGTGCAGCGGCGTGTCGGGCAGCACCACGAGGAACTCCTCGCCGCCGTAGCGCCCGATCATGTCCTGCGCCCGCAGGCGCTCGCCCATGGCATCGACCACGCGGCACAGCACCTGGTCGCCCACGAGGTGGCCCAGCCCGTCGTTGATGCGCTTGAAGTGGTCGATGTCCACCATCATGAGCGACAGCGGCTCGCGCGTGCGGATGGCCCGGGCGATGTCGCGGTCCAGCGCGGCGATGGCCGCGCGGCGGTTGGCCACGCCCGTGAGCGGGTCGCGCGCGGCCATGCGGCGGTTGGTGTCGTCGGCGCGGTCGCGCGCCATGAAGATGAAGCCGAACGACGAGGCCTGCTCGGCGATGAAGGTGGACAGGAACGTGGCGTGCTGCAGCCAGCCGCCCTGCAGCAGCCCGTTCAGCGGCATGGCGCCCGTCGCCGCGGCCACGGCGCGCACCACCAGCACCGACATCTGCAGCACGATGCCCAGCGCCACCAGGCCGGCGCCGCGCCCGGGCGACGGAAAGCGCCACAACGTCCACAGCACCAGGGCCAGCTGCGCGGGAAAGACCACGCCCGCCAGCACCAGGCGCATTTCGTAGTCCTGCAGGAACGCCAGGAAGAGCGCCAGCGTGAGCACGACCGGCCCGATCAGCCGCCCCCAGGGCAGCGGGCGGCGGTGGAACTGGCACACGGCCGCCAGCAGGCAGGCGAACACGCTGGACAGCAGGCCGTTGGCGACCACGATGGAGAGCATGTCCGGCACGCGGCCGCGCAGGGCCAGCAGCACGTAGGCCAGCGACTGCAGCACCAGGGCGGCGGCCCACAGGCCCAGGCCATCGCGGCGACGCTCGTGGCCGACCAGCACCAGGCAGGCGGCCATGACGACGGAACCGATGACGGTCATCGCCAGCAGCGTGGGCAGATCGATGGCAAAAGTGGGCATGTCGGGTGCAGTGGGGCGTGCCGGCCAGGGCAGCTCGGGGGCCGCAGCATATACCACCGCACCGGCCGGCCGGTTGGCCCGGGTGGAATGGCTGGGCGCGGCAGCGCTGCGCTGCGCGAGCGGCGCAGCCGTTGGTGCGCCGCTTGGCGCAGGGGCGTGTTCGGCTCAGCCCGCCGCGAGGGCGGGGCGCGCGGGCTGAGCGAGCGGCGTGGCCTGCGCCGTGGTCAGGCGGAACACCTGCACGGCATCCGCCAGCTGCGACGCCTGGTCGCGCAGGCTTTGCGCCGCCGCGGCCGATTCCTCCACCAGCGCGGCGTTCTGCTGCGTCATCTGGTCGAGCTGGTTGACGGCCGTGTTGACCGTGACGATGCCGTCCGACTGCTCGGACGCGGCGGCGGTGATCTCCCCGATGATGTCGCCCACCCGCTGCACCGAGCCCACGATCTCGCCCATGGTGCGCCCGGCGTCCTCCACCAGCCGCGTGCCGGCCTCCACCCGGGCCACCGAGTTGCCGATGAGCGCCTTGATCTCGCGCGCCGCCTCGGCGCTGCGCCCGGCCAGCGAGCGCACCTCGCTCGCCACCACGGCGAAGCCCCGGCCCTGCTCGCCCGCGCGGGCGGCCTCCACGGCCGCGTTCAGCGCGAGGATGTTGGTCTGGAAGGCGATGCCGTCGATCACGCCGATGATGTCCGCGATCTTGCGCGAGCTGGCGTCGATGTCGGCCATGGTGGACACCACCTCGCCCACCACGCGCCCGCCGCGCTGGGCCACCTCGGCGGCCGATCCGGCCAACTGGTTGGCCTGCCGCGCCGCGTCGGCCGACTGGCGCACCGTGCCCGTCAGCTGCTCCATGCTCTGCGCCGTCTGGGCGATGCTGCTGGCGGCGTTCTCGGTGCGCGCCGACAGGTCCTGGTTGCCGGTGGCGATCTCGGCGCTGGCGGTGGTGATGCTGTCCACCGCCGTGCGCACCTGCTGCAGCACCTGCAGGTAGCGCTGGCGCATGCCCTCCACCTCGCGCACCAGGGCGCCCATTTCGTCGGCGCGGCGCGTCTCGAACGCCTGGGTGAGGTCGCCCTGCGCCACCAGCGTCACGGCGCCGGTCAGCTCGCGCAGCGGCTCGCTCACGCCGCGGCGCACCATCGCGAAGATGCCCGCGCCCACCACCGCCAGGGCGACGGCCATCACCAGCCACACCGCCCCCATCGCGCGCCGCTGGCTGGCCAGCGCCTCGTGGTCGGACACCTCGGCCACCACCTGCCAGCCCGAGCCGGTCCGCAGGCTCATGGCCCACGGGTCCGCGCCCTGGGCGGGCAGCAGCGCGGCGGCCTGCGGCACGAAGCCGTCGGCGCTGGTGTTCAGGGCGGCGAGGAAATCGGCCGCGCCCGGATAGGCCTCCAGCACCTTCTTGCCGCGCGCCGTGGGGTGCGCGACGAACACCGCATCCTGCGGGCCCTTGCGCGGATCGATCACGTACATGCCGCCGTGCTCGTAGAACTGCATGCTGGCCACCTGCTTTTGCATCTGCTCCTGGAAAGCCGACAGGTCGTTGCCCACGAACAGGATGGCGATCACCTTGCCCGCCGCGTCCTTCACCGGCGCGTAGTGCGCCATGTAGGGCTTGCCGAACAGCATGGTGCGGCCCGTGTACGGCTGGCCCGCGAGCATGGGCGGGTAGGCGGGGCTGGCGCGGTCGAGCAGCGTGCCCTGGGCGCGCTCGCCCTTTTCGTTCTTCACCGAGGTGGTGATGCGGATGAAGTCCTCGCCCTTCCTCGCGAACACCGTGGCCACGCCGCCCGTGTCCTGGCTGAACTTGTCCACCGTGCCGTAATCGGCGTTCACCGCGACGCCGAAGCTCGTCAGCTGCCCGCTGGCCTCGTCCAGCTGCATGCCGGGGTCGAAGCCGCGCTGGAACGCCTGGGCCGAGCGGCGCACCAGTTCGCGGTTGGCCTCGTCCACCGCGTTGAGCGACTGGCCTACCGCATCGACCGCATCGCGCACACCTTCGGTGATCTGCGTGCGCGCGGCCTTCGTGGTGATGAGCGAGATCGCGATGCCCACCGCAATGAGGGCCAGCGCCACCAGGGACAGGGCCAGCAGGGTGACGCGGCGGGCGACCGATCGGGTGCGGACGGGTGGACTCATGGCGGTTTTTTGGGTTCGGTCGCAGGGAAGGGAGACGGGGCGGATGCGCTGCGGAAGACGCCGACCCCATCGTAAGCAACCGTAACTTTGGCAGGATGAAGGCAATCCTTTAAGGGAAAACCCTATGTACTGAGGGATTCAGTCTGCTTGGCAGCAGCGATTTCGGGGGCGAAAAATGCCTTCAGGGCATGTTTTTCTAGGGCGTATTGCTACATTAATAATAGCAATCGGATGTTCGAGTGTTTTGTAGTGCTCGTGACACTTCCACGGTGTTGGCGACCCGGTGCGGGGGAGCTTGGGCACGTGGGACAGCGCCCGACGCAGCCCCGTGCCTCGGCAAGTCGGCCTCCGGGCCGCAGCCCCGCGCCCGTCAGGCGTGCTCGAAGTGGAACACCGCCGTGCCCGCCAGGGCGTTCGGCAGGAAGCGCACCTCGCGCCCGTCCTGCAGGCCGAACGCGTCGATCACGCGCAGGGCGTTCTTGTGCGCCAGCACCTCGAAATCCTTGAACGTGCCCACGCGGATGTTGGGCGTGTCGTACCACTGGTAGGGCAGCCGGCGCGTGACGGGCATGCGCCCGCGCAGCACCGACAGCCGGTTGGGCCAGTGGGCGAAATTGGGAAACGCCACCACGCCCGCGCGGCCCACGCGGGCCGTCTCGCGCAGCATCACCTCGGTGTTGCGCAGGTGCTGCAGCGTGTCGATCTGCAGCACCAGGTCGAACGAGTTGTCGCCGAACATCGCCAGCCCTTCCTCCAGGTTGAGCTGCACCACGTTCACCCCGCGGCGCACGCAGGCGAGCACGTTGGCGTCGTCGATCTCGATGCCGTAGCCCGTGCAGCCGCGCTCGCGCTGCAGGTACGACAGCATCGCGCCGTCGCCGCAGCCCAGGTCCAGCACCCGCGCGCCGTGCGGCACCAGCCGGGAAATCGCATGCATGGTGGCTTTCTCGGTCATGCGAACTCCTTGGCGATGCTGTCGAAATACGAGCCGATGACGCCCATGTAGCGGGCGTCGTCGAGCAGGAAGGCGTCGTGGCCGTGCGGTGCGTCGATCTCGGCGTAGCTCACGTCGCGGCGGTTGTCGAGCAGCGCCTTCACGATCTCGCGGCTGCGCGCGGGCGAAAAGCGCCAGTCGGTGGTGAAGCTCACCAGCAGGAACCGGGCCGTCGCGCGCGCCAGCGCCAGCGTGAGGTTGCCGCCGTAGGCGAGCGCGGGGTCGAAGTAATCGAGCGCGCGGGTGATCAGCAGGTAGGTGTTGGCGTCGAAATACTCGCTGAACTTGTCGCCCTGGTAGCGCAGGTAGCTCTCGATCTGGAACTCGATGTCCTGCGTGCTGTAGCGGTAGCCCGGCCCTGCGCCGGGCGTGCCGGGGGCGGTGCCCGCCGGCAGCGTCTCTTCCATCACCGTCTGGCGCAGCTGGCGGCCGAATTTTTCGTTCATCACGTCGTCCGACAGGTACGTGATGTGGCCGATCATCCGCGCGATGCGCAGGCCGCGCTGCGGGATCGCCCCGTGCCGGTAGAAGTGCCCGCCATGGAAGTCCGGGTCGGTCACGATGGCCCGGCGCGCCACCTCGTTGAAGGCGATGTTCTCCGCCGTGAGATTGGGGGCGCTGGCCACCACGACCGCATGGCGCACGCGCTCGGGGTACTGCAGCGTCCACGACAGCGCCTGCATGCCGCCCAGGCTGCCTCCCAGCACCGCAGCGAGCTGCTGCACGCCGATGCGGTCCAGCAGGCGGGCCTGCGCGTTCACCCAGTCCTCCACCGTCACCACGGGGAAGTCGGCGCCATACACCTCGCCCGTGTCCGGGTGCGTGTCCATCGGGCCGGTCGATCCGAAGCACGAGCCCAGGTTGTTGATGCCAATCACGAAGAAGCGGTTCGTGTCCACCGGCTTGCCGGGGCCGATCATGTTGTTCCACCAGCCCTCGCTCTTGGGCTGTCCTTCGTACACGCCCGCCACGTGGTGCGAGGCGTTCAGCGCATGGCACACCAGCACCGCGTTGGAGCGGTCGGCGTTGAGCGTGCCGTAGGTCTCGAAGGCGAGGGTGTAGTCGCGGATGGCGCCGCCGCCCTGCAGCGGCAGCGCGTCGGCGAAATGCAGGGACTGGGGCGTGGCAATGAAGGACATGAAAAAACCCGGCGTCGCTAAAAACGAGGCCGGGTCGGTGTGTCTGTCACTTGGCGGACGGGTCTTTAGCGGTATTTATAAAGCGCCCGCAAGCTATGCAAATCGGCGCAAGGGGCACTATACCAAAGCCCGGGCGCGCCGGCCATGGGCCCGTGCGTGTTCAGGCCGCGGGTGCGAAAAGCGCGATCAGCCCCAACGCGAGGAAGATCACCGCCGACACCATGTGCACCGCGCGGATCGGCACCCGCCGCGTGATGCGCTCGCCCAGCCACACCACGGGCGCGTTGGCCAGCATCATGCCCAGCGTCGTGCCGGCCACCACCCACCAGTAGGCGCTGTAGCGCGCGGCCAGCATCACCGTGGCGACCTGGGTCTTGTCGCCCATCTCGGCCAGGAAGAACGCGATCAGCGTGGTGCCGAACACGCCAAAGCGCGGTGCGCCGCCCGATGCGTCGTCGTCCAGCCGATCGGGGATGAGCATCCACACCGCCATCGCGATGAACGACAGCCCGAGACCCCAGCGCAGCACCTGCGGCCCCACGACGGTCGTCACCCAGGCGCCCACGGCGCCGGCCAGCGCGTGGTTGGCCAGCGTGGCGACCAGGATGCCGAGCACGATCGGCCAGGGCTTGCGAAAACGCGCCGCGAGAACGAGGGAAAGGAGTTGGGTCTTGTCCCCCATCTCCGCGAGGGCGACGATGGCGGTCGAAACGAAAAAGGCTTCCATGGGGGCAGGGAGTTGTCCGGCCGGACAGGTCGCAGAGCATTGACTGCACCCCGACGCCGGCCTTTGGGATCGGTGTGCAGTCAATGGTCTCGCCCAGTTCCGATGGAACCGCATGCACCACAGGCCGCGCAGGCCCGAGTTTGTTGATGCATGCCCCCGTGCGGTCTGTGCGCCGGGCGGGCTACTCCCCAAAGACGGGCCGATTGTAACGATGCGCTTCCAGCCTTCGGGTAAATACCCAACGAAAACGTTGCAGACGCGCCAATTTTCGTGCTTGGACCCCGAATAGATGGTTAATAATGGGCCTTGCCTTTCTGCCAAGCAGGAACGCAAGTAGCGGTGATTGGTCGGTTTCGCGTCTTTGAAGTCGTCACAGGTTTGTTGATTGCGTCGGGCTCCATCGCGTTTTCTTGTTTTTTTAGGAGTCCTTCATGGGCAACAAACTCTACGTGGGCAACCTGCCCTATTCTTTCCGCGACGACGACCTGCAACAAACGTTCAGCCAGTACGGCGCCGTGCAAAGCGCCAAGGTCATGATGGAACGTGACACCGGCCGCTCCAAGGGTTTCGGCTTCGTCGAAATGGGCAGCGATGCCGAAGCGCAAGCCGCCATCCAAGGCGCGCATGGTCAAAACTTCGGCGGCCGTGACCTCGTGGTCAACGAAGCCCGTCCGATGGAACCCCGTCCCCCCCGCAGCGGTGGCGGCGGCTTCGGTGGCGGCAACGGCGGTGGCGGCGGCTACGGCGGTGGTGGCGGCCGCAGCGGTGGTTTCGGCGGCGGTGGTGGCGGTGGTGGCTACGGCGGTGGCCGCAGCAGCTACTAAGCTCACGCTGACAGCATTTCAAAAAAGGGTCCTTCGGGGCCCTTTTTTCATGGCTGAGCCAGCGCGTTTGGCCCGTGTCCGGCACCTTGCTTTTTTGCGGAATTTATGGCCCATAATGCATCGGCGAGATATTTTTCGCGTCGACGTTTGCGGGGATCCGTCAGTTTCGCGCATGGGACATCTTTGTGATTCACTGGCTGCGTTTTCGGGACTCCATCGCTTTATCAATGTGTTTTTGAGGAGTCCCGTAATGGGCAACAAACTGTACGTCGGCAATTTGCCGTACTCGGTGCGTGACAGTGACCTAGAGCAGGCCTTCGGCCAATTCGGAGCCGTGACGAGCGCCAAAGTCATGATGGAGCGCGACACGGGCCGCTCGAAGGGCTTTGGCTTCGTCGAGATGGGCAGCGACCCTGAAGCGCAAGCCGCCATCCAGGGCATGAACGGCCAGCCCCTGGGCGGCCGCAGCATCGTGGTGAACGAGGCGCGTCCCATGGAACCCCGTCCCCCCCGCAGCGGCGGTTTTGGCGGCGGTGGTGGTGGTGGCGGCTACGGCGGTGGTGGCGGCGGCGGATACGGCGGCGGCGGTGGTCGCAGCGGTGGCGGTGGCTACGGTGGCGGCCGCAGTGATGGCGGCGGCGGTGGCTACGGTGGCGGCCGCAGTGATGGCGGCGGCGGTGGCTACGGTGGTGGTGGCCGCGGCGAAGGCGGCGGTGGTGGTTATGGCGGCGGCGGTGGTCGCGGCGATGGCGGTTTCCGCAGCCCCTACGGCTCCGGTTCGCGCAATGGCGGCGGCGGTGGCCGCAACGGTGGTGGCGGTGGCGGCTACGGTGGTGGCGGCAACGGCGGCTACTGATCCTCTCCCGCAGCGAGGGCCCTTCCCATCCGTGAAGGCTTCTCGCGCAAGAACAAAAGGCCCCTTGTCAGGGGCCTTTTTTGTGGGCGCCGCCGGCTGGAACCCCGAGGCGGGCCCCGTGCCCGGTCAGTGCGGGGCGCCGCTTTTTTGCCGGTGCTTTCTCGGGCGGCCCGACAGCAGGCGGTCGAAAAGCCCGTTCGGCAGCACACGCAGCAACTTGGCCACCACGCCCATCTGCCAGGGAATGACGCGGTAGCTCGCGCCCGCGCGGATCGCGGCGAACGCGCGGTCGGCAAAGTCACCGGGCTGCATCAAGAAAGGCATGGCGTAGCGGTTCTGCCGGGTGAGCGGGGTGTCGATGTACCCCGGGCACAGCGTGACCACCCGCACCCCCGACGAACGCAATTCGCCCCGCAGGCTTTCGCAGTAGCTGATGACCGCCGCCTTGCTGCCGCAGTAGGCGCCGTGGCCGGGCAGGCCCCGGATGCCGGCGACGCTGCCGATGCCCACGAGCGCCCCGCTGCCGCGTTGGGCCATCGCATCCACGAACGGCTGGAACGTGGCCGCCATGCCGATGTTGTTGGTGGCGAAGGTGCGTGCCATCACGTCGATGTCCTCGCGCACGGCGGTGTCCATGCCCACGCTGATGCCCGCGTTGGCGATGACGACATCGGGCACCCCTTGCCGGGCCATGCAATCCTGGCCCGCCGCCACGATGCTTTCGGGCTGTGCCACATCGGCGCTATAAATTTGATAGCTATCTGCCGGGATGTTGTTTGCGCTGGCCCACGATTGCATCTCTGCCGTGCGGCGGGCCACCAGCGCGAGCCGGTAGCCGGCCTGGTGAAAGCGCAGGGCGAGCGCCTGGCCGATGCCGCTGGATGCGCCGGTGATGAACACCAGGGGGCTGGAAGGCATGGGGGCTCCTGAGGGGTGGTTAGGCATCGTGCGCCGTCCAGTGCCGGTCACTTGCCGGCCGGCGGCATCAGCATGCCCTTCACGCGGCCCTGCAGCTGCATGATCTGGCTGAGGTTGTTGTAGTCCATGGTGTCGGCGGTGAACTGGTCCTTGCCCCGCGTCAGCGTGACCGGCTGGTTCGACTGCACCCGCTCGTCGTTCAGCCACGCGTGCAGGAACTCGCCCCGGAACTGCAGGCGCGGCAGCGGCTCGCGCCCGGGCCGCACCAGGGGCTCGCGGGTGACGATGGCGTTGCCGAACAGCTGCACCTCGGAGCCGTCCGCATTGGTGAGCGCGCGGTCGGCCGTGGCGATGGTCAGGCGGCCATCGGGCGCGACCGAGCGCATGTGGGCCTTGTCGATCTCCAGCGTGTCGGTGTCCAGGTAGTGGCGCGCGAAGTCGCCGCGGACATCGCTTTGCAGCCGGCCGGTGGCATCGAAGCTCTTGACCGAGAAGGTCTTCATGAAATAGTCCGGCTCGTGCGTCGGCGGGCGTTCCTGCACGGGCTTGGCCGGTGTGGGCGCGTTGCGCACCAGCCACCACGTGCCCAGCGCCATGAGCCCCATGAGGGCCACGGGAAGGTAGATGGACAGCCGGTCCCAGCCCCGGCGCAGCGTGGCGATCATGCGGTGTAGGCCTCCAGCAGTTGGGCATAGCGGCCACTGGCCACCAGCAGCAGGTCGCAGAACTCGCGCGCCGCGCCGGCCCCGCCCGCTGCGGCGGTGACGTGGTGGGCCACGGCGCGGGCCTCGATGTGAGCATGGCAGGGCGCGCAGGCGAGTGCGCAGCGGCGCATCAGAGGCAGGTCGGGCCAGTCATCGCCGATCACGGCGGCCTGTGCCCAGTCGAGTCCCAGTTCGGCCAGGATGGATTCGGCGGCCGGGCGCTTGTCTTCGGTGCCGAAGCGGGCATGCACCACGCCCAGGTTCTTCAGGCGCAGGCGCAGCGCGGGGGCATCGCGGCCCGTCACCACGGCGGGGGTGATTCCGGCCTTTTGCAGCAGCTTGATGCCGTGGCCGTCGAGCGTGTGAAAGCGCTTGAGCGTCTCGCCGGCTTCGCTGAAGTACAGGCCGCCGTCGGTGAGTACGCCGTCCACGTCGAAAAACGCCACGCGCACGCCCTGCGCGCGCAGCAGCAGTTGCGCATCGAACTGCAGGGCGGGCTGCAGGGGCGGCAGCGGCTGGCTGGCGGGCGTTGCCGCACCGGCCGTGGCGCGGGCGAGGGGCTGGTCCATCAGATGACCTTCGCGCGCATCAGGTCGCCGATGTGCACCACGCCGACGAGAAGACCGTCCGGATGGGCCACCAGCACGCTGGTAATGGCGTGGCGCTCCATCATCTCGGCGGCGTCCACGGCCAGCGCGTCGGGGGCGATGGTGCGCGGGCCGGGGTGCATGACCTCGCCCGCGGTGGCGCCGCGCAGTTCCGCGCCGGCTTCGATGCGCCGGCGCAGGTCGCCGTCGGTGAAGATGCCGAGCACGCGGCCCGCACCGTCCACCACGGCCGAGGCGCCCAGGCGCTTGGCGCTCATCTCGCGCATGAGTTCGCTGAACGATGCGCCGGGCGCCACGCGCGCGATCTCCTCGCCCGAGCGCATGACGTCGCTCACGTGCGTGAGCAGCTTGCGGCCCAGGGCCCCGCCGGGGTGGGAGCGCGCGAAGTCTTCGGACCGGAACCCGCGGGCGTCCAGCAGGGCGACGGCCAGGGCGTCGCCCATGGCCAGCTGCGCGGTGGTGCTGGCGGTGGGGGCCAGGTTGAGCGGGCAGGCCTCGCGGTCCACGCTGCAGTCCAGCACCAGATCGGCATGGCGCGCCAGGGTGGACTGAAGCCCCCCGGTCATGGCCACGAGCGGTACGCCCAAGCGCTTGAGCACGGGCAGCAGCACGGTGAGCTCGGCGCTTTCGCCGCTGTTGGAGATGCCCAGGACCAGATCGCCCGGCGTGACCATGCCCAGGTCGCCATGGCTGGCTTCCGCAGGATGCACGAAAAAGGCGGGTGTGCCGGTAGAGGCCAGGGTGGCGGCGATCTTGCGGCCGATGTGGCCGCTCTTGCCCATGCCCATCACCACGACGCGCCCCGTGGTGGCGAGCACGCGCTCGACGGCGCTGGCGAAGCTCGCGTCCACACGGGCCGACAGGCCGGTCAGGGCGGCGGCCTCGATATCGAAGGTTTCGCGGGCCAGGCGCAGCGCCTGGTCGGCATGGAAGGGCGCAGGCGCGGCGGGGGCGGAAAGCATGCGCGGATTCTATCGGCCGGACCATGGGCCTGCGCCGCGCCTGGGCTAGCATCCGTGCATGTCCTCACTTGCCTTGACGTTGCTCTACCTGCTGGCTGCCGTGCTGGGGGTGGTGGCGTGCCGCAGCCTCAAGCTGCCGCCGATGCTGGGCTACTTGGCGGCGGGCATCCTGATCGGGCCCCATGCGCTGGCGCTGGCCCAGAACTCCGAAGGCGTGCGCCACCTGGGCGAGTTCGGCGTGGTGTTCCTCATGTTCGCCATCGGCCTGGAGTTCAGCCTGTCCAAGCTGCGCGCCATGCGGCAGTTCGTGTTCGGCCTGGGCCTGATGCAGGTGGCGCTGACCATGGCGGCCACCATGGCGGGCGTGCTGCTGCTGTCGCGCTACGTGGGCGGCATCTGGGACATGGGCTGGCAGACGGCGCTGGCCCTGGCCGGCACGCTGGTGATGAGCAGCACCGCCATCGTGGTCAAGCTGATGGCCGAGCGGGCGGAACTGGAGAGCGAGCACGGCCGCCGCGTCCTGGGCATCCTGCTGTTCCAGGACCTGGCCGTGGTGCCGCTGCTGGTGTTGATCCCGGCGCTCGGCTCCCGGCCGGACCAGCTGTTCGTGGCGCTGGGCCTGGCGCTGCTCAAGGCCACGGTGCTGGTGGGCGTGCTGCTGGCGGGTGGCCAGCGGGTGATGCGCTGGTGGCTCACGCTGGTGGCGCGCCGCAAGAGCGACGAGCTGTTCATGCTGAACCTGCTGCTCATCACGCTGGGGTTGGCCTGGCTGACCGAGACGGCGGGGCTGTCGCTGGCGCTCGGGGCCTTCATCGCCGGCGTGCTGGTGTCCGAAACCGAATACCGCCACCAGGTGGGCACGGACATCCGGCCCTTCCACGACGTGCTGCTGGGCCTGTTCTTCATCACCGTGGGGATGATGCTGGACTGGCACATCCTGCTGGAGCGCTGGGCGCTGGTGCTGCTGCTCCTGGTGGTGCCCCTGCTGGTCAAGGCCGGCGTGATCCTGGTGCTGGCGCGCGGCATGGGCGCCACCACGGGCGTGTCGCTGCGCACGGGGCTGTATCTGGCGCAGGCGGGGGAGTTCGGTTTCGTGCTGCTGTCGCTCACGCAGGAGCACGGGCTGGTGCAGCCCGCGCTGATGAACCCCATCCTGGCCGCGATGGTGCTGTCGATGCTGGCGACGCCGTTCCTCATCCTGTACAGCAACCGCATCGTGATGAAGCTGGTCGCCAGCGACTGGCTGCAGCAGTCGCTGCAGATGACCACCATCGCACGCAAGTCGATCAACACCAGCAAGCACGTGCTGATCTGCGGCTATGGGCGCTGCGGCCAGAACCTGGCGCGGATGCTGGAGCGCGAAGGCATTCCCTACATGGCGCTGGACCTGGACCCCGACCGGGTACGCCAGGCCGCGGCGGCCGGGGATTCCGTGGTGTACGGCGATGCCACGCGGCTGCAGGCCCTGATGGCGGCCGGGCTGGTGCGCGCCAGTGCCGTGGCGGTGACGTACCTGGACATTCCCGCCACGCTCAAGGTGCTGGCCAACACGCGCGAGCACGCGCCGCAGGTGCCGGTGGTGGTGCGCACGCAGGACGACCAATACCTCGACAAATTGCAGGCCGCCGGCGCGACCGAGGTGGTGCCCGAGGCCATCGAAGGTTCGCTGATGCTGGCCAGCCATGCGCTGGCGCTGGTCGGTGTGCCCATGCGGCGCGTGCTGCGCCTGGTGCAGGACCAGCGCGATGCCCGCTACAACCTGCTGCGCGGCTACTTCCACGGGGCGGACGACGACACCGTGTCCGAGCGCGACCAGGAGCGGCTGGCGTCCATCACGCTGCCCCCCGGGGTGCGGCCGCTGGGCCAGACGCTGGGGCCGCTGGCCCTGCATGCGATGGGCGTTCGGGTGGTGAACCTGCGCCACAAGGACGGCCGCATGTCGCAGCCGGACGATGCCACGGTGCTGGCGGAAGGCGACACGCTGGTGCTCTCGGGCCACCCCACGGCGCTGGCGCTGGCGGAAGACGCCTTGCTGCGGGTGTGAGCGTCCGGCAGCCGCAAGCGGCTGCCCCGCCGATACACTGCATTCCTTCCCTTCTTTCCCTCCCCCTGGCGTGGCGGCACCTGTGCTGCCGCGAGCGGGCGGCCTTTTCCTTCCAGCCTTCTCCACCGCGCCATGCAAGCCCTCAGCGTCAACGAATACCTTCGCCAGCACATCCGCACGGTGCCCGACTGGCCCGCGCCGGGCGTGCAGTTCCGGGACATCACCCCGCTGCTGCAGGACCCGAAGGTGTTCCGCGTGCTCATCGATGCCTTCGTGCACCGCTACATGGACCGGGCCCTGCGGCCCGATGTGGTGGCCGGGCTGGATGCGCGCGGCTTCATTCTGGGCGCGGTCGTGGCCTATGAGCTGAACGTGGGCTTCGTGCCGATCCGCAAGAAAGGCAAGCTGCCCTTCACCACGGTCGAGGAAACCTACGAACTGGAATACGGCAGCGCCACCGTGGAGTTGCATGCCGACGCCGTGAAGCCGGGCGACCGCGTGCTGCTCATCGACGATCTGATCGCCACGGGCGGCACGATGATGGCGGGCAAGAATCTGCTAGAGCGGCTGGGCGCGATGGTGACCGAGGGCGCGGCCATCGTGGACCTGCCCGAGCTGGGTGGCTCGCAGCGTCTGCGGGACGCGGGCCTGCCGCTGTACACGCTGGTGGACTTCGCCGGCCACTGAGTCCGGGACGGAAAGCCGCTGGCCGGGCCCGCCACGGCCCCTGGGTGGGCAGGCGCGATAAAATTAGCAATCATTCTCATCCGGCGGATTCGTTCCGGCGTTCGGCTGGAGACCGCCGCGGCGTGGGGCGTTGGCGCTGCTGCAGATGGAATGGCTTTTCTCGTTCGCTTCTTTCCTGGGTTCCGTCCGCTATGTCCCGCCTTGTCCCGTTCGACCCGCGCCGCTCCGGCCTGCGGGCTGTCTCTCTTTCCGCCCCCGGCCAGGCTCTGGCGCACGCCGGACCTGGCGAAGGGGCGGGCCTGTGAACCGCGACGGCGCCACATCCCAGCCGCTGGCCCGGAGCGCTGGTGCGTTGGCCCCTGACGGGGCTTGCCAGCCGCAGGGCGGGGCATCGGAGGCCCGGCGTGCACCATGGCGCCGGCTGGCGCTGCCCTCGCTGCGGCAGGCGTGGTTCCAGGTGCACTGGTTCCTGGGCATCACGGCGGGGACCGTGCTCGTGGCCATCGGCTTGTCCGGGGCGCTGCTGTCCTTCCATGAGGAAATCCTGGACGCCCTCAACCCCGGCGTGCGCCAGGTCACGCCGCACGCCGGGCCCATGCTCACCCCGCAGCAGATCGTGGACGCTGTGGCGCGCGTGCCCGGCTACCCACGCATCAGCACCCTGACGGTGCAATCGCAACCCGGTGCGGCGGCGCGGGTGATCTTCCAGGCGCGTCCCGGCGAGCGCCGGGGCGACACCGTCTACGTGCACCCCTACACCGGCGCGCTGCAGCCGGCGCTGAAGGGGCAGGACGCCTTCGAATGGATCGAGGCGCTGCACCGCTGGCTGCTGCTGCCGCGCGACTCCGGCCGCGTGGCCACGGGCGTGCTCGCGCTGTGCCTGCTTGCACTGTCGCTCTCGGGCCTGTACCTGCGCTGGCCGCGCCACCCGCTGCGCTGGCGCACCTGGCTCACGTTCGATCCGGCGCTCAAGGGCCGCTCGCTCCTGTGGGCGCTGCATTCGGTGGTCGGCACGTGGGCGCTGGTGGTGTACCTCGTGCTCACCGCCACCGGGCTTTACTGGGCGTTCGATGCGGTGCGCGACACGGTGGACGGCTGGGCCGGCATTCCGCGCCCAGCGCGCACGGCAGCCCCTGCCCCGCGCGCGGGCGGCAAGGCCGGGCCCGATGCCGCCGATGCCGCGCCGCTGGACCTCACGCGCGCCTGGCGCACGTTCGAGCAGCGGGCAGGGCCCTGGACTCAGGCCAGCCTGCGCCTGCCAGCGCGGCCCACGCAGGCCGTGCAGTTCACCTGGCTGGCCGCGGACGCGACGCATGACCGCCAGCGCAACCGGATGTCCATCGAGCCCTTGACCGGCGAGGTACCGTTGGACGACCGCCATGCCCAGCGCAGCACCGCGGCACGCGCGCTCGCCACCATCTATCCCTTGCACATGGGCACCTACTTCGGCCTGCCCGGCCGGGTGGCGGTGATGGTGGCCAGCCTGGCCATGCCGCTCTTCGCGGTCACCGGCTGGATGCTCTACCTGGGGCGCCGTCGCCAGCGCCGTGCCACGGAGGCCGCGCGCGCCGCCCACGGGCAGCCCGCACCACTGGCGGCAGGCGGCGCGGCGCAGGGCGCCGACACGCTGCTGGTCGCCTACGCCAGCCAGGCCGGCCAAGCCGAGCGCATGGCGCTGCAGAGCGCGGCCGCATTGCAGCGCGCCGGCTTGGGTGTGGCTGTGCAATCGCTGCAGGCGCTCACGCCCGCGATGCTGGCCGGGCACCGCCGCGTGCTGCTGGTGGCCAGCAGCTTCGGCGAGGGCGAGCCGCCCGACAACGCCCGCCGTTTCGCCCGGTTGCTGACACAACAGCCGCTGGACTCGCTGCAGGGCGTGCGCTACGGCCTGCTCGCGCTGGGCGACCGCAACTACAAGCGCTTTTGCGGCTTCGGCCACGCCCTGGACGAAGGCCTGCGCCGGGCGGGCGCCGTGCCGCTGTTTCCGCTCATCGAAGTGGACGATGCAGATCCTGCGGCCCTGGCCCGCTGGAGCGAGGCCCTGGCCGCACTGGACGGCGTCGCGCATCTGGCCCTGGAGGGGGCGTTGGAAGGCGGTATGGCGCCCATCTACGCGCCGTGGCGCCTGGAGCGGCGCGATTGCCTCAATCCGGGCAGCCTGGGCCACCCCTTGTTCGAGGTGTCGTTCACCGCAGGCACCCCGGCCGAATGGCATCCGGGCGCCTTGGTGGAGGTGCTGCCGCGCCACGCGCCCGGGGCCGTCGCGGCCTGGTTGCAAGCTGCGGGCGCCGATGGCGCTGCGCCGGTGCAGCACGGGGGCGGCAGGACCACGCTGGCCGAGGCCCTGGCGGTGAGCGTGCTGCCCCCGCCGCCGTCGGACGCTGCCGGGGCATCTGCCCAGGCCTGTGCCGATGCGCTGGTGGCCCTGGCGCCTCGCACCTATTCCGTGGCCTCCCTGCCTGGCGACGGCGCGCTGCAGTTGCTGGTCCGCCAGGAGCGGCATTCCCAGGGGCTGGGGCTGGCGTCGGGCTGGCTCACCGCCCATGCCCCGCTGGGTGCCGAAGTGGCTTTGCGCCTGGTGGCCAATCCGCGCTTCGATGCCGCCCCGGGCGACGCACCTTGCCTCTTCATCGGCAATGGATCGGGCCTGGCAGGCCTGCGCTCCCACCTGCGGGCCCGGGTGCGTGCGGGCCACCGGCGCAACTGGCTGCTGTTCGGCGAGCGCCAGCGGGCCCATGACAACCTGTGCGCCGAAGAAATCGGTGGCTGGCAGAACCAGGGCTTTCTCGAACGGCTGGACCGGGTTTTCTCCCGCGATGGGGAGGCCCATCGCCATGTGCAGGACCGGCTGCGCGATGCGGCGGGCCCCTTGCGCGAATGGATCGCGCAGGGCGCGGTGGTCTATGTGTGCGGCAGCGCCGAAGGCATGGCGGCCGGCGTGGACGCGGCGATGGTGGAGGTGCTCGGCGCCGATGCCGTCGATGCGCTGATCACCGAGGGCCGCTACCGGCGCGACGTGTACTGATCCGTTGCAGGCCGACACGCGGCGGCGGCTGGGGGATGAGGCCCGTGCCGCCGCTGGTGCGGCTCAGCGCAGGTCGCCGTACTGCGTGTTGCTCAGATCGGGTGAGCGCGCGTCGCTGCCCGGCATTTCCGTGTCTTCGAAACCGGTGGGCGTCGAAGGCAGCAGCGGTCCCGAGCGCGTGGACACCCCCGTGCGCGGTGCCGGTGCGGGGGGCTTGGCCGCGGCGGCGTTGTCCAGGGCCCGCTTGAAGGCCGCCACTTCGTCGGCCTCAATCGGGTCGAACGCCTTGGCAGGGGCGCGGGCCGGCGGCGCTGGGGGCACCAGGGGCGCGCTGCGCGGCGCGAGCAGCGGATCGATGGGCGGGGCGGCCACGGGTGCAGGGGCCGGCGCGTGGGCCGGAGGACGCGCCACCGGGGCCGGCACGTGCAGCACGGAAGGGCCGGCTACGCCGTGGGGCGCGAGGCCTTTGCTGGGCATGCCGACGGCCACGTGGTCGTTGATGCGCCAGTACACGGCGGTCACCAGAATGTCGAAGCGGGTCTTGGCGGTCTGGGCGATGAGCGCCTCGATCTCGCTCAGGCGGACGGTCTCGCCGCCGTATTCGCGGGCCAGGTCCATCATCACCAGGAACTGGCGGCCGCGCTGGTCCAGGGACAGCACCTTGAATTTGTAGCCCGCGGACAGCACGCCCGCGCGGACCATGGCATCGCGCACCACGGTGTAGAGCAGTTCGCGCCGCTCCATGCGCTCGTTCTTGCGGTTGGCCGCGTGTTCTGCCGCAGGCTCGGCCATCGGTTTGCCGGGGCCGCGTCCGGGCACCAGGGGCACCGTGGCGTCTGCATTCAGCAGACCGGAGGGCTCCACCGCCGGGCGCTGCCGGGGCGCAGGGGGTTTGCGGTTGAACCAACTGAAAAGTGACATGCCGTGCCTTTTTCGGATAGCGCCAAAAGTTCGAAAACGAGTGTAACGCGCGCTCCGGGAGCCAATGGCTTTCCCGCGTCCGCAGGCGCCGGCACGGGCCCGATGGGGGCTCAGGTGTCAGGTCGCAGCAACACGCCGGCGGCGGTTGCCGAGCCGCTTGGACAGCACCGAACCCATGGCCATGGCCAGGCTGAGGGCCACGGCCGGCTGGCGGTTGGAGAGCTCGGAAAACCGCAGCGCCGTCAGGTTCCAGAGCTTGGACGGAGCGCCTGCCTGCACGGTGGCGGTGCGGGGCTTGTGCGAGAAGAAGGCGCTCTCGCCCACGACGGAGCCGGGGCCGACGATCGCCAGGCGCAGGCGGTCTTTTTCGTCTTCGTAGTGCACGCTGAGGCTGCCGCTTTCCACGAAGTACAGCGTGCGGTCGCTGGCGCCTTGCGTGAACAGGGTGTGGCCGGTGGCGAGTGACATGGGCAGCAGGTAGCCCGACAGCAGGTCCCATTGCTCCGTGGTCAGCGGGTTCATCATGCTGTCTTCCGCCGGCGCTTGGGCGATGGCCTGCACGAGACCCGTGAGGTCCATTTTTGGGGTGTGGGATGACAGCACAGCATTCATAGTGGCGCGGAAGTTAAGCCCGATGCGTTCGGCGCACAAGCACTCTTTACCACTCCTTACAAAACGCAACCGTTCCGCGGGTGCGTCATTTTCCGATGCAGAAGCTGGAGAAGATCACGCCCAGCAGATCGTCGGAGGTGAATTCCCCCGTGATGGCATTGAGGGCCTGCTGCGCCAGCCGCAGTTCCTCGGCCAGCAGATCGAGCGCCGGGCCTGGCGAATGCAGCTGCGCCGCGGCCTCCATCAGGTGGCCGTCCACTGCCTGGAGCGCCTGCAAATGCCGCGCCCGAGCGATGTAGACGCCCTCGGGGGCCGACTGCCATCCGGCCACGTCCAGCAGCAGGCGGCGCAGTGCGTCCAGCCCGTCCCCCGTGCGGGCCGAGAGGTGGACCGCCGGTCGGTCCGGCATGGCGGTAGCGCTGTGGCCCGGTGCCTGATCGGTTTTGTTCCACACGTCGATGACCGGCACATGGCTGGGCAGCGTCCGGGCGATGGTGCCGGCGATGTCGGCATCGGCCGACTGGTAGTCGGCCGCATCGGCGCGCGTGAGGTCGTGTAGGAAGAGCACGGCGTCGGCCGCGGCGATCTCGTCCCAGGCGCGCGCGATGCCGATCTTCTCCACCTCGTCGTCGCTCTCGCGCAGGCCCGCCGTGTCGATCACGTGCAGCGGCACGCCCTCGATCTGGATGGTCTGCTGCACCTTGTCGCGCGTGGTGCCGGCGATGGGCGTGACGATGGCCAGCTCGGCGCCAGCCAGGGCATTCAGCAGCGAACTCTTGCCGGCGTTGGGCTGCCCGGCGATCACTACCTTGATGCCCTCGCGCAGCAGCGCGCCCTGGCGCGTGCGCTGCATGACGGCGGCCAGCGTCTGCTGCAAATTCGACAGCTGCCCGCTGGCGTCTGCCTTGCGCAGGAAGTCGATTTCTTCTTCGGGAAAGTCGAGCGTGGCCTCCACCAGCATGCGCAGGTGGATGAGGGCATCGCGCAGGCGGTGGATCTCGTGCGAGAACGCGCCCGCCAGGGAACGGCTGGCGCTTCGCGCCGCGGCTTCGGTGCTTGCATCGATCAGGTCGGCAATGGCTTCAGCCTGCGCCAGATCGATCTTGTCGTTGAAGAAGGCCCGCTCGGTGAACTCGCCCGGTTGTGCCAGGCGCAGGCCGGGCAGGCGGGCCCGGCCGCTGGCCGCGTCGGCCTGGGTGGCGGCTTCCAGGCAGCGCGCCAGCAGTAGCTGCAGCACCACGGGGCCGCCGTGCGCCTGCAGCTCCAGCACGTCCTCGCCCGTGTAGCTGTGGGGCGCGGGAAAATACAGCGCCAGCCCCTGGTCGATGGACTGGCCGGCCGCATCGCGAAAGGGCAGGTACGTGGCTTCGCGCGGTCGCAGGGCGCGCCCGCACAGCGCCTCGGTGAGCGGTCCCAGACCCCGGCCCGAGACCCGCACGATGCCCACGGCGCCGCGCCCCGGTGCGGTGGCGATGGCGGCGATGGGGTCGGAGTGGCGGGGCAGCATGCGAAGAGAGTGGGCTGGGGGACCGGGGCATGATAGCTGCGCCATTCGCATGGCACACCCCTGCACGGGGCGCGGCACCACGCCCGCAAAAGACAAAGCCCGCCAGGGGCGGGCTTTGCGTTCGGTCCGATCGGAGGGCTTACTTGATCGTGGTCCAGTTGGGCATCGGGCGGTCGTCCGCGCGGTGCAGCGTCTCCACGCCCTTGCGCATCGCCCAGGGGCGGATCTGGTGGTGCAGGGGCAGGTAGTAGTACTCGTCCTTGACCAGCTTGAGGGCATCGGCGATCAGCGCGTCGCGCTTGGGCGCATCCATCTCCACCTTGATCTGGCTGATCATTTCGTCGAGCTTGGCATCGCTGAAGCGGCCGCCGTTGTAGGTGCCCGCAGCCGTCTTGCCGGCCTTGGTGGCCATCAACGAATCCAGCGAATAGAGCGAGTCGAACGTCGCCACGCCCCAGCCGAACAGATAGGCGCTCACGTCGTTGTTCATCACGCGGCTGACGAACTGGGCCATGGGGGCGGCCTGCAGCGTGGTCTTCACGCCGATGCGCGTCCACATGGCGGTGACGGCCTGGCAGATCGCTTCGTCGTTCACGTAGCGGTCATTGGGGCAGTCGAGCTTGAGCGAAAAGCCCTGGGGGTAGCCCGCATCGGCCAGCAGCTTCTTGGCGGCTTCGACGTCGTACTTGGCGGCACGCTCGTCCAGGCTCTTGCTCCAGCCGTGGACCATGGGCGCGACCATGGTGCCGGCAGGCACCGACAGGTTGCGCATGGTGCGGCTGTGGATGCCGGCCGAATCGATGGCCTGGTAGAGCGCCTGGCGCACGCGCTTGTCCTTGAGCGGGTTCTTGCCCGGCGTGCCGGCACCCGGCAGTTCGTCGCGGAACTGGTCCAGGCCCAGGTAGATGGTGCGGTTCTCGGCGCCTTCGATCAGCGTGATGTCGGGGCTGGACTTCATGCGCGCCAGATCTTGCGTGGGCGGATCGACGACGAAATCGACCTGGCCGGAAATCAGCGCGGCCGAGCGCGTGGCCGCCGACTTGATGGGAGTGAACACGACTTCGTCGATGTTGCCCTTGGGCTTGTCCCACCAGTCCGGGTTCTTCTTGAGCGTGACCTTCACGTCGGGCTGCCAGCCCACCATGATGAAGGGGCCGGTGCCGTTGGCGTTGCGCGAGGCGAAGTTCTCTTCCTTGCCGGCATAGTCCTGCGCTTTGGTCGAGTTGTTCTTCTCGGCCCAGGCCTTGTTCATGATGCGGGCCTCGGTCAGCTCGCGCAGCAGCACGGGGTTGGGGCCCTTCAAGATCAGGTCCACGGTGAAGTCGTCGACTTTCTTCACTTCCTTGATGCTCTGCACGGCGGACTGCATGTTCGAGGGGGGCGTCATGGCGCGGGTGAGCGAGAACACCACATCGTCGGCCGTGAACGGCGCACCGTCGTGGAATTTGACGCCCTTGCGCAGTTCGAAGCGCACCTGCGTGGGGGAGATCTGGGTCCACTTCGTGCCGAGAGCGGGCTGGATCTGGTACTTCTCGTCATAGCGCACCAGGCTCTCGTACACCTGCTGCAGGAAGGCATGCGTCGTCTGGTGGTTCTGGGCGTGGGGGTCCACGGTCAGGATGTCGTTGGCGCCGGCCCACCGCATCGTTGCGGCATGGGCCGATCCTGCTGCCAGCAGGACCGCGATGCCCAGTGCGCTCCATTTGAAAGTCGTACGCTGCTGTTTCATTGGCCAGGTCTCCTCGTCGGTTAACGAAAGTGGATGAAAGATGCCGCAGGTGGCAAGCAAGCATCGTACCCAATGAAAAACGGCCGCTGTACAGCGGCCGTGGAATGTGTCGCAAACGCAGCGCGTCCGCGCTGCGTTGCGGGTCAGCGGAACTTCGGCAGGTTGAACTGCGGCGGCACGCCCATGCGCGTGTTGATGATCCACTGCTGCGCGATCGACAGGATGTTGTTCGTCAGCCAGTACAGCACCAGACCCGCCGGGAAGAAGAAGAACATCACGCTGAAGATCAGCGGCATGAACCACATCATCTTGGCCTGCAGCGGATCGGGCGGTGCGGGGTTCAGCGCGGTCTGCAGCAGCGAGCTGGCGGTCATCAGCAGCGGCAGGATGAAGAACGGGTCGGGCGAGGACAGGTCCTTGATCCAGCCGATCCACGGCGCGTTGCGCATTTCCACGCTGGACAGCAGCACCCAGTAGAGCGCGATGAACACGGGGATCTGGATCATGATGGGGAAGCAGCCGCCCATCGGGTTGACCTTCTCCTCGCGGTAGATGCGCATCATCTCCTGCTGCATCTGTTGCGGCTTGTCCTTCAGGCGCTCGCGCATCTCCATGATCTTGGGGTTGATGGCCTTCATCTTGGCCATGCTGGCGTACGCCTTCGCATTGAGCCAGTAGAACGCGATCTTCAGCAGGAACACCAGCGCCACGATGGACCAGCCCCAGTTGTTCAGCACCTTGTGCAGCTGGTCGAGCAGCCAGTACAGGGGCTTGGCCAGGATGGTGAGCCAGCCGTAGTCCTTCACCAATTCCAGGCCGGGGGTGAGCGATTCCAGCATCGTCTCGACCTGCGGGCCGGCGAACAGGCGTGCGTCCACCGTCTTGGACTGCCCCGGTGCGATCTCGCCGACCGGGGTGATCATGCCGACCGAGTACAGGTTGGTGTCCACCTTGCGCACGAACAGGTCGCGCTGCACGTCGTTGCCCAGCAACCAGGCGCTGGCGAAGTAATGCTGCACCATGGCCACGTAGCCGTTGGTGGAGGACTTGTCGATTTCGGCCTTGCCGTTCTCGATGTCCTTGAATTCGACCTTGTGGTACTTCTTGGCTTCGGTATAGACCGCGGGGCCGGTGAAGGTCGAATAGAACGACGACTCGCCCGGCGGCTTGTTGCCGTCGCGCACCAACTGCAGGTACAGCTGGGGCGACACGGGCGCGGTGCCGGTGTTCACGATCTCGTGCTTCACGGCCACGTCGTAGGCGCCGCGCTTCACGGTCCAGGTCTTGGCCAGCTTCACGCCGCCCAGGTCGGCGGATTCGAAGCGCACGCTGATCTCGTTCTGGCCGTCCTGCAGGTCGCGGTTGCCGGCCACCACCGACATCGCCGTCTTGTGCGTGGGGTAGGCGCCGCCGATCAGGCCGGTCTGCGCCACGTACACGCGCTGCGCGCTTTCGTCCAGCAGCATGAACGGCTTGGACTTGTCGGCCATGTCGGGGTACTTGAGCAGTTCGCCATGCGTGAGCGAGCCGCCTTCGCTGTCGAAGGTCAGGCGCAGCACGTCGCTGGTCAGGGTGACGCGCTGGCGCTGTGCCGCCGCTGCCGGCTGCGGCACGCCGCCCGGCACCTGCTGCGCATTCGCGGGCGCCGCTGCGGCCGTGGGGGCCGGCACGGTGGAAGCGCCGGCGGTGCCCGAGGCAGCTGGCGCCGAAGACGCGGGCGCGACGGCGGCAGGCGTTGCACCGGGGAAGAAGGTGGCCTTGTGGCCGTTGTGCACTTGCCACTTGTCCCATAGCAGAACCATGGAAAAGCCAAATATCACCCACAGGATGGTGCGGCGAATGTCGTTCATGAAGACTTCTTCGGTGAGGAGGGGGTGGAGGACGTGGAAGGAGACAGGCGCGAGAACAGCCGCAGTGCGCGGGGCAGTTCATCAGGCACCGGATCATGCCCTCCATCGCACCAGGGCTGGCACCGTGCCAGACGGTGCAGCGTCAGATAAGTTCCGGCCGCGGCGCCATGGCGTTCAAGTGCCTGCAGCGAATAGGCCGAACACGTGGGCTCGAAACGGCAGGCCGATCCGAGCCAGGGGCTCAGCACCAGCCGGTAGCCACGCACCAGCGCCATCAGCAGCGCGCGCATCATGACACAGGCGCCGGGGCGGGCTGGTGGGTCGCCGCCGTCGGTGCCCCAGTGGCGGTGGCAGCGCCGCCGCTGCGCCGCACGGCGTAGCCGAACAGCTGCAGCAGTTCGGCGCGAACCGCCTGCTTGAGGGCATCGGACGTGGCGCTGGTGAACTGTTTGCGGTCGAACGTCGCCCGCAGGCGCACCACGTGCGCGGCCTGCGGCAACTGGGACTCGAACGAGGCGGCCACGGCATGGATCTGCCGCTTGATGGTGTTGCGGGTGACCGCGCGGCGGGCCCAGCGCTTGGGCACCATGGCGCCCATCCAGACGCCGGGCGGCTCGGCCATGCCAAACAGGGCCTGCGGCCCTTGCGCGTAAGGCAAGGGGCCGGGCCCTGTGGGAGGTGCGGGAGGCGATGCGGCCGCTGCGCCGGTGGGAGCGAGCCCCAGTCGGTGCAGTGCGAAGTGTGCGGTGCGGGAGACCGTTCCCCCGGCCATGGCGGCCTGGAACTGCGGACGGGTTTTCAGCCGTTGCATGGGAGGGTTCCCGCCCGGAACCGGGCCGAGTGCCGTGGCGGCCTTAGACGGCCAGGCGCTTGCGGCCCTTGGCGCGGCGTGCGTTGATGACGGCACGGCCGCCGCGCGTCTTCATGCGCACGAGGAAACCGTGGGTGCGCGCACGGCGCGTCTTGGAAGGCTGGTAAGTACGTTTCATGGTCAATGTCCTTGAGGGTTAGGTTCCGGGCGCAACTCGCAAGATGCGGGTTCCAGGCCCTCCGGATGCGGCACTTCGATCAAGATCAAAGCGCTTGGCCCGGGCGTTATTGCCCTGAACGCATTCAGGGAAACCGGCGATTATTGCAGGCTTGTGCCGGCGTGGCAATGGCGAGGCGGCAGTACAGGGGGTTTGCGGCGCGGGTGGCGCGCGCCGTGGGCGCCCTGGCCGAGGTTGTGGATAACCCTTTGAAAAGGTACAATCTGCGGCCCTGAATCGTTCCTCCTATCCACAACAAGAACCGCCATCAATGACCGAGGAACCTTCCCGCAGCCCCGACAACGACCCAGGCGCCGATGCCGGACAAGGACTGTGGCAAGCCTGCGTCGAGCAGCTTGCGCAAGACCTGCCGGAGCAGCAGTTCAACACCTGGATCAAGCCGCTCACCGCCCAGGTCGCTCCCGACTTCTCCAAGGTCACCCTGTTGGTGGCCAACCGCTTCAAGCTCGACTGGATCCGTGCGCAATACGCCGGCCGCATCGCAGCCCTGCTGGAAGGCCTCTACGGCCAGCCGGTGTCGCTTGAGTTAGCGCTCGCTCAGCGCGAGACCGTTGCCCGCACTTACGTGCGATCCACGCCGACGGGCCAGGTGGTGTCGTCCGAGCCCACGCCCGCCGCGGCGCCCAGCGACGAGCCGGTGGCCGGCGCATTCCGCTCGCGTCTGAACGCCGCTCTCACGTTCGAGACGCTGGTGGAGGGCACGGCCAACCGCATGGCGCGCTCGGCGGCCATGCACGTGGCGGGCTCGCCCGGCCACCTGTACAACCCGCTTTTCATCTATGGCGGCGTCGGCCTGGGCAAGACCCATCTGGTGCACGCGGTGGGCAACAAGTTGCTGGCCGACAAGCCCGACGCGAAAGTTCTCTACATCCATGCCGAGCAGTTCGTGTCGGATGTGGTTAAGGCGTACCAGCGGCGCACGTTCGACGAGTTCAAGGAGCACTACCACTCCCTCGATCTGCTGCTGATCGATGACGTGCAGTTCTTCGCCAACAAGGACCGCACGCAGGAAGAGTTCTTCAACGCGTTCGAGGCGCTGCTGGCCAAGAAGAGCCACATCGTGATGACCTCGGACACCTACCCGAAGGGCCTGGCCAACATCCACGAGCGGCTCGTCTCGCGCTTCGATTCCGGCCTCACGGTGACCATCGAGCCGCCCGAGCTGGAAATGCGCGTGGCCATCCTGATCAACAAGGCCCGCGCCGAAAGCGCCGACATGCCCGAGGAAGTGGCCTTCTTCGTCGCCAAGAACGTGCGCAGCAACGTGCGCGAACTGGAAGGCGCGCTGCGCAAGATCCTGGCGTACTCGCGCTTCAATCAGAAGGAAGTCTCCATCCAGCTCGCCCGCGAGGCGCTGCGCGACCTGCTGTCGATCCAGAACCGGCAGATCTCGGTGGAAAACATCCAGAAGACGGTGGCCGACTACTACAAGATCAAGGTCGCCGACATGTACAGCAAGAAGCGCCCCGCCAGCATCGCCCGGCCGCGCCAGATCGCCATGTACCTGGCCAAGGAGCTCACGCAAAAGAGCCTGCCCGAGATCGGCGAGCTGTTCGGCGGGCGCGACCACACCACGGTGCTGCACGCGGTGCGCAAGATCGCGGGCGAGCGCCAGCAGCTCACCGAACTGAACCAGCAGCTGCACGTGCTGGAGCAGACGCTCAAGGGTTGATGCCGAATTGGCCCCGCACCCCCACGGAGCGCGCCCGGTTCACGGGCAAAATGGCGTGCTGGACGGCATGAGGGGGCATGGCCCATGCCGCCGTCCTGGCACGTTTCCCAAAACCACCAAAGGTTGACGACATGATTGTCCTGAAGGCAACACAAGACAAGGTTCTCGCGGTTCTGCAATCGGTGTCCGGCATCGTCGAGCGCCGGCACACCCTGCCCATCCTGGCGAACGTGCTGATCCGCAAGACGGGCAACGCGCTGCAGCTGACCACGAGCGACCTGGAAATCCAGATCCGCACCACCGCCGAGCTGGGCGGCGACACGGGCGACTTCACCACCACGGTGGGCGCGCGCAAGCTGATCGACATCCTGAAGACCATGCCCGGCGACCAGACCGTGAGCCTGGAGTCGAGCCAGGCCAAGCTGATCCTCAAGGGCGGCAAGAGCCGCTTCACGCTGCAGTCGCTGCCGGCCGAGGACTTTCCCCTGGTGCAGGAATCGGCCGCCTTCGGCCCCGCCTTCAGCGTGCCGCAGAAGGTGCTCAAGGATCTGCTGGGCCAGGTGTCGTTCGCCATGGCGGTGCAGGACATCCGCTACTACCTGAACGGCATTCTGTTCGTGGCCGAAGGCCAGCAGCTGAGCCTGGTCGCCACCGACGGCCACCGCCTGGCCTTCGCCAGCGCCACGCTGGACGTCGAAGTGCCCAAGCAGGAAGTCATCCTGCCGCGCAAGACCGTGCTGGAGCTGCAGCGCCTGCTGTCGGATGCGGGCGGCGAGAACCAGCCGCACATCGAGATGCAGTTCGCCAACAACCAGGCGAAGTTCACGTTCGGCGGCATGGAGTTCGTCACGAAGCTGGTCGAGGGCAAGTTCCCCGACTACAACCGCGTGATCCCCAAGAACCACAAGAACAGCGTGACCCTGGGCCGCGCCCCGCTGCTGGCCAGCCTGCAGCGTACCGCCATCATGACCAGCGACAAGTTCAAGGGCGTGCGCCTGAACCTGGAGCCCGGCACCCTGCGCGTGGCGTCCAACAACGCCGAGCAGGAAGAGGCCGTGGACGAACTCGACATCGACTACGGCGGCGACACCATCGAGATCGGTTTCAACGTCACCTACCTCATCGACGCCCTGGCCAACATGGGCCAGGACATGGTGAAGGTGGAGCTGTCGGACGGCAACAGCTCGGCGCTGTTGACCATCCCCGAGAACGAGACCTTCAAGTACGTCGTGATGCCCATGCGCATCTGACGCACCCGTCTTCCAGCGCCGGGGGTGAGTGCTATGTTTTTTGTAGCTATATGCCCTAGAAGAATATGCGCTGGAGGCCGATTTGACCCTTATTGAACATTCAGGAAACCCCCCGGTTTCCACGGACCCCAAGGCCATCCATGACCGCTGAGAACACCCTGCCCGAGCCTTCCTCCGACGGCGCGGGCGAAGCGCAGCCCTTCACCAAGATCGACACCCAGCAGGCGGGCGCCAGCGAAGGCTACGGCGAAGGCGCGATCCAGATCCTGGAAGGCCTGGAGGCCGTGCGCAAGCGCCCCGGCATGTACATCGGCGACACGTCCGACGGCACGGGCCTGCACCACCTCGTCTTCGAAGTGGTGGACAACTCCATCGACGAGGCGCTGGCCGGGCACTGCGACGACATCGTCGTCACCATCCACTCGGACAACTCCATCAGCGTGACCGACAACGGCCGCGGCATTCCCACCGGCGTGAAGATGGACGACAAGCACGAGCCCAAGCGCTCGGCCTCCGAGATCGCGCTGACCGAACTGCATGCGGGCGGCAAGTTCAACCAGAACAGCTACAAGGTCTCGGGCGGCCTGCACGGCGTGGGCGTGAGTTGCGTGAACGCGCTCAGCAAGATGCTGCGCCTGACGGTGCGCCGCGAGGGCAAGGTGCACGTGCTCGAGTTCAGCCAGGGCTTCGTGCAGAACCGCATCATCGAGACCGTGAACGGCGTCGAGATCTCGCCCATGAAGGTCATCGGCGACACCGACAAGCGCGGCACCGAGGTGCACTTCCTGCCCGACACCGAGATCTTCAAAGAGAACAACGACTTCCACTACGAGATCCTGGCCAAGCGCCTGCGCGAGCTCTCGTTCCTGAACAACGGCGTGCGCATCCGCTTGAAGGACGAGCGCACCGGCAAGGAAGACGACTTCTCCGGCGCCGGCGGCGTGAAGGGCTTCGTCGGCTTCATCAACGCCAACAAGAAGGTGCTGCACCCCACCGCGTTCTACGCCACGGGCGCGCGCCCGGCCGAAACCTACGGCGGCATTCCCGGCACCGAGATCGGCGTCGAGGTGGCCATGCAGTGGAACGACGGCTACAGCGAGCAAGTTCTCTGTTTCACCAACAACATCCCGCAGCGCGACGGCGGCACCCACCTGACCGGCCTGCGCGCCGCCATGACCCGCGTCATCGGCAAGTACATCGACGCGCACGAGCTGGCCAAGAAGGCCAAGGTCGAGGTGAGCGGCGACGACATGCGCGAAGGCCTGTGCTGCGTGCTGAGCGTGAAGGTGCCCGAGCCCAAGTTCAGCAGCCAGACCAAGGACAAGCTGGTGTCCAGCGAAGTGCGCGCGCCGGTGGAGGACATCGTCGCCAAGACGCTGACCGACTACCTGGAAGAGCGCCCCAACGACGCCAAGATCCTGTGCGGCAAGATCATCGAAGCCGCCCGCGCCCGCGAAGCCGCCCGCAAGGCGCGCGAAATGACGCGCCGCAAGGGCGTGCTGGACGGCATGGGCCTGCCCGGCAAGCTGGCCGACTGCCAGGAAAAAGACCCCGCGCTGTGCGAGATCTACATCGTCGAGGGCGACTCCGCCGGCGGCTCCGCCAAGCAGGGCCGCGACCGCAAATTCCAGGCCATCCTGCCGCTGCGCGGCAAGATCCTGAATGTGGAAAAAGCGCGCTACGAAAAGCTGCTGACCAGCAATGAAATCGTCACGCTCATCACCGCCCTGGGCACCGGCATCGGCAAGGCCGCGGTCGAATCCGGCAAGAGCGGCGTGGACGACTTCGACGCCGCCAAGCTGCGCTACCACCGCATCATCATCATGACCGACGCCGACGTGGACGGCGCCCACATCCGCACCCTGCTGCTGACCTTCTTCTACCGCCAGATGCCCGAGCTGGTCGAGCGCGGCCACATCTACATCGCGCAGCCGCCGCTGTACAAGGTCAAGGCCGGCAAGGAAGAGCTGTACCTGAAGGACGCCCCCGCGCTCGACACCTTCCTGCTGCGCATCGCGCTCAAGGACGCCAGCGTGACCACCGGCGGCGCCAGCCCGCAGACCCTGACCGGCGACACCCTCACCGCCCTGGCGCAAAAGCACCAGTTGGCCGAGGCCGTCATCCACCGCCTGTCCGCCTTCATGGACAAGGAGGCCCTGCGCGCCATCGCCGACGGCGTGAGCCTGAACCTGGACACCGTGGCCGACGCCGAAGCCAGCGCCGTGCAGCTGCAGGCCAAGCTGCGCGAGCTGACCACCAACGGCATCCCCGCCGAAGTGGCCGGCGAGTTCGACGTGCGCACCGACAAGCCCATTCTGCGCATCAGCCGCCGCCACCACGGCAACGTGAAGAGCAGCCTGATCACCCAGGACTTCGTGCACGGCGCCGACTACGCCGCCCTGGCCGAAGCCGCCAGCACCTTCCGCGGCCTGGTCGGCGAGGGCGCCAAGGCCCTGCGCGGCGAAGGCGAGAAGCAGAAGGAAGAAAAGGTGTCTGACTTCCGCCAGGCCATGGCCTGGCTGATCTCCGAGGCCGAGCGCACCACCAGCCGCCAGCGCTACAAGGGCCTGGGCGAAATGAACCCCGAGCAGCTCTGGGAAACCACCATGGACCCCGAAGTGCGCCGCCTGCTGCGCGTGCAGATAGACGATGCGATCGAGGCGGACCGGGTGTTCACCATGCTGATGGGCGACGAGGTGGAGCCGCGGCGGGATTTCATCGAGACGAATGCTTTGCGGGCGGGGAATATCGACGTTTGAGTTGGTGTAGAGCGAGGCATAAGGCGCGAATTTGAGGCCCATAAGTTGCGAAAGCTGTGGGACCGTCGCTCTTGATTGGCATCGTTAAGGAGACGCAACTTGACTTGCCGGACAGGCCAATGCTGAGCCTGTAGCATACAAATTACTCTACTGCTTGCACTGCGGCGCAACTGGCGCTAAACTTTGCCAGCAGTAGAGTTATTTGATGAAAACCGCCCATACCCTCAGCGATTTGGCCGAACTCCACACAGCAGTGGTCTTCCGCGATCAAGCACCGCAAGAACATCCCGAAGGCAACGTGCGTGCGTTGGCCATCCGGGATGTTGTGTCTTCGACTCCTGTGAACTGGAGCGAACTGCCGCGGGTTGTTGTGGCGGCAAAATACCTCGCGAATTGCCTGCAAGAGGGTGATGTGGTCATCCCCTCACGGGGCGACTACTACAGGGCATGGCTTTTTACCGGGGCAGACCTGCCAGTTCTGCCGGTGGGTCAGTTGAATGTGATCCGACCCGCTGCCACATTGGATGCCGGTTACTTGGTGTGGTTTCTCAACCTGCCAACCACCGGTGCCAAGCTCAAGCAAATGCTGACCGGCACCAGTATCAAAGCGCTGACCAAGACGGCTCTTCAGACGCTGGAGGTGGACCTCCTCAATATGGGAGGCCAACGCCGTATCGCGGAGATTGCTGAACTCGCGGGGCGGATCGCTGCCATCCGGCATCGTTTGACAGAACTGGATGTGATTGAGGTAACTCAGATGGCCGGCCTCTTTTCGCACCTTGGAGGCGACTATGCTTGATGCCCAAGCAAAACGGACCATCTGTCATGCACTCTGGCGCTGCTTCGACTCAGTTCGTGGCGTGGCCGATGTTGGAGAGGCCCGTGACCATCTACTGGCATTGCTGGTGTTGAAATACGCCTCTGACCGTACTGCCGAAGAAGCTAGCCATGCGATTTTGCCCAGCACGAATGGCGGATCGGCGCCGTCGTTTGAGCAACTGCTCAACGCAAAGCACATGCCCGATATCGGGCAGCGCATTGACCGGGCACTTGCTGAATTGGAGAAGCAGCACCCGCTGCTGCATGACGCTTTTCACAGTGTCCGTTTCGACTCATCCCTGCTGGGCGAACCCAAGCAAAGGCAACACCTCATCGCTGATCTGCTGAGCTGCTTCGGTTTGCCAGAGTTCGACTTTCGAGGCGGCGCAAGTGCTGAAGTGGCTGGCTTTGCCTGCGAAACGCTCATTAAGGAGGCGGCAGCCGTCGCTGGCAAGCGCGGTGCCGAGTTCTTCACTCCGCCCGAGGTTTCCCGGCTTATTGCCGAAATCCTCCAGCCAGAAGTCGACGAGAGCGTTGGCGATCCATGCTGCGGTTCTGGCACGTTGCTGCTGACCTGCAGCGCCTTCGCGCGTACTCACTCTGGCGGTGAGGGCTGTCGGTTGTTCGGCCAAGAGAAGAACGGCAGCACCTGGGCCCTCGCAAAAATCAACATGTTTTTGCATGGGGAACTTGCCGCGCAGTTGGCATGGGGAGACACCCTCAAAGACCCGCGCCTGGTGGCTCAAGGCCAACTGCAGACGTTCGACGTGGTGGTTTCAAGCCCGCCCTTCAATGTGAAGGATTGGGGACAAGATGCCGCCGCAACCGATCCCTACATGCGCTACCGACGCGGAGTTCCGCCGCGCGCTTCGGCTGACTACGCTTTCATCAGCCACATGGTGGAGACGCTCAAGCCTGGTCACGGCCGAATGGCAGTGGTGGTCTCCCATGGTGTCCTTTTCCGCAGCGGTGCGGAGCTGCAGATTCGCAGGCAAATGCTGGAGGAAGGCCTGGTGGACACAGTGATCGCGCTGCCAGTCAAGCTGCTTCCAAACACGCCGCTGCCGATTGCACTTCTGGTACTACGCAAGGACAAGAGCGACGGGCGCGTGCTCTTCATCGACGCCAGCCGCCAGTTTGAGCACGGGAAACCCCAGAACCAATTACGCGATGAAGACCTCGCTCAGATCGGGTCCACCTATGCAGCCAGGGCGGATGTTGAGGGCTACGCCCGCTTGGTGTCGTTGGAAGAAATCCTGCAGAACGACTGCAACCTCAACGTGGTTCGCTATGTGGAAGCCATAGAGCAGGTCTGTAACGTGGACTTGGAAACACTTCGTGCGGAGCGAGCACAACTCCGATCCGAGCTGGAAGGTCTGGAGAGCCGGTTTGCCAGCCTCATCCAGGAGGTGCGTCGTGCGTGACACAAAGGAAAACGGCCGCTTACGCGGCCGCCTCCTCTATTGGCAGCAGGCCAGGGAGCACGTCGCTGCAGAGCAGTCAAAGAAAGCCGATGTCGCTGTTGCGGTGTCCACAGTGCTCCCGATTCCCCCAGGGCCGGCGGTAGTTTTGGCGGGTGCGACGGAGTCAGAAGCTGATGACGAACCCTCTAAAAAGTCACGGGGGCGTCGTCGTCCGGTATTTAACGCAGCAACCTTAGGGGGAGGTGAAACCGTGCCTTCGCCTGTTCGCCCCAGACGTCAACGCAATGCCACGGGAGCATGAAATGGCCGATGGCACAAAAGAAAAGAGTGCGCCACATAGCAAGGATACCGATCCCTACTGCGGCTTCAAGAACGATAAGTACCGCTTCCGGGCGCTGGTTGTGCGCGAGGTGTGCAACGTGGGGCGGTGGGCTGGTTTAGTCGCCATCGCCTACATCTATGGACCCTCGATAAATCTGCCTGCTTGGGCCGCATTCTTTAGCAAGGCCGGTCCTTAGCCTCTTATTCGAAACGGGTTCATTTCACTAATCGAGACAAGCTGATGACCACACTGTTCTTCTCATACAGCCACAAAGACGAAGCACTGCGCAACGAACTCGAAGCCCACCTTGGGCTGCTGCTGCAGCAAGGCCATATTGAAGTCTGGCATGACCGCAGGATCGGCGCTGGAGACGAAATCGATACTGCCATCGATGTACAGCTGGAGGCAGCTGACATCATCCTGTTGCTTATCAGCTCGGACTTCATTAAGTCGACCTACTGCTATTCGAAGGAAATGCAGCGTGCAGTTGAGCGGCATGAAGCAGGGGAAGCTCGAGTAGTACCTGTCATTCTGCGGCCCTGTGACTGGCACTCTGCCCCGTTTGGCACGCTCCTAGCCGTTCCACGCGATGGGCGGGCCGTCACTCTGTGGCCAAACCAAGACGAAGCCTTTGCAGACGTTGCTGCGCAGATTCGACGCCTCGTGGGTACACCTACGTCGACGAAGAAAGCTGTTCCCGCAGCTCGTGCTCCTGCGAGGTTGCCGGAGGCGGCAGACGAGGGGAGTGCCATGAACGCGGTGGCTGGTGCTGCATCCCTTCCGCGTTCCAGCAACCTGAGGCTTAAGCAAGAATTCACTGAGCGTGACAGGCATCAGTTCGTGCGCGCGACGTTTGAGTACATCTGCCGGTTCTTCCAGGGCAGCTTGCAGGAGCTGCAGGCCCGCAATCCCCAGTTGGAGTCAAATTTTGAACAAGTGGACTCGCGCAGGATGGCTGCGATGCTCTACCGCAACGGCAAAACCATTGCCCAATGCTCCATTCGGATTGATGGGTTCGGCAGGGAGGACGGCATCGCGTACTCCACTGACACGTCGACGGAGCGAGGCTCATACAACGAGCTACTAAGCATCGATGTGACAGACCAAGCCATGCATATGAAGTCCTCTATGAGCATGGGCTGGTCAGCTGGGCAAAGAGATGCCAATCTTTCGCAAGAGGGCGCAGCAGAGGCGCTGTGGGGAATGTTCATCAGGAATGCCCAAATCTGAACGCAACAATTGGACATATGGCGGTGCAAGATGAATGTTGAAAGCGTAGTACACCCTGAAGACCGTATGGAGCGCCAATTCGAAAAGAAGAGGGCGAGCTTCGTCGCAGACTATGGACTTCAAGAAAAGCCACTGATTCTTTGGCAATTCCAACCGCAGATGCCATGTGTATTTGACCTTGAGCAGGCCGAGTTGACTAATGCACTGTCTGAGGGTGCACGCGACATTCGGGAAGACCATTGGTGGTGTGCTTTCGAGGGCTCAGGACGGCCAAAGCTGGTGTTTGACGGCATTGCGTCAAGGAGCCCGACAGAGGATTCTGGATATGGGACAGAGCTTCATCAAGATGGGCATCTCTTTGCGGCCGTCTGGACCTTTCCTGAAGTGGAAGGGAGGCCAGCAGCTTCATGGTTTCATGACTTTGCCTTCCGTGATGCATTCATGGTGGCTAAGGCAGTGATGCAGTCAGCAGGGCCGGAGGGGCCAATTGCTGTGACGTGCACGTTGTTGAATGCTGAGTCACTGCCATTCACAGATAGGGGCCACAGCGTAAATGCCCCCGCATCGCGCCGCCACGTCCTTCGCTGGCCAGTTCAGTATTGGACGATTGAAGAGCTGACGGAAGCGTGGAAGGGGCAGTCCAGCCAGTTCTTTCGAATCTACGGTAGAAGGCGGCCGCAACAGTAATGCCTGAAGTGGACGCAGTCCCGCGGCTGACCACCGTTTCGAAACCCCCGCTCACGATCTCCCAAACTCTCTGTTCACGAGCATCAGAAAAACGTATCCACGTCGAGTCGAAATATGCAGCGTCTAGGCCATAACCTACCAGTTGCCGATGTGGCACCGATCCCCGAGCTGAATGAAAACTACCTGAAAATAGTGGCTGTTTCGGGGTATAGATAGGTCTTCGCCAGCCTGCATCACGCAGCAGGCAACGGTATCCGGAGTAGTGCGCTTTGCAATGAAAGCGCCATCACTTTTCTGGTTGGACGTGTTTTCGCATGAAGCGATTTCTCCGCTTATGCCTGCAAATTTCTCACGTTATGCCTGCAGTCGGTGAGGAAGTCATTGATTCCCAACAGGTTGGTTTCGCGCCTTATGGGTTGCTCAACACGTTTGTGTGGAAGCGAACAACGTTTTGCCTTTCTGAACGCAAAGCTCTGCCGGTCGTCGTGGTGATCTGAGGCTCGCATCGGGCATTCAGCCACTCAAAAACATGACGCATGAAGGCCCGGCATTGCCGGGCTCTTTTTTTCGCGTGCTCCTAAATGGCCCGGTACGTCATCCGCGACAACCGCGACTACACCGAGCACACCCCGCTCAATTAGCGATCACTCCAACGTCGGCACCCATTCGGTGGATGAAGTGCCCTCCATCGAGCTGATTCGCAACTACGAAAAGCTGGAAAAAGATCCGACCTTTCGCTGGTGGATGCGCATCCCGTAGGGGGACCTTCGACGCCCTACTCCGCGGAGACATCTACAGCCTAGGTGTGTTGCTGTATCAACTGCTGACCGGACACCGCATAGGCCTTGATCCACTTGTACAGGCTGTGCTGGCTCACGCCGATTCGGGTGGACACATCGGCCACCCGATGGCCTCGCTCCGTGATCTGCTTGACCGCTTCGATCTTGAATTCTTCGGGATATGGCTGCTTTGTCATGGCACCTCCTATTGGGCCTCAGGTTTGAGGCTCGAGGGTGTTTAGTTCAGCCGGGGCGATTCAGTCTCAGATAAACCGGCAGAAGCTTAGGCGTGCCTCAGGCTAATATCTCGCTACGGCCCGAAAAGAGGCCGCAGGAGCGCAGGGATGGAGATCGGTAAACGGAAGGAGCTGTTCAACGTCGCGTATGTCTGCGCCCTGGCGGCGCAAGCTGGGTTGAACTACGAGTCGCTGTTCGTGGATGACGATAGCGTTGACATCACGCTCGTCGCAAGGAACTTCCCGGGTGGGCTGCTGAGGAACCCAAAGATCGACCTTCAGCTCAAGTGCACCTCCGGGCACTACCTGAGCGGAGAGGTCATCAAATTTCCTCTCAAGAAAAAGAACTACGACGACCTCCGTGGCGAGAACGTTGTTAGTCCCCGCTACCTTGCGGTTCTACTGGTACCTGAGACCCCTGAGGACTGGCTGCATCATCACGACGGGCACATCTCACTTCACAACTGCTGCTACTGGACCTCAATTCGGCACGCCCCTGACAGCACCAATACGTCGCAGGTCGTGGTGGAGGTGCCGCTTGCCCAGCGTTTGACGACGAGCGCGTTGATCGAGCTGATGAAGCTGGCCAGCAACGGGGAATCGGCATGAACGGCGGCGTCGCTCGTAAGCGTGAGCCGGTCTCACTTTCGCAGCTGCAGTCCTATCTTGTTTCGAAGCAATGGGGCATGGAGGGCGCGCTTCGGCAGGTCGCCACCATCTGGCGTCGCTCAGACGACAGCAACGCGGAGGTCGTGCTCCCGGCCGCGGAATCGCTGAAAGATTTCGAGCAACGGATCTCAGATGCTCTCAACTCGATAGCCGAGCATGAGAGACGGCCAGTTGGCGAGGTGCTTATCGATGTCAGACGAGCCTTCGCCGACCTGATTGCGGTCCGCGTCATTCATGACGACACCAGCGAGGGGACGATTCCAATCAACGATGGCGTCCTGCTTGTGGCACGCGCACGGGACATGCTTAAGTCCGCTGCTCTGGCCTTGTACGCGAAGCGGCGGCAGTTTTCCGGTCACCCGACCGACGAAGCCAAGGCCTACCTCGACTCGCTGCTTCTTGGTCAGACTGAGATTGGCAGCTATGTCATCAACGTTTTTGCACCGATCCCGCCCGCCTCAGCCAGCTCAACCCCGGAGGGCGTTCCGACCGTGCCATTAGCGACCGCAGTCACGGCAAGTCTTGCCTCAGGCCTTGAAGCTCTGTCTGCTGCAACGACCGATTACGGCCAGCGCCATGACCTGACTGCCTTCGATTCAGCGGTACAGCGCGGGGCAAGCTCGAACTTGTGCGACGCATTGCTTGGACTCAGCGGGCAGGATCGTAAGAGGGCCTTCGAGATACGCATCTCGGCGGCCCGAAGCCCCATGTTTGAAGGCGAGAACAAAGTTTTCGCATTTGACGCGAAGCAGGTGACCGCGCTCGCGAAGGCGTCGGAGTACTACAAGGACAATTACGTTTTACCTGATCGAACGGTCACTGGAGTTATCAAACGGCTGGACCGACCGGTAGGCAGTGAGACTGGTACGGTGATGGTGGCCACAAAGGTCACGGACCAAGACAAACACGTCGCGATTGAACTTGGCGTGACCGACTACGACCTGGCCATCATGGCGCACCGGCAGCACGAGGTCGTTAGCTGCGCAGGCGACATTCATGTGACGCCTCGGACCGCCAAGCTGCTGAACCCGAGGGACTTTCGTGTGCTTAAAAGCGGAAGCCTGTTCTGACTTCGACTGTCGGCGCTCAGATCGCGCCAGGGCAAGTTCGAGGCGGGGTTTCCGCGCTAGCGTCAGATCTGGCGATGTGATGGGAAGCATCGAGTAGGCATGTGGTGGGCCGATGGACTGCTTTTACCCGAGCTGGGAGGTTATTCCAGGAAGCGAGCTGTCCAAAAGTGGTTGCCTCGTTGGTTAAAGTTCAGGCCAATGGAATGAACAACGACACAGGGAGGTAGACGAAATGAAAGACCCCTACGAAAACATCCTGATCGGCAATTTCCTCTACAGCCTGGGGCTCGTGATCGGGCGGCGGTTTCCGGACAAGCCGTTGCCGGGGGTGGTGAACCTGCTCCAGCAGACGCCGCTCGACGGTCCCTTGGGGGATGTGCTGCTCCGCTATCCAGGCGTCGTCCGGCTGATCGAGTTCAAGCGGGCGTCCAACAACAGCGACAAGGAGTCGGACAAACTCGACACCCTCAAGCTGTCGCTTGAAAACGAGCCGGCGCTGCAGCAGGTGTCCCGCGCCATCCATTGGTACGTGGAGTCCTCCAAGGGGCCATTGGACTGGCGCACCCGGGTCTGCCCCTACCTGGACTTCGCGGGGGGCCAGAGCTCTCCACTCGACTTTCAAGCATTCACGCAATCCCTGGCGGAGACGGTGGGAAAGGCGCAGGCCGAGGAGTTTCCCAATGCCCTCATCCAGCACTATCTGGACGCGGTGGCCGCTTTCTCCGGCAAGTCGGGCACATCCTCATCGGGGCTGCTGGTGTCCGTGGGCCAGGACGGGACGCTGCACTACATCGCGCTCGAAAGCATCCGGGAGCTGCGCCAGGAGTTGCAGGTCCACCGGCAGCAGGCGGACGAGCGGAGCGCCAGCATCGCGCAGGAGCGCGCCCTGGAGCACAAGCCCCAGGAGAAGGGCCTGTCTCTGTGATGAACGATGCACAACGCAGCGTGGAGCGCATCCACCAGCTGTCCGACATGCTGCAGTCGCTGATGCAACAGGCGGCGGTGCTGCAGCAAAAGGCCGATGCCTCCGTGGTCCAGTCACGCCAGGCCTCGGACGCGCTGAAACGGGCCAGCGACCGGCTGCCCTTGACCGTGGGCGCCGCCATCGAAACGGTGCTCGAGCCGGCCGCGGAAAAAGCCGCAGCGAAGATGACCGCCACCTGGGCCCAGGCGAACGCGGCGGCCGCCGAGGCCACGAAGACCTTCGCAGCGGCGCAGGAAAAACTGCAGTGGAAGATGCTGGCGTATGCCTGCACGGGGGCACTGGCCGTGGTGGTCCTGATCGCGGCGGCGATGGCCTACCTGTCTCCGACCGAAAGAGAGCTGAAGGAACTGCGCGCCGAGCGGCAGACGCTGTTGGCCGACATGGATCGGCTCAGAAAGGCGGGCGCGGGGCTGGAGGTCGCCCAGTGCACTCACCAGGGTCGGCCGAGGACCTGCGTGCGCGTGGACACCCAGTCTCCCCGATTCGAAGGGGGCTACCTGCTTGTGCCTGCACGGTAGGAAGCGGCAAGATCCCGCGCGTCCCTTCCGCTTCTTCTCCGTTTTCTTTTCTTCTTCGTTTTGCGATGAACGCCCCGCGCAAGGCCCTGCCCCGCATCGATCCCCGCTGCACCGGCTGCGGCTGGTGCGTGGCCGTGTGTCCGCCGCATGTGCTGTCGCTGCAGGTGCCGGGCCCGCAGCCGTGGGGGCGCAAGCAGTCGGTGCTGCACGATGCGCCGGCCTGCACGGGGTGCGCGCTGTGCGCGGTGCGCTGTCCGTTCGATGCGATCGACATGGTGCGCACCGGCTGAGCGGCCTGCGGGTGCTGTAGGACAAATCGGGTCAGGCGTCGGGGCGCTGGGCCCACCCGCGATCGGATCCCTGCGTGTTGTGATCGCGTCTTGTTTGTTTTGTTGTTCACCGCACAAGGAGCACCGCATGTCCGAAAAATCCGCATCCGTCCATTGGGAAGGCGCTGGCAAGACCGGCCAGGGCCAGATCAGCACCGAGACCGGCGCGCTCAAGCAGCACCCCTATGGTTTCGGCAGCCGCTTCGGCGACGACCGCAAGGGCACCAATCCGGAAGAGATCGTGGGTGCGGCGCACGCGGCCTGCTTCACGATGGCCTTCGCGTTTGCCTGCGAGAAGGCCGGCATCTCGACCGAGACTCTCGACACCACCGCCAAGGTGCGGCTGGCCAAGGAGGGCGAGGGCTTCAAGATCGACCGCATCGCCCTCACGCTGACGGCCAAGGTGCCGGGCGTGGATGAGGCGCAGTTCCAGAAGATCGCCGCCGAGGCCAAGGCGAACTGCCCGCTGTCCAAGGCCCTGGCGAGCGTGCCCGAGATCACGCTGACCGCCACGCTCCAGGCCTGACGGCAGGCGCCGTGCCGCCCGCGCGGCCGGCGCCGCGCATTGGAGCCGAAATGGCCTTCAGCACAAGCGATACTAGGGCATATTGCTATCAATTAAATAGCATTTGGGCAGCGGTTGTGGGGCGTGCATCGCGTCCTGTACACTTGCCGCCCATGTCGTGCCGTTCTTCCGTCTCCACCGTCGCTCGCGTTGCCCGCCCGGGTCGCGCCGCGGTGCCGCCCGCCACCGCGCGGGCCCGGATGAACGCACGAATGATTACCACCATTACCACCGCGGCGACCTAGCCTTGGTGCAGGGTGGCCGTCCCGGCGGCCACCTGGTGTCATTCCCTCCCCCGAACGAACCCAGCCTGGCAGCTGGGTTTTTTGTTGGCCGTTTTGTGGCCCGTTTCTGGAGAGAGTGAGCATGTTCAACGACCCCCACCTGAGTCCCTGGTCCGCCGGCCCTGGCGAGGCCCGCGCGCCCATCCCCATGCAGCGTCCGCTGCGCGTGGGAATGATCGGCATCGGCACGGTGGGCGCCGGCACCTGGCGGGTGCTGCGCCGCAACCAGGCCGCCATTGCGGGGCGCGCGGGCCGGGGCATCGAGATCGTGGCCGTGGCGGCGCGCAACCTGGCGCGGGCCGCGGCGGTGCTGGACGGCGCCGAGGGCGTGGAGTTGACGGACGACCCGCTGCGCGTGGCGACCCACCCCGGCGTGGACGTGGTGGTGGAGGCCGCTGGCGGCACCGGCCCGGCGCGCGATTGGGTGCTGGCGGCCATCGCGCACGGCAAGCACGTGGTGACGGCCAACAAGGCGCTGCTGGCGGTGCACGGCAACGAGATCTTCGCGGCGGCGCAGCAGCGGGGCGTGGCGGTGGCCTACGAGGGGGCGGTGGCGGTGAGCATCCCCATCGTCAAGGCGCTGCGCGAGGGCCTCACGGCCAACCGCATCGAGTGGGTGGCCGGCATCATCAACGGCACCACCAATTTCATCCTGACCCAGATGCGCGATGAGGGGCTGGACTTCGCGGCGGCGCTCGGCCAGGCGCAGGCGCTGGGCTATGCCGAGGCCGACCCGTCGTTCGACGTGGACGGCGTGGACGCCGCGCACAAGGCCACGCTGCTGGCGGCCAATGCGTTCGGCATGCCCGTGCGCTTCGAGCGGGCGCACGTGGAAGGCATTCGCGGGCTGCAGGCAATCGACGTGGCGTGCGCCGAAGCGCTGGGCTTTCGCATCAAGCTGCTGGGCATGGCGCGGCGGAATCTGGAAGAGGGCGAGGGCGAAGACCAGGGCGTGGAGCTGCGCGTGCATCCCGCCCTGGTGCCTGCGCGGCACCTTCTGGCGCAGGTGGACGGGTCGATGAACGCGGTGCTGGTCAAGGGCGATGCCTGTGGCGTGACGATGTACTACGGTGCGGGCGCAGGGTCCGAGCCCACCGCGTCGGCCGTGGTGGCCGATCTGGTGGACGTGGCGCGCCTGGCGGCCGACGGCAGCGCCGCGCACCGCGTGCCGCACCTGGCGTTCCATCCGCATGCGCAGCAGGACCGGGCGGTGAAGTCCATCGGGGATGTGCGCACGCGGCATTACCTGCGCGTGCCGGTGGCGGCGGGGCGGGCGGATGCCATCGCGGTGGTGTCGGAGCATCTGGCGCGCGCCGGAGTCGCGGTGCAATCGCTGAGGGTGCATGCCGTTGCGGCGGCCCAGGGCGATGCGGCCGTGGACCAGGTGCTGGCGCTCACGCACGAGGCCGTCGATGCGCAGGTGCAGGCGGTGCTGGAGCAACTGCGCGAGGTGCCGGGCCTGTGCGTGCAGGCGCCGGTGCGGCTGCGGGTGGAAATGCTGGAGTGACGACGGGGGCGGGCGAGGGGGCTGCTGCGGCGGGGCGCGTGCGCGGCCCCCGCCGCCGTCCGCTCAGCGCTTTTGCTTCTGGTAGGCCTCGTGGGCCGGCTTGCCGCGGTCGGTGTCCTGCAGGCCGCGCTTCACGTCCTTGTAGGCCTGCTGCATTTCTTCGGACGGCTCGCCGCCGGTCATCTCCACGGCCTGATCGCGCTCGTGCGGCAGGCGGGGCTCGGGGCCGTCGGGGTTCTTGCTGTCGGCGTCGGGGGCGGGGTGCGACTGCGTGGTGTCGACGCGGCGCTCCTTGCGCTCGGGCACCGGGGCGTCGGAAAGGGAATCGCGGGGGGTGGACATCGGGGGGGCTCCTGTCGTGTGGCTGTGCCGAAAAGGCATGGCCTCGATGCTAGGAAAGCCCTCCGGTGGCGTCTGTAGGCGGGTGCGCACAGCCGGCGACGGCGGGAGCGATTTGAAGCCTTTCAGGCCGCTGGTGCAATCAATACTAGGGCGTATTGCTATTAATTAGATAGCAACCGGGTGGTGCTTCGGCACCCGGCCGCCCGCCGCGGCGGTGCCGGCCCCGCGCGCAATCCACGGCGGGATCGAAGCCCCTCAGGCCGCGTCCGCCGTTTCCAGCACGGGCGCGCAGTCGATGCGCGTGCGGACCGAGTTGGCGAGAAAGCACGCCGCGTGCGCCCGGTGGTGCAGCGCCTCCAGCGCCTCCTGGCTGGGCGCGTGGGCCGGGTCGAACCGGGTGACGGGGCGCAGCTGCACGTGGGCGACCACGGGGCGGCCCTGGTCGTCAGGCGCCATGGTGCCCACCGCATCGTCGCGGTAGTGGTCCACGCGCCAGCCGTCGCGGCAGGCCAGGTCCAGGAACCACAGCATGTGGCAGCTCGACAGCGCCGCGACGAAGGCCTCTTCCGGGTCCACCGCGGCTGCGTCGGAGTAAGGCAGGGGCACGACGTGCGGCGAGGACGACGCGGCGACGGTGGCCCCGCCGTCGAACTGCCATTGGTGGGCGCGGTGGTAGCGCCGGTCCAGGAAGGCGTCGCTGCCGCGCTGCCAGGTGATGGAGGCTAGGTGTTCTGCCATGGGGGTCTCGTTTCGGTCGGTTGGAGGGTGGGAACGAAGGGACGTCCCGGGAGTTTAGGGACCTCCGGCCGTGCCCTGTCGAGAACCCGAACCGTTTCCGGGGCCGGCCCGGGCATGCCACACTACTGTATGTCTCAACAGGAATGGGCCGCGCAGGCCCTGCAGTCTTTCGATGCGGTGGTGGGCGCCACCGAGGGGTTCCGCAGCCGCGCCGGCCAGCGGCGCATGGCCGAGCAGGTGGCGCACACCTTCAGCGTGGCGCAGCTGGGCAAGGTGGAGGAGGGGCCCGACGGCGAGGCGCCGCCGCCCACGCGCTCCATCGCCGTCGTGCAGGCGGGCACGGGGGTCGGCAAATCGCTGGCCTACAGCGTGCCGGCCATCGCCATGGCGATCTCACGCGGCACGCGGGTGCTGATCTCCACGGCCACGGTGGCGCTGCAGGAGCAGCTCGTCAACAAGGACCTCCCGGCCCTGGCCGCGCGCATGGAGCAGCCCTTCAAGTTCGCCCTGGCCAAGGGCCGCGGGCGCTATGTGTGCAAGCTCAAGCTGGAGCGGCTCGCCGGCACGGGCGAGGCCCATTCGCCGGAGGAGGAAGACCTCTTCGCCGAGGAAGAGGCCGCTACCCGCGTCGCGCGCCCACGCCAGGAGACCGAGGCGCGCATGAAGTTCTACGCCACCATGGCCGACGTGCTCGCCAAGGGCGCCTGGGACGGCGACCGCGACAGCCTGGAGGTGCCGCCCGAGTCCGAGGTGTGGAGCCCCGTGGCGGCCGAGGCCAGCTCCTGCACCGGCAAGCACTGCCCGGCCTTCAGCCAGTGCACCTATTACGACCGGCGCAAGGCGCTGGTGGCCGCGCAGGTCATCGTGGCCAACCACGACCTGCTGCTGTCCTCGCTGGGCGCGCGGCTGCTGCCCGAGCTGGACAACTGCCTGCTGGTGCTGGACGAGGCGCACCACCTGCCCGCGACCGCGCTCGACCAGTTCGCGTGCGAGGCCGACCTGTCCCGCCTGACCTGGATCGACCGCCTGGCCAGCCGCGCGCTGCGCATCGGCGCGCTGGTCGAGGTGGAGGAGATCGCCGACATCCCCAACCATTCCGCGCGCCTGCGCGCCGCGCTGCAGGACGTGGCCCGGCTGGTGATGGACGTGTACGGCGAGCAGCTGCGCGCCCCCAGGCCGGCCTGGGGCGGCCGCGCCCGCCCGCAGGCGCCCGGCATGCCCACCCGGGCCCGCGTGGCCGGCGGCGTGCTGCCCGAGGCGCTGGTGGAGCCGCTGGGCCAGATGGCGCACCACGCCGAGGGCTTTCTGAACGCGCTGCGCGCCATCGCCAAGGCCCTGCGCGCCGAGATCCGCGACAAGCCCGACGAGGCGCGGCGCCTGTCCACGCTCTATGCCCAGGTCGGCGCGCTCGCGCCCCGGCTGGAGGGCGTGCACGCCACCGCGCAACTGCTGCTGCAGGACGCGCCCGAGGGCGCGGTGCCCGCCGCCAAATGGTTCACGCTGGAGGTGGAGGGCGACTTCATCGTCGTGAAGGCGCACGCCAGCCCCATCCTGCCGGGCAACACGCTGCGCCACCACCTGTGGTCGGCCGTGCGCGGGGCGGTGCTCACATCGGCCACGCTGACGAGCTGCGGGCAGTTCGACTTCTTCCTGCGCGAGGCGGGGCTGTTCGGCGACGAGACCGTCACCACCCTGGAGGTGCCCAGCCCCTTCGACTACGCGCTGCAGGGCACGCTGATCGCCACCGAGACCGTGGCCGACCCGCGCGAGGCCCAGGCCTTCACCGCCGAAATGGTGGATGCGCTGCTGACCGACCTGGCCATGGTCGAGTCCGGCGCGCTGGTGCTCTTCACCTCGCGCGACCAGATGCGCCAGGCCGTCGATGCGCTGCCCACCGCCATGCGCGGCAGCGTGCTGGTGCAGACCGCGCTGCCCCGCACCCAGCTGCTGGCGCGCCACCGCGAGCGCGTGGCCAGCGGCGAGCCGTCCATCATCTTCGGCATGCAGTCGTTCGGCGAGGGGCTGGACCTGCCGGGCGCGCTGTGCGAATCGCTGTTCATCACCAAGCTGCCGTTCGCGCCGCCCGACGACCCGGTGGGCGAGTCGCGCGCCGAGTGGCTGCGGGCGGCGGGGCGCGACCCTTTCAGCGAACTGGTGGTGCCGGCCACGGCCATCCGCCTGGCGCAGTGGGTGGGCCGCGCGATCCGCACGGAGGAAGACCGCGCCCACGTGTACTGCTACGACAAGCGGCTGGTGCGCACGTCGTACGGGCAGCGGCTGCTGAAGGGGTTGCCGCCGTTTGCGCTGGAGCGGCGCCCGGCGGCCTGAGCCCGGCCCGCGCGGAGATGTCGGACATGCCCCACAGGGCCCCGGGCCGCGAGCCGACCGTGCGCGCAGCAGGGCCCCCCTACATTGGGACCTCCCTCCCGCGCCGAGCGCCCTGTGCGCGCGGCGTTCGGCCTCCTTCCCTGCTTGCCGGAGACACCCATGAGCAACGACGACACCACTTCCCCCCATGCCACGCTGTGGCGGCTGATCAAGGACATCCGCTTCGGCATGCTCACGCACCGCGCCGCCAGCGGCATGCTGCATGCCCACCCCCTGACGACTCAGAACAAGGACATTGACGAGCAGTCGCAACTGTTCTTCTTCATCCCGCGCGACGGAGAGCTGTTCGAACGCCTGCGCTCGGACAGCCAGGTCAACGTGACCTACTCCAACCCCGAGAAGGACAGCTATGTCTCGCTGTCCGGCGCGGCCGGCTTCATCGAAGACATCGCCAAGAAAGAGGCGCTGTGGTCGCCCATGGCGAAGGCCTGGTTTCCGGACGGCGTGAACGACCCCAACCTCGTGCTGCTGGCCATCCACATCAGCCACGCCGAGTACTGGGACGTCAAGGAAAGCAAGATGACCCAGCTGTTCAAGATGGCCAAGGCGGCCGTTACGGGCAACCCGCCCAAGGACATGGGCGAGCACAAGGAACTGTCGCTGTCCTGAGGGCGGCTTTTTCGCCCCCCATCGATCCCATCGTTTCATTCCCCCGTTCGCAAGGAGACACACCATGGCCAACGACAAGCAGGAGCCCGGCAAGGGCAAAGTGGAAAACGACCACAACCGCCAAGGCAACCAGGAGCCCACCCAAAAGAACGAAGCCCAGCGCACGCCGGAAAGCCGGAACGACCGTGATGCCCACATCGGCAGCGGCAACCAGGTGCAGTCGCGCCAGGGCGCGGCAGGCAGCGGGGGCGGGCGCGGCGCCGGCTGAAGCCGCCGCACCCTGGCAACGACAGGGGCCTTCGGGCCCCTTTATTTCGCGCAGATGCCCTTGAAAGATTCCATAGACCATCCATTTACCATCCAATGGGATGGAAAAACGAGGTTTTTATGGCAACGACGGCACTCGAGCGCAGCAACAAGGTTTCCGATTCGGAGAAGGTGACGATCAACCTGGGGTATGTGGACCTGGGCCACATCGACCTGCTGGTGTCCGAGGGGTTCTATTCGAACCGCACGGACTTCATCCGCACCGCGATCCGCAACCAGCTGGTTGCCCAGGCCGATGCGGTGCGGCAGGTGGTGGCCCGCAAGACGCTGGTGCTGGGGCTGCAGCGGTTCGGCCGGGCCGAACTGGAGGCCGTCCAGGCCGCAGGGCAGACGCTGGAGATCCGCGTGCTGGGCCTGTGCACCATCGACGACGACGTGCCCCCTGCATTGGCCCAGGCGACCATCGCCTCGGTCCATGTGCTGGGGGCGCTGCACGCCAGCGCGGCGGTCAAGGCCGCGCTGGCCGGCCGCATCGGCTGACACCCACCCGCACGCGCCGGTGGACACGACGACAGGGACGGACCCGCGCCTTCGGCGCTGGCGACCGGACCACCATGGCAGACCGGCCCGATTTGAAGGCGGCGGCGAGACAAGAGACACGACGAGACGAACGCGGCACGCATGTCCCTGGGGGCCCCGGTGCCGCCCCCGCACGCCAGGGCCCCCGTGGCCCGCTTTTCGAAAGGATTCCCCATGGACTGGAACAAGAAGGTCAAGCAGCTTCTGAACGAAGTCACCCCGCTGATGCGCACCGGCCAGCTCGCCGACGCCACCCGCGCCATCCAGCAGGCCCTGGCCGGCCAAGGCACGGCCGCAGCCACCGCGGCGGGGAGCGCTGCCGCCGGGCGTGTGGCGGCCTGGCGCGAGCGCTTCGGCGCGGCGCCCAGCAGCCCTGCCGCGGCATGGAAGGCCCCCTTCGGTGCGCCCGACGTGGAAGATGCGGTGGTGGTCGACCGGCCGGCCGCCCCGGCGCCGGACGCGCACCGGCCATCGCCATCGCCTCGCAACGCGAGTGTGGAAGCTCCCGGCAGTTTCACGCGGGTGGCCTTCGCTGGCCCGGCCGGCGCGCCGCAGGACCACTACTACCTCAGCGTGCCCCCCGGCGCGGCCGCGGGCACGCCGATGCCGCTGGTGCTCATGCTGCACGGCTGCACGCAGAACCCGCAGGACTTCGCCCTCGGCACCGGCATGAACGAGGCCGCCGCGCTCGCGAACGCGCTCGTGCTGTACCCCGCGCAGGCCCAGGGCGCCAACGCGCACGGCTGCTGGAACTGGTTCCGTCCACAGGACCAGCAGCGCGGCCACGGTGAGCCCGCCACGCTGGTCGCCATGGTGCGCGATGCGATGGCGCGCCACCCCGTGGATGCCCGCCGCGTGTACGTGGCCGGCCTGTCCGCCGGCGGGGCGATGGCCGCGCTGCTGGCGCGCGAATACCCTGACTTGTTCGCGGCCGTGGGCGTGCATTCGGGCCTGCAGGCCGGCGCCGCGCACAACGTGATGGGCGCGCTGTCGGCCATGAAGAACGGCGCCAAGGGCACGCCCGGCCCGGCATCCCCCGCCCGCGAGGACGGGGCCGGCGCCCCGCCGCTCATCGTGTTCCACGGCGATGCCGACGAGACGGTGCACGCCCGCAATGGCGAGCAGTTGCTGGCCGCGGCGCTGCGGTCCGCGCCCGGTGCCCGGCCCGAGGCCGAAACCGGCCAGAGCCCCGGCGGCCAGCGCTACACACGCACCGTGTACCGCGCCGCACCGGGCAGCGGCCCGGGCGCGGTGGTGGCCGAACACTGGCAACTGAATGGCGCGGGCCATGCCTGGGCCGGGGGCCACGCGCGGGGCAGCTACACCGATCCGCGCGGGGTGAACGCGACGGCGCAGATGCTGCGGTTCTTCCTGGAGCACCCCCGCGCCGCCGGTTGATCGGGAGCAAGGCGCGGCGGTGGCGTCAGTCGATCACCACCTTCGCGTCCGCCACCAGCCGGGCGAAGCGTTCGGTTTCGCTGCGGATCTGCTGGGCCATCTGCTCGCGGGTGTTGCCCACCGGCTCGGCGCCGATGTCGGCCATGCGCTTGCGGAACTCCGGTGACTGGATCACCTTCACCATCTCGGCGTTCAGCCGGTCCAGGATGTCCCGGGGCGTGGCCGCCGGGGCGAGCACGCCGAACCACGTGCCCAGGTCGAAGCCTTTCAGGCCCGCCTCGTCCAGCGTCGGCACGTCGGGCAGGGCGGAGGATCGCTGGAGGGTGGACACCGCCAGCGCCCGCAGCTTGCCGGCCTTGATGTGCGGCAGCACGGGCGTGATGGTGTCGAACGACATGGTGATCTGGCCGCCCAGCAGGTCGGTGGCCAGCGGGCCGCTGCCCTTGTAGGGAATGTGGCCGAGCGACGTGCCGGTGAGGCCCTGGAACTGCGTGCCGATCAGGTGCTGCGCGGTCCCGTTGCCGTTGGAGCCGAAGGTCAGCTTGCCCGGCTGCGCCCTGGCCTGGGCCACCAGATCGGCCACGGTCCTGGCCGGGTTGTCGGCGTGGACGACCAGCACGTTGGGCACCAGCGCCACCGTGGTGATGGGGGCCAGGTCCTTCTGGAAGTCGTAGGGCAGTTTCTTGTACACGCTGGTGGCGATAGTGTGGTGCACCGCGCCCATCAGCAGGGTATAGCCGTCGGGCTTGGACCGGGCCACGTAGTCGGCGCCGATGGTGGCGCCGGCCCCGGGGCGGCTTTCCACGATGACGGGCTGGCCGAGCGACACCGTCAGTCGGTCGGCCAGCGCCCGCGCCAGCACGTCGGTGGTGCCGCCGGCGGGAAAGGGCACCGTCAGGCTGATGGTCTTGGTGGGCCAGGCGGCCTGGGCGAGGGCGCTGCCGCTGGCCAGCACCGGGAAGGCGGCCGCGAAAGCGTGCAGCAGCACCTGCCGCCGCCGGCGCGCGGGGAAAAGTTTCGGGGCCATGCTGGTCTCCTGGGAGAGCGCTCTGCGGCGCCTGGGGGATGGCCCGCCGCTACGCGGTCGGGCGAAGGAAGGAATGAGAGAGGGAACTCAGGCGGCCAGCCGCTGCGCCTGGCGGGTGCCGGCCAGGTGGTCGCACACCGCCTGCGTGACCTGGGCCGTTGTGGCCTGGCCGCCCAGGTCCCGCGTGTGCAGGGCCGGGTCCGCGGTGACGTGTTCGATGGCCCGCATCAGGCGCCGGGCGGCGTCCGCCTCGCCCAGGTGTTCGAGCAGCATCACGGCCGACCAGAACGTGCCCACCGGGTTCGCCAGGCCCTGGCCCATGATGTCGAAAGCCGACCCGTGGATGGGCTCGAACATCGAGGGATAGCGCCGCTCGGGATCGATGTTGCCGGTCGGTGCGATGCCCAGGCTGCCCGCCAGCGCGGCGGCCAGGTCGCTCAGGATGTCGGCATGCAGGTTGGTGGCGACGATGGTGTCCAGCGTGGCCGGGCGGTTCACCATGCGGGCCGTGGCGGCGTCCACCAGTTCCTTGTCCCAGGCCACGTCGGGAAAGTCGCGCGAGACCTCCAGCGCGATCTCGTCCCACATCACCATCGCGTGGCGCTGGGCGTTGCTCTTGGTGATCACGGTGAGCTGCCGGCGCGGACGCGACCGGGCGAGCTGGAAGGCGTAGCGCAGGATGCGCTCCACGCCCACGCGCGTCATGATCGACACGTCGGTGGCGGCCTCGATCGGGTGGCCCTGGTGCACCCGGCCGCCCACGCCGGAGTATTCGCCCTCCGAGTTCTCGCGCACGATCACCCAGTCCAGTTGCTCGGGCGTGCAGCGCTTGAGCGGTCCGTCGATGCCCGGCAGGATGCGCGTGGGCCGCACGTTGGCGTACTGGTCGAAGCCCTGGCAGATCTTCAGGCGCAGGCCCCACAGGGTGATGTGGTCGGGAATGTGCGGATCGCCCGCCGAGCCGAACAGGATGGCGTCCTTGCCGCGCAGGGCGTCCAGCCCGTCGGCCGGCATCATGGCGCCGTGCGCGCGGTAGTGGTCGCCGCCCCAGTCGAAGTCTTCGAACTCGAAGCGCAGCGTGTCGTCGGTGGCGGCCAGGGCCTGCAGGACCTGGCGGCCGGCGGGAATCACTTCCTTGCCGATCCCGTCTCCGGGAATGGTGGCGATGGCGTAGGTGGTCATGGGTGGTTCGGTCGAAAAGCGTTGGGGACCGCGCCACTCTAGGCACCGCCGGCCTTTCGGCGCGGGGCTATAGTGAAACCATTGTTCACCTGGATTCAACAATCCAGCGGCCCGCCCCACAACTCTTTTTTCCTGCCGCCTACCCATGCCTGCTGCCCACGCCCTTCCCGCCATCCAGCCGGCCGACCTGGGATTTTTCTCGGTGCTGGCCAGTTGCGGCAGCCTGAGCGCGGCCGCGCGCGAGCTGGGCATCACCACGCCGGCCGTCAGCAAGCACCTGGCGCTGATGGAGGCGCGCGTGGGCGTGCCGCTGGTCAATCGCACCACCCGCCGCATGGGCCTCACGCCCGAGGGCGAGCTGTACCTGGCGCACGCGCGCCGCATCCTGGGCGAGATCCACGACCTGGAAGAGCTGCTGGGCCTGTCGCGCGCGACGCCGAAGGGCCTGCTGCGGGTGAATGCCACGCTGGGGTTCGGGCGCCGCCACATCGCGCCGCTCATCTCGCGCTTCGCGCGCCTGCACCCGCAGGTGCAGGTGCAACTGCAGCTGTCCGTGAACCCGCCTGCGCTCACCGACGATGCGTTCGACGTGTGCATCCGATTCGGCGCGCCGCCAGAGGCCCGCGTGATCGCCAGGCACCTGGCGCACAACCGGCGGCTACTGTGCGCATCGCCCGACTACCTGGCGCGCCACGGCACGCCGAAGGTGCCCAACGACTTGGTGCACCACAACTGCCTGGGCATCCGCCAGGGCGAGGAGGCCTACGGCGTGTGGCGGCTCACGCGCGGCCGCGGGCGCCATGCGGTCACCGAGTCGGTGAAGACGCGCGGCAGCCTCACTACCAACGACGGCGAGATCGCCGTGCGCTGGGCCCTGGAAGGGCATGGCATCCTGATGCGGGCCGAGTGGGACATCGAGCGCCACCTGCGCAGCGGGCAACTGGTGCCGGTGCTGCCCGCCTACAGTACGCCCGATGCCGACATCCACGCCGTGTACCCGCAGCGCCACCAGTCCGCGGCGCGGGTGCGGGCCTTCGTCGATTTCGTGGCGCAGGCGCTGTCGGACCGGGGCAGGGCCGGCGGTGGGGACGGCGACGCGGAGTGAGCGCCTGCCGCGCGGCCGTGGCGGCGCCTTCGCGCCGGCCGGTCCGGGCACTTCGCCGAAAATGCGGGCATTCCGCACGCCGACCCTTTGCCGCCCCGCCATGTCCCTCATCGCCGTCATCGATTTCGAAACCACGGGCATCTCGCCCGGCCAGGGCGCGCGGGCGACCGAAGTGGCCATCGTGCTGCTGGACAACGGCCAAGTGGTGGACCGCTTTCAGAGCCTGATGAACGCCGGCGCGTGGATTCCGCCGTTCATCACGCAGCTGACGGGCATCACCAACGCCATGGTGGCCGCCGCACCCGATGCGGCGCAGGTCATGCGCGAGGCGGCGCGCTTCGTGGGCGACACGCCCATGGTGGCGCACAACGCATCGTTCGACAGCAAGTTCTGGGCGGCCGAGTTGCAGTGCGCGGACCTTCCGGCGCCCCACGCCTTCGCGTGCACCGTGCTGCTGTCGCGGCGGCTTTACCCGGAGGCGCCCAGCCACAAGCTCGGCAGCATCGTCGGCCACCTGGATCTGCCGCTGGCGGAACGCGCCCACCGGGCCCTGGCCGATGCGGAGATGGCCGCGGCGCTGCTGGGCCGCATCCAGCACGACCTGCGCACCCGCTGGGGCGTGGCCGACCCTGCGCATGCCCTGCTCATGGGCCTGCAGCGCTGCGCGCGGCCCGCGTTGGGCAAGTGGTTCGCGCAGCACGGCGCGGCGGTGGCGAAGGCCACCGCGGGCGTTTAGCACCGCTCCGGGCCCCGTTTCGCGGGGATGCCCTGGGCTCAGGGGCCCCAGCTTTGGTCAGTAGCGCGCGCGCCCGAAGCTGTCGAGGATGGCGATTTCCGTGAACAGGCTGCCTTCGCGCCGGTTGTTCAGGAACGACACCTCGTAGCCGCCCAGATCGATGCGCGGCAGGCGCGACAGCGTCTCGGCCAGCGCCCGGCCATCCATGCCGCCGCTGCCGCTGCGCGGCACGGCCTTGATCCCCTGGCCGATGGTCTTGGCCACGAGGAAGCCTTCGAACGCCGCCAACGAGGCGATGCTGGCGCTCTGTTGCGCTGACTGCATGGCCTGGCGGAATTCGCGCACCACCGGAATCGACTGGTTGGTGAGCGCCGGGAACACCTGCGTCATGCCCACGCCGCGGGCGTTTTCCGCGCCCACGGCATCCACCAGCTTCACGGGGTCGAGGTCGGAGATGCCGACCACCTGCGCATGCCCGCCGGCTGCGCGGTAGGCCTTCACGAAGGCGCTGCCCGCGGCTTGGCCCGCCACCATCACGATCACTTGCGCATCGGCCTTGAGCAGTTTGGCCAGCGCGGGCTGGATGTCCGACGAGGTGCGCTCGTAGGGCTCCTTGGCGACCAGCGCCAGCTTGCGCTGCGACAGGGCCGCCGTGAGCGCCTCCAGGCCCTTTTCGCCATAGGCGTCGTTCTGGTAGAGCGCCGCAAACTTGGTCATGCCGATGGCGTCGCCCATCTGCGCGACCATCTTGGTCAGCTCCGTGCTGTAGCCGGCGCGCACGTGAAAGACGTAGGGGTTCACCGGCTCGCGGATGACCTGCGAGCCTGAGCGCGTGGGAAACAGCGGCACGCCGCTGTCCTGCGGCAGCTTCGCCTCGATCAGCGCCTGGGTGTTGCTGGTGGCGAAAGAGATCAGCGCGGCGGGCTTCATGGCCAGCAGCTTGCGGGCGCCGGCCAGCGTCTTCTCGGGCTTGAATTCATCGTCTTCCACGACGAGCCGCACCTCCAGGCCGGGAAATGCCTGGCTCTTTTGCGCTTCGGCAAAGTAGGTTTCCACCCCCAGCACCACCTGCTTGCCCACTTCGGCGGCATTGCCTCCGGTCAGCGGCGCCACCATGCCGACGATGACGTGAGGGGCCGCGCGGGCGGCCGAGCCGATCCAGGGAAGGGCCAGCGAGGCGCCCAGGCGGGTGGTGAATACACGGCGTTTCATGGAACGTGCTCCTGTGGAGGGCAGACAGCAGAGAAGAGCGCCAACGCGCCCGGACGAACCGATGCAGAAGAACCGGCACGCCCCTGAAAATGCAAGAACGTGCGAAATGTATGACCTATTGTTAATCAGTTTTTGTGGCGTTTGGGCCCCTGTGGACGGGATTTGATCGTCCTGTGCTAGGATTTGCCGCTATGCAACGCAATCTGCTGCTATCCCCACTATCGCTAGGCCTAGTGCCTGGCCGGGGTCTGCCTGCGTTCGCCATCACCGTTGCCTAAAAGCGCAACACCGATTTCCCCCTGACCCCGGCCCGCGAACCAGCCTCCACCCATGGTGGAGGGCTGCAGGGGATGTCGTTCACCGTTCACCGTTGATTCGACCCGTGCCCCAGCGCTGCCTTGCAGCGCGGCACACACCGTTCGTGGAGCCTCTCATGATTTCCAAGCCCGCTACCAAGTACCAGCCCATCGCCCCCATCGCGTTGGCCGACCGCACCTGGCCTTCCAAGACCATCACCCGCGCCCCCATCTGGTTATCCACCGACCTGCGCGACGGCAACCAGGCGCTGTTCGAGCCCATGAACGGCGAGCGCAAGATGAAGCTGTTCCACGAGCTCGTGCGCATCGGCTTCAAGGAAATCGAGGTGGGCTTTCCCGCCGCATCGCAGACCGACTACGACTTCGTGCGCCGCCTCATCGACGAAGGCCTTGTGCCCGACGACGTGACCCTGATGGTCATGACGCAGTCGCGCGCCGACCTCATCGAGCGCACTGTCGAGGCCGTGCGCGGCGCGCCGCGCGCCATCGTGCACCTGTACAACGCCACCGCGCCCGTGTGGCGGCGCGTGGTGTTCGGCATGAACGTGACGCAGGTGATGGCGTTCATCGACCAGCACGTCTCGCACCTGAAGCGCCTGACCGATGCCCAGCCCGAAACCCGCTGGACGCTGCAGTATTCGCCCGAAACCTTCAGCGCGACCGAGCTGGAAGTCTCGCTCGAAGCCTGCCAGACCGCCATCGCCGCCTGGGGCGTGGGCCCGGGTCGCGAGATCATCATCAACCTGCCCACCACGGTGGAAAACGCCACCCCCAACGTGTTCGCCGACCAGATCGAGTGGATGCACCGGCGCCTGAGCCCCCGCGAGCACATCGTGCTCTCGGTGCACCCGCACAACGACCGCGGCACCGGCGTGGCGGCGGCCGAGCTGGCCATGATGGCCGGCGCCCAGCGCGTGGAAGGCTGCCTCTTCGGCAATGGCGAGCGCAGCGGCAACCTCGACGTGGTGACGGTGGCGCTCAACCTCTACACGCAGGGCGTGCATCCGGGGCTCGACTTCTCCGACATCAACGCCGTGGCGCGCGTGGCCGAGGAATGCACTGCGCTGCCCGTGCACCCGCGCCACCCGTACGTGGGCGACCTGGTGTTCACCTCGTTCTCGGGCTCGCACCAGGACGCGATCAAGAAGGGCTTCGCCGCCCACGACCCCGAGGGCCTGTGGCAGGTGCCCTACCTGCCCATCGACCCGGCGGACCTCGGCCGCACCTACGACAGCGTGATCCGCGTCAACAGCCAGTCGGGCAAGGGCGGCATCGCCTTCCTGCTGGAGCGCGAGCGCGGCGTGGTCATGCCGCGCCGCATGCAGGTGGAGTTCAGCGCGGTGGTGCAGCGCCAGACCGATGCCAGCGAGACCGAGATGACCGGCGCCACGCTGTGGTCGCTGTTCCAGGCCACCTACCTCGAGACCCCTGCAGGCGTGCCCGGCGCCATCGTCTGCCATGCCCACCGGCTGGCCGACGACGGCCGCGGCATCGAGCTGGACGTGACCATCGACGGCGCGCGCCAGACCCTGCAGGGCCAGGGCAACGGCCCGATCGACGCCACGGTGGACGCCCTGGGCCTGCCGCTGCGCGTGCACGGCTACGAGGAGCGCGCGACCGGCTCCGGCGCCGATGCGCAGGCCCTGGCCATCGTGGAGGCGGCGCTTGACGGCGTGCCCGGCGCGACCTTCGGCGTGGGCCTGCACCACAACATCGTCACGGCCTCGGTGCATGCGGTGGTGAGCGCGGCCAACCGGCTGGCGCAGCGCCGGCAGGCGGTGCCGCCAGCGGCCGCGTCCCAAGCCGCCCCGACGGCCGCCTGAAGCCGCGGAGCGTGAGCCCCGGGGCCGGCGGTCAACCGCCCGGCTTGCGCAGGGTGACCGGCTGCAGGTAGGCGCCCGAGCGCACCAGGTGCTGCTCGGCCGCCTCGATGCGCTCGATGCCCGGCGCGCCCGCGCGGCTGGCCAGCAGTTCCAGCAGCGATTCCGCCACCGCCGTGGCGGCGGCGATCGACGGAAAGAACGACGGGCTCTGGGTGGCGAACAGCACCGTCTCATGGGCCAGCAGCGACAGCGGCGAGGCTTCGCTGTCGGTCAGCGCCACCACCTTCGCGCCCACGCTGCGCGCCGCTTCGGCGGCTTGCAGCGCTTCGCGCGAGTACGGCGCGAAGCTGGCCACCACCAGCGCGTCGCCCTTGGCCAGCGCGCGCAGCTGCATCTCCAGCGAGCCTCCCTGGCCGTCCACCAGATGGACCGACGGGCGGAACAGCCGGTACACATAGACGAAAGAAAACGCCACGGGAAAGCAGGCGCGAAAGCCCGCCACGTGCACATGGCGGGCCTGCTCCAGCAGCCGCGCGGCGCGCGGCAGCGAGACGGCGCTCTGCCGCTCGGTCTGTTCCAGGTTGTGGCGGTGCACGTCGAACATCTCGCCCACCAGCGACTGGTCCTTGGCACGCCCGGCCAACTGGCGTGCCCGCGGGGCGTATTGCTCGCTGCCCAGGCCCATGTCCTGCGCCAAGGCCTCCTTGAGCGCAGGCCAGCCCTCGAACCCCAGCTGCTGCGCGAACCGCACCAGGGTGGCCGGCGGCACGCCCGAGCGCGCGGCGACGGTGCGCATCGAGGTGGTCACGACCTCGTTCGGACGGTCGATGACGAACTTGGCCGCCTGCTGCAGCGAGGGGGACAGCCCGGCATGGCGCTGGCGAATGGTGTCTCTGAGACTCATGGAAACGGACCTGGACAAGGGCTGAACAAAGCGGTGGCGCGGCGCGCTGCGCCACCGCACGACTGTAGGGCAAGCGCGCACGGGCAGGAATGAAAGGAAGGGCGGGATGGGGTTTGGATCATGTGTTCCATCTGACTGATCAGAGAAACGCATGTTGCAATTTTTGCAGGCGTTGGTATATTTGTTCCAAATTAATGGGAAATGGATTTTTTGATCCGTTGACCGCCCCGCCGCCACCGAACCTCGCCTGCCCCGCCATGACCCACGTCCTGCACCGCCATCTCCATCAGACCCCCGCTGTCGCCGCGGGCGCGCAGGGCATGGTGGTCCGCGACGCCAGCGGCCGCACCTACCTGGATGCCAGCGGCGGTGCCGCCGTCTCCTCGCTCGGCCATGGCCATGCCGACGTGATCGCCGCCATGCACCGGCAGATCGACCGCATCGCGTACGCCCACACCAGCTTCTTCACCACCGACGTGGCGGAGGAGCTGGCGCAGACGCTGGTGCGCGGCGCGCCGGCGGGCACGAGCCATGCCTATTTCGTGAGCGGGGGCTCGGAAGCCGTGGAGGCCGCGCTCAAGATGGCGCGGCAGTATTTCGTGGAGCGGGGCGAGCCCCAGCGCACGCACTTCATCGCGCGGCGTCAGAGCTACCACGGCAACACGCTGGGCGCGCTCGCGGTGGGCGGCAACGCCTGGCGGCGCGCGCCGTTCGCGCCGCTGCTCGTGCCGGCCACGCACGTGTCGCCCTGCTACCCGTACCGCGAGATGCGCGACGGCGAGTCTCCGCGGGCCTACGGCCAGCGGCTGGCGGCGGAGCTGGAGGCCGCCATCCTCGCGCAAGGCGCGGACCGCGTGATCGCTTTCGTGGCCGAGACGGTGGGCGGCGCCACGGCGGGCGTGCTCACGCCGGTGCCGGGCTACTTCCAGGCGGTGCGCGCGGTGTGCGACCGCTACGGCGTGCTGCTGATCCTGGACGAGGTGATGTGCGGCATGGGACGCACCGGCACCCTGCACGCCTGCGAGCAGGAGGGTGTGGTGCCCGACCTCATCACCGTGGCCAAGGGCCTGGGGGGCGGCTACCAGCCCATCGGCGCGGTGCTGGCGCAGGAGCGCGTGGTCGAGGCCATGTCGCGCGGCAGCGGCTTCTTCCAGCACGGCCACACCTACCTGGGCCACCCGGTGGCCTGCGCCGCCGCGCTGGCGGTGCAGCAGGTGATCGCGCGCGACGGCCTGCTGCAGAAAGTGCAGGACGATGCGCCGGTGTTCGAAAGCATGCTGCGCGGCGCGCTGGGTGACCATCCCCACGTGGGTGACATCCGCGGGCGGGGCTATTTCTGGGGCATCGAGCTGGTGGCCGATCGCGCAACGAAGGCCCCGTTCGACCCCGCGCTCCGGCTGCACGCGCGCGTCAAGCGGGCCGCAATGGACGCGGGCCTGCTGTGCTATCCGTTCGGCGGCACGGTGGACGGCTTGCGCGGCGACCATGTGCTGCTCGCGCCGCCCTACATCGCCACGCGCGAGGACCTGCAGGCCATCGCCGGCCTGCTGGCGCACTCCATCGGACAGGCCACGGCCGCGCTGGCCTGAGCGGCACCCTCCCCCGTCGTTCCGTTCTCCCTCCCGTTCCATCCCTCATTCCTGAAGGAGCCTTTGCCATGCCCGTCGCCCCGTCCCTTTCGTTCCCGCGCCGCCTCCTGGCCGCCTTTTTGTCGTGCGCGGCCCTGGCCGCCCCGGCGGCCTTCGCCCAGGAGGCGCCTGCGGCCGGCGGCACCCTGGGCAAGATCCAGCAAAGCGGTGCCATCACCTTCGGCTACCGCGAGTGGTCGTTCGGCTTTTCGTACCTGGATGGCAACCTGCGGCCCGTGGGCTACAGCATCGACATCTGCCACCGCATCGTGGAGGCGGTCAAGGCCGAACTGAAGATGCCTTCCATCGAGGTGAAGTACCAGGCCGTCATCTCGGCCAACCGCATTCCGCTGGTGCAGAACGGCACGGTGGACATCGAGTGCGGCTCCACCACCAACCTGGTGGAGCGGCAAAAGCTGGTGGCTTTCTCGCCCGACATCTTTCGCTACAACGTGCGCCTGCTGGTCAAGGCCGATTCCGGCATCCGAGGCATCGCGGACCTGCAGGGCAAATCCGTGGTGACCACGGCGGGCACGACCTCGCTGCGGCTGCTGCGCGAGGCCGACAAGGGCCAGTCCCTGCAGATCACGCACCTGTCGGGCAAGGACCACACCGACTCCTTCCTGCTGGTGGAGAGCGGCCGCGCCGCCGCCTTCGTGCTGGACGACATCCTGCTCGCGGGGCAGATCGCCAATGCGCGCCAGCCGCAGGATTTCGCCATCGTGGGCGAGAGCCTGCGCACCGAGAACCAGTCGCTCATGTTCCGCAAGGACGATCCGCCGTTCAAGGCGCTGGTGGACCGAGTGGTCGGTGCCATGATGCGGTCCGGTGAAATGGAGGCGCTGTACCAGCGCTGGTTCATGTCGCCCATTCCGCCCAAGAACATCAACATCCGCTACCCGCTGAATGCCGAAACGCGCGACGCGTTCCAGAACCCCAGCTCCAAGGGCATCTGAGCCCCCTTCCCATGACCGCACCCACCCCCGTATCCGCATCCGCACCGCCGCGCATCGCGCTGATCCATGCCCTGCAGCATTCCGTCGAGCCCATCAATGCCGCCTTCGCGCAGCAGTGGCCCGAGGCGCTGCGCATGAACCTGCTGGACGACAGCCTCTCGGCCGACCTGGCGCGCTCGGGTGCGGGGCTGGATGCGGCCATGCACGACCGGTTCCTGCGGCTGGCGGACTACGCCGTGGGCACGGGCGCACACGCGCTGCTGTTCACCTGCTCGGCCTTCGGGCCGTGCATCGAGGCGGTGGCGCGCCGCCATGCGGGACTGCCGGTGCTCAAGCCCAACGAGGCCATGGTGGACGACATCGCGCAGGCCGCCGGCGAAGGGACCCTGGGCCTGATCGCCACGTTCGCACCCACGCTGGCCTCGATGCCGCCCGAGTTTCCCGCGCACGTGGCGCTGCGCACGGCCCTGGCCGACGGCGCGCTCGACGCGCTGAACCGGGGCGATGCGGCGTTGCACGACCGGCTCATCGCGGAGCAGGCACTTGCGCTGCAGGCGCAGGGCTGCCGCCGCATCGCGCTCGCGCAATTCAGCATGGCGCGCGCCCGCGGCGCGTGCGAGGGGGCCACGGGGCTGCCGGTGTTCACCACCGTGCACAGCGCCGTCGCGCGGCTGCGCCAGCGGCTGGGCTGAAAAGAGAAAAAAACGTGGAAAGGCCGGGCGGTGCGGGCGCGTTCAGTGCCCTGCCGGCGCGCCGCCCGCCTGCCGGCCCACCGGCCGCAGGCCCCAACTGGCGGCCAGCCACACCGCGCACAGCAGCGCCGTCACGGCAAAGAGCTGCGGCGTGCCGGCCCACTTGGCCAGCGCGCCGCCCAGGGCCCCTCCGGCGAACAGGCCCAGTGACTGCAGCGTGTTGTAGGTGCCCAGGGCCGCGCCGCGCAGGTGCGGCGGCGCCATGCGCGAGACCAGGCTGGGCTGGCTGGCCTCCAGCGCGTTGAAGCCGCAAAAGAACACGAACAGCAGCAGCCCCAGCGCCCACAGCGCGGGCACGGCGCCGGCCGCGGCCACGCCGCCCAGCCCCAACTGCACCAGCAGCACCAGGCCGATGGCGGCCAGCAGCGACTCGCGCAGGCGGCCGCGCCGCTCCAGCGCGAACAGCCCGCCCATCATGGCGAACGACAGCACCACGGCGGGCAGGTACACCTGCCAATGCGCGGCCTTGGGCAGCCCCGCCTGCACCAGCAGCGCGGGCACGGCCACCCACATGGCCATCTGCACCGTGTGGAGAACGAACACGCCCAGGTTCAGCCGCAGCAGGTCGGCATGGCGCCACACCTCGGCCAGGCGCCCGCGCGGGGCGTCGGCATGGCGCGCGGGCTCGGGCGGCACCACCCACAGCACCACGGCGATGCCGCCCAGCGCCAGCGCGCAGGTCAGCCCGAACAGGCCCGCCAGGCCGATGTGCGCGGCCAGCACGGGGGCTGCGACGAGCGCCACGGCGAACATCAGCCCGATGCTGCCGCCCACCAGCGCCATGGCCTTGGTGCGCACGGCATCGCGCGTCTGGTCGGCCAGCAGCGCCGTCACGGCGGCCGACACCGCGCCCGCGCCCTGCAGCGCCCGGCCGGCCAGCAGCCCGGTGAGCGAGTCGGCCAGCGCCGCCAGCAGGCTGCCGGCGGCGAACACGGCCAGGCCCAGCACGATCACGCGCTTGCGCCCGAAGCGGTCGGACGCCATGCCCAGCGGCAGCTGCAGCACCGCCTGGGTGAGGCCGTAGATGCCCATGGCCAGGCCGACGAGCGCGGGATCGTCGCCGCCCGGGTATTTGCGCGCTTCGAGCGCGAACACGGGCAGCACGAGGAACAGCCCCAGCATGCGCAGCGCGAAGATCAGCGCCAGCGCGAGGCTGGAGCGGCGCTCCAGCGGCGTCATGGCGGTGGCGTTGGACGGGGGCGAGGCGGTGGCGCCTGGACCTGGAAGGTGGGTGGAGGAATCCGGCACGGTGGGTGCGCTGAGGGCCTGAAGCCAAAGCCGCGATTCTCGCCCATCGCCCGCAGGCCGGAACCGGCGCCACCGCGCAGGCATTGACGGCCTGGCGAACCCGTTTTCGCCGTTGCAGGCCAAAAAGGCCTTCATGCCAGCGGATTCATTGTCCTGTTTGCTATCAAATCAGGAGCGAATGGTTTTCCGGACCACCGCCGGACCGCCCCCCGCCCGGCAGCAGGGGCCGGGTGGCCCTGCGGACGGCCCGCGCCGGGGGCGTGGCCTATCATGGTGGGTTTCCCCGCCCAGAGCCGCGCCCACCGTGAACCACTCCCCCTTCTCCCGGCCCGCCGACGATGGCGACGCCCCTGCGGCGCCGGCCGCCGGCCGCTACCTGGGCGCCGCCCTGCAGCAGGCGCGCATCAGCATCCGCGGGGCGCGCACGCACAACCTCAAGAACATCGACCTGGACATCCCGCGCAACCAGCTGGTGGTGATCACCGGGCTGTCGGGTTCGGGCAAGTCCAGCCTGGCGTTCGACACGCTCTATGCCGAGGGCCAGCGCCGCTACGTGGAGAGCCTGTCGGCCTATGCGCGGCAGTTCCTGGGCCGGCTGGACAAGCCCGACGTGGACCTGATCGAGGGCCTGTCGCCGGCCATCTCGATCGAGCAGAAGGCCACCAGCCACAACCCGCGCTCCACCGTGGGCACGGTGACCGAGATCCACGACTACCTGCGCCTGCTGTACGCGCGCGCCGGCACGCCGTACTGCCCTTACCACGGTCTGCCGCTGGCCGCCCAGACGGTGAGCCAGATGGTGGACGCCGTGCTGGCCCTGCCCGAGGACACCCGCCTCATGGTGCTGGCCCCGGTCGCGCGCGACAGGAAGGGCGAGTTCACCGAACTCTTCACGCAGATGCAGGCGCTGGGCTACGTGCGCTTTCGGGTGGACGGCACCATCTACGAATACGAAAGCCTGCCGCAGCTCAAGAAGACCGAAAAGCACGACGTGGACGTGGTGATCGACCGCCTGAAAGTGCGCGCCGAGATGCAACAGCGCCTGGCCGAAAGCTTCGAGGCCGCCCTGCGGGTGGGCGGCGCGGAAGGCAACGGCCGCGTGCTGGCGCTGGAGATGGACGGCGGCCGGGAGCACCTCTTTTCCAGCCAATTCGCCTGCCCCGTGTGCAGCTACTCGCTGGCCGAGCTGGAGCCGCGCCTGTTCTCGTTCAACTCGCCCATGGGCGCCTGCCCGGCCTGCGACGGCATCGGGCAGCAGGAGGTGTTCGATCCCGCGCGCGTGGTGGCCTTTCCGTCCTTGAGCCTGGCCAGCGGCGCCATCAAGGGCTGGGACCGGCGCAACGGCTACTACTTCGCCATGCTGGAGAGCCTGGCCAGGCACTACCGCTTCGATGTGGAGGCACCCTACGAATCGCTGCCCCCGCCGGTGCAGCAGGCCGTGCTGTACGGATCGGGCGAGGAGGAGATCGCCTTCAACTACGTGCTGGACAGCGGCGCCAACAAGGGCAAGGCCATCGTCAAGAAGCACCCCTTCGAAGGCATCCTGCCCAACATGGCGCGGCGCTACCGCGAGACCGATTCGGTGGTCGTGCGCGAAGAACTCGCGCGCTACCGCAGCACCCAGCCCTGCCCCGAATGCCACGGCGCGCGGCTGCGGCTGGAGGCGCGCCACGTGAAGGTGGGCGAGGGCGAACAGGCCCGTGCCATCTACGAGGTGAGCCACGCCACGCTGGCCGACGCGCATGCCTGGTTCGCGCACCTCAAGCTCACCGGCGCCAAGGCCGAGATCGCCGACAAGGTCGTGCGCGAGATCGGCACGCGCCTCACGTTCCTGAACGACGTGGGGCTGAACTACCTGAGCCTGGACCGCAGTGCCGAAACCCTCTCGGGCGGCGAGGCGCAGCGCATCCGCCTGGCCAGCCAGATCGGCTCGGGCCTGACCGGCGTGATGTACGTGCTCGACGAGCCCAGCATCGGCCTGCACCAGCGCGACAACGACCGCCTGATCGCCACCTTGCAGCACCTGCGCGACATCGGCAACAGCGTGATCGTGGTCGAGCACGACGAGGACATGATGCGCGCCGCCGACCACGTGATCGACATGGGCCCCGGCGCCGGCGTGCACGGCGGGCGCGTGATGGCGCAGGGCACCTACGACGCGGTGCGCGGCCATCCCGATTCGCTCACGGGCCAGTACCTGTCGGGCACGCTGTCCATCCCCGTTCCCCCGCGCCGCACGCCGTGGCTGCCCGTGATGGAGGGCACCCCCGCGGCCCCCGAAGCGGCGAGGAAGGGCAAATCGCGCTTCCCCGAAACCGAGGCCAGCAAGCGCCGCGCGGAGCAGCGCGCCGAGCGCCAGGCCGAGCACCGCGCCACCCAGGGACGGCTGCAGGCCCTGCGCGTGGTCGGCGCCACGGGACACAGTTTGAAGAACGTGAGCGTGGAGTTCCCCGTGGGCCTGCTCACCTGCGTGACCGGCGTCTCCGGCTCCGGAAAGAGCACGCTCGTCAACGACACGCTGTATGCCGCCGTGGCGCGCCAGCTCTACCGCGCGCACGACGAGCCCGCGCCGCATGAGGCCATCGAGGGCATGGAGTATTTCGACAAGGTCATCAACGTCGACCAAAGCCCCATCGGCCGCACGCCGCGCAGCAACCCCGCCACCTACACCGGCCTGTTCACGCCGATCCGCGAACTGATGGCCGAGGTGAACACCGCCAAGGAACGCGGCTATGGGCCCGGGCGCTTTTCCTTCAACGTGGCCGGCGGCCGATGCGAGGCCTGCCAGGGCGACGGCGTGGTGAAGGTGGAGATGCACTTTCTGCCCGACGTGTACGTGCCCTGCGACATCTGCCACGGCCAGCGCTACAACCGCGAGACGCTCGAAGTCCTGTGGAAGGGCAAGAACATCGCGCAGATCCTCGACCTCACGGTGGAAGACGCCTTCGCGTTCTTCAAGGACGTGCCGACCATCGCGCGCAAGCTGCAGACGCTGCTCGACGTGGGCCTGTCGTACATCCGTCTGGGCCAGGCCGCCACCACGCTCTCGGGCGGCGAGGCCCAGCGCGTAAAGCTCGCGCAGGAATTGAGCAAGCGCGACACCGGCCGCACGCTCTACATCCTGGACGAGCCCACCACCGGCCTGCACTTCGCCGACATCGACCTGCTGCTCAAGGTGCTGCACCAGCTGCGCGATGCGGGCAACACCATCGTCGTGATCGAGCACAACCTGGATGTCATCAAGACCGCCGACTGGATCATCGACATGGGCCCCGAAGGCGGCGCCGGCGGCGGCACCGTGGTGGGCGAAGGTACGCCCGAAGAGCTGGCCGCCAACCCGGCCAGCCACACCGGGCGGTACTTGGCGCGTTACCTGCCGTCCACAGCGCAGGGCTGATCGATAGTTACGTTACTTTCGGTGGCAAATCAGTTGCCCCGAACCGCGCCTTGCGCCGGTTTTTACCCCCAGAATCCGCGGTTCTAAAAACAACCGAAGACGGAACGGGGAGGTCCCATGAACAAGGGCATGGTCCAAGTGGACCAGGAGCGCCTGCGTGCGCAACTGGAGAAAAAACTGCCGCCCAAGGTGCGGCTCTTTCAACTGGATGACATTCCGGGCGTGATGCGATCGCGCATGGGATGGCCGGTGGCGGCGGCTTTGATGGAGCGGTGGTTTCGGGGGGCAGGGTATGAGATGCCTGAGTACATGAAGCAAGGGCGTGCCCCTTACAAGGCGACGACGCTTGGCAGCATGCAATTGGAAGAAGGTGTCGTGACCATGGGGTGGGCGCTGGGCTTTGCTCGCGTGCGTGCTGCGTTGGCCAAGCTGCAAGTGAGTTGGGCCACTCCCGCTGGCATTCGTCAGTTGCAAAAACGTGCGGACGATTGGATTGGGATTCGAAGCCCGCAAGGTTGGAGGCTGGGCAATCTTGCTCAAGCCGCAAAAATGCTGGATGAGACTTGCCAAGTGAATTTCCTCACCTTTGGCCGGATGAGCGATCCTCTGGATGATTTATACGGAGCCATGGGCGAGGCGACCCTCAAGGTGGCCGTTTCAGGATGGGTCACCCGACAAGGGACGGGTAGAACCGCAGTCGCAATCGACGAACTGGGCTTTTATTTGCGCGACTCTTACGACTTCAGCGACGGAGACCGGGCTTTCCTATCCCAGCCATTGGGCTTCTGGGGATACGACGGTGTCAGCCGCGTGAATCCGCCAGGCGGGCAGGTTTTAATTTCTGAGCAATGGTCACATGAGAGCGAGGGCAAAGCGCGTGGTCACACTTACCTTGTGCAGAACGAGGACTTTCGCAAATGGCGCGCAAAGCATGGGCGTGGTGGCGACTTCATCGTCCTATCCGACGTGCACCGTGTGCGTCTTCCTTTTCCGATGAAGCTGGAATGGTGATGAAACTGTCAGATCTTCGTAAAGTGCCTTGTATCGTTTGGTGCCTTGCACTGAATGCAACTATTTTTTTGGTCTGGTACGCGGCGACCCCCACTTTCTTCGACAGTGAGAGCAGTCCTCACCGCGTTTATCGCCTTGAGTTCTACAAGGCATCGATCATTCAACGTGTCATCCATTACGACTACAAGATGCCTTATGTGGTGCGTCTCTACCGGGTCAATTCCAGAACATTGATCGGTGAAAGCGAAGTGGTCGATCTCTGGATGAATGGCGAGACCAGTTGGCATTTGGATGCACCGGTAGCCACTAACAAAGTTTATGTAGGGCGGGATGTGTTCTTTAACGACATTCCTTCCGAATGCACGGACCCAACGATGCCGCCGGATTGCGCACTCAGCACTGACTCCACACCGCAGTGAGGCATCGTTCCAATCACCACTCCACCCATCACCCCAAGAACCCCAGATTCACCGGATACGCCGCTCCCCCGAAATTCCCCAGCCTCGGCAGCACGCCCGCCATCTCGGTATTCGCCACCCCGAACCACCGCGCCATCGTGGCCGCGTACTGGTCCACGGCGGTGCTGGGCAGCAGGCGGCCCTGCCCCACGTGCCACTGGTCTTCGCTGCCGCTGCCGTTGCCCACGCTGATGGGCGGCGGCGTGCCGTAGAAGGCCGCGCCGCGCACGGCGCCGCCGACCACGAAGTGGTGGCTGCCCCAGCCGTGGTCGGAGCCGTCGCCGTTCGACGTGAGCGTGCGGCCGAAGTCCGAGGCGGTGAAGGCGGTCACCTTGTCGGCCACGCCCAGTTCCACGGTGGCGTTGTAGAACGCGGTCATGGCGCTGCTCACGCGGTCCATCAGCACGGCCTGGCCCGAGACCAGGTTGTCGTGCAGGTCGAACCCGCCCAGCGACACGAAGAACACCTGGCGCCGCGTGCCCAGCGCGCCGCGCGCCGCGATGAGCCGGGCCACCACCTTGAGTTGGTCGGCCAGGGGGTTGCCCGTGGGGAACGCGGTGGACACGCCCGCGCCCGCCAGCGCTGCGGAGATCTGCCCTTCCGAGCCGATGGAGCGCTGCGTCACGCGCGCGTATTCGGCCTCCATCGCGTGGGCGCTCGCGGCCTGCACCAGTTCGCTCAGCACGCCGCGCACGGCGCTCGATCCATAGACGTTGTTCTTGACCCCGTTGATGGGCACGGCGCCGCTGGTGCTGATCTGGTACTGCAGCGCCTGGTCGCCCGAGAGGAACACCGCGTTGCCGCTGGCCGAGATGCAGGTGAACAGCGAGTTGGTGTTGGCCGACAGGGCGAGGTCGCCCAGGTTGCCGCCCCAGCCCACGGTGGAGCCTTCGGCGCCCTGCGATTGCCACACCGACTGCTGGTCGTTGTGCGAAAAGAGCTTCGGGGGCAGCGGGTAGGTGCGGCGGTCGGCACTGGCGTACTGCGCCCGCGTGAGCGGCACCACCAGCGGCCCCACGTTGAGCTGCACCGCCGCGCGCCCGCTGTTGAAGAGGCCGGCCATGCCGGTCATGGCGGGGTGCAGCGCGTACTGCAGGCCGCCTGCGAGTGCGCTGGCCGGCTGCAGCACGGTGCCGCCCAGCGCACTGCGCCCGAGCGCGATGCCGCCCGCGGCACCGTCCGCGCCGCCGCCGCGGATGGTGGCGTACTGGGCGTAGCGCGCGCTGTCGTAGGGCACGACGGTGTTGGCGTAGTCGTTGCCACCGTACAGGAAGACGCACACCAGCGCCTTGTAGTCGTTGGCTTCGAACGCCGCGGCCTCGCCCAGCGCGGCGAGGTTGAGGGCGAACGGCAGCGCGGTGCCGGTGGCGGCCAGCTGGGCCGAGCGCCGCAGGAAGGCGCGGCGCGTGTGGCGGGCCGGGTCGATGAAGGGGGTGGACGGGTTCGTGGGCATGGGCGTGTTCCGTGGGCGTGTCCGTGGGGCAGGGGCGGTCACTTCTGCACGAGGTATTCGGGGCTGGCCATCACCAGCAGCACGGCCGCGGCGACGCGGTTGAGCTGCACGGCGGTGGTGCTGCTCGCCGTGACGGGCGTGGTGTTCAGCGCGGCGGCGATGCGGCCCTGCGTGGCGGCGGACACCTGGCCCGCCGACAGCAGCAGCGCCGCCTTGCGCACCAGGGCCGTGGCGTCGGCCACCAGCGGCAGCAGGTTGGCGTAGGTGCAGGCGATGTCGAAGCCGTTGCTTGCGTTGCTGGCGTTTTGCGGCAGGTCGGGCGCGTTCACGAAGATGCCGTTGCGGATGGCGTTCTGCATGAAGTTCAGGTAGCCGCTCACGCTGGTTTCGTTGACGATCTGGAACTCCGGCGCGACCTGGCCGTTGGCGGCCATGGCGGTGGAGGGCGGCACGTAGCCGGGCCGAAAGAAGTTGAACACCGAGCCCGCGCGCATCGGGCTTTGCCCCAGGCGCGTGGCGGGGTCGCTCAGGTCGCCGATCTTCCAGCTGCCCTGCGCGGAGCGCAGCCCGAAGGTGCGGCCCCATTGCACGAAACGCACCATGGGTTCGCGCAGGCGGCCGAACTGCGGGTTCGCCAGCCCCGTGGCGCTGCGTGCTTCGGTGTCGAGCAGCACGGCGGCCACCACCGCGCGCAGGTCGCCCCGGGTGCCGCTGCCGTTGTTGGCGAACGCCGCCGCCACGCGCGCCACGTAGGCCGGGCTGGGGTTGCTGGTCACCAGGCGCTGGATGAGCTGGCGGCCGATGAAGGGGCCGACGTTGGGGTGGTTGAAGAGGGTGTCCAGCGCCGTCTTGAGCGCCGCCTCGCCAGGCGTGCCGGCCCCGACGGTGGTGCCCAGGAACGTGGCGGCCAGCGTGGAATGCCGGCTGGCAGTGAGCACCATCGGCAGCCGGGCCTGCTGCGGGCTGGGCACGGTGCTGGTGCCCACGGTGGTGGGCTGGTTCTGGCTGCGGTCGTAGTCGTAGCCGGTGAACACGCGCGCCAGATTGCTCACGTCGGCGGCGGTGTAGCTCTCCAGCCGGTTGCCGCTGCCGTCGCGCTGCTCGGTGCCGTCGGCGTTGAGCTGGTACAGGCCCAGCGTGAACAGCTGCATCACTTCGCGGGCGTAGTTCTCGTCGGGCTGGCGGCCGGTGCGGGCGTCTTCCTTCTGGTTGCCGCGCGTGTTCAGGTACACGCCCATGGCCGGATTCAGCGTCACGGCCTCCAGCAGCGCGCGGAAGTTGCCGAGCGCGTGCGTGTTGAGCACGTCCCAGTAGCCGGCGGCCAGGAAGGCGTTCCAGGTCTGGTCCAGGCCGTTGACCGAGACCACCATGATCTCCGACAGGGCCAGCGCCACGCGCTTGCGCACCGCATCGCCCGCGGTGAACAGCTGGTTCCACAGCATGAAGTCGGCCGGGTAGGCCGCGTTGTACAGGCGCGTGTCGGCATTGGCCACGCCGTAGCCGCGCTGGGTGAGCCAGTCGGTGCCCGTCGTGCCGATGGGCTGGGCGAACTGGTTGGACAGCCAGGCGGCGTAGCCCTGGCCCCGCACCTCGGCGATGGATTCGTCGGTGGCCGAGAACTGCGCCTGCAGTAGAAACCGCGCGGCCTCCTCGTCGGTGGCCGGGGCGTTCACGGCCCCCGTGCCGCCGCCCGAGGGCGCCGGGCTGGGGGCGGGGGTGCCCGCGGGGGGCGGCGGGCTGGTGCCGCTGTCTTCGCTACCACCCCCACCGCCGCCGCAGGCGGCCAGCAGGGCGGCCGTCAGCGCGGCGGCGCCGGCGGCCGGGGCGCTGGAAGGCAGCGAGGGGGCGAGGGGCGAGGTGGGCTGCGGGGCCGGCGATGGGCCTGGCGAGTGGGGCGCAGGGTGGTCGGCGCCGAGGGCGGGTGCCGCGGGGGTCAGCATCATGGGCGTCTGTCCCGGGCAAACGGGAGCGTGGCGGATGGGGACACGGGCATCGCCGGGGCGTCGGGGCGACGGCGGCGCGCGAGGAGGGGCAGGAATTTTTGGGAACGGCGCGCCCGCCCATTCCGATGACAGGCCGATGCAGCTGTTACATCCGGTCTGTGTCCGGTTGTTACCGCCGCAGCGGGGCGCGCCGGTCCGCTCCCTAGGCCGCCATGCCCGGCCGGCGCCCGGCCGCGCCGTCAGCGTCCCAGCCGCCGCGCCACTTCGCCGTCGAGCGAGGCCATGAACGTTTCCACGGCCCGCGTGTAGTCGCTGTCCAGCCCCAGGGTACCGTTGATGTCGCCATGCGAGAGCGCCTGCGGCAGCACCTCGGCGCGGCCGCCGGCCTCGCGCACGCGGCGGGCCATGTGCACGGCCTGCTGGCATGGGTGGTCCGGGCGCACGGTCGAGCACACGAACTGGAACGGCGCCGCGCCCGGCACCAGCTGGTCGTAGGGCGACAGCGCCGCCCAATAGGCCGGGTCGTCGCCGAAGGCCTCGTCGTAGAGCGGGGCGTGGGGCGCCCCCATGAGGGCGGGCAGGTCCAGCACCGCGCTGTCCAGCGACACCGCGCCCAGCCAGGGCACCGCGCCTGCGCGCTGCGCCAGCGCCGGCTGGGCGTTCAGCAGCGCCACCAGGTGCGCGCCCGCCGAATGGCCCATGAGCACGGTCCGGCTGCCGTCGGCCCCCCATTGCGCCGCCCGCTGCTGGACCGTGGCGAGGGCCGTGGCCACGTCGTGCGCCTGCAGCGCCACGCCCGTGTCCGGCAGCAGCCGGTAGTTGACCGACACCAGCACGAAACCGAGCGGTACCCAGCGCGCCACCTTCTCCTGCACCACGCGCTCCATGGCCTTGTCGCCCGTGCGCCACGCGCCGCCGTGGACCATGAAGAGGATCGGCGCCCGTGGCCCGGCGGCCGGCCGCGCGGAGGCGGGCGGCAGGTACACGTCCATGCGTTGCAGCGGGTCGTTGCCGTAGTGCACGTCGAAGAGGCGCTGCACGCCCTCAGGCAGCCGCGAAATGCCGCGGGGGTCCTGCTCCCCCAGCCACCCGACGGCCTTCAGGCCACCGCTCCCGGCCCAGCGCCCCTGCCAGGGCCCCTGGGCCTGCGCTGGCCAAGCCAATGCGGCGCCGGCCAGCAGCAGCGCGGCCACGAGCGGGTGGCGCAGCCCAAGGGGCGCAGGGCGGGGGGACGGCGAGTGAGTGGCGGTGTGGGTGGGGGCGTGGGCGGTCATGGCATCGGACTCCTGGGAGGGCAGTGGCGGTTGGGTGGGGCGTCGTGCGCGGATCGCTGCGCCCTCGCCGCCACTGTGCCGCGCCACCGTTCCAAAACGATGGCCCGCGCATTCCAAGTGATGACAAACCATGACCGCTGCGCCAGGCCCTGTCATGGCCTGACACGGGCATGCCGATGGCGCCGCGGGCCGGCCCTACCATCGCGGTCAATCACAGGGGTTTTTCCATGACCGATGCGCTGGCCCGGATTCTGGTGGCCGATGACGAACCCGACCTGCGGGCGCTGCTGGAGCGCTACCTGGGCGACCACGGCTACGCCGTGCGCACGGTCGACGGCGCCGGCCCGCTCGACCGGCTGCTGGCGCGTGAGCGCTTCGACGTGCTGGTGCTGGATGTGATGATGCCGGGCGAGGACGGCCTGGCCATTTGCCGCCGCCTGCGCGCGCAGGGCGAGACCATTCCCATCCTGATGCTGACCGCGCGCGGCGACCCGGTGGACCGCATCGTCGGCCTGGAGATGGGCGCCGACGACTACCTGCCCAAACCCTTCCAGCCGCGCGAACTGCTCGCGCGCATCCAGGCCATGGTGCGGCGCCAGCGCATGCTGGGTGCGCACGCCGGCCCCGCGCCCTCGGCCGGGCGCGTGGCGTTCGGCGATTTCACGCTGTGGCTGGACGAGCGCCGGCTGGAGCGCGCGGGGCAGGACCTGCCCATCACCACCGCCGAATTCGCGCTGCTGCGCGTGCTGGCCGGCCACCCGCACCGCCCGCTGGGGCGCGACCGGCTCATCGCGCTCGCCCACGGGCCGGCGCATGCCGCCACCGACCGCAGCATCGACGTGCAGGTCATGCGCCTGCGCAAGCTGATCGAGGCGGACCCGGCCCGGCCGCGCCACATCCGCACCGTGTGGGGCGTGGGCTACGTGTTCGTGCCGGATGCCGCGGCCCCACCGCCCGCCGATGGCGCGGAGGCCGCCCCATGAGCGCCCCGGCCGGGTCCGCGACCGGGGCGCGCCGCGCGCGCTGGCCGCGCAGCCTGCTCGGGCGGCAGTGGCTGCTGGTGGCAGCCCTGGTGGTTCTGGGCCAGCTGTGCGCGGCCTGGGTGGCACGGCAGATGGTCCTGCGCCCCCGCGCCGAGCAGGTGGCCGAAGGCGTGGCCCGCCATGTCGATGCGCTGCGCGCCGGGCTGGCCGCGCTGCCGCCTGCGCAGCGGGCGGCCTTCACCGACGCCTTCAACCGCCGCGCCCGGCAGCTGGCCGGCACGGCCGCTGGCGCCGCGCCCGGCGCGCGGCCCTCGCCCGTGGAGCGCACCTTCATGCAGGCCGTGGAGCGCCGCCTGGCGGCCGATCCCGACCGCGCTGGCGCCGCCACCGCCCCCCGCTGGCGGCGCGACGAGGCCGGCGGACTCGTGCTGCGCCTGTCCTTCGACGGCGCGGACCACTGGCTCGGCCTGCCCGGCCTGTTCCCCACGCGGGAGGCCACGGGCGCCTGGCTGATGGCCACGGTGGCCGGCATGCTGCTGGCGCTGGCCGCGGCCTGGTGGCTGCAGCGGCACCTGCACCGGCCGCTGGCGCGCGTGGTGGCGGCGGCCCGGCGCATCGCACGCGGCCAGCCGCCGCCGCTCCTGCCCGAGGAGGGGCCCGAGGAACTCGCCACCGTCAGCCGCAGCATCAACGCCATGGCGTGCGCCCTGGCCCGCGCCGACCACGACCGCGCACTGATGCTGGCCGGCGTGTCGCACGACCTGCGCACGCCGCTCACCAAGCTGCGCCTGGGCGTGGAGATCGCGCAGCCCCGGTTGGACGGCGACCTGGCCGCCAGCATTGCGCGCAGCCTCGACGAGATGGATGCCATCGTCGGCCAGTTCCTCGACTTCGCCCGCGTGGGCGAGGCCGAGGCCCCGGTGCGCGAATCGCTCGATGCCCTGGCCGACGCCGTCGCCCAGGCCCAGGCGGACCACGGCCGCACGGTGCGCGTGGAGCCGGGCGGCGCCCCGCCGCTGCCCCTGCGCCCCCAGGCCCTGCGCCGCGCCGTGGACAACCTGGTGGAGAACGCCTGGCGCCACGGCGCCGCCCCCGTGGTGCTGCGCACGGGCGGGGCCGCGCAGGGAACGGCTGCGTGGATCGAGGTGCAGGACGCCGGCCCGGGCATCGCGCCGCAGGACCTCGCCCGCGTGCGCGAGCCGTTCGCGCGCGGCGGAGCGGCGCGCTCGGGGTCGCCGGGGGCGGGGCTGGGCCTGGCGATCGTGGAGCGCGTGGCGCGGGCGCACGGGGGCACGCTGGAACTACATGGCGCGCCCGGGCAGGGGCTGCGGGCGCGCATCGTGCTGCCGCGGGAGAACGGCGCTGGTGGACTGGAAAAGGATTAGCGCAAAATAGGGCTCCAGCGCAATCAGTACTAGGGCATGTCGCTATTTAATTAATAGCATTTCCCGGGCCGATCTGCACCGGCTCGGCGGTTTCGGTTCCTGGCTCCGGCAGCAGGGGGCCGGACCGCTGAACCCATTCCACGCCCCACCACGCTGCCCCTTTCATTCCATGCCGATGCCGATGCCTTTGCGAACCCTGTGCGGCGCGGCCCTGCTGCTGCTCGCCAGCGCGTGTACGTCCGTCCCACCGGCTTCGACGGCGCCCGTGCCCGCCGCCTTTCCCGGCGCATCGTGGGAGCCCCAGCCCGTCGCGGAGCAGGGGCCGGCCTGCCGCCGCGGTCTCGCAGCCGCCGGCGACTACCTTCGCACCCTGGACACGACCGCCCTGATGGCGGTGCAGGACGGCCGGGTGCTGTTTGCATACGGCCCGGTGGAGGCGGTCAGCATCGTGTTTTCGGTGCGCAAGAGCGTGCTGTCGATGCTGTACGGCCCGCCCGTGGCGGACGGCACCATCGACCTCGACCGCACGCTGGCGGACCTGGGCATCGACGACACGGGCGGGCTGCTGCCGATCGAGCGGCAGGCGACATTGCGTGACCTGCTCACGGCGCGTTCGGGCGTCTACCATGCGGCCGCCAATGGGGGCGACGACGCGGCGGCCGCGCCGGCGCGCGGATCTCAGATGCCGGGCCGCTATTTCCTCTACAACAACTGGGACTTCAACGCGGCCGGCACCGCCTTCGAGCGCATGACGGGGCGCAGCATCTACCAGGCCTTCGCAGACGATCTGGCCGCGCCGCTGCAGCTGCAGGACTTCGACCCGGCGCGGCATGTGCGCAGCGGCGATGCCCGGCGGTCGGAGCACCTGGCCTATCCCTTCTTCCTGTCTACGCGCGACATGGCGCGGCTGGGCCACCTGATGCTGCAGCAGGGCCACTGGCGCGGGCAGCAGCTCGTTCCCGCGGACTGGGTGGCGCGGATCACGCAGCAGACGACGCCAGCCTCGCAGATGCACCCTGCGCACACCGCGCGGCGCGGTTTCGGGTACGGCTATTTGTGGTGGCTGCTGCAGGAGCCGCCGGACTCGCCCCTGGTAGGCGCCTACATGGCCTGGGGCGTGCACGGCCAGTACATCCTGGTGGTGCCGAAACGGCAGATGGTGATCGCGCACAAGCGCCAGGTCCCGGTGGCGGGCAACTGGAACGTCAGCTGGGTCGGTCCGAAGGCGTTCCTGCACGCTGCCCGCCTGCTGGCGACCGCGCCCTGCCGGGCCGGCAAGGCGCCCTGACCGGCCCGCGCTGCCGCCGGGATCGGCAGGGAGGGCAAAAAATGCCGCTAGTGCAATCAGCATTAGGGCATATTGCTATCGAATTTGTAGCGTATCGCCCGGCTGCACCACCGCATCCCCGGTCCCCAGCCGGAACACCCCCGCCGCCCGCACCAGTTCTTCCGCCTGCGCCCGCAGGCTGTTCGCCGCGGCGGCCATCTCCTCGACCAGCGCGGCGTTCTGCTGGGTGGCCTGGTCCATCTCGGTGACGGCCTCGCCCACCTGGGAGACGCCCAGCGACTGCTCGTGGCTGGCCGCGCTGATCTCGCCCATGATGTCCGTCACGCGGCGGATGGCGGTGACCACGTCGGTCATGGTGCTGCCCGCCTGGTCGGCCAGGGCGCTGCCCTGCGCCACCCGCTCCACGCTGGCGCCGATCAGCGCCTTGATCTCCTTGGCCGCCTCGGCGCTGCGGCCGGCCAGGCTGCGCACCTCGCCGGCCACGACGGCGAAGCCCCGGCCCTGCTCGCCCGCGCGGGCGGCTTCCACCGCGGCGTTCAGCGCCAGGATGTTGGTCTGGAAGGCGATGCCGTCGATCACGCCGATGATGTCGCCGATCTTGCGCGAGGCGGCGTGGATGCCCTGCATGGTCTCCACCACGCGCGTGACCACGGCGCCGCCCTGCACGGCCACGGTGCTGGCGTGTTCGGCGAGCTGGTTGGCCTGCCGCGCGCTGTCGGCGTTCTGGCGCACGGTGGCGGTCATCTCCTCCATGGAGGCGGCGGTTTCCTCCAGTGCGCTGGCCTGGGCCTCGGTGCGGGCCGACAGATCCATGTTGCCCTGGGCGATCTGGGCGCTGGCGGTGGCCACGCCCTCGGAGCCGCTGCGCACCTGCGCCACCATGGGCTTGAGGCGCGCGCGCATCTGCTGCTGCGCGGCGATGAGCCGGCCCACCTCGTTGCTGCCGTGGGCGGTGTCCTCGCCGCTCAGGTCGCCCGCGGCCACGGCGCTGGCCAGGTCCACGGCCTGCGCCAGCGGCCGGGTGATGGAGCGCACGAAGACCGCCGCCAGCCCGCCCGCGAGGGCCAGCGCCAGCGCCATGGCCAGCGCGGCGACACCCAGGGCGCGCTGGTGGCGGGCCACGCGCTGCTGCAGCGCGGCATCCAGGCTGGACATGGCGGTGGCGTTCAGGGCGCTCAGCGCCTCGATGGTGGCCGAGAGGTCGTCGAAGTAGTCCTTGGCGGGCAGGGTGATCTCGGTGGCCTTGAGCAGCCCCCGGTCGGCCAGGCCGCGCGATGCGGCCACGCGCTGGCGCACGGCCGAGACCTGGGCGCCCAGCGCCTGCTGCAGGCCGGCATCGCCGGCCATGGCGCGGTCGAAATTGCGGAAGGTGCTTTCCTCCAGCTCGCCCACGCGCTGCTGCAGCGCCTGCAGCGAGCCCTTGCCCTCGGGCGGCAGGCTGGCACGCGCCAGATACCCGGCGCCTTGGCCGCGCAGCAGGCCAATTTTTTCGCCCAGCAGCGGGGCGTGGACCAACGAGGCCTGGATCAGGTCCTGCGTGGCGGTATCGGGATCGGTCTGGAAGCCGTAGGCGTGCAGCAGCTCCTCGCTCACCCGCAGCAGGTCGGCCACCAGCTGCGTGTGCTGCGCCAGGGCCTGCGCGGCGGGCAGCGCGCGGGCCGCCACGGCCTGCTCCAGCGCGCGCCAGGCCTGCGCCGCGTCGGCCCAGGCCTTGACCTGCGCCGCGGGGGCCGCGGCAGCCGCCATCTGCCGGTCGGCCTCGGCCAGGGCCTTGTTCATCGCATCGCGCACGGCGGGCCGGCGCGCGCCCAGCACCTCGTCCCCGTTGAGCATGGCGGCCGACAGGCCCCGGTGCACCTGCAGCCACTGCGCGGCCTGGTTGACCGCGATGATGGCCGGCGCGCCCGCGCTCTCGTGGCGCGCATCGCCGATCTCCTGCAGCGCGCCGCGCACGTACAGCCCGGTGGGCAGCGCGGACATCAGCACGGCGATCACGCCGAGGATCAGGAATTTCTGAAGCAGGGTGAGGCGGTGGAGGATGGGCATTTTGTGTAAACAAATGTTTGGTTCTGGGGTCTAGCAAGACATGTGCCTTTGCCCCTTGTCTCCTGCTTTCATCTTAATAATTCAATGATTGTCGTATAGTCGAATAATGAATGAATCCGATGTGGTCAAAGCCCTGGCCGCGCTGGCGCAGGCCGTGCGCCTGCGTGTCTTTCGGGCGCTGGTGGTGGCGGGCGAGGAGGGCCTCACGCCCGGCGCCCTGGCCGAGCGCCTGGAGATCGCGCCCAACACCCTGTCGTTCCACCTCAAGGAGCTGACGCACGCGGGCCTCGTGAGCCAGGAGCGCCAGGGCCGCAACCTGATCTACCGCGCCGCCTACCCGGCCATGAACGCCCTGCTGGCCTATCTCACCGAAAACTGCTGCCAGGGCACGCCGTGCCTTCCCGCCGCCGCCAACGCATGCCAGTGCTGACCGTGCCGGTCCCCCGGAGCCTCCCATGAGCGACACCCCACGCGCCCTGAACGTCCTCTTTCTCTGCACCCACAACGCGGCCCGCAGCATCCTGGCCGAGGCCCTGCTCAACGACCTGGGCCGGGGCCGCTTCCAGGCCCACTCCGCCGGTAGCCACCCGCGCGCCCACCAGCGGCCCAATCCGCTGGGCATCCAGGTGCTGCGCAGCGCAGGCATTGCGACCGACGGCCTGCGCAGCAAAAGCTGGGACGAATTCGCCGCGCCGGGGGCGCCCGCCATGGACCTGGTCATCACCGTCTGCGACAGCGCGGCCGGCGAGGTGTGCCCGATCTGGCCGGGGCACCCGGCCACGGCCCACTGGTGCCATGCCGACCCCAGCGAAGGCAGCGGCAACGATGCCGAGAAGCTGGGCGCGTTCCGCAACACGCTGCACGCCATGAAGCGGCAACTGGAGCGGCTGGTCGCCCTGCCGCCGGACCGGCTGGACCCCGCCGTGCTGCAAGCCAGCGTCCGCCAGCTGGCCTGCGATTGAGGGCAGGGCGATGCCGACACGCGTATGAATCCTGACCTTCCGAACCTCGACGCCGCGCTGCTGCACCCCGTCGATCCCGAGCGGCTGTTTCCCGCGCAGCGCGCCACCCATGCCCCGCGTATCCTGCTGCTGTACGGCTCGGTGCGCGAGCGGTCCTACAGCCGGCTGCTGACCGAAGAGGCGGCGCGGCTGCTGCGGGCCCTGGGCGCCGAGGCGCGCATCTTCGATCCGCGCGGCCTGCCGCTGCCGGACGCGGCGCCCGACGACCACCCCAAGGTGGCCGAGCTGCGCACGCTCGCCCAATGGGCGGAAGGCATGGTCTGGACGTCCCCCGAGCGCCATGGCGCGATGACGGGCATCCTCAAGATGCAGATCGACTGGATTCCGCTGTCGGTCGGCGCGGTGCGACCCACCCAGGGCAAGACGCTGGCGGTGATGGAGGTCTCGGGCGGCTCGCAGTCGTTCAATGCCGTCAACCAGATGCGGGTGCTGGGCCGCTGGATGCGCATGGTCACCATCCCCAACCAGTCCTCCGTGGCGAAGGCGTTCCTCGAATTCGACGAGGCCGGCCGCATGAAGCCGTCGAGCTACTACGAGCGCGTGGTGGATGTCATGGAAGAGCTGGTGAAGTTCACCCTGCTGACGCGCGACGGCGCGGCCTACCTGGTGGACCGCTACAGCGAGCGCCGGGAAAGCGCGCAGGCCCTGTCGCAGCGCGTGAACCAGCGCAGCCTCTGAGCGGCAGCGGGGGCGGGCGGTGCCGCGCACGCCGGGCTGTCCGTGCGGCCACACGGAAACCGGGGCCGTGCTGAATAATCGATCTTCTCGCGCCCCCCTTCCCCCGCCCCCTTTTTTCTGCGCCGGCCTGCCGGCGAACCGCCGCATGCCCTGTCCCGTGCTCTCTTCCGCCTTCGCCGCGCTGCCGCGCCCTGGACGACACCGCTTCCCCGGCCTGCCGGGCCGCAGGGGGGCCGCATGAGCGCCGCGGCCCGGGCGCCGGTCGGCGATGCGATGGGTTCGCGCGATGTGCTGGCCGCGATGGCGGTGGTGGTCATCTGGGGGCTCAATTTCGTGGCGATGAAGTGGGGCCTGCGCTACTTCACGCCGTTCCAGCTCGGTGCCGTGCGCTACCTGTTCGCCGCGCTGCCGCTGGTGTTCTTCCTCAAGCCGCCGCGCATGCACTGGCGCTGGGTGCTGCTGTTCGGGCTGTTCCAAGGCGTGGGGCAGTTCGGCTTCGGCTTCTTCGCCCTGAAGCTGGGCATGACGGCAGCGCTGGCCAGCGTGCTCATGCAGACGCAGGTGTTCTTCACCGCGCTGTTCGCGTTCGGCATCCTGCGCGAGCGGCCCGGGCGGCCGCTGGTGGTGGGCATGGCGATCGCGGCGGTGGGCCTCGGATGCTTCGCCATGAACTTCATCGGGCCGGGGGCCACCGGCACGGGCGTGGGCGGGGCGACGATGGTGGGCATCTGCCTCACGCTGTGCGCGGCAGCGTCCTGGGCGGTGTCCAACATCGTCTCGCGCATGGCGCAGCGGGCATCGCCGGGCTACAAGCCGCTGTCGTTCGTGGTGTGGAGCAGCCTGGTGCCGGTGCTGCCGTTCGCGGCGCTGTCGGCCCTGACCGATGCGGACGCGGGCCGCTGGCTGCACTGGGACGCCTGGGCCGCGCTGCCTCCGGTCGCCTGGGGCTCGATCGCCTACCTGGGCTGGGTGGCCACCATCGTCGGCTACGGCCTGTGGACGGGCCTGCTCACCCGCTACCCGGCCAACCGCGTGGCGCCCTTCAGCCTGGGTGTACCCGTGGTGGGGCTGGCCGCCGGGCTGCTGGTGCTGGGCGAGGTCGTCACCGCCTGGCAGTGGGCCGGCGTGGCCTGCGTGGTGCTGGCGCTGGGGTGCGTGGTGCTCGGGCCGCGCTGGGAGCGGCGCTGACCGGGCGCGGTCGCCCAATCGGCACCCGTTCAACGCGCTACAGCGGCCGGCGGCGGGCGTAGCGCACCACCGTCACCCCTGCGCGCGCCTGGCGCGTGGAGGGCATGACGAGCACGCAGTCGTCGTACGGCGTGGTGACGGGTTCGCCGTCGTTGTCGCCGATCACCGTGCCGGCGTTGGGGATCACCTCCAGGCCGGTGAACGGCTGCGTGAAGCGGAAGGCGCTGCTCTTGGCGACCACCGGGCCGGTCACCTCCAGCACCCACTGGCGCGGCGCATCGGGCTGGCGCCAGCCGGGCAGCAGCGCGGCCAGCGCCTCGGGGCTGAGCACCTGCGCCGCCGCGAGGAAGCGCGCGCACTGGTCGTAGGCCACGGTGCGGCTGGACAGCGCGCCATGGAAGCCGCATTCCACCAGCAGCGAGCGCCGGTCGCCGGCCTGCGCGTCGGGCAGGCCGAAGTGCCCGTAGTCGCGCATGCGCACGCCGTCCTGGTGGCCCGCATCGGCCACGATGTGCTCGGGCGCGCCCATGCGGCGGGCCAGCTCCAGGTTGCGCGGGTGCAGGCCGGTGAGCAGGAGCGGCACCCCGGGCTCGTGCATCGAATGCAGGTCGAGCAGCCAGTCGGCGCGCGCCACGAAGGGCCGCAGCGCGGCGGCGCGGCGGCGCTCGCGCGTGTCGCCCGCATCCATGCGCTCGTCGGACCACTGGCGGTTCATGTCCTGGTCGGTGAAGCGCGAGGCGTCGTGGTCGGCCGGATCGAAGCGGTCGAAGGCCTCCAGGTTGCAGAACGCCAGCGTGAGCGCGCCCTGCTGCGGGCGCAGCCCCGCCGCCAGCAGGCCCTGCAGCGCCCAGGCGCCGCACAGCTCGTTGCCGTGCACCAGGGCGCTGATGAGGGCATGGCGGCCGGGCAGGCCGGAGTCGAAGTGCCACACGCCTTCGGTGCCGGTGTTGCCGGCGCGCCAGGGCGTGAGGTCGGGGGCGGGGAGTGCGAAGGTCCGGGGCATCAAGGTCACTCCTCGATCTTGGCGAATTCGACGATCTTCTGGTACTTGGCCACTTCCGAGGCGATGAACTGATCGGCGTTCAGGCTGGTGGAGGCCACGGTCGAGCCGGAGGCTTCCATTTTCTTGCGGAAGTCGGGCGACTGCAGCGCCTCGTTCAGCGCCTTCTTGAGCTTGTCGTGCACGGGCTTGGGCAGCTTGGCCGGGCCCATCAGGGCGAACCACACGCCGATGTCCACGTTCTTGTACTGCGGCAGCTCGGCCAGCGCGGGAATGTCGGGCGTGATGGCCGAGCGCTTGGCCTCTGTCGTGCCCAGCGCGACGACTTTGCCGCTCTTGATGTGGGGCAGGCCGCTGGAGAGCACGAAGACACCGAACTCCAGGTTGTTGCCCAGCAGGTCGTTGGTGAGCGGGGCCACGCCGCGGTAGGGGATGTGCGTCATGAACAGCTTGCCCTGCTCCTTGACCATCTCGCCCGCCAGGTGCAGCGAGGTGCCCACGCCCGAGCTGCCGTAGCTGTACTTGCCGGGGTTCTTGGACACGCGCTGGGTGAACTCGGCCGCGTTCTTCACGCCCGAGCCGGTGGAGGCCACCAGCACCAGCGGCTGCGAGGCGATCACGCCGATGGCGGTGAAGTCCTTCACGTCGTACTTGACCTTCTTGGTCACCAGCTTGTTGATGGCGATCTCGTTGCTCGCGCCCACGAGCAGCGTGTAGCCGTCCGGCGCGGCGCTGGCCACCTTCTGCGCGCCGATGGCGCCGCCGGCGCCGCCCACGTTCTCGATCACCACCGGCACGCCCAGGCGCGCGCCCAGTTCCTGCGCCACCGTGCGCCCGGTGAGGTCGGTGCTGCCGCCGGGCGGGTAGCCGACGACGATGGTGATGGGCTTGCTCGGGTAGCTGTCCTGCGCGGCGGCGGGGCCGGCGGCCAGCAGGGCGAGGCCGCACAGCAAAAGCGTGCGGCGGAAGGCGGGGTGGGCATGCATCGGAGTCTCCTGGTGGGGTGTGGGCCGATTGTGCGAAGGCAGGCAGGGCGCGGGGGTGCCGAGTCGGCACGCCATGGTGCTGTTTCGGCACGCGGGCGCCAAGGGGGCGAACCCGATGCCGGCGCGGGCCGTCACCGCGTGGCGATGGCGCGCCAGATCGCCTCGGCCTGCGTGCTCAGCCGGCGCTTGGGCCGGTACAGCCGCACGTCGAACTTCGCCTCCATGCTGCGGTCGCCCGCCTTGGCCAGCCGGCCGGCCTTGCAATCGGCATGCACCATGGACCACGGCAGCCAGGCCACGCCCAGGCCCTTGTGCACGTATTCGTATTGCGCATCGGCCGAGTCGCACTCCACCGTGCGCTGCAGGCGCTGCGTGACCGGGTGGTGCGCCAGCTGGTCCTCCACCAGCCGGCCCAGCGCCAGCGTGCGCGCGTAGGCCAGGTAGGGAATGGGGCCGGCGCCCGCCAGCGGGTGCAGCGCCGCGCCCTGCGCCGTGGCGCGCGACACCGGCACCAGCCGGTCCGAGGCCAGCGTGATGTGCGAGAACTGGCGCGCATCCAGCCGGATGGCCAGCGCCGGGTGGTGGTAGGCGATGGAGAAGTCCGCCTCGCCGCGCTCCAGCAGGGCCACGGTGTCGGCCAGCGCGCGGGTCAGGATGCACAGCTCGCAGTCCTTCATCACCGGGCGCAGCCGCACCAGCAGGTCGGCCACCACGGTGCGGGCCAGGGTGCGGCCCGTGGTGAGCGTGACGGTGCGCGCCTGGCGCCCGGCCACCGCGCGCAGCTCCTCGTGCGACTGCGCGAGGTTGCGCGCCATCTGCTCGGCCGTGTCCAGAAAGACCTGGCCCGCCGCCGTCAGCCGCACGGGGCTGCTGCCGGGCTCGACCAGCGGCGTGCCGGCCCAGGCCTCCAGCGCGCGGATGCGGCGCCCGAAGGCCGGGTGCGTCACGTGGCGCAGCTCGGCCGCGCGCGTGTAGCTGCGCTCCTGCGCCAGCACGATGAAGTCTTCCAGCCACTTGAGCTGCATGGCCGGCGGGTGGTGAGGGGGCGGTGACGCGCGCCGCAGGTCAGGCGCGGGCGGCGTTCAGCGTGTCCCGGGTGGCCAGGGCCACGGCGCGCGCGGCTGTGGCGAAGCCCTCGCCATCGGCCGCGTACAGGATCGCGCGGGACGAGTTCACGAGGATCGGGCCGCCGTCGCGCCGCCCGGCCCGCACCGTGGCCGCTGCATCGCCGCCCTGCGCGCCCACGCCGGGAATCAAGAGCGGCAACGTGGGCGCCAGGGCGCGCACGCGCTCGATCTCGGCCGGGTAGGTCGCGCCCACCACGAGGCCCAGCTGGCCGTTGGTGTTCCACGGGCCCTGGGCGAGGCGCGCGACGTGCTCGTACAGCAGCGGCTGCCCGTCCACGCTGGCCAGCCGCTGGCTTTGCAGGTCGTCGCCGCCCGGGTTGGAGGTGCGGCACAGAAGGAAGGCCCCCTTGCCGTGGTAGGCCAGGTAGGGCTCGATGGAGTCGAAGCCCATGAAGGGCGAGAGCGTCACCGCATCGGCGCCGTAGCGCTCGAAGGCCTCGCGCGCGTACTGCCCGGCGGTGGAGCCGATGTCGCCGCGCTTGGCGTCCAGCACCACCGGCACGTGCGGCGCGGTGGCGCGCATGTGGGCCATGAGGCGTTCGAGCTGGTCTTCGGCGCGGTGCGCGGCGAAATAGGCGATCTGCGGCTTGAAGGCGCAGGCCAGGTCGGCGGTGGCATCGACGATGGCGGCGCAGAAGTCGTAGATCTTGCGGGCGTCGCCGCGCATCGCTGCGGGAAACCGGTCGGGTTCGGGGTCCAGGCCCACGCACAGCATGGAGTCGTTCTGCGCGGCCGCGCCCTGCAGCATGTCGATGAAGGTCATGGGGCGCGATTTTAGGGGGCGGGGCCGCCGGTGGCGCCGCGAGCGCCGCCGCGCCCGTCCCGGCACAATGCCGCGCATGCCCGCCCTGTCCCCCCGCCAGCTCGTCGCCCTGATCCTCGTCACCCTCATCTGGGGCTTCAACTGGCCGGTCATGAAGCTCGGCGTGGCGGGCTTTCCGCCGCTGGCCTTCCGCGCGATCTCGCTGTGGCTCGGCCTGCCGGTGCTGGCCCTGGCCCTGGTGCTGCTCAAGGCCCCGTTCGCCGTGCCGCGCGCCTACTGGCTGCCGCTGGCGGGCCTGGGGCTTGTCAACATGGTGCTGTGGCACGCCTTCAGCATCACGGCCATTCCGTCGCTGTCCAGCGGGCGCGCGGCCATCCTGGGCTACACCATGCCGATCTTCTCGGCCGTGCTGGGCGCGCTGTGCTTCGGCCACCGCCTGGCGCCGCGCGCCTGGGCGGGCGTGGCGGCGGCGGCCGGGGGTGTGCTGTTGCTGCTGTGGCACGAACTCAGCCAGCTCGGCGGCCGGCCCGTCGGCGTGGGGCTCATGCTCACCGCCGCCGCCTGCTGGGCGCTGGGCACGCAGCTGCTGCGGCGCAGCACCCTGCCGCTGCCGGTGCTCACGCTGTCGTTCTGGATGACGGTGCAGAGCACCGTGGTGCTGAGCCTGCTGTCGCTGCTGCTGGAGCACGACCGCTGGCAGGCCCCGTCCGCCGTGGGCTGGGGTGCCATCGCCTTCAATGCGGTGCTGGTGCTCGGCTTCGCGCAGCCGGCGTGGTTCTTCCTGGTGCGGGGCCTGCCGCCCGTGGCGTCCACGCTCAGCGTGATGATGATCCCGGTGCTGGGCGTGTTCAGCGGCGCGGTCTGGCTGGGCGAGCGCCTGCACTGGCAGGACTGGGCGGCCGTGGCGCTGATGGTGCTGGCGATCGCCTCGGTGCTGTGGCCGCAGCGCCCTGTGGCCACAGTGGGTGCGGCATGAGAAGTGCCTCTGGCACAATCATCACTAGGGCATGCTGCTATTAATTCAATAGCAAAAAGCGGCGGGCGTGAACCCGCCGCCGGCTCAGCCCTGGGCGCGCTTTTGCAGGATCTCGAAGGCCGGCAGCGTCTTGCCCTCCAGCACTTCCAGGAAGGCGCCGCCGCCGGTGGAGATGTAGCCCACGTCCTTCTCGATGCCGTACTTGGCGATGGCCGCCAGCGTGTCGCCGCCGCCCGCGATGCTGAACGCGCTCGATTCGGCGATCGCCTGGGCGATGGCCTGGGTGCCGTTCTCGAACGCGGCGAACTCGAACACGCCCACGGGCCCGTTCCACACGATGGTGCCGGCCTGCTTGAGTTGCGCGGCCAGCTTCTTCGCGGTCTCGGGGCCGATGTCCAGGATCAGGTCGTCGTCGGCCACGTCGGCGGCCGCCTTCACCGTGGCGGGCGCATCGGCCGAGAAGGTCTTGGCCACCACCACGTCGGTGGGGATCGGCACCTCGGCGCCGCGCGCCTTCATGGCGTCGATCACGGCGCGGGCCTGGTCCAGCAGGTCGGGCTCGGCCAGGCTCTTGCCGATCGAAAGGCCGGCGGCCAGCATGAAGGTGTTGGCGATGCCGCCGCCCACGATGAGCTGGTCCACCTTGTCGGCCAGGCTCTTCAAGATGGTGAGCTTGGTCGAGACCTTGCTGCCCGCCACGATGGCCGCCAGCGGCCGCGCGGGGTGCGCCAGGGCCTTGGTGATGGCGTCGATCTCGGCCGACAGCAGCGGGCCGGCGCAGGCGGTCTTGGCGTATTCGGCGATGCCGTAGGTCGTGCCCTCGGCGCGGTGCGCGGTGCCGAAGGCGTCGTTCACGTAGATGTCGCAGAGCGCGGCCATCTTCCTGGCCAGCGCGGGGTCGTTCTTCTTCTCGCCGGGGTTCACGCGGCAGTTCTCCAGCAGCACGACCTGGCCGGGCTGCACGGCCACGCCGTCCACCCAGTCGGTCACCAGCGGTACCTCGCGGCCCAGCAGTTCGCCCAAGCGCTTCGCAATGGGGGCGAGCGAGTCGGCGGGCTGCAGCGTGCCCTCGGTCGGGCGGCCCAAGTGGCTGGTCACCATGACGGCGGCGCCGGCGTCCAGCGCCATCTGGATGCATGGCACCGAGGCGCGGATGCGCGTGTCCTCGGTGATGTGGCCGGCGTCGTCCTGCGGCACGTTCAGGTCGGCGCGGATGAACACGCGCTGGCCACGGGCCTGGCCTTGGGCGCAGAGGTCGGAAAAGCGAAGGATGTGCATGGATCGATGGGGCCGGCGGGCGGCGCGGGGAGGGTGGAAAACTGCGCCGCATTGTAGGTGCGGCCCCGTGCCCGGCCGTGTCGGCCGGCGCCGCCCGTGGGCTACCAGCCCAGGCCGATGTGCAGCGGCAGGTAAACCACCATGCCCACGACGATGGTGCCCAGGATGCCGCGGCGCCAGAAGTAGTAGCCGGCGGCGCACAGCACGGACGGCAGGCGCGCGTCCTGCAGCGTGCCGATCAGCTCGCCCTGCGCCATGAAGATCTCGGGCGCGATCACCGAGGCCAGCGCGGCCAGCGGCGCGTACTTGAGGCCGCGCTTGAGCCAGCCCGGCAGGGGCAGTTCGCGCTCGGGAATCATGAAGAACGCGCGCGACACGACCGTGATGGCGGCCAGGCCCAGGATGGCGATGGTGGGCTCGACCCAGGACCAGCTCATGGGTGGCGCTCCTCGCGCAGCGGCACCACGTCGCCGTCCTGCACGTGCTTTTTCTCCTCGGGGGGCAGCACGCTCTCGGCCGGCACCAGCAGCACCTCGGGCTTTCGCAGGTGGCGGTCCACCGTCTCGATGATGAGGCCCACGGCCACGGCCGCCGCGATCGCCACCAGGATGTTCAGCTTGAGCGGCAGCGCGAACGCCGCGATGGCCGCCGTCATGGCCACGCCCGTGGCCAGCCAGGTGGCGCGGTCGAACAGCATGGACAGCATCACGCCCAGCAGCGCCAGCACGCCCGCGAAGCCCAGGCCCCACGACAGCGGCACCACGTTGGCCAGCAGGATGCCCGTGATCGACGGCACCTGCCAGGACAGCCAGTTGATCGACGCGGCGCCCCAGAAGTACGGCACCTGCTCGGGCTGCGGCGTGGGCTGGGGGTAGCGCTTCATGAAGGCGACGAAGATCACGTCGCCGCTGAAATACCCCACCGCCAGGCGCCGGCGCAGCGGCAGGTGCGCGAAGTAGCTGCGCCATAGGCTGCTGAAGATGACGAAGCGCAGGTTCACGCACGAGGCCGTGAGCCACACCACCCACAGCGGCGCGCCGACGGCCATCAGCGGGATCACCGTGAGCTGCGCGCTGCCCGCGTACACCGCGAGCGACATGAAGATCGCCATCGGCACCGACATGCCGCTCTTGACCATGGCCACGCCGGTCACCAGCCCCCAGGCGCCCACGCCCACGCTGGTGCCGAACATGTCCAGCACGCCCTGGCGGTAGGCGGGATGCCGGACGAGCGCGCCCAGTCCCCGGGCGCTCATTCCCGCGCCCCGGCCGGCGCGCCGCCCCCCAGCACCATGCCGGGCGCGAGCGCGAAGCCGCGCAGGAAATCGGCCACCGGCAGACGCTTGCCGCCCGCGCGCTGCAGCGTGGTCAGTCGCAGCGTGCCGTGGCCGCAGGCCACCGTCACGCCGGCGTCATTCACGGACAGAATCTGCCCGCAAGGCATGGAATCCGCCGGCATCGTGTTATCGATTTCATAGCTCCACACCTTGATCGCCTCGCCGTCCAGCGTGGTCGATGCGCCGGGAAACGGGTCGAAGGCGCGGATGCGCCGGCCGATCGACTCGGCGGGCAGGGCCCAGTCGATGGCGCTCTCGGCCTTCTCGATCTTGTGCGCGTAGGTCACGCCCTCGGCGGGCTGGGGCGTGGCGGCCAGGCCGACGCGGGCGGCCCGCTCCAGCGCCTCGACGACCATGCGGCCGCCCAGGTCGGCCAGCCGGTCGTGCAGCGTGGCCGTGGTGTCGCGCGGGCCGATGGCGGTTTTTTCGATGAGCAGCATGTCGCCCGTGTCCAGGCCGGCATCCATCTGCATGATGGTCACGCCCGTCTCGGCATCGCCCGCCTCGATCGCGCGGTGGATGGGCGCGGCGCCGCGCCAGCGCGGCAGCAGGCTGGCGTGGATGTTCAGGCAACCCCTGGCCGGCAGGTCCAGCACCCACTGAGGCAGGATCAGCCCGTAGGCGGCCACCACCATGGCATCGGCCCCGGCGGCGACCAGCGCATCGCGCGCGGCGGCCGCGTCTTCGGGGTACTTGCCGTCCAGGCGCAGGCTGCGCGGCTGCGCCACGGCGATGCCGTGCTCCAGCGCGCACTGCTTGACGGGCGAGGCCTGCAGCTTCATGCCCCGGCCGGCAGGGCGGTCGGGCTGGGTCAGGACGAGGGGGACGGTGAAGCCGGCGTCCAGCAGGCGCTGGAGGGCGACGCGGGCGAAGTCGGGCGTGCCGGCAAAGACGATCTTCATGAAGGCGGTCGCGGCGTCAGAATCCCAGCAGATCGCGGGGATCGGGCTCGTCCGTGAACATCACCTTCACCACCACGCCGCGCGGGTCGATGTGCACGTGGCCGAAGCGCCGGGTGCCCAGGTCGTCGCGGAAGCGGTAGGTCCAGATGTCGCCGTCGAAGCGCGCCACCTGCTCCACGCGCATCGGCGGGCCGAAGGTGCGGCGCACGTCGTCCACCGTCCAGCCGGCCGGAATGCCGGCCAGGTTGTTGAAGGTCAGCACCTGGTCCGTTCGCACGAGCCGGCCGCCGGCGTCGAAGTCCATGTGGTAGACCTGCCGGCCCGCGGGCTGGGTGGTGTACAGCAGCCGCTCGCCGCCACCGGGCAACGGCGTGACGGACACCGGCGGGCCCAGGTTCTGCAGCACCTCGGCGCGCGAGGCGCCGGGCTTGACGAAGTCGGGCGACGCGCACGCGGTGAGCACGGCCGCCAAGCCGATGGCGGCCATGCCGCGCGCCAGGGAGGAAAAGGAAAGGGAGCGCCAGGCGATCATGATCGTGCCTCACGTTGCTGCTTGAGCATCTTGGTCTTGATGCGGTTGCGTTTGAGGGGCGAGAGGTACTCGACGAACACCTTGCCCAGCAGGTGGTCCATCTCGTGCTGGATGCACACCGCCAGCAGGCCCTCGGCCTCGACCACGCGGGACTGGCCCTGGGCGTCCAGCGCCCGCACGTGGACCGCGGTGGAGCGCGCCACGCCGTCGTAGATGCCGGGGACCGACAGGCAGCCTTCCTCGCCCACGGTCTTTTCCTCGCTGGCCCAGAGGATCTCGGGATTGATGAAGACCTGGGGCTGGTCGTGGTCCTCGGAGACGTCGATGACCACGATGCGCTCGTGAACGTCCACCTGCGTGGCCGCCAGGCCGATGCCGTTGGCGTCGTACATCGTGGCCGCCATGTCGTCCAGCAGGGCGCGCACGCGGTCGTCCACGGCCTGGACCGGCTTGGCCACCGTGTGCAGGCGGGGATCGGGGTAACAGAGAATAGGAAGAATGGCCATGGCGAACCCGGAAAGATGTCGCTATTTTCGCCACTTTTGACGGGGACGGCCGCCGCCCGCCGCAATAATCGTTGCCCAATCAAGGGCTTGGGCTGAGAATCCGAGAAGATTTGTAACGTATCAACCGGCGGGTTTTGTAACCGACAAACACGCGCTGGCGCCAGCGAGGGGCGTTTCGCAATGCATGACAAGAGGAACAACATGACGGCATCCACAGGCTTGCGGCCCACGGCGCTGGGAGCGCTGGCTTTTCTGGCCGCAGCCCTGCTGACCGGCCCCGCGCATGCCCAGAACTACCCTGTCACCACCGATCAGCGGGCCACCGCCCAGCAGGTGGCCTCTCGGGGCGTGCCGATGTCGGAACTGGCCGCCAACGCGCCGGACACCTATGTGGTCAAGCGCGGCGACACCCTCTGGGGCATCTCGGGCATGTACCTGCAGCGCGCCTGGCGCTGGCCCGAACTCTGGGGCATGAACCTGCAGGCCATCCCCAATCCGCACCTCATCTTCCCCGGCCAGACGCTGTACCTGGAAAAGGTGGACGGCTATGCCCGTCTGCGCACCAGCCCGTCGGGCCAAGTGCCCAATGACACGGTGCGCGTCTCGCCCCGCACCCGCACCGACAGCCTGGCCGGCACCGCGCTGCCCACCCTGCAGCCCCACCTGATCGAGCCCTTCCTCGTCGAGCCGCTGGTGGTGGACGAACTCACGCTGCAGCAGGCCCCGCGCATCGTCGCCACGGTCGATGAACGCGTGCTCATGGCCAGCGGCGACCGGGCCTACGTGCGCGGTGCCACCGGCAATCCGCTGCGCCTGGGGCCCGGCGTGCCGCGCCAGTACCGCGTGTTCCGCAATGCCATCCCCATGAAGGACCCCGAGTCCGGCGAGATCCTGGGCTACGAAGCCCAGTACGTCGGCAAGGCCGAACTGGTGCGCGGCGAGACCACCGAGGAAACGCGCGACCCCAAGGGCGAAGTCACGCTCGACGTGGTGCCTGCCACCGTGGACCTGAGCAGCGCCAAGGAGGAAATGCGCGCCGGCGACCGCCTGCTGCCCGCCCCCGCCCGCGGCTACGCCAGCTACACGCCGCGTGCGCCGCAGGCCCCGGTGGATGCGCGCGTCGTGTCGCTGTACGGCAGCTCGGCCGTGGCCTATGCCGCTCAGAACCAGGTGATCGCCATCAACCGCGGCACCCGCGACGGCATCGAGGCCGGCCATGTCCTCACGCTGCTCACCAAGGGCGAGCGCATCAAGGACAAGACCGACGAGAACAAGGCCATGATCAAGCTGCCGAGCGAGGCCAACGGCGTGGGCATGGTGTTCCGCACGTTCGATCGCGTCTCCTACGTGCTGCTGCTGCAGGTGCAGCAGGGCGTGCGGGTCGGCGACCGCCTCGTCAATCCGCAGTAAGCCCTGCGGCCCACTCCGGGGGCGCCTTGGCGGGCGCCCCTTGGCCTCGGGATGCCTGCTTTGACCTCCATGGATCGGGACGAATTGGCCGCCTGGCTGCGGCTGGCGCTCACGCCCGGCGTCGGCAATGGGGCCGCGCGCCGGCTGCTGGCTGCGTTCGGCCTGCCGCAGAACCTGTTCACCGCATCGCCAGCGGCGCTGCAGGCCTGTGCCACGCCCGCCCAGGCGCGGGCCCTGGGCACCGTGCCGCCCACGCTCGAGGCGCTGGTCGAGACTACCTGGCAGTGGCTGAACGGTGCGGCGCCGGGCCAGACCGCCCGCCAGATCGTCACGCTGGGCGATCCGGCCTATCCGCCGGGCCTGCTGGCCACCGAAGACCCGCCCCTCATGCTCTACCTCCTGGGGGCACCGCAGTTCCTGGCGCAGACGACACCCTGGACGACCGAGCGCTGCATCGCCATCGTGGGCAGCCGCAATCCCACGGCGCAGGGCGCCGACCATGCACGGCAGTTCGCGCGGGCGCTGCGCAGCGCCCGTTTGTGCATCGTCTCCGGCCTGGCGCTGGGCGTGGATGCCGCGGCGCACGAAGGGGCGCTGGACGGCGGGGTGGACGGTGCCGACGATCTGCCCGCGACCCTCGCGGTGGTGGGCACCGGGCTGGACCGCGTCTACCCGCGCAAGAACTTGGACCTCGCCCACCGCATCGCGCAAAACGGCGTGCTGGTGAGCGAGTACCCGCTGGGCACGCCGCCGCTGGCGGGCAATTTCCCCAAGCGCAACCGCATCATCGCGGGGCTGTCGCAAGGCACGCTGGTGGTGGAGGCGGCGCTGGCCTCGGGCTCGCTGATCACCGCCCGGCTGGCGGCCGAACAGGGGCGGGAGGTGTTCGCCATTCCCGGCTCCATCCACGCGCCGCAGTCCCGGGGCTGCCATGCGCTGATCCGGCAAGGGGCCAAACTGGTCGAGTCCGCGCAGGACGTGCTGGAAGAATTGCGCTTGGCGCCTTCCGAGGCACCGCGGGCTGCACCCGCATCGCAGGCGCCCTCGCCGCGCAGCGATGGCGAAAGCAGCGAGGCGTTGCCGGCGGGAGAGCATGCGGCACTGCTGCAGGCGCTGGGGTTCGACCCGACCGGCCTCGATGCGCTGGTGGCGCGCACCGGCATGGATGCCGCGTCGCTGCAGGTCGCCTTGCTCGAACTGGAACTGGACGGGCAGGTGGCCCGCCTGCCCGGTGGGCTCTTTCAGCGCATGGGGCGGGCCTGAGGCCGGGCGTACGGCATCGCGGCGCCGCCCCCGCCCCTCAGCCGCAACGGCCCATCACAGGCCCAGCATCAGCTTCAGGTTCTGCACCGCCGCGCCGCTGGCACCCTTGCCGAGATTGTCCAGGCGGGCCACCAGCACCGCGTGGCGGTAGTTTTCATTGGCGAACACGCGCAGTTCGAGCTGGTTGGTGTCGTTGAGCGCCAGGGCGTCGAGCTTGCCGTCGTCAGTTGGCGGCAACACCTTGACCCATTGGTCCGGCGTGTTGCTCTTGGCGTAGTGCGCGACCAGGGCGTCGTGCAGGTCGGCTGCCTTGGGCGCGCCGGGCAGCAGGTCCAGGTGCAGCGGCAACTGCACCAGCATCCCCTGCTGGAAATTGCCCACCGCCGGCACGAAGATCGGCCGGCGCGTCAGGCCGGTGTACTTCATGATCTCGGGCAGGTGCTTGTGCGACAGGCCCAGGGCATACAGCTCGAACGCCGGGGCGGCGTTTTGCTCGTAGGCCTCGATCATCGTGCGGCCGCCGCCCGAGTACCCGCTCACCGAAGGCAGGGCCAGCGGGAAATCGACCGGCACCAGACCGGCCTCCACCAGCGGGCGCAGCAGCGCGATCGCCCCGGTGGCATAGCAACCGGGGTTGGCCACCCGCGTGGCCGATGCCACGGCATCGCTCTGGCCCGCGGCCAGTTCGGGAAAACCAAACACCCAGCCCGCCACCGTGCGGTGCGCCGTGCTGGCATCGATCACCTTGATGCGGCGGCCGCCGGCCTTTTCGATCTCGTCCACCATGGCCACGGTCTCGCGGGCGGCATCGTCGTGCAGGCACAGGATCACCAGATCCACGCCGGCGATCAGTTCGCGCTTGGCGGCCGGGTCCTTGCGCCGCTCGGGCGCGATGCTGACCACCTGCACCTGCGGCATCGCCTGCAGGCGCTCGCGGATCTGCAGGCCCGTGGTGCCGGCTTCGCCGTCGATGAAGACTTTGGACATGGAATGCTCCTGCAAAAGATGGCCGTGGCGGCCCGCCGTGGTACGTGACATCCGCAAGGGATGGTGCATCGCAGCATGATACAGTCGCCGGTTGCCATGTCACCCGCCCGCGGCCAGACATCTGCTCATGGCAAACGGGTTACCAACATCCTTCCCTGAGAGAGACCTCATGAAGATTCACGAATACCAAGGCAAGGAAATCTTGCGCAATTTTGGTGTGCCCGTTCCGCGCGGCATTCCTGCTTTCACGGTGCAGGAAGCCGTGGAGGCTGCCCAGAAGCTCGGCGGCCCCGTGTGGGTGGTCAAGGCCCAGATCCACGCCGGTGGCCGTGGCAAGGGCGGCGGCGTGAAGGTCGCCAAGACCATCGACGATGTCAAGCGCATCTCGGGCGAAATCCTGGGCATGCAGCTCAAGACGCACCAGACCGGCCCCGAAGGCCAGAAGGTCCGTCGCCTGTACATCGAAGACGGCGCCGACATCAAGAACGAACTGTATGTCTCGCTGGTGACCGACCGCGGCACGCAGAAGGTGGCCTTGATCGCTTCCAGCGAAGGCGGCATGGACATCGAGGAAGTGGCGCACTCCACGCCCGAGAAGATCATCACCGAGATGATCGATCCCCTGACCGGCATCACCGCCGAGCAGAGCAAGAAGGTGGCTGCAGCCATCGGCCTGACCGGCGCTTCCATCGACCAGGCCGTGGACATCTTCGCCAAGATCTACAAGTGCTACATGGAGACGGACGCTTCGCTGGTGGAAATCAACCCGCTGAACTGCGACTCCAAGGGCAACCTGATGGCGCTGGACGCCAAGTTCAACTTCGACGCCAACGCGCTGTTCCGCCATCCTGAAATCGTGGCCTACCGCGATCTGGACGAAGAAGACCCGGCCGAAGTGGAAGCCTCCAAGTTCGACCTGGCCTACATCAGCCTGGACGGCAACATCGGCTGCCTGGTGAACGGTGCCGGCCTGGCGATGGCCACCATGGACACCATCAAGCTGTTCGGCGGCGAGCCGGCCAACTTCCTGGACGTGGGCGGCGGTGCCACCCCCGAGAAGGTCACCGAAGCCTTCAAGATCATGCTGAAGAACCCCAAGGTCGAAGGCATCCTGGTCAACATCTTCGGCGGCATCATGAAGTGCGACACCATCGCCACGGGCGTCATCACCGCGTGCAAGGCCGTGAACCTGAACGTGCCGCTGGTCGTGCGCATGAAGGGCACCAACGAAGAGCTGGGCAAGAAGATGCTGGCCGAATCCGGCCTGCCCATCATCGCCGCAGACACCATGGCCGAAGCTGCGACCAAGATCGTTGCTGCCGTCAAGTAAGCCCGGAGAACACACATGTCGATCTACATCAACAAAGACACCAAGGTCATTACCCAGGGTATCACGGGCAAGACCGGCCAGTTCCACACGGAAAAGTGCCAGGAGTACGCGAACGGCAAGAACGCCTTCGTGGCGGGCGTGAACCCGAAGAAGGCCGGCGAGTCGATCTTCAACATTCCGATCTACGCCTCCGTCAAGGAAGCCGCATCGCAGACCGGCGCCACCGTGTCGGTGATCTATGTGCCGCCCGCAGGCGCTGCCGCTGCCATCTGGGAAGCCGTGGAAGCCGATCTGGACCTGGCCATCTGCATCACCGAAGGCATTCCGGTGCGCGACATGCTCGAAGTGCGCAACAAGATGAAGGCCAAGGAAGCCGCTGGCGGCAAGAAGACGCTGCTGCTGGGCCCCAACTGCCCCGGCCTGATCACGCCCGACGAAATCAAGATCGGCATCATGCCCGGCCACATCCACCGCAAGGGCCGCATCGGCGTGGTGAGCCGTTCTGGCACGCTGACGTACGAAGCCGTGGCCATGCTGACGGAAGTGGGCCTGGGCCAGTCGAGCGCCGTGGGCATTGGTGGCGACCCCATCAACGGCCTCAAGCACATCGACGTGATGAAGGCCTTCAACGACGATCCCGATACCGATGCCGTCATCATGATCGGCGAAATCGGTGGTCCGGACGAAGCGGAAGCCGCCCAATGGTGCAAGGCCAACATGAAGAAGCCGATCGTGGGCTTCATCGCCGGCGTGACCGCCCCTCCCGGCAAGCGCATGGGCCACGCAGGCGCGCTGATCTCCGGCGGTGCCGACACGGCCGATGCCAAGCTCGCCATCATGGAAGAGTCGGGTTTCATCATCACCCGCAATCCTTCCGAGCTCGGCAAGTTGCTCAAGGCGCAGCTGAAGTAATCTGTAAGCAAAACTACGGACGAAAGGGGTTTGCAGCCCCGATAAACTGCGCTCTCCCATAAAAGAAGAGGCGCCCGAAACCCTGGTTTCGGGCGCCTCTTTCATTCATAACACGGAGATACCTCGCATGGAATTCCTGCACACGGCCGACTTCTGGATCGGCCTCGTCAAGATCGTCTGGATCAACATCATCCTGTCCGGCGACAACGCCGTGGTCATCGCACTGGCCGCGCGCTCGCTCCCCCCGCACCAACAGAAGAAAGCCATTTTCTGGGGCTCCGGCGCCGCCGTGGTGCTGCGCATCGTGCTGACCGTGGTAGCCGCCAAGCTGCTGGAGCTGTCGTTCCTGCAGATCATCGGCGGCTGCCTGCTGCTGTGGATCGGCCTGCAGCTGATGACCGACAGCGACGAAGACGGCGAAGGCTCCCAGTCCGGCGGCGGCCTCATGGCGGCCGTCCGCACCATCCTGATCGCCGACCTGGTGATGAGCCTGGACAACGTGATCGCCGTGGCCGCCGCGGCCCACGGCAACATGGTCCTGTTGATCCTCGGCCTGGCCATCAGCATTCCGCTCGTCATTTTTGGCAGCACGCTCATGATCAAGCTCATGGAGCGCTTTCCCATCATCGTCCTGTTCGGCGCTGGCCTGATCGGCTGGGTGGGTGGCGAGACCATCGCCAGCGATGCATCGCTGCACGATGTCGTCCTGGCCCATCCTTCCTTGCACTATGTGGCAGCCGCTCTGGGCGCCCTGTTCGTGGTGGGCGCCGGGAAATTCCTGCAGTCACGGGCGCAGCAAAACTCGGCGGCGGCCGGTTGATGCGGTTGTGCCTCCGGTAGCCCGATGAAAACTTGGGGTTGGCCGACCCCGAGGCCCTCTCGGCGGCGGGTCCGTCGTCTATGATGCGGAACGCGACGCAACAGGGCACGACATGGGGGATTTTCAAAAAACTGCAACAGGGACTGCGCACACCGCTGGCGCAGCTTTGCTTCTCCCTGCGCCGGGTGAAGCATGACCTTGGGTATCAAGCTGAACTATCAGTTTTGCGCCCGCACCGACCAAGGCCGGGTGCGCTCGAACAATGAAGACGCCGTGATCGCGGACGCCAGCGCGCAGCTGGCGGTGCTCGCCGATGGCATGGGCGGGTACAACGCGGGCGAAATCGCAAGCGGCATGGCCACTAGCCTCATTCACGACGAAATGACCCAGTGGCTGGCGCAAGCCGGCCCCCGTGCCGCGTCGACGGAAGTGCGCCGAGCGCTGGAAGACTGCGTGGAGCGCACCAACCACGCCATCTTCGATGCGTCGCTCTCCCATCCGCAGTATTCGGGCATGGGCACCACGGTAGTGGTCGGCGTTTTTCTGGGCGATCGCCTGATCCTCGGGCACATCGGCGATTCACGGTGCTATTGCCTGCGCGGCGGCGTGCTCAGGCAGATCACGCGCGACCACTCCTGGCTGCAGGAACAGGTGGATGCAGGCATCCTCACGCCGCAAGAAGCGGCGATATCGGGCCAGCGCAACCTGGTCACCCGGGCCCTTGGCGTGGAAAGTGCTGTACTGGTCGAAATCAATGAGTTTCCCGTGGAGCCGCAGGATCTGTTCGTGATGTGCTCGGATGGCTTGACCGACATGGTCGAAGACGATCAGATTCAAACGCTGGCCCTGGTACAGGAACCCCTGGAGGACAAAGCCGCCCATCTGATCGAAGCCGCCAATGCCCGGGGCGGCCGCGACAACATCAGCGTGCTGCTGGTGCAGGCGGGATCCATTGAGAGGAAGCGCGGCTTGATGTCGCGATTTTTGCGTGCCGATTGAAGTTGAATCAGCCACCTGGCCGACCATCGCAATGAAAGAATGAGGAATTGATCATGCCGAAAATGATCGTGTCGATCGACGGAGTCGTCATCAAGGAAGTCCAATTGACGAAGGAGCGTACGACCCTCGGCCGCCGCCCCTATAACGACATCGTCATCGACAACCTGGCCGTCAGTGGCGAACACGCCGTGCTCCATGTCTCGCCCGACGAGGTGGAGATCGAGGACCTCGGCAGCACCAACGGCACCTACGTGAATGGGCAACCCGTCAAGCGCCAGCCGCTGCGCAACGGGGACACGGTGGAAGTGGGTAAGTACAAGATCCGCTTCCTGCAGGAAAACGAGGGCGAAAACTTCGAAAAGACCATGGTGTTCAAGCCCGGCATGGTGCCGCCGCGGCCATTGACCTCCCGTTCCGCCCCGCTGTCCGCCGCCGGGTCGACGCCTGCTCCGGTCTTGAGCGCGTCGATCCGGGTCTGCTCAGGGGCGGCTGCAGGGCGCGAGGTGGCGCTGGTCAAGGTGGTGACCACCATCGGCAAGCCGGGTGTGGCGGTTGCGTCGATCACCAAGCGGCACCATGGATTTGTGCTGTCGCACGTGGAAGGCGCGCAGCGGCCTCAGTTGAATGGCGCCGTGATGGCGGATGAACCGGTGCTGTTGAAGAGCGGGGACCGCTTGGCGCTGGCAGGGACGGAGATGGAGTTCGTCCAGGGCTGATCGATTGGTATCAGTCGGCTTGCGATGCGGCGAGATTCGTAACTCACGCATCTGCTTGTGACAGGGGTGGTGGACAAATTTGTCACAAGTGCCAGGGATGGAACGATTCAGACGGGGGTTCCCTGGTCTGTCCCCCTGGGGTTTTTCTGTTTTACCGGATGAGCTGCATTGGCATGGAACCTGCTGAGTTGATGGCGGACCTGGAGAATTCTTCTGCAGGTTTTTATTTGCAATCGACCTCCTAGGAGAGATTTATGAAGCGCAATCTGCAAAAGGGTTTCACCCTGATTGAATTGATGATCGTGGTGGCGATTATCGGTATTCTGGCTGCCGTGGCCCTGCCGGCCTACAAGGACTACACCATCAAGGCGCGCATGTCTGAAGTGGTTCTGGCCGCTTCCCAATGCCGTACGACCATCAGCGAAACCATCCAAAGCATGCGCACCGATGCGACGCTGTCGGGTACGAATGCCTTCGGTTGCGATGCAACGGGTCCCACCAAGATGGTGGCCTCGATCACCACCGATGCGACCACCGGCATTATCACTGTCGTGCCGCATGCAACCAACCTGGGTGTGACGATGGCCAGCACCGACACCATCACGCTCACGCCCAAGAAGGACAGCGGTGGTAACAACTTTGCACTGGGCACGGCTACCAACGGCGGTCAAGGCCTGCAAGTCTATGAGTGGATCTGCAAGAGCACCGGCGTTGCTTTGCGTTATGCACCCGGTTCTTGCAAGTAATCACTGAACGCTTGGCGTTTCTATTCAAAAAAGGGGGCTTCAGCCCCCTTTTTTCTTGGCCCTTAAAGATTTATGGCTCCCACTTCTTCCTCCCGTTCGATACCGTTGGCTGTATTGGGTGCGTTGGTTTTCGCCTTGTGCTGGCTATTGCCCAACCACCACGAGCCCTGGGTGGACTTCTATTCGGATGCGTGGGCGGCCTGTGCGATGTGGGGGCTTGGCGCCGTAGTGCTATGGCGGATCAACAAAGCTCAGGCGGTAGCGTGGCATGTTCTTCCCCTGGCGGTGTTGGCGTGCTGTGTGATCGTATGGGCGCAATACGCAGCCGGTCTGGTGGAGGCGAGAGGGGTGGCGTGGACCAGTTCCCTGTATTTGATGGGCTTGGCCCTGACCATGCTGGTGGGGGCCGCGCTGGAGCGGTGGCGGCCTGCTCAAGCCGCCGATTTTCTGTTCATGGCGGCGCTGGTGGGGGCGTTGGGGTCGCTGCTGATCCAATTCCAGCAATGGCTCCAAGTCGACCCCGGCAGCGCGTTCTGGCTCTTCATTCCTGCCCCTCCCGAGCGCTTTCATGCCAACCTGGGGCAGCCGAACCAATTGGCCAGTTTGCTCTGCCTCGGCGTGCTGGCGTGTGCGTGGCTGCATCAGCGTAGCCGATTGCCTGGCCTTGTGGCTTGGCTCCTGGCCGTTTTGCTGGCTGTCGGACTGGCGCTGGCGGAGTCGCGCACGACCTGGCTGGTCGTGTTGTTGTTCTTGGCGATGCTGGCCCTGTTCCGCAAACGCCTGGCCATCACGCGGGGCGTCATGGTGGGCGCGTTCACCTGGACCGGCATGTTCGCGGTTTTCCTCGTTGCGCTGCCCCATGTCGATGTGTGGTTGGGACGTGCGTCCCAGCTGCGACCCGTGCGGAGCATCTCGAACCTGGAACTGCGCCTGGACGTCTGGATGCATCTGTGGGAAGCCGTATGGAGTCGCCCCTGGTTTGGTTTTGGCTGGATGCAAACCAGTTTTGCGCAGTTCGCTCCGAACCCCTACGACATGGTCACGGCGGGAACGCACCGGCATGCCCACAACCTGCTGATGGATCTGCTGGTTTTCACAGGGATTCCGCTGGGTCTGGCTTTGTGCGCAGTGCTGGTCTTGTGGACCGTTCATGCGATCCGTCGCATGGCCCAGCCAGAGCACCTCTGGATGTTCCTGTTCGTGGCCGCGCTGGGTGTGCACGCCATGCTGGAATACCCCCTCTACTACGCTTACTTTTTGCTGCCGTGCGGCCTCATGCTGGGCGCGTTGAACGAGGCACTGCGGTTCAAGCCCGTCGGGCAGACGGGGCGTTGGCCGATCGCCATCATGATGGGAGTGGCTGGCGTGGGATTGGCCATCACCATCCACGACTACCTGCGAATCGAAGACGATTTCTTCTCTCTCCGCTTCGAACGCCAGCAATTGGCCGCGCCCTCGGATCGCCTGGCCCCGGAAGTGGTATCTCTGACCCAGTTGCAGGACTTGATGTGGCTTATCCGGGTGAATCCCGGCAAGGCGCACTCCGAGCAGGATCTGGTCCGTGCTTCACGGACCACGAAACTCCTGCCCAGCACCATCACGCTCTACAAGCTTGCCGCGATGTATGCCTCGGCCGGCAAAACCCAGGAGGCGGAATATTGGGTCGTGGTGATGACGCGCTTGAACCAGCCCAGCCAGAATCTGGTCGCCGAGTTGCGCCGCCAATGGGATGAACAGGCCGCGGTCTATCCGGAGATGGCTAAGGTGGCGTGGCCGAAGTAGGGGGTGTTTTCCAGTCGGATTTGCCGCCGAGTTTTTTCGCCACCCTCACGCCGCTGATCTCCATGTGCTTGTCCACCGCCTTGCACATGTCGTACACCGTGAGCAAGGCGACCTGGGTGGCCATCAACGCCTCCATTTCCACGCCCGTCGGCCCCACGGTTTCCACGGTCGCCGTGCATTCGATGCCGACCCCCTCGGATGCGGTCGCAAACGTCACGGCGATGCGCGTCAGCGACAAGGGATGGCACAGCGGAATCAGATCGCTGGTCTTTTTCGCCGCCTGAATGCCCGCGATGCGGGCGATGCCCAGCACGTCACCCTTCGCGGCGGTGCCTGACTGGATGATGGCCAGGGTTTCGGGCTGCATCTCGATGCGGCCGGTGGCGACGGCAACGCGGTGCGTGGCTGGCTTGGCGCTCACATCGACCATGTGGGCCTGTCCCAGGGCGTCGAAATGGGTCAGGCTGGAGGGAGTGGGGGTGTCGCTCATACAAGTACTGGTGATTGCACGCGGGTCATTCGCTGGCAGGGAACATTCGGGGGCCAGGGCATCATACGGTCATGTGTAGCGGCCAGGGCCGGGGTGGCGTGGCCGAATCAGTGCAGGAGACTTTGCGTGCCATTTGATCGAAAACGGCCTCTGGTGCTTGTGCGTCAGGCGGTGGCCGCTTCCCTTTTCATCGTGAGCGGTGTGTGCGGCACGACCGCCGTGCATGCGCAAGCGGGCCTGCCCACGCTGGGTGACAGCTCCGACCTCACCACCGCCCAGGAGCGCCAGCTCGGCGACCGCATCATCCGCGAGCTGTACCGCGATCCGGATTACATCGACGACGCCGTGCTCAACGAGTACGTGGACAGCATCTTCCAACCCCTGGTGAAAGCAGCGCGAGAGCGCGGGGAACTCTCCCCCGAACTGGACGAGCGCTTTGCCTGGGAGATTCTGCTGGGCCGTGACCGCACGGTGAATGCCTTCGCGCTGCCGGGCGGCTATTTCGGTGTGCACCTGGGATTGATCGGCGTGGTGTCCACGCGCGATGAGCTGGCGTCGGTGCTGGCGCATGAGCTGAGCCACGTCACGCAGCGCCACATCTCGCGCCTGATCACGCAGCAGAACCGGCAGACGCCGTTGATGCTCGGGGCCTTGGTGCTGGGCGCGCTGGCCGCCAGCAAGAGCCCCAATGCGGCCCAGGCGCTGATGATCGGCGGGCAGGCGGTGGCGGTGCAGAACCAGCTGAACTTCTCGCGCGACATGGAGCGCGAGGCCGACCGCATCGGCTATGGGCTGATGGCGCCGGCCGGCTTTGCGCCGCAGGGGTTCGTGGCCATGTTCGACAAGCTGCAGCAAGCCAACCGCATCAACGACAACGGCAGCTGGCCCTACCTGCGCAGCCACCCGCTGACCACGCAGCGCATTGCCGACATGCATTCGCGGCTGCCGCCAGGGGGCTCTGCCGCACCGGCCACGCCCACGCTGGAACACGCGATGATGGCCGCGCGCGCCCGCGTGCTGTCCCGTCCGGGCGTGGATGTCTGGCGGCAGTGGACGACTGAACCGCTGGGCACCGGTTTCGCGGCCCAGCCGTTGCCCCGCCGGGTGGCGGCCTGGTACGCGGCGGCGCTGAGCGCCAGCCAGCTGCAGGACGTGCCGGCGGCGCGCACCGCACTGCGGGGCTTGATGGAGGCGGTGCGCGGCGATGCGCCGGCGCTGCGGCAGGCGAGATTGCTCAGTGCGGAAATCGAATTCGCGGCCGGGGACTTCCAGGCCGCACTGCAGCAGTTGCCAGCGCAGGCGACCCTGGCTTCTTCGGCACACCCGCCCGCCCAGGCCGCTGCGCCGACGGGGCGGCCGGAGATGCTGCTGCGCACGCAGGCCCTGCTGCGCACGGGCAATGCCCAGGAAATGACCGGCCCGCTGCAGACGCGGGTGGCGACGCATCCGCACGATGCCACCGCATGGCATTTGCTGGCGGCGGTGTGGCAGCAGCAGAACCACCCGCTGCGCGCGGTGCGGGCCGAGGCCGAGGCGCATGCGGCACGCTACGACTACCAGGCGGCAGTGGACCGGTTCAAGGCGGGCCAGGATCTGGCGCGCAAGAGCGGCAGCCGGGGGGGCGACCCGGCCGACTACATCGACGCGTCGATCATCGAGACGCGTCTGCGGGCCGTCGATTCACTTCTTAAGGAACAGGCCGCCGAGCGCTGATTCGATGAGCACGCCCAGCACCGAATAGATCAGCGAGCCGATCAACGCCGCCGCGAAGCCCCGCACCTGGAAGCCGTCGCCCAGTACCGTGGCGGCGGCCCAGAACATGAGCGCGTTGATGACGAAGAGAAACAGCCCGATGGTGAGGACGGTGACCGGCAGCGTCAGCACCACCAGCACGGGCCGCAGCACGACATTGAACAAGCCGATGACGAAGGCGGCAATGAGCGCGCTGGTGAAGCTTTTCACCTCCACGCCGCTGTACACGTAGGCCACGAACAGCAGCGCCGCAGCGCTGAGCAACCACTTGAGGATGAGTTTCATCATGGCGCGGGAGCATAGCACCCGCATGCCATGGCTCGGCGGATTCGCTGGTCTGTTCCCCGGCCCGCGAATGCGCTCAACCGCTGCGTTCAGGCACCAGCGAAGCGATGGCTTCGTGGGTTCTTCGGGCGAGGCTTGCTGTCCGTCAGCCTGCCCCCGCTTCAGCCATGCGTTGCGGATGACGTTAGCAACGGTTCCCTGGCCTGGCTTTCCTGGGCGACCGCGCGGAATGGACGCGTCAGCGAACTCATGGCAGACGAGGCGCTTGAGGCAGCGACCTGTCCGACGAAACCCACGCTGTCGAGCACCCCCGCCATGGCGGTGAGGGCCGCGCCTCCGACGTGACGCAGCAATTCGTTGTGAGGCGCGAGCCTCGCGACGATGGCCTCCTCGTCGATGGTCGGTTGCAGGCCGCTCGTCTCACCCGCTCCGCTCTCGAGGTCACCGATGTTTGCAGCAGAGTGTTGGAGCAAGTCCCCGATCACATTCGCGAAGCGCTGGTGATCGCTGGACACGATACCCGGGACGCCGGTCTGAGAGATGGCGGCAATGACATTCATGCCAATCATCTCAATCGGTGCAAAAGCGGTGCTGCGCAGGATGCGCAGCGCCGCTTCTGGAAGCGCACCGGTGACCATGCCACCGAGGAGGAAGGGCACGAGCCCCACCGCGAGTGCGACGCCCATCGACTTCTTGCCGATCACCGTACTGGGCTCCATCTTGAGTGCCAGTTCGGTGGCCAGATGGATGGCTTCGTCTTGTGCGACGCCCTCGGGCAGCTTCATCACGCCGCTGTGGACCGCGTGCTCGACGGCCTCCTTGACCGACTCACGGATCTCAGCAATCTCTCCAGGCACGCCCGCCGCCGCCGAGAGGATGGCGACCTCGGTCGTCCCCACGCCGATCAGCGCAGCGACAGCTCTCGGTAGACGAGCGGCGTTGTATTCGAGCAAGTTGTTCGGCAACGCGCCGATGGCCGACACGACCCCGGCAGTGAGCGCCTCGCCGAGCTTTTGCATGAATGGGAAGGGATCGCCACGGTCATTGGCCATGCGCTTCTTGACCGTCATCGTGTCCGCCGCCTCGATCGCGACCATGGGCGCCGCGTCGATCACGGACGCCGGCAGGCCCCACGCCACGGATGCGAAGCCAGAACCCAGCAGCGCGAGCTTGGCCTTTGGTGCCGCCACGAGCTCCCACAGCGAGCCCAGCCCCGAGCTGACGGCCAGGCTCGAGCCAAGCAGCTTGAGGTCGATGCTCTTGGCCGTAGCAAGCTGCAGCAGTCCTGTGGCAGCCATCTTCAGCGACAGGTCCGGCCGTGCGGCAAGCCGGTCCTCGATCAAGGATTTCAGTGCGGGCAAAGACGATTCCATCCTCGGACGTGCCTCCCGCAGCAGCGGGATGATCCGGCCGCGAAGGTCATCGCCGATCGCCTGCTCACCGCGAGCAATCACGCCGAGTAGCAGCGGGATGGTGGCGTGCTCCATCGGGGCGCTGAGGTCTTCGCCAAGCGCCGCCTTGAGGCTGTCCAATGTGTTTCCACCGTTGGCGCCCAGGCGAAGCGATAGCGTCGGCTCCTTGCCAGCCAGGGCCATGAATTTCAGGCCGGGCACTTCGGCAGGATCGATTGCCAGGGACTCCAGCAGTTTCTGGGTCACCGGGTTTTTGGACGTGAGTTGATTCCCCTCCACGCGAACAGTGCCCTGATAAGACGGGCCGGGACGGCTGTCGGATTGCAGATCGGCAAGCCGATCCGCTTCAATGCGAGGGCCCAGGCTGTTCGTGGAGGGCAGCGACTGACCTTTGGGCCGAATCGGAGGTCCGGACTCCATGGTGGACGGACGGGGCGAGCCGGGACGCGATGAAGGCTGACTCGCCGGCTGCTCGGGCACGGAAGAGGTAGAGGCGACGGAGGTGGAGACCAAGGGAGCAATCTGCATGGGTAATCTTGAGACTGGAGGTGAGTGAAAAAACCTCCACCATCGCTTAGCCGTGCCAAAAATAACCGAGGGATCGCGAAGTCCAGTCTCCTTTCACGAAGTGCCTCGCTGCAGCAAGATCCCCGGTTGTCGCGGGTACCCGGAACCTCCGCGACGCACCGGACGCAACAGGTCGTCAGCCAGCACAACTACGTCATGTGTGCAGGACAGGCCCTTGCGCGTAACTGCTGGGCAGCAAGGCCGTGGGGGAGGATCACTCCGCTACGAACATGAACATCGCGCCCAGGCCGGCCAACGTGCCCGGCAGGGACCAGCGGCGCGGCGATGGCTTGCGCGTGATGTTGACGGGGGCGGCCACCGCCTGGACGGGCGTCGGCGCGGCCACTTCGTCCTGCTTGGGGCGTCGTGCGTCGATCACGGGCACGGCGCCGTGTTCGGCCTGCAGCTGGGTGAGCAGATCGGCCAGCGGGCCCTTGGCCAGCACGGTGCTGGCCTGCACCCCTTCGGCCTGCAGCCAGGGGACGATCTGGCCGAACAGCTTGTCGGCCCACTTGGTGCGCCAGTTCTCGCGGGCGCTGTGGCTGACCCACTTGCTGATGCGGTGGGTCATGCGCGGCGCGCAGGCCACCAGCACCCATTCCGTTTTCTCGGCCGAGGCGCGGTGGGACAGGGGCGCCAGGACCTGCCGGGCCTGCTCGGCGTCGTCCACGTACACGATGACTTTGTTCATGAGGCTTCCTTGTGACCTGGCAGGGGTGCCGTTAGCAATGGGGGAAAGAGGGCCGGGCGAAATGGCCGGACGCCTGGCGGCGCCCGTGCCGTTTTGCCCACCGTTCGTCGTCAAGGCCTGCTTGCTCAGCCGTGGGCGGCCGGAGCCGCTGCGGCGCGGCGCGAGACGATGACCTTGCCGACCACCAGCACCAGCAGGGCGCCGGCGATGTGCGCGGCCCAGTACAGGGTGTCGGAGATCACGGCCAGGCCTTGCGCGTCGAGCGTGCCCAGCTTCGGTGCCCAGCTCCAGCGCTCGGTGTTGACGAAGATCGGGTCGGTGACCAGCATGCCGCCGGCGATCCAGCCCAGCAGCATGCCGCCGATGGTGATGATGATGGGGAAGCGCTCCATGAGCTTGATGACCAGCTGGCTGCCCCAGACGATGATCGGGATCGAGATCAGCAGGCCCAGGACCACGAGCAGCATCGAGTGCTCGCCGGCATTCTGGGCGGCGCCGGCGATGGCGATCACGTTGTCCACGCTCATCACCAGATCGGCCACGATGATGGTCTTGATGGCCGCGAACAGCTTGTCGCTGCCTGCCACGTCGCCGTGGCCGTCTTCGTCGGGTGCCAGCAGCTTGATGCCGATCCACACCAGCAGCAGCGCGCCCACGAACTTGAGGAACGGCAGCGCCAGCAGCGTCATGGCGAACGCGATCAGGATGACGCGCAGGATGATGGCGCCCGCGGTGCCCCAGATGATGCCCTTGGTTCGTTGGGCGGGTGGCAGCTTGCGGCAAGCCAGCGCGATGACGACCGCATTGTCGCCACCCAGCAGGATGTCGATGATGATGATCTGCCCCAACGCGACCCAGAACTCGGGTGAAGTCAAGAAGTCCATAAATTCCTCAAAAGCAATGGCCGGGAGGAGGAACCCGCTACCCCTGTAGCGCCGGGCCCCTCCGGGAACGGGGGCTGACTGCGGAGGTGACCTGAGGCACGCCCGCGTTGCGCGGAGCGTTGTTCGATAGGGACGGCCTTGATCAGCCCGCGCAGGGCCCATCAAAGGTCTCGCTCGGTCCGCCATGCCTTGCATGGATGGACCCGGCCTGCCGGAAGCTTGCGCTTCGTACTGACGACAGGACCGACAAGCCCAGCCGCCCCGGGCGGTGTGCCTGCCGGATGTCTGCTGGGTTGGGAGCTACTCCCCTTCGAAGCCGGCATTGGAACACAGGGGCGAGCGGCCGTGCAAGCGAACGTGTCTCGCGCGCCGGAACGGTTTTGAGTCAAATAGGCCCTACGCCGGCGTTTTGATTGCCTTTGCTGCTATCAATTCGTGAGTGTTTTGCGGGGCGGCTCGGAGGCCGGCGGGCGCCACTGGAGCGCACCCGGGCAGCGGTATGATCGCGGCCCCCTTTCGCACTCCCATGGCCGTCCTGCACATCACCGACATCGAAGCCGCCATCAACCATTGGCGCGCCCGGTCGCCGTCGCCCGACGGCGTGACGCTGGCGCCCGAGCTGGTGGCGCTGGCCGAGGTCTACGCGCTGATGGTGTACTGGCACGAGGACGAAGCCGACGAGGCGGGCTTTCCCCCCGCGGCGATGGCAGCCTGGCGCGCCTGGTACGAGACCACGCCCGACACCCCGTGCATCGCCATCTGCTCCACCAGCCAGGGCGACGAGCAGTGCAAGGGCTGCGGCCGCAGCTTCGCCGAGGTGCAGCACTGGCTGGCGATGACGCCGGTCGAAAAGCGCACGGTGTGGCGCCGCATCACGCTGGAGAGCTCGGCGTGGCGTTTCAACCGCTACGCCGAACGCGCGGCGGAAGGCAGCACGCCGGCCGAGGCCAAGGCGCCTGCCTGAACGGCGTCGGTGGGCGTTTCGGCCCCCGGTGCGGGGGGATGGGCGGCGCCATGGCTTTCCCGCCCTTTACGGGCCGCGGGACAGCGGCTATGGTGGGTTCATGCTCCGTCTGACCCAGGCCCCCAACATCGCGATCGCCACCCTGTGGGCCGACTTGCTGCGCGAGGGCGGCATGCCGGCGTCGGTGCAGCGGCAATATCTGGGGGCCGCCGCCGGGCACCTGCCGCCCGACCAGTGCCTGCCCGAGATCTGGCTGGAGCACGACGAGCACGCCGCCCGAGCGCGGCAACTGCTGCAGGCGTTGCAGAACCTGCCCCAGCGCCGCTGGCTGTGCGGGTGCGGCGAAATGGTGGAGGGCGGGTTCGAGCAGTGCTGGCAGTGCGGCGCGCTGATGCCGCAGCCGGCTTGAGCTCAGATAGCGCTGCATGCCATCGGGCGGGCCGGCGCGGCGTGTGGCCGGCCGCACGCTGTGATGCTCACTTATTGATAGCAATATGCCCTAGTCGATCATGCGCTGGAGGCCCATCAGGCTTCAAACCCTGCGCACCCCGGCACAACCCGTGGCCGCGTCACTTCCAGCGCTGGGGTTCCACGTGCACGCTGCCCAGGTTGCTGCTCAGGGTGAGCGCGCCCTCCTGCACCGTGGCCTGCAGCTGCATGCTGCGCTCCGCGAGCGCGGCCAGGGCCTGCGAGGCCTCGGCGGGCAGGCGCCACACCTGCAGCTTGTCCAGGCGCGACAGCTTGGTCTGGATGCCTTTCCACCACACCTCGGCGGCATGGTGGAAGCAATACACGATCACGGCGTCCGACTTGCTGCAGGCCTTGGTGAGCGGCTTGTCCTCGGGCTGGCCGACCTCGATCCACAGGCGCTTGCGGCCGGTGAAGTCGGTCAGGGAGACGTCCGGGTCGTCCGGGTCGGACAGCCCCGCGCCGAAGGCCAGGGTGCCGTCGCCCTGGCACACGGCCTGCAGCTGGTGGGCGTTGAGGGCCAGCGCCGCCAGCCGCACCATCATGCGTTCGTCGGTTTCGCTCGGGTGGCGGGCCAGCGTGAGCGAATGGTCGGCGTAGTAGCTGTTGTCGATGTCGGCGATCTGCAGGTTCGCCTTGAAGATGGTGGACTTGATGGCCATGGGCTGGTGCTCACAAAAATATAGCAGTCCGCGCCCGATGGTGGGGCGCGGACCGGCAAAAGGGCTTCAACCCGGGCGGTGGGCGGTCAGACGCGGCGCGCCAGCTCGGCGGCCTTGCCGATGTAGCTGCCGGGCGTCATGGCGAGCAGGCGCTCTTTTTCGGCTTCGGGAATCTCCAGGCTGCGGATCAGCCCGTGCAGGGCGTCGGCCGTCACGGTCTTGCCGCGGGTGACTTCCTTGAGCTTTTCGTAGGCGCCCGGCACGCCGAAGCGGCGCATCACCGTCTGGATCGGCTCGGCCAGCACTTCCCAGGAGGCGTTCAGGTCGTCCGACAGCGCCTCTTCGTTCAGTTCCAGCTTGTTCAGGCCGGTCATGAGCGAGGTGTACGCCAGGGCCGCATAGCCCAGTGCCACGCCGATGTTGCGCAGCACGGTGCTGTCGGTCAGGTCGCGCTGCCAGCGGCTCACGGGCAGCTTCTCGGACAGGTGCTTGAGCAGCGCGTTGGCCAGGCCCAGGTTGCCTTCGGCGTTCTCGAAGTCGATCGGGTTGACCTTGTGCGGCATGGTCGAGGAGCCGATCTCGCCGGCCTTGAGCTTTTGCTTGAAGTAGCCCAGGCTCACATAGCCCCAGATGTCGCGCGACAGGTCGATGAGGATGGTGTTGGCGCGCGCCACAGCGTCGAATAGTTCGGCCATGTAGTCGTGCGGCTCGATCTGGATGCTGTAGGGCTGGAAGGTCAGGCCCAGGCCCAGGGGCTCGGGCGTTTCCACCACGCGCTTGCTGAAGGCTTCCCAGTCGAAGTCGGGCCAGGCGGACAGGTGGGCGTTGTAGTTGCCCACGGCGCCGTTCATCTTGCCCAGCATCTTGACCGAGGCCACGCGCTCGCAGGCGGTCTGCAGCCGCACGACCACGTTGGCCAGTTCCTTGCCCACCGTGGTGGGACTGGCGGTCTGGCCGTGCGTGCGGCTCAGCATGGGCACGGCGGCGTACATGTGGGCCATCTCGCGCAGCTTGAGCACGATGCGGTCCAGGCCCGGCAGCACGACCTGGTCGCGGCCGGATCGCAGCTGCAGGGCGTGGCTGGTGTTGTTGATGTCCTCGCTGGTGCAGGCGAAATGCACGAACTCGGCCGCCTTCTCCAGCTCGGGGCGGGCCTCGAACTTGCCCTTGAGCCAATATTCCACGGCCTTCACGTCGTGGTTGGTGGTCTTCTCGATGTCCTTGATGGCGGCCGAATCGGTTTCGGAAAAATTCTTCACCAGCCCCAGCAGGTAGGCGCGCGCGCCGGTGGTCAGGGGCTTGAACTCGGCGAAGCCCGCATCCGACAGCGCGATGAACCAGGCCACTTCCACCTGCACCCGGCGGTGCATGTAGCCGTGCTCGCTCATGATCGGGCGCAGGGCGGAGAGTTTGGCGGCGTAGCGGCCGTCGAGGGGCGAGAGGGCGGTGATGGTGGACAGGCTCATGGGCGGGGATTGTAGGTGGCGCTGCCTGTAAGCTATCCAAGGCAAGACTGCCCATAAAATCAAGCGGCCTTGTCCCCGTCCCCTGCCGTGCCCGGAAGAACACCATGAAATTGATCGGATCCTCAGCCAGCCCCTATGTGCGCAAGGTGCGTATCGTGATGGCCGAGAAGAAGCTGGACTATCGCTTCATCGAGGAGGACGTCTGGGCCGAGGACACGACCATCGCCACCTCCAACCCGCTGGGCAAGGTGCCGTGCCTGGTGATGGAAGGCGGAGAGGCCGTGTTCGATTCACGCGTCATCGTCGAATACCTGGACACCCTCTCGCCCGTGGGCCGGCTGATTCCCACGCAAGGCCGCGAGCGCGCCGAGGTCAAGACCTGGGAGGCCCTGGCCGACGGCGTGATGGACGCAGGCGTGCTCGCCCGGCTCGAGTCGCGCTGGGCCGGCCGCCAGGAGGGCGAACGCAGCCAGGCGTGGATCGACCGGCAGCTCGGCAAGGTCGAGGCGGGCATCAAGGCCATGGCCCAGGGCCTGGGCGAGAAGCCCTACTGCAGCGGCATCCACATGAGCCTGTCCGACATCGCCGTGGGCTGCGCGCTGGGCTGGATCGGCTTTCGCTTTCCGGAAATCGAATGGCGTGCCGAGCATGCCAACCTCGCCCGCCTGCTGGACAAGCTGGAGCAGCGCGTGAGCTTCGCCGACACACGGCCTGCCTGATCGATCGCCCCGGCGCGCTGACTGACAAAAAGCGGCGCCCACAAAGCCAAAAGCGCACAACCTGCGAAGGTTGCGCGCTTTATTTTTTGGCGGAATAAAAAAGTTGCGAAGCGTCCCGAAACGAATTTAGAGAGGGAGGGAGGAGAAGCGCTTCAGGGTTTCAGTCGAACCACCAGGGTTCAAAAGGCTTCGCAACAGTAAAGGGGTTGATCGGGGAGCGGGCGTCACCGCCTGCACTGGTTACTAGAGTAGTGACGATCCCGTGAAGTTCCAGGGGTCTGGTGGTTAAAAGCATCAGAAAATGTAACCATTTCCATATCACGGAACCGTTTCAGAACGGTGACGGTTTCGGTCGCCCGGCGTCCAGTTGCTGCTCGATCGCGCGCACCAGCCGGGGGTCGCCCGGCTCCACCATGCTGGCGAAACTGCCGGCCACTTTGCCGTCCCGGCCCACCAGGTACTTGTGGAAGTTCCAGCGGGGCGCCTCGCCGGCCTGGGCCTTCAGTTCCCGGTACAGCGACGAGGCATCGGCCCCGACGACCCGGCTCTTGGCGAACATCGGAAACTTGACGCCGAAGGTGCTCTCGCAGAAGTCGGCGATCTGCGCATTGCTGCCGCCCTCCTGGGAGAAATCGTTGGAAGGAAACCCCAGCACCACCAGCCCCCGGTCCTTGTAGCGCGCGTGCAGGGCCTCCAGCCCCTGGTACTGCCCCGTGAAGCCGCAGTAGCTGGCCGTGTTGACGATCAGCAGCACCTTGTTGCGGTACTGGCACAGCGGCTGTGGCAGTTCGTCCTGCAGGCGCAGGGGGGTGTGGCGCAGCAGGGGCGGGCAGGTGCCGTCTTCCGTCGTGGCCGCCGGGCCCGCGGCCCGCGCGGGAAGGCCGGACAGGGCGAGCGGCGCAGCCGCCAGGGCAAGGCAAAGGACTCGGCGCAGCATGGAGGTCTCCTGATGAAGGGGCGCCACGGACTGTGGCTGGATCACGAGTGGCAGCGGCTCACGAACGAGTTTGGCGCAAATCGGCGGAAAAGTCCCACCCCCGCGCGCTCCATGAGGCCGCCGCTGACAGGAGCAGCCCTGAAAAACGTTCTCAGACCAGGCTCAGCAAGCGGTTCAACTGCAGCTGCACGCGCACATCGCGCTGGGCGATGGCGCCGGTCACCTTCCAGGCCGGCTGGGCGGTGTCGCGCGGAATGAGCTCTCCGGTGGGCATGCCGTTGCGGTTGAGCACCACGGCCACGCGTGGCGTGGTGGCGCTGCCGCCGCGGCGCAGGGTGACGGCGATCTCCTGGCTCACCAGCCGCACGAACGCGCCCGGCGGATACACGCCCAGGGTTTTCACCAAGGCGGAGCCCGCTTCATCCACCTGGTGCGATTCGTCGTAGTAGCTCGCCTGCATCGCCGCGGTGACGGGCATCGGCGCGCGCGAGGCGCGCGGGGCCAGGCGGGCGCCGAACACGTCCGCGCGCTGGATCAGCCGGGCGATCTGCTCGCCTTCGCTCTTGTCGGCCAGCGGGCCCGGCGAGCGGTGGTGGTGGCAGCGCACGGCTTCCAGCCACACCGGGTCGTGCACGCCCAGCTGGCGCAGCAGGGTCTCGGATCGGGCGGCATGGCTTTCCACCGCGGCGATCTGGTCCGAGGTGAGCGGCTGGGCCTGCACGGCCAGTTGGTCCTGCAGCGCGGTCATGGCGATGTTCATGGACAGCGCCGCACGCCCGGTCTGCATCACGCGCTCCACCGGCCAGCGCAGTTGCTCGACGGCGACCAGCATGCACACGCAGGCCACGAGCATGGCGTGGGTGCCGCTGTACTGCCGGGTTTCGTGGCCGGACAGGTAGATGAGGGCGAGCAGGACCGCGTCGGGGCTCTGGCGGCAGTGCAGGGCGAGTTCGCGGTGCAGCGCATCGAAGCGGTCGGGAAAGTCATGCGCCTGTGGCGCGCGCAGCAGCTGCGTGGCCCGCAGCTGCAGCCCCGGCCAATCGGGCGGGCCGCCTTCGGCGCGGTCGCGCGAGGACTGGGCCCCGGCGCTGATCTTCATGGAGGCGATCTGGCCGAGCGAGGTGTCGGACATCAGCATCTGCTGCAGCTGCGCCAGATAGGCACGGTGGCTGTCGCCCGATTCGTCGGTGTCCACGCACAGCTGCAGGCCGCGCGACAGCAGGACGTCCAGCTCGTTGCGCGTGCGGATCACGTAGCCTTTTTGCGCCAGCAGCACGCCATCGGCCCCGCGCAGGATGAAGGGAAGCGGGGAGCCGAGCTGGATCGATTCGATGTTCAGCGCAACGAGGTTCATGGTGAGTCGCCGCATTATGGGCGCACGGGTGCGCCTTGAAAGCCGGCGCAATGGCGGGAACCCACCGTTGTTCGCCGGTTCCTGGTGGTGGCCCGGGGCGGTGGCGTGTGGCCGCCCTGTTCATTCAGCGGCGCCCGCGCGGGTCCGCCAGCGCCGCGCACGGCCCGCCGTCAGGGCGTGGGCCGGGACGCGCCCGCTCCGGATCCGGCGCTGCGGCCGGCCGGCGGCGTGGGCAGCGGAAGGGGCTGCGGGGTCACGGGGGGCCGCCGTGGGTCGAAGTTGGGGGGCACGGGCCGCGGTACCGCGCGGCCCGTAGCCCCGACGGACTCCGGCGTGGGCAGGGGCATGGGCTGCGGGGTCGTGGGGGCCCAACGTGCGCCTGCGGGCGTGGCCCGGCGTCCCGCTGCGCTAGTGGGCGGGGTGGTCCCCTCGGGTGGCAGCGGAAGGGGATGGCTCTCGGACGGCTCGCCGTCCACGCCATCGTCTTCGGGCACCCAGTCCTGCAAGGAGGGGCTGGCGATGACCGGCGGCCTGGGGAGCGGGTGAAGGGGGTGCTGGTCGTTGAACGGCTCCTTGAACAACTGGCCCAGCGTCGGGCGTCGTTGCCGCGTTGGTGGGGGTTCCACGTCCGGGGCTTGGGGAGTCTGCAGGTCCGGCTCCTCGGGCTCCTGCGCCTTGTTCACGCCGCCGTTGGCCCGGGTGAAGAGGCCTTGCGCTTGCTGTTGTGCCTGGGCCGTGAGCTTGGTGGCCTGGGCCTCGGCGCGGGCGCGCCAGACCGCCTGGGGATCGGCGGCCGCCACCGGCTCCCTTTCGATTTCGACTCCCGCTTCGGGATCGGGCCTGGGCTCGGGGTTCTGCGCCACCGGGGCGAATTTCGGCGCCCATCGGGCCGAGTGATCTTCGGGGGCTGCGGCGTGCTGCTGCGGGGTGCGGCCCACCTGCTGGGAGCCTGCCGGCAGAAATTCGTGCAGCCGGGTGGACTCCGACGCCGCCTTGCCCTGCAGCATGCCGAGGGCGGCGCTCTGCGATGCCTCGTCCTTGGCCTTCGTCTTGAATTGCAGGTTGTTGGCGGTCCAGGCGTCGTGGCTGTTCAGCAGGGTGCGCACCTTGGCCCGGTAGCCGTCGGCCTTGGCCTGCTGTGCCTGTGCGATGGCCTGCTGGCGCGCTGCCTCGGCTTGCTGGGTGGCCGCCAGGTCCCGCAATCGTGCGACGGCTTCTTGCTGGGCCAGTGCCACGGCGGGCTGGCCTGCGGCAGCGGCCCGCCGGATGGCGGCCTGGGCCTGCTGGCTTTCCATGGTGGCTCGACGGGCGGCCTGGGTCGCCTGCTGCGCTGCGGCGGCGGCTTTCTGGCCCGTCCCGGTGGCCTGCTGTGCCAGGCCCTGCAGCTTGTCGTAGGCCTCGGCTGCCTGGGGGCGCAGCTTGGTCACCACGGAAAACGTCATGCCGGGCGCGCTGGCCTGCGCAGCCTGGACCAGGGTGTCCTGCAGGCGCAGCCAGGCGCGGCCGGTCTTTTCTTCCGCCGAGGCATGCGGCACGCCGTCGCGTGCGGCCATGACCGAAACGAACTCGTGCATCCGGGGTTCGAGCTCGGCCAGAAAATCATCCAGGTCTTCGAACTCGCGGATCATCTGGGTCTGGTCGGCCCAGGTTTCGCCATGGCGGGTCGTCATGCGCAGCGTGGTATCGACCCCGCTGTTGGCCAGTTGCTTGCGAAAGTCCAGCCCGGCCCCGCGCGCCTGGGCGGCCTTTTCCGGATCGTGTTTGGACGCCGGCACCAGCCCCAGGCTGGCGTTGGCGCTCGCGCGGACATCGGCCCGGTGCTGCGCCGACAGTTTGTATTCCTCCACGTTCAGCCCCGAACGGCTTTCCGTCTGCACCGAGCGCGACCGCTGGTTGCTGCTGGCGACCCCCGCCTGCACGCCCACGCCGATGGCGCGCCGCGTGGCCTTGCGGTCGTGCTCGTCGCGGTCCCGGGGCCCGCGGGCACGCACCATGGCATTGGCGCCGATGGCCATCTCGGACGTGCGGCTGCGCTTGGTGTTGGACAGTTCGGCCACCGCCAGGGCGGGAAAGTGCTCCAGCAGGTGGGCCAGCGGGTCCATCTCCAGGGCCCCTTCCGTCGATGCGCCGCCGCCGTGGGCCATGGCAATGAGCGCATCGGCGAAGTGCCGCCGCAAGGTGTCCTCATGGGAGGCGGTGCGCTGCATGCGCAGGCTCACGCCCTCGGTGCGCGAGGTCTCGCCGCCGGCCTCCAGGCGCATGTCGAAGCGCAGCGCGATGCCCGCTTCGTCATCGCCCAGGTTGAACTCGTGGTCCTGGTTCCCCAGCTCGCGCCGCAGGCCCACGCTGAGCCCCACGTTGGCGTTCTTGGAGTCCGCCGTGGCGATCTGCATCTGCATGGCCGCACCGACCATGTTCAGGTCCATCGAGCGCTCGTGCCCCAGGCCGATGCCCGCGATCGGCGTGACGAGTTCCGGCGTGGCGGTGGTCACCGACACGGCCTTGCCCAGCTCCAGCCGGGCCAGCCGCGCATCGCTGCTCTTGATCTTCTCGCCCAGGCTGATGCGCTGCGACAGCGACTTCATCACTTCGGCCGCGTCGGCCGGGCCGCGCAGGTCGTTGAACAGCGTGATGGTGTCCGACACGCACAGCTCGAAGCGGTTCACGTGCACGTCCCGCTGCAGGGCCTGCAGCGCGGGCGCCGCCGTTTTCACGGTATCGGCCACCGTGCGGGGCGCGGTGCTGCTGGACGCCGCGCCGGTGCTGGCCGCGGGCGGGCTCCATGGCACGGCCAGGGCCGCATCGACCAGGGTGCGCATCAGCCGGCCCGCATCGTCGCCCGATTCCTTCATCTGGGACCAGGCGCTCCGTACCGAAGCGGGCCAGGCGTTCTGCACCTGCTCCAGGGCCTCTTCCCGGGACGGGCGCTCGCCCTCGGGCAGGGTCTTGAGCCAGTCCTGGGTGAGCTTGCTCTCGATGGCCTCGAAGGTGTCGATGCGCAGGGACCGCAAGGCGGCCGCGGGCTTCACCTTGGCCAGCAGGTCGGCCGACACCACCATCAGGTCGGCCAGTGCCCGGGTCTGCGGCGCCTCCGCGCCGGCCGCGGCCCTGGCCGCTTCGGCAATCTCATGGAAGCCGCCGATGGCTTCGTGGGCGATGGCGTCGGTGCGCAGGCCCCGGGCGACCTGGCTGGGGCCCACCGTGGGCGACAGCGTGCCATCGGCCAGGGCCCGCAGATCGGTGTGCTCGCTCAGCACCCGCAGGATGTGCCCGACATTGGGGCGGCTGCCGCGCAGCGCTTGCCAGTCCGCGGCCAGGCCGGGAGGCAGCCCGGCCACGCCCTCGGCCCCCAGGTGGGCCTCCACTTTCTGGAACAGGTCCTTGCCCAGGTGCTTGAGCGTGCTCTGCGAGGGGGCCGGCGTGTCTCCGCCCAGCCCCAGCTCCGTCAGCACCCCGAGCATCAGGGTTTCGGCCGGCGACGCGCCGGCCCCTGCGCGCGACTGCAGATCGATGCGCAGGTCGGTGGCCGTGCGGTGCAGCGATGCCACGGCCTCGTCGCGGCGCGGCAGCATGCCGTTCTCGCCGGCGGCGGCGGTCATCTTGCGCATGACCGACTTGCGCCACATCGTCGGCTGCGCGCCGGGCAGCCAGGATGCGATGGCGGGCAGCGCAGGCGCCAGCAGCCCTTCCATGCCCGCCGAATTCTTGACGATGGCCTTGGGCAGCCCGCCCGTCAGCCAGTTACGCAAGCGCCCCAGCCGCCCCGACGCCGCCCGCGCGTTGCGCTGGCTGGTCTGGTCGAGCGCCCCGTCGCTGAACTGCAGCAGCCGCTGGCGCACGCGGTCGTAGCTGGAGCCCTGCGCCTTGGTCGTGAACCCGTTCTGCAGGCAATGGAACGCGGTGCGCTGCGCCACCGTCCGCTCGGATTCGGGCACCGGGTGGTGCCTTGGCTGGACCAGCTCGACCGCATGCTCCACCGCGGCGCGCATCAATGCGATGTCCGCTGGGGCCTCGGCCGACCCGGGGCCCTCCTGCGGCAGGGACGACTGCAGGTGCAGCATCGCCGACATGGCCACCTGCAGGGCATCCTGCCGGGTCCCGGCGGCGGGAGGGTCCGTCATCCTGGCCAGCATGCGCATGCCGCCCGGCGGCCCGGCGATCGCGCACGCCAGGCGCGACAGCGGCGCCTGCTCGGCGCGGGTTTCGTTGTCCTGGCCGGAGGACTGCAAGGTGTCGTGCACCAGGCCGACCAGGCGGGCCGGCGGGCTGTGCGACAGGTCTTCCATGGCCGTCGCCAGGCCTTCGGGGTCGCCGGCAAAGGTGTCGCGGGCGGTGTTGATCAGCAGCTCGACGGCCAGCACGTCGGGCACCTTGGTGCCGTGGTTCAGTGCCGCGACCAGCGTGTCGGTGGCCGCCTGCAGCCGGGCCTGCAGGGGCTCGGGCACGCCCGAGAGCAGTTCGGCGACCATCCTGGCGCTGGCGGCGGTCGCCGCGTCCTTGGAGCGCTGCTCGGCGGCCTTGGCGGCGTCGGTCAGCTGTTGCAGTGCGCCTTCCGTGTTCACGCGCGCGCCATCGGGCAATGCGGCCTGGGTGGCCAGGTGGATGGTCGCCTTGGCCTTCTCGGCATGGACCAGGCCTTCCAGATGGCCCAGCACGATGGACTTCGTTTCCGCCGTGGCGCTGCCCTGGCTGCTCTGGCCTCCGGCCTTGAGGCCCCCGGCTTCATAGAACATCTCCAGTGCATCGCTGGGCACGCTGGCAGGGCCCTTGCCCAGCGACAGCACGGACAGCGCCTGCTGGGCCCAGTACGTCGCCGTGCCCGCCACGCCGCCGGTTTGGCCCGATGCCTCGGCGCCGGGGGCCTGGCCGGTCTCCACCTGGTGCAGCGCCTCCTTCACGGCCTGCGCCAGCCCGGTCTTGGTGGCGTTAGGCAGCGGCACCCGTCCGTCCGCCTCGAACCGTGGCGCCTGCACTTGGTTGTGCCGCACCACCGGGTGCTGGGTCTGCGTGCCCACCGCCAGCGGGCCCAGGCTGGCGTTGGCCGTGGTCTTGCCGCCCTTCCAGAGGCTTTTGAGCTTGGACAGGACGGTCCGGTCCGAGCGCTGCGCCATGTTGGCCGTGGTGTAGACCGCCGCCGATCCGCTCTTGCCGCGCGAAGCGAGCCCTTCCGGCCCCTTCAGGCTGGCGCTGCGCTCCGGCGCATCCGGCACCGGGGGGGCCGGCTGTGCAGGCGTGGACGGGGGCAGGCCGACTGGCTGGATTTCCCCTGAATGGTTGGCACGCATGGTCCTGTCTCCCTGGAATTCTTCTGGAATCCCATGGTCGTATACAAGTCCTTGCGGCCGTCCCGGCGATGCGAAGCCGTGCGCCGATAGGCGAACCGGCCGCCGCGCCCAGGGCGCGGCGGTTCAAACCCTGTGCTAGAGGGGCGGGCGGCGCCGTCGGCGGCAGGGCGCCGGCGCGCGGCCACTCACAGCGGGTGCGGCGCTTCGGGCGCGCCGGGTGCCTGTGGGGGGCGCGGCGGCGGCGCGGGCCGCCGCATCACCCGGCGCTGGAACCACTGCGCGAAGTCGTCCACGTAGGTGAACACCGCCGGCACCACCAGCAGGCTGAGCACGGTCGAGGTGATGAGCCCGCCGATCACCGCCACCGCCATGGGCGAGCGAAAGCTCATGTCGGCGCTGCCCAGCGCCAGGGCGATGGGCATCATGCCGGCGCCCATGGCGAGCGTGGTCATGATGATGGGCCGCGCGCGCTTGTGGCAGGCATCCAGCAGCGCGTCCCAGCGGCTCATGCCCTGGTCGCGGCGCGCCACGATGGCGTACTCCACCAGCAGGATGGAGTTCTTGGTGGCGATGCCCATCAGCATGATGAGCCCGATGAGCGAGGGCATCGAAAAGCTCTTGCCCGCCACCAGCAGCGCCACGAACGCCCCGCCCAGCGACAGCGGCAGCGCCGCCAGGATGGTCACCGGCTGCAGGAAGTCCTTGAACAGCAGCACCAGCACGAGGTAGATGCAGATCACGCCCGTGAGCATCGCCAGGCCGAAGCTGGCGAACAGCTCGCCCATCATCTCGGCATCGCCCACGTCGATCAGGCGCACGCTCGCGGGCAGCTGGGCGACGGCGGGCAGCTGCTTGACGGCCTCGGTCACCTCGCCCAGGCCACGCGCGCCCAGCTCGATCTCGAAGTTGACGTTGCGCGAGCGGTCGTAGCGGCTGATGACGGCCGGCCCGCCCGCCACCTCCAGCGTGGCGACCTCGCCCAGCCGTACCGGCCCGCGGGCGCCGGGCACCGTGAGGCGCTCCAGCACCGACAGGTCCTCGCGCGCCGCGTTGTCCAGGCGCACGACGATGGGCACCTGGCGCTGCGCCAGGTTCAGCTTCGGCAGGTACTGGTCGTAGTCGCCCACCGTGGCCACGCGCAGGGTCTCGGCGATGGCGCTGCTGGTCACGCCCAGGTCGGCGGCGCGCGCGAAGTCCGGGCGCACGGCGATCTCGGGGCGCACCAGGCTGGCGGTGGAGCTCACGCCGCCGATGCCCGGGATGGTGCGGATGCCGCGCTCGACCGCCTGCGCGGCCGTGGCCAGGGCCTGCGGGTCTTCGCTGGCCAGGGCCAGCACGTACTTGTCGTTGGAGCCGCCCAGGCCGATCTTCACGCGCACGCCGGGCAGGTCTTCCAGCGCGGCGCGCAGCTGCTGCTCGATGACCTGCTTGCGCGGGCGCTCGCCGCGCGGGTCCATGCGCAGGGTGAGCGTGGCCTTGCGCGGGTCGCCCACGCCCGCCCCGGCGAACGGGTCGGAGCCGGCCGAGCCGCCGCCGATGGTGGTGTAGATGCTCGCCACGTGGCCCACGCGCTGCACGCGCTCGGTGGCCTGCGCCACCGCCACGCGGGCGTCGGCCAGCAGGCTGCCGGGCGGCAGCTCCAGGTTGACCTGGGTCTGCGCGTTGTCGTCGGCCGGGATGAAGCCCGAGGGCAGCAGCGGGATCAGCGCGATCGAGCCGGCGAAGAACAGCAGCGCGCCCAGCAGCGTGATCACGCGGTGGCGCAGGCACCAGGCCGAGGCGCGCATGTAGGCGCCCAGCCAGCGCGGCTCCTTCTCCTGCGCCACCATGGGTTTCATGATGTAGGCGGCCATCATGGGCGTGAGCAGCCGCGCCACCACCAGCGAGGCGAACACCGCCAGCGCCGCCGTCCAGCCGAACTGCTTGAAAAAGCGCCCGGCAATGCCGCTCATGAACGCGGTGGGCAGGAACACGGCGATCAGCGTGAAGGTGGTGGCGATCACCGCCAGGCCGATCTCGTCGGCCGCCTCCATCGCCGCCTGGTAGGGCGACTTGCCCATGCGCAGGTGGCGCACGATGTTCTCCACCTCCACGATGGCGTCGTCCACCAGGATGCCCACCACCAGCGACAGCGCCAGCAGCGTGATGATGTTGATGGAAAAGCCCAGCAGGTGCATGCCGATGAAGGCCGGGATGACCGACAGCGGCAGCGCCACGGCCGAGACGATGGTCGCGCGCCAGTCGCGCAGGAAGAGCCACACCACGACCACGGCCAGGATGGCGCCCTCGTACAGCAGGCGCATGGAGCTGTCGTACTCGTCGCTGGCGATGTCCACGAAATCGACCGTGCGCGTGAGGTGCAGGTCGGGCCGCTCGGCCTGGAGCTTGTCCAGCGCCCGCTGCACGCCCGCGCCCACCTCGACCTCGCTGGCGCCGCGGCTGCGCGAGACCTCGAAGCCGATCACCGGCTTGCCGTCCAGCAGCGCGGCGGTGCGCTGCTCGGCCACCGTGTCGCTGATGGTGGCCACCTGGTCGAGCCGGATGTGGCGGCCGTCGGTGAGCGGGATGTCCATGGCGCCGATCTCCTGCGCCGTCTGCACGGTGGCGATGGTGCGCACGGGCTGCTCCGCGCCGCCGAGGTCGGCGCGGCCGCCCGCGCTCTCGATCTGCACCTGGCGCAGCTGGCGCGACACGTCCGCGGCCGTGGCCCGTAGGGCCTGCAGGCGCAGCGGGTCGAGCGACACGCGCACCTCGCGCGACACGCCGCCCACGCGGTTCACCGCACCCACGCCCGGCACGGCCAGCAGGCGGCGGGTGAGGGTGTCGTCCACGAACCACGACAGCGCCTCGTCGTCCAGGCGGTCGGACGCGATGGCGAACGCCAGGATGGGCTGGGACGACAGTTCGAGCTTGGCGACGATGGGGTCGCGCAGGTCGGCCGGCAGGTCGGCGCGCACGCGGCTCACGGCCGAGCGCACGTCGTCCACCGCTTCCTGCACCGGCTTTTCGAGCTGGAACTCGGCCGCGATGGTGGCCGTGCCGTCCACCAGGGTCGAGGTGATGTGCTTGAGGCCCTGCGTGGTGGCGATGGCGTTCTCGATCTTGCGCGCCACGTCGGTTTCCAGCTGCCCCGGCGCCGCGCCCGGCAGCGACGCGGTGACCATGACCACGGGCAGGTCCATGTCGGGAAAGTTCTGCACCTTCATCGCGTGGAACGACAGCATCCCCGCGAAGGAGAGCAGCACGAACAGCATCGCGGCCGGAATCGGGTTTCGGATGGACCAGGCGGAGAGGTTCATGGCAGGTCCTTGCGGGCGGCAGCAGGGCCGCGGTGGCAACCGGGCAAAAGCATGTTTTGCTCCTTATTTAATAGCATGATGCCCTAGTATTCATTGTGCTGCAGGCACTTTTGGTGCAGATGCCGCGGGCCGGGGCGCCGGCGCGGACGCCGCTGCTGCGGGCGCTGCGGCCTGCACGCGCACCAGGTCGCCGTCGTTCAGGAACGCGCCGCCGCGCTCGACCACCGTCACGCCCGGCTGCAGGCCCGAGACGATCTCCACCCGGTCGCCTGTGCGCTGGCCGGTCTGCACGCGGCGCATCACCACGCGGCTGCCCTCGCCGATCTCGAACACGCTGCTGAAGCCGTCGCGCACCACCACCGACGACTGCGGCACGCTGAGCGCATCGCGCTGGCCGAGCAGGAAGTCGCCGCGCGCGAACATCCCCGCACGCACGTCGGGGTGCAGTGGCAGGTCCACATAGACCAGGCCGTTGCGCGTCTGCGGATCGACGGTGGGGGCGATCATGCGCACGGTGCCCGGCACCTGCGCGCCGCTGGCGGCCGTCACGACCACCTGGCTGCCGGGGCGGATGCGCGGCAGGTCGTTGGAGGTGACCTCGGCGCGCCATTCCAGGCGGCCCTTGCGCACCATGCGAAAGAGTTCGGTGCCCGCGCCCAGCACCGCGCCCACGGTGGCCGTGCGCGAGGAGATGACGCCGCTGTCCGGCGCCAGCACCTGGGCGTGCTTGAGCCGCAGTTGCTGCGCGTTGAGGGCCGCCTGCGCCGCCTCCACGCGGGCCTGGGCGGTCTCGCCGGCGGTCGAGTACTGCTGGATCTGCTGCTGGCTCAGGGCGCCGCTGGCCTGCAGCGTGCGGGCGCGCTCGGCGTTGGCGGCGGCCTCGGCGGCGCTCGCGCGGGCCTCCAGCAGGCTCGCCCGGGCCTGGGCCACGTCGGCCTGCAGCGTCTCGGGCGCGAAGGTGGCCAGCACCTGGCCGGCGCGCACCGTGTCGCCCACGTTCACGCGCACGTCGGTCAGGCGCAGGCCGCTGCTTTCGGTGCCGATGCTGGCCTCCTGCCACGCGGCGACGTTGCCGTTGGCGGGCAGGCGCTGCGCCAGCGAGGTGCGCGTGGGCTGCGTGGTGGTGACGGTGAGCGCGGGCCGGGGCTCGCCGGCCTTGGCGCTCTTGGCATCGTCCGCCGCGCGCGAGGGGCCGGCGGCCATCAGCGCGCCGGCGGCGGCGAGCACGCACACGGCCAGCACGGCCAGCGCCGCGGGGAGGGAAGAGGGGGTGAATTTCATGCGCTGCATGGGGGTTCCATTCATGCGGTCAACGACGGCGACTGAAGACAAAGCGGGAGACGGGGGCGAGCGGTGCGGCGGTGCATGGCGGGCGGCTCACCGGGCGGGTGTGGCGGAAGGCGCCAGGGTCGAGGCGGGCAGCGGCGCCGCCGCGGCGGCCTGCGGCGTGGCCTCGGCCTCCCAGCCGCCGCCCGCCGCGCGGTACAGGCCGATCCAGGCTGCCATGCGCTCCTGCCGCAGGGTGATGAGCGCGGTCTCGGAGGCCAGCGCCGTGCGGCGCGAATCTTCCAGCTCGACCAGGCTGGCCAGCCCGCCGCGCCAGCGCGCCTCGGTGGCGGTGAACGAGGCGCGGTAGCCGTCCGCGGCGCGCTGCGCATCGGTGCTGCGCGCGGCGGTGCTGGCCAGGCGCACCAGCGCCTGCTCGACCTCGCTCACGGCCTGGCGCACCGTGCCGCGGTACTGCTGCACGGCCGCGTCGTACTGCGCCTCGGCGGAATCGACCTGCGCCGCGCGCCGGCCCGCATCGAAGATCGGCAGCGACAGCCCCACCGGCCCGATGGACCAGGTGTTGGAGGTGATGCTGGCTCCACCCGTGCGCACCCAGCCACGGCCCACCGAGCCGCTGAGCGTGAGGCGCGGCAACTGCTGGGCGCGGGCGCTGCCCACGTCGGCGCTGGTGGCCGCCACCTCGCGCTCGGCCGCGTACACGTCGGGCCGTTGGGCCAGCACGCGTGCCGGCAGGGCCTCGATGGCGAAGAGCGCATCGGGCGCCGGCGCCAGCGGCGCGGCGGCGGCGCGGGCGCGCAGTGCGGATTCGTCCTGGCCGGTGAGGGCCACCAGGGTCTTGAGATCGATCTCGCAGGCCATGCGCTGCTGCTCGGCGCGCACGCGGCCCTCGGCCTCGCTGGCCTGCGCCAGGGCGAGCGTGGCGGGCGCGGTGAAGCCGGCCCGCTCGCTCAGGCGCGACAGCTGCGCGGTCTGCCCGCGCGAGGCGGCATCGGAGGCGGCCACGTCCGCCAGCGCCAGGCACTGGCGCCAGCTGCTGTACTGCGTGGCGACTTCGGCCGCGACGGAAACGCGGGCCTCGTGCCACTGCGCCTGGGCGCCGGCCAGCCGCTGCAGCGCGGCCTGGTTGGCGGCGGCGTTGCCGCCGAACAGGTCCACCTCCCAGCTGGCCTGCAGCGCGGCCTGGGCCGTGCTGGCCAGGCCGCCCACCTGCTCGTTCACGCCGCGGCTGGCGCTGGCCTGCCCGTCCAGCGAGGGCAGCAGCGCGGCGCGCGCGCTCACCCGGGCTGCGCGGGCCTGCGCCAGGCGCGCCCGGGCCTGCGCCACGCTCGGGCTGATGTCCTGCGCCGAGGCGATCAGCTCGGCCAGCAGCGGGTCGCCGGCGCGCTCCCACCAGCGGGACAGGTCGGCCACGCTGCCCTGGTGGGGCAGCGGCGCCTGCCAGCCGGCGGGCGTGGGCGCCTCCACGCGCGGGGCGGGGCTGGGGACGGCGCAGGCGGCCAGCCACAGGGGCAGGGCGAGGGCCAGCAGGGCGCGGGGGCGGCGGTGCGTTGGGGGTGTTTTCATGGGCAACCAGAAAAAGGCATGGCGCTAGCGGGGGGCCGCGGCCGGCGCGCGCAGCGCCTGCTCGGCCGCCACCATGGCGAGCGCGTATTCGGTGAGCCGGCCGGTCCAGGCGTCCACGGCTTCGGGGGTGGCCAGCAGTTGCGGCTCCATCGCGGCCAGCACTTCCTGCTGGCACCAGATCTGGAAGGCCAGGCCGGTGATGGCCAGCACCAGCCGGTGCAGGTCGTCGTCGGGGCGGGCCACGCCCAGGTGCCGGCCCAGCAGCCGCACCATGGCGTCGTGGGGCTGGCGCACGTCCTGCTCCAGCTCCTTTTCCCACTGGCCGGTGGGCTCCAGCATCTCGCGGATGTGCAGCCGCATGAACTGGCGCGCCATCTCGCCGTGCTGCAGCGGGGCCAGCACGCCACGAAAGTAGCGCTGCATCGCCTCGCGCAAATCGAGCCCGTCGCGGGTGAAGTCCGCCACCAGCGACGGCATGTCGCCGAACGGCTCGGAAAACAGCGCGGCATACAGCGCCGCCTTGTCGCCGAAGTAGTAGCTCACGGCCGCCACGTTGGCCTGGGCGGCCTGCGCGATGGCGCGGATCGACGTCTTGGCGTAGCCGTGCTCGGCGAACAGCCGCAGCGCCGCATGCAGCAGCCGCAGTCGGGCCGTGGGGGTGCCGGCGGCGGCGTCGGCCGGGGCGGCGGGAGGGCTGGTGGGAGACATCGCGGCGGATTAGACCACGATAAATCAAACGTTTGTTTTAAACCCCGGGGCCACCGTGGGCTGCGGGCGTGGCTGAGCCGACACACTGGCCGAAATCAACCGGGTAGCCGACATGTTTTGTCGGCTTTTTCTGGCAAACTTTTTGTTGCAAACGGTGTGGGGTTGTGGTCCGCCGTGGACCGGTTCGATCAAGGGGTTGGCATGTTCAGGAATCTTTCCATCCGGGTGGCGCTGCTGCTGGTGCTGCTGTTCTTCACCGGCGCGCTGCTGGTCTCGGTGGGGGTGGGCTGGGTGGGCACCCGCGCCGGCGTGATGGCCGGCGAGGTGCAGGACCGCACGACCCGCGACATGCTTGCGCTCAAGCAGGCCGAGATCCGCATGTGGGACAACCGCGTCGCCCTGGCCGTGGGCCACCGCAACGTGCTGCGCGGCGACCCGCCTGACAGCGTACGGTCGCAGACCACGCGCGCCGAGAAATCCATGCAGGAGGCGCGCCCCATCCTGCAGTCCGTCGCGCAGGGCCTGCCCGCCGACTGGGCGCAGGAGCGCCAGCTCGCCACGTCGATGATCACCGCCTTCGACGCCTACGCCGCCCTGGTGCAGCGCGGCGCCGTGGGCCTGGCCGGCGGCAACGAGGCCGAATACAGCGGCAAGGAGATCGTCGCCCAGCGCAACAAGCTGCTGGCGGACATGGAGGGGCTGATGAAGCAGCTCTTCGATGCCGAAGGCCAGCGCGGCAATGCCCTGCAGGCGCAGTCGGTGCGGCTGCTGTACATCGCCGAGATCGCGGCCGGCGTGCTGGTGGTGGTGGGCGTGGTGCTGGCGGTCCTGTGCTGGGTGTTCATCCGCCGCAACGTGCTGGCGCCGCTGGACGCCGCCGGCGCGCTGCTGGAAAAGGTCGCCCAGGGCGACCTCACCACGCGCATCGAGGTGCGCTCGTCCAACGAGATCGGCCGCCTGATGGGCGCCGCGCGCACCATGCAGGAGGGCCTGGCGCGCATGGTCACGCAAGTGCGCCAGGGCGTGGAAGAGATCCACACCGGCTCGCGCGAGATCGCGCTGGGCAACGGCGACCTGAGCGGGCGCACCGAGCAGCAGGCCGCGTCGCTGGAGGAAACCGCCGCCAGCATGGAGCAGCTGTCGTCCACCGTGAAGCAGAACGCCGACAGCGCGCGCCAGGCCAACCAGCTGGCCGCCAGCAGCATGGCGGTGGCCCAGCGCGGCGGCGCGGCGGTCGGCGAGGTGGTGGCGACGATGCAGGAGATCGCGGGCAGCTCGCGCCGCATCGCGGACATCGTCGCGGTGATCGACGGCATCGCCTTCCAGACCAACATCCTCGCGCTGAACGCCGCCGTGGAAGCGGCGCGTGCCGGCGAGCAGGGCCGGGGCTTCGCCGTGGTGGCCAGCGAGGTGAGGGCCCTGGCCCAGCGCAGCGCCACCGCCGCCAAGGAGATCAAGGGCCTGATCGACGAGTCGGTGGGCAAGGTGGGCGCGGGCTCGGCCCAGGTGGAGCGCGCGGGCGCGACCATGCAGGAGATCGTGGCCTCGGTGCAGCGCGTGACGGACATCATGGGCGAGATCTCGGCCGCATCCACCGAGCAGTCCTCGGGCATCGAACAGGTGAACCAGGCCGTGGTGCAGATGGACCAGGCCACGCAGCAGAACGCGGCGCTGGTGGAAGAGTCGGCAGCGGCGGCCTCGTCGCTGGAAGAGCAGGCCAAGCGCCTGCGCGAGGCTGTCTCGCAGTTCCGCGTGGATGCAAGCGCGGTGCCGCTGGCGGCGGTGTCGGCCGCGCCACGCAGTGCGGCCCCGGTCGCGGCACCCGCCCGCGTGGCGGCCCGCCCGGCGCCGGCGCGCCCGGCCGTCTCGGCCACGCCTTCGCCCGCTGCTGCAGTAGCGCCGGCACCGAAGCCGGCTGCGAAATCCGCGGCTCCATCCGCTGCCAAACCCGCCGCAAACGCGCCCGCGTTGACCGCCCCGGCCGCCAAGCCCAAGGCACCTGCCACGCCGGCACCGGCCGCCCCCCGGGCCGCTGCGCCGCGCCCGGCGCCCGCGCCGTCATCGCGGTCGGATGACGACTGGGAAACCTTCTGAGAAAAAGCCTGGCCCTTGCCGGGCGGGCGCTGCAGGCCGACGGGAGTCAGGCGGGCCCGGCCTGCACCGGCACGCTGCCGATGCCCAGCAGCCGCGCCGCATTGCCGTACAGCACCCGGTCGATCACGCTCTCGCGCAGGCCCAGCGCCAGGGCGTCTTCGATGGACTGGCCGATCGGCCGGAACGGGTACGACGAGCCGAACAGCAGCTGGTCGCCCAGAAACCCATTGGCCGCCTCCACATAGGCCGTGCTGCCGGGCTGGAACAAATACATGTCGGGCACCAGGAAGACGTTGTCGTAGCGAAAGGCCAGGCCGATGGCCTGCTGCACGTTGGGCCACCAGCCGTGGTACGCCACGATGGGCAGGCGCGGAAAGGCCTGCGCCACGCGCGCGACCGGGGCCGGGTCGTTGAAGCGCAGCTCGGGCGAGGTCGGCCCGGTCATCAGGAACACGGGCACGCCCAGCTGCTGCGCCCGCTCGTAGATGGGAAAGTACACCGGGTCGTCCGGGTGGCGCGGCGGCTGGCCGAAGCCCGGTTCGATGTCGATGCCCGCCAGGCCCAGCACCTTCACGGCGCGCTCCACTTCGGCCAGCGCGGCGGCCTCGCCCTGCAGCGCCGGGTCCACCGCGCCGATGCCGATCAGCTCCGGCTGGCCCTGCACGATGGCATGGATGGTGTCGTTGGGCAGGTGCTGGCCGGGCGTGTGACGGCCCACCACCACGGCGTGCGACAGGCCGGCATCGCGCACCTCGGCCAGAAAGCCTTCGGGTGTGCGCGAGCGGGTGAAGTGCGCGTCATCGCCGCGCGTGCCCACGCGCCGGTTCAGCCAGCGCGCCAGGTCTTCGCCGGGCGAGCCGGGCGTCCGGCCGAAGAAGTCGTGCAGGTAGGCGGGCCGGCAGCGCATGTCGATCACGCGCGGGGTCGTGGTGGCGGCGCTCATCGCACCGCCTCCGGCACGGGCGCGGTGGCCGCCACGGGCTCGGCCGCCGCCGGCCGGCTCGCCCGGATGTCGAACGCGCCGCCGGTCAGCGACTGGTCGCGCAGCGTCACCGCCTGCCGGCCGGGCAGCAGCGGAAACACCAGCTCGGCGAAGCGGATGGCTTCTTCCAGGTGCGGGTAGCCCGAGAGCACGAAGCGGTCCACCCCCACCTCCACGTATTCCTGCAGCCGCTCGGCCACCTCCTGTGCATTGCCCACCAGCGAGGTGCCCGCGCCGCCGCGCACCAGGCCCACGCCGGCCCACAGGTTGGGGCCTACCACCAGCCGATCGCGCCGGCCGCCGTGCAGCGCGGCCATGCGCTGCTGGCCGTGCGAATCCATGCGCGCGTAGTTCTGCTGGGCGCGGGCGATGTCGTCGTCGGTCAGGCGGCTGATGAGGCGGTCGGCATCGGCCCAGGCCTCTTCGCTGGTCTCGCGCACGATGACATGCAGGCGCACGCCGAAGCGCAACGGGTGCCGGTCGAGATCGCGGCCTGCGGCGGCGGCGTGCGCGCGCACGTCGGCGATCTTTTCGGCCACGGCGGCGGGCGGCTCGCCCCAGGTCAGGTAGGCATCGACATGGCGCGCGGCCAGCGCGTGCGCGGCGGGCGACGAGCCGCCGAAGTACAGCGGCGGGTAGGGCTGCGTGGCGGGCGCGAAGAAGTTCTGCGCGCCCTGCACTTTCAGGTGCCGGCCTTCGAAGTCGACCTTCTCGCCCAGCAGCAGCCGGCGCCAGAGGGTCAGGAACTCATCGCTGGCGGCGTAGCGCTCGTCGTGGCTGTAGAAAACGCCGTCGGCCGCCAGCTCGGTCGCATCGCCACCGGGCACCACGTTCAGCAGCAGGCGGCCGGGGCCCAGGGCCTGATCGAGCGAGGCCGCCTGCCGCGCCGACGCGGTGGGGTTGCCCAGCGAGGTGCGCAATGCCACCAGCAGTTGGATGCGCTGGGTGACGGGCACCAGGCTGGCGGCGGTCACCCACGGGTCCAGGCACGAGCTGCCGGTGGGAATGAGCAGGCCGTCGTAGCCCAACTGCTCGGAGGTCACCGCGATCTGGCGCAGGTAGGCATTGGTGGGCGCGCGGCCGAAGTCGGAGGTGCCCAGGTAGCGCGTGTCGCCCGAGGTGGGCAGGAACCAGAAGAGGTCGGGGGTCGGACTCATGGGGAAGGGCTTTCGGAATCGGTGTCGGGTGGAAATTCGGCGGGTGGCGCGCCCGCATCGGCGCCGGCGCGGCGCGGCGCGCCGACCTCGCCCAGGCGGATGAGCCGCGCGCGCACCACGTTGCGGCTCAAGCCCAGCACGCGCGCGGCCTCGCTCTGGCTGTAGTGGCACCAGCGGAAGACTTCCAGCAGCACGGCGTCTTCCACCGTCTGGTAGAGCGCGGGCACATGCGCTTCGCACAGCTGGCGCACGGCCTGGCGCAGCAGCGGCAGGCCCGGTGTCGAGGGGCTGGCGGCCTGCGGCGGCGCCGCTGGCGCCGGGGCTTCGGGCTCGGTGCCCGGCCGCGCGGTGCCGGACAGCCGCAGGTCGGCGGCGTCCAGCGTGCGGCCTTCGCCCAGCAGCAGCGTGCGGTGGATGGTGTTTTCCAGCTCGCGCACGTTGCCGGGCCAGGGCGCCTGCTGCAGCGCGCGTTCGGCGGCGGGTGTGAGCTGCGGGCGCGGGTAGCCCAGGCGCCGGCTGTAGGCGTCGATGAAATGGCGCGCCAGCGGCACGATGTCGCCCGGGCGCTCGCGCAGCGTGTGCACCTCCAGGCTCACCACGTTCAGGCGGTAGTACAGGTCCTTGCGAAAGCGCTGCTGCAGCACCAGCGCCTGCAGGTCCACCGACGCGGCGGCCACGATGCGCACGTCGATGGGAATGGGCTGGCGCCCGCCCACGCGCACCACCTCGCGCTGCTGCAGCACGCGCAGCAGCTTGTTCTGCACGGCCAGCGGCAGGTCGTTCACCTCGTCCAGGAAGATGGTGCCGCCATGGGCTTCCTCGAACCAGCCGGGCTGCGCCCCGAAGGCGCCGGGGAAGGCGCCGCTTTCATGGCCAAACAGCTCCGAATCGACCAGCGCTTCGGAGAACGCGCCGCAGCCCACGGCCACGAAGGGCGCGGCGCTGCGCGGGCTGCGGCTGTGCAGGTAGCGCGCGATCAGCTCCTTGCCGGTGCCGCTCTCGCCGGTGATGAGCACGCCGGCGTCGCTGGGCGCCACCTGCTCCACCTCGGCCAGCAGCGCCTTGGAGCGCGGGTCTTCGAAGATCCACGCCAGGCCGGCCTCGGGGGCGGCGGGCGTGGCGGTGGCGGTGCGGGCCGGTGCGGCGGGCCATGCGGGGAGGGTCGCCATGGTCTTCAGCCTGGAGTTTGAAAGCGATCGTGCCGGGCGATCACGAATAGAACGACGGTGCCGGCACCCTGGCGTGCAGCGCCCAGTCGCCCAGCTCCTGCAGCTTGTAGTCCACCGGGTCGTGCAGCGTCTGCGTGCGCAGGTTGCGCCAGAAGCGGTCCAGCCGCAGCGCGCCGTGCGTGGCGCGCGCGCCGGTGGTCTCGAAAAGCCGGCTGGTCACGTCCAGCCCCACGCGGGTGGAGGCCACCTTGGCCGTTGCCACGGCCACCGCCACGCGGCCCCGGCCTTCGGCGTCCAGCGCGTCGCCTTGCGCCCAGGCCGCATCGAACGTGGCGGCGGCCTGCGCGGCCAGCAGGCGCACGCTCTCCAGCCCGACGAAGAATTCGCCGTAGTGCGACTGGATGTACGGGTCTTCGCTGGCGCGTTCGGCGGGCGAGCGGAACCAGGGGCGCGACTCGTTCAGCGTGTAGTGCCGCGCCTGCGCGAACGCGCCCTCGGCCAAGCCCAGGAACAGGTGCACGAACACCAGCTGCGCCAGCAGCGGCCGCAGCGACGAGCGCGGCGTGGTCAGCGGGCCGGGGTCGCGCAGCAGCTCGCTGCCCTCCACGCGCACGTTCTCGAACAGGGCGCTGCCGCTGTCGGTCTGGCGCTGGCCGAAGCTGTTCCAGTCGCCGTTCAGGGTGATGCCCGCGCGGGCCGTGGGAATGGCGGCGATCAGCAACTGGCCGGTGTGTTCGTCGATGCCCGAGGCGACCAGCATCTCGGAATCCAGCGCGCCCGAGCAAAAGCTTTTCTTGCCCGAGAAGTCGTACCAGTCGCCAATGCGGCGCACGGCGGTGCGCGTGTCCAGCGGGTTGAGCGCGTTGCCCCAGAACCATTGCTTGCGCGCTGTCTGCTCCAGCCATGGCACCCACTGTTCGGGCCGCGCGAACAGGCGCACGGTGGCCAGCAGCAGGTGGTGAAAGCCGTAGACGTGGGCCAGCGAGCTGTCGGCCTGCGCGAGGGTGCGCACGGTCTGCAGCGTGGTCGCCCAGTCGGCGCCCTGGCCGCCCTGCGCGGTGGGGATGGAAAGCGACAGCAGGCCGCTGGCGCGCAGCGCATCGCGCTCGGCCTTCGGCGTGCCGCCGCGGGCATCGCGCTCGGCGGCGGTGGCGGCGAACCGGTCGGCCAGCGCCTGGGCGGTGGGCAGGGGCGAGGCGGGTGCCGTGGGCGGGGCTTCGGGCGGGTGCAGTTGGGGGTCGCGTGAGGACATGGGTGGGGCGCCGGCAAAGGGGTGGGGGCGGTCGGGGGCCAGGGGCGCCCGCCGCCGCGAGTGGGCCCAGTGTGCGCAGTGGCGCGGGCCCGCCACATGCGGAATTCGCGCGTGCTTATGCGGTTTTTGGCCGATGCGCGCGCCGCGGCCTGCCGGGCGGGCATGGGGCGCGGTGCAACCCGCGTCGCCGTGGGCTGCACCGGCCCGCCGCGCCGTGCGCGCAGCGGCCTGCTGGGTGACTCGTGCGCAATTTGCTGCTTGCCTGCGGCGGCTGGTGCAGGCCAGCCGGCCGGTTTTCAGGGACGCGTCAGGGCACGTCAAGCGCGGCAGGTTTCTCATAAAAATAGACGAATAACGTTCTTGGCCGTGCGGCAAACCGCGCCCGATACTGCGCCGCACCATCACCGCATTCACCGGGAACCCACCACCATGCAACGACGCACCCTGCTGTCGGCCGGCGCCGCAGCGCTGGCCGGGCCCCTGGCCTCGCACACCGCGCACGCCGCGCAGCCGCTGAAGGAACTGCGCCTGGACTACGCCACCTATTCGCCCTCCAGCCTGGTGCTGCGCCGCTTCGGCTGGCTGGAAGAGTCGTTCAAGCAGGAGGGCACGGCCGTGAAGTGGGTGTTCAGCGCGGGCAGCAACCGCGCGCTGGAGTACTTGAATGCGGGCAGCATCGACATCGGCTCGTCGGCCGGGCTGGCCGCGCTGCTGTCCAAGGCCAACGGCAACCCGATCCGGGCGCCGTACATCTTCTCGCGCCCCGAATGGACGGCGCTGGTAGTGCGCAAGGATTCGCCCATCCAGTCGGTGAAGGAACTCAAGGGCAAGAAGGTCGCCGCCACCAAGGGCACCGACCCGTACCTCTTTTTGCTGCGCTCGCTGCAGGTGGCGGGCTTGAAGCGCAACGACGTGGAGATCGTTGCGCTGCAGCACGCCGACGGCCGCACCGCGCTGGAACAAGGCCGCGTGGACGCCTGGGCGGGCCTGGACCCGCTGATGGCCGCGAGCGAGCTGGACGCCGGCTCGCGCCTCATCTACCGCAACGTGGCGTTCAACACCTACGGCTTTTTGAATGTGCGCGAAGAGTTCCTGGCCCAGCGCGCCGCCGAGACGCGCCGCGTGCTGGCCGGCTACGAGCGGGCCCGCCAATGGATCCTGGCCCACACCACCGAGGCGGCCAGGATCCTGTCGGAGGAGGCCAAGGTCAGCCTGGAGGTGGCGCTGCTGCAGCTCAAACTGCGCACCGACCTGTCCAACCCGCAACCTTCGCAGGAACACATCGCCGCGCTGCAGGGAGCCGCCCCGCTGCTCCTGTCCGAAGCCCTGGTGCGGCCCGGCACGGCGTTGAACAAGGTGGTCACCGACCTGGTGGACACGCAGTTCGCGCGCAGCGTGACGAGCGCGCCGGCGGCCTCGCCGGCCTGACCGCGCCATGTCCGCCAACCCGCAGGAATGGTCCGGCATCGGCCCGGCTGTGGAGACCGCCCGCACTGCACCGCGCCGCCGGGGCTGGAGCGCGCTGGGCACGGGCTGGATCCTGCCGGCCGCAGTGTTGGCCGTGTGGGAAGGCGCCGTGCGCGCCGGCTGGGTCAGCCCGCACCTTCTGCCCGCGCCCACCGAGATCGTCCAGACCCTCATCAGTTTCGGCGGGCAGGGCCTGGCCGGCCATGTGCTGGCCAGCAGCGCGCGCGTGGCGGCGGGCTTTGCCATCGGCACCGTGCTGGCGATCGCCATCGGCGCGCTGGTCGGGCTGTCGCGCCGGGCCGAAGGGCTGCTGGACCCGACCTTCCAGGCGCTGCGCGCCATTCCTTCGCTGGCCTGGGTGCCGCTGCTGCTGCTGTGGCTGGGCATCGACGAGGCATCCAAGATCGCGCTGATTGCCATCGGCGCGTTCTTCCCGGTCTACATGGGCGTGGCCTCGGGCTTTCGCGACGTGGACCGCAAGCTGGTGGAGGCCGCCCGCATGCACCGGCTGGGTTCTGTGGCCATGGTGCGCCGCGTGCTGCTGCCGGCCGCCCTGCCGGCGGTGCTGACCGGGCTGCGCAACGGCCTGAGCCTGGCGTGGATGTTCATGGTGGCGGCCGAACTCATCGCCGCCACGCGCGGCCTGGGCTACCTGCTGACCGACGGCCGCGAGATGGGCCGCGCCGACATCGTGCTGGCGGCCATCGTGCTGCTGGCGCTGCTGGGCAAGGTCACCGACACGGGCATGGCTTGGCTCGAACGCCGGTGGCTGGCCTGGCGCGACACCTACGACACCACCGCGCGCGACTGAGGCATCACCCATGACGGCATTGCAGGAATCCATCGCCCTGGCAGCCATCTCTGTGCAGCCGCTGCTGCAGGCCCGCGTGCGCCGCAAGGCCTACGGCGACAGGCCCGTGCTGCAGAACGTGCCGCTGGACATCGCCGCCGGCGAGGTGGTCAGCCTCGTGGGCGCCAGCGGCTGCGGCAAGAGCACGCTGCTGCGCATCGTCGCGGGGCTGGACACGCAGTACGACGGCCAGGTGCACCTGGCCGGCCAGCCGCAGCAGGGCATCACGCGTGACATCGGCTTCATCTTCCAGGAGCCGCGCCTGTTCCCCTGGCTCACCGTGGCCGAGAACGTGGCGTTCGATCTGGGCCGCGCCGGGCGGAGTCACCCGCAGGTGCGCGAGCTGCTGGCCGAAGTGGGACTGGCGGGCTTCGAAGGCCGCTTGCCGAAGCAGCTGTCCGGCGGCCAGGCGCAGCGCGTGGCCATCGCCCGGGGCCTGTTCACGCGGCCGCGCCTGCTGCTGCTGGACGAGCCCTTTTCCGCCGTCGATGCCTTCACCCGCGCCCGCCTGCAGCAACTGCTGGCCGAGGTGGCGCGCCGCCACGGCCTGGCGCTGCTGCTGGTCACGCACGACGTGGACGAGGCGCTCTTCCTGAGCGACCGCGTGGTGGTGCTGGAGGCGCGCGCCGGCGCCGAGCTGCAGGTCATCGAGAACCCGCTGCCCCGCCCGCGTCATCGCGAGGATGCGTCGCTGGGCGCCCTGCGCGTGCTGGATGCGCTGCGGCACGCCCACGCGTTCTAACGAACGAGCCGGGGCGCGGCGGCACATCCTAGCACTATATTTTTGATAGCAACATGCCCTAGTGGATCATGCGCTGGAGGCCGATTTGGCTTGTAAACCCCTGGAAGACGGGCCGCTGACGCGCATCCCGTTTCCCCAGGGGCGCAGCCAGCGCCACGGCGGCTCCACCGGTCACCCGCCACGGTCTACCGGCTGCGCAGCCAGCGCACCCACCGGTCGCCGCTGAACTGCACCAGCGACACCAGCGCGATCAGCACGGCGATGACGATCAGCATCACCTGCGTGTCGAAGCGCTGGTAGCCGTAGCGGATCGCCAGGTCGCCCAGGCCGCCCGCGCCCACCGCGCCCGCCATGGCGGACGAGCTGATGAGCGCCACCAGCGTGATGGTGAAGCCGCCGACGATGCCGGGCAGCGCCTCGGGCAGGTACACGTGCCAGACGATGTGCCACTTGCGGCAGCCCATGGCCTGCGCGGCCTCGATCAGGCCCGGGTCCACCTCGCGCAGGCTCACCTCGGCGATGCGCGCGAAGAACGGCGTGGCGCTGATGGCCAGCGGCACGATGGCCGCCCACACGCCGATGGTGGTGCCGGTGACCAGCCGCGTGAACGGAATCAGCGCCACCAGCAGCACGATGAAGGGCGTGGCCCGAAAGCCGTTGACCACGCTGCCCACGCCGCGGTGGATGCGCGGCGAGGCGAGGAAGCCCCCGGGCGCCGTCACGATCAGCAGCACCGCCAGCGGAATGCCCGCCACGAAGGCGATGGCGGCCGAGGTGCCCACCATCGTCAGCGTGTCGAGAAACGCCTGGGTGTAGCGCTCAAAGGGAATGCTCAACGTCAGCGACATGGCCGATCACCTCGATGGAATGGGCAATGGCGCCAGGGCCTTGCACCAGATGGACGAAATCAGGCAGCGTCACCGTGCCGGGCAGCGACACGATGAGCCGGCCCTGCGCATGGCCGCGAATGCGGTCCACGCCGCCGTGCACCAGCCTGACGGGGCTGTGCAGGGCCTGGGCGATGCGCGCGAAATCGGGCTCCAGCCCGCCCTCGCCGGTGTAGCCCAGGCGCAGGATGCGCTGGTAGCCGCCGTGTGCCGGTGGCTCGGCCTGCAGCCGCCCCTGCAGGTCGTCGGGCAGGCCGTGCTGCAGCGGCGCCAGCAGCGCGCGCGTGGCGTCGTGCTGCGGCGCGCCGAACACCTTCCACACCTCGCCCTGCTCGGCGATGCGGCCCTGCTCCAGCACCAGCACCTGGTCGGCGATCTCGCGGATCACGCTCATCTCGTGCGTGATGAGGATGACCGTGATGCCCAGACGCCGGTTGATGTCGCGCAGCAGCTGCAGGATGGCATGCGTGGTCTCCGGGTCCAGCGCCGAGGTGGCCTCGTCGCACAGCAGGATCTCCGGCGCCGTGGCCAGCGCCCGGGCAATGCCCACGCGCTGCTTCTGCCCACCCGACAGGCGCGCGGGGTAGGTGCGGTGCTTGTCCGAGAGGCCCACCAGGGCCAGCAGCTCCTCGACCCGCTGGTGGATGGCGGCGGGTCGCCAGCCGGCCACGCGCAGCGGCAGGGCCACGTTGTCGTACACCGTCTTGGCGGCCAGCAGGTTGAAGTGCTGGAAGATCATGCCGATGCGCCGGCGCAAGGCCACCAGGCCGTCGTCGTCCAGCGTGGCGATGTCGGTGCCATCCACCCGCACGCGGCCCGAGGTGGGCGACTCCAGCCGGTTGATGGTGCGCAGCAGGCTCGATTTGCCCGCGCCGCTGCGCCCGATGATGCCGAAGATGCTGCCTGCGGGGATCTGGAGGCTGATGTCCGCCAGCGCCGCGACCGGCCCGGCGGACGACGCGTACACCTTGCCAAGCTGCTCGAAGACCACGGAGCCCGAAGGTGCGCCGGCCTCCGCCGATGGTGCGGGCGGCGGTGCCGCCCCGGCGCGGGGCTGCGGCGCCCCGGCAGGCGCCGTGGCGGGGGAGGGTGCCGTTCCGGCAGCGCTGCGCCAGACGGGTGATGGGGAGGCGGCGGTCAGGCTCATGGCGTCTTCCAGGGCAGCGTGTACAGCTTGGGGTCGTTGTTGAAGCGCGCGGACACCACCTCGCGCACCTTGGGCGACTGCTGGAACAGCTGCACGAAGCGGGCGATCTTCGGGTCCTGCACCTTGTCCTTGCGCGCGACGAAGCCCATGGCGTAGAACGAATCGTCAATGCCCGAATACAGCAGCGCGCGGCTGGCCTGCTCCTTCTTGCCGGCGTTCACGAAGTAGCTGGGCCACACCACGGCCAGGTCCACGTCCTGCAGCGAGTGGATGAGCTGCGGGCCTTCGATCTCATAGAAACGCAGTTTCTTGGGGTTCTCGACCACGTCGTTCACGCTGGCGCCCACGGCGTTGCCCTGGCGCAGCTTGATGAGGCCGGCCTTTTGCAGCAGGAGCAGCCCGCGCCCCTGGTTCACCGGGTCGTTCGCCACCGACACCTTGGCGCCCTCGGGCACGTCCTGCAGCCGCTGGATGCGGTTGGAGTAGATGCCGATGTTCTGCAGCAGGCCCAGGCCCACCAGCTGCAGCTGGTAGCCCCGTTCCTGGATGGCATTGTTCAAAAACGCTTGGTGCTGGAAGAAGTTCAGGTCGATGTCGCCGTTGTTCACGGCCTCGTTGGGCAGCGTCCAGTCGGTGAACTCGACCAGCTTCACCTCCAGGCCCTGGGCCTTGGCCTCGGCCACCACGGCCTCGACCGCGTCGGAGGTGACGCCGGGCGTGGAGCCGATGCGGATCACGTCGGCCGCGTGCGCGGTGAGGGCGGATGCGGCCAGCAGCCAGCCCAGGGCGGCGGCCTTGAAGTGGAAGAAGCGGGGCGCGTGCATCATTGCTGGGTCCAGGTCAGCACGTACAGGCGCTTGTCGCCCGCGAAGGCGCGGTCGATGGCGGCCTTCACCGCGTCGGAGTTCTGGAACACCTTCACGAACTTCTGGATCACCGGGTCCTGCGTGCGGTTGGCCTTGACCACGAACTGGATGGCGAAGCGTGCGTCTTCCACGCCCGAATACGCCAGCCCGCTGGACGGATCGAACGCCTTGGAGGCCACGATGAAGTGCGGGTAGCCCTGGGCGAGGTCCACGTCGCCGGTGATGCGCACCAGCTGCGGGCCTTCCACTTCGACGAACTTCAGCTTCCTGGGGTTCTGCACGATGTCGTCCACCGTGCCGACGAAGCCCACGCCGGGCTTGAGCTGGATGAGCCCCGCCTTTTGCAGCAGCAGCAGGCCGCGGCCCTGGTTCACCGGGTCGTTGGCCAGGCCGACCTTGCCGCCCACCGGCACCTCGTTGATGGTCTTGTGCTTGAGCGAGTACAGGCCGATGTTGGCCAGGAAGCTCGTGCCCGCGCTGGCCAGCTTGAAGCCGTTCTTCTGAATCGCGTTATCGAGGAACGGCTGGTGCTGGAAGAAGTTGATGTCCAGGTCGCCCGAGTCCACCGCCACGTTGGGCGTGGTCCAGTCGGTGAACTCGGTCACCGTGACGTCGATGCCCTGCGCCTTGGCGTCCTTGGCAGCGGCCGCGATGGCGTCGGCATACACGCCCGGCAGCACGCCGATGCGCAGCTTGTCGGCCGCATGGGCGGGCAGGGCGCCCAGCACGGAGAGGGCGAGGAGGGGGGCGAGAAAGAGGCGATGGAGTGTCATGTCAGGGTCCGCGGCAGGCGGTCGTTGGGGTGAGAGGAATCGAAGGTGAGGAAGCGTCGGGGGCGTGCGGGGGCAAGGTCAGGAATGCGTCAATGCGCGGCCTTGGCGAGCCACGGCAGGCTGTAGAGCCGCTCATTGCCGGCGAAGGATTTGCCGATCTGCGCGCGCACGGCGGGCGAGTCTTGATAGACCTTCACGAAGCGCTGGATGCGCGGGTCCTGCGCGTTGTCCTGGCGCGCGACGAAGCGAATCGCATAGGCCAGGTCGTCGATGCCCGAATACAGCAGCGCGCTGCCCGCCACCTGGGGCTTGCCGGCATTGACGTAGTGCGCCGGGTAGCCCTGCGCCAGGTCCAGGTCGTCGAGGGTGCGCACCAGCTGCGGGCCTTCGATCTCGGCAAAGCGCAGCTTCTTCGGGTTGGCCACGATGTCATTCACGCTGCCGCGCGCGCCCACCCCGGGTTTGAGCTGGATGAGGCCGGCCTTTTCCAGCAGCAGCAGGCCGCGGCCCTGGTTCACCGGGTCGTTGGCCACGCCCACGCGGGCACCGTCCTTCAGGTCGGCAAAGCGCTGCACCTTGAGCGAATACAGGCCGATGTTGGGCAGCAGCCCCGTGGCCACGCTGACGAACGCATAGCCGCGCTCGCGGATGGCGTTGTCCAGAAAGGCCTGGTGCTGGAAGTAATTGAGGTCGATGTCGCCCGCGGCCAGCGCGGTGTTGGGCGCGGTCCAGTCGGTGAACTCGATGACCTTCACGTCCAGCCCCTGCTGGCGCGCCTCCTGCGCGGCGACCTGCACGGAATCGGCCAGCGAACCGGGCGTGACGCCGATGCGCAGCGGTGGCGCGGGTGTTTGCGCGGTTGCCGCTGCGGCAGCGAAGGCCGCGAGCAAGGAAAAAAGGCGTCGGGCCAGGCGTTTCATGGCTGTGCTTCCAGGGCGGGATGGGGTTGGGGCGGCCGGTGGGTGGCGGCGCTGGGGGCCTGGCGCCGGAACGCATCCGCCGCATGCCTGGCCGGCAGCCGGTCGCCTTCGCCGAACAGGCGGCTGCGCAGCGTGCCTTCGGCGTAGGCGGTCTTGTAGACGCCCCGGCCCTGCAACTCGGGCACCACGAGGTCGATGAAGTCCTCGTAGCTTTCGGGCACCACGGTGCGGCTCAGGTTGAAGCCGTCCACGCCGGTCTCGGCCACCCACGACTGCAACTCGTCCGCCACCTGCTGCGCATCGCCCACGATGGCCGGGTAGCGGCCGCCCAGCGAGAAGAGTTCGAGCAGCTTGCGGCGCGTCCAGCCGTGCTGCTGGGCCGTGCGGGTGGCCGATTCGATGGCGTTGCCGGGCGAGTAGTCCACCGGCGCGTCCAGGTCGTACTGCGCGAAGTCGATGCCGGTGCTGGCGGCGAAATGCGCCAGGCCCGCCTCGCGGCTGGCGTAGCGCAGGTAGTCCGCGTGCTTCTCGCGCGCCTCGGCCTCGGTGCGGCCCACCACCACCGCCGCGCCCACGAAGACCTTCACGTCATCGGGCCGGCGGCCGGCCCGCACCAGTTGCTCGCGCAGGGCCTGCACGGTCTTGCGCGCAGCCTCTTTGTTGGGGGGCGAGATGAACACGCACTCGGCATGGCGCGCCGCGAACTGCTGGCCCCGGCCCGAGCTGCCGGCCTGGAACAGCACCGGCGTGCGCTGCGGCGAGGGCTCGCTCAGGTGGTAGCCCTCCACGTCGAAATAGCGGCCGTGGTGCTGCACTGGGTGCACGCGCGCCGGGTCGGCGAACACGCGCGCGGCCTTGTCGCGGCGCACCGCGCCGTCTTCCCAGCTGCCCTCCCACAGCTGGTAGAGCACCTCCAGGTATTCGTCGGCGCGCTCGTAGCGCTCGTCGTGCGGCAGCTGCTGCGGCTGGCCCATGGCCCGCGCGGCACTGTCGAGGTAGCCGGTCACCACGTTCCAGCCGATGCGGCCTTGGGTCAGGTGGTCCAGCGTGGAGAAGCGCCGCGCCAGCAGGTAGGGCGCCTCGTACGACAGGTTCACCGTCACGCCGAAGCCTAGGTGCTGCGTGGCGGCGGCCATGGCCGGCACCAGCAGCAGCGGGTCGTTCACCGGCAGCTGGATGGATTCGCGCAGCGGCACGTCCACGTTGCCCTGGTACACGTCGTAGGTGCCCACGATGTCGGCCAGGAACAGGCCGTCGAACAGCCCCCGCTCCAGCGTGCGGGCCAGATCGGTCCAGTAAGCCAGCGTGCGGTAGTCGGTGCTGCGATCGCGCGGGTGCGTCCAAAGCCCGTGGTTGATGTGGCCCACGCAGTTCATGTTGAACGCGTTGAGCAGGATGTGGCGATTCGCTTGTGTCACGGTCGGTCCTTGTGCCGGTCTCAGCGCTTCAGCCAGGTCAGGCGGTAGAGCTTGGGATCGTTCAGGTAGAAGGCGTGGATCGCCTTGCGAACGGCGTCGGAGTTTTGGTAGATGGTCAGGAACTGCGCAATGCGCGGGTCCGCCGCCTTGTCCTTGCGCGCCACGAACTGGATGGCCCAGGAGTCGTCCTCATAGCTGGTGTAGGCCAGCCCCCGGGTCGCATCGAACGCCTTCGACGGAATGATGAAATAAGGAAAGCCCTGCGCCAGGTCCACGTCCTGCGTGGCGCGCACCAGTTGCGGGCCTTCGATCTCGATGAACTGCAGGTTCTTCGGGTTGGAGCGGATGTCGGCCTGCGTGCCCAGCAGTCCGGTGTCCGGGCGCAGCGTGATCAGCCCGGCGTGCTGCAGCAGGCGCAGGGCACGGCCGATGTTGACGGGGTCGCTGGCGATGGCGACCTTGGCGCCGTTGGGCACGTCGGCCAACGATCTATGTTTGGTGGAATACAGCCCCAGGTACGACAGGATGCCGGGCTGCACGCTGACGAAGTTGAAGCCCTTGCTGCGCACGGCGTTCGCCAGGTAGTTGCTGTTCTGGTAGTAGTTCAGGTCGATGTCGCCCGACTCCAGCGCCACGTTGGGGGTCGTCCAGTCGGTGAACTCCACCACCTGAATGTCCAGTCCCTGGGCCTTGGCCTCCTTGGCCGCCACCTCGACCGAGTCCGCGAAGATGCCCGGCACCACGCCGATCTTGAGCGGTGCGGCCAAGGCGCTGCCGGCGAACAGGGCCGCGCCGATGAACGTGGAGAACGTGAAAAGAGCGTGCAGAAAACGGCGTGGCTTCATGGTCGTCGCTGGGTGTTGGGGGATGTGAAAAATCAGATCGCGCCGTGGCGCGGCGGAATGCGGCCGTTGAGATGGAAGTTGCCGATGGCGTGGTACTTCCATCGCACCGGGTCGTGCAGCGTGTGGGTGCGCGCGTTGCGCCAGAAGCGGTCCAGGCCCTTCTGGCCTGTGGTGGCCGAGGTGCCGCCCAGCTCGAAAAGGCGCGTGCCGGCATCCAGCGACGCCGTGGTGGTGAGCGCGCGCGCCTCGGCCACGGCGATGGAGGCCTCGGCCACGCGCTGCTCGGTCGGGTCGGCCTGGGCCGCATCGACGAAGCGGCCGGCGCGGCGCACCAGGGCCTCGGCCGCGCGCAGCCGCACGGCGGTCTCGCCCACCTGCTGGATGAGCAGCGGGTCGTCGGCGGCGCGCTCCACGCGCGCATCGATCCAGGGCCGTGCATGCTCGCGCACGAAGGGCAGCGTGGCCGCCAGTGCGCCCCGGGCCAGCCCCAGGTCGATGGCCGCGTGCAGGATCTGCGCCAACGGGCCGATGGGGGTGGGCCGCTCGAAAGATGCGAGGAACGGCACGACCCATTCGGCCTCGACCCGCACGTCGTCGAACTGCACCGAGCCGCTGCCTGTCACGCGCTGGCCGAAGCCGTCCCAGTCGTCGGTGACGTGCACGCCCTCGGCGGTGCGCGGAACGAACGCGAGGTAGGTCACGTCGCGCCCGTCTTCCCTGGCCACGACCAGCGTGGGAATCCAGTGCGCATAGATCGCCCCGGTGCAATAGAACTTGCGCCCCTGCACCCGAAAGCCTTCGCCATCGGGCACCAGGCGGGTGCGGCGCTGGAAGTCCTGGTGGCCGATCTCCGCCAGCGCATTGCCGAAGCGATCGCCCGCCAGCACGCGGCCGTAGAAGAAGCGCTTTTGCGCGTCGGTGCCGCCCACGCGCAGCACCTCCAGCGCGTAGAAATGGTTCTGCGGAATCTGGCCGATGGAGCCATCGGCCGCGCTGACCAGCGCCGTGACCTCGGCCAGCGTGCCGGCCGATGCGCCCGGGCCGCCGTACTCGCGCGGCACCGTGATCGCCCACAGGCCGGTGGCGACGAAATCGTCCAGCGCGTCCCAGGGCAGCAGGCGCTCGCGGTCGCGCTGGGCCGCGCCGGGGGCGATGCGCGCGGCATAGCGCTGCGCGGCGGCACGGGCCTCGGTGTCGGTGGCGATGCGATGCGGCGGGCTGGCCGCGGGCGAGGCCGGGGCGGGCTCCGCCGGCGTGGAAGCGGCTGCGAGCGGTTCAATGGATTGCAACAACGCCATGGGTTCGCTTTCAGTTCCAGGAATGCCGCGCGGGCAGGGCGCCATTCAGGCGGTGGTTGCCGATCAGGTGCAGCTTCCAGCGCACGGGGTCGTGCAGCGTGTGCACGCGGGCGTTGCGCCAGTGGCGGCCCAGGTTGGGCGCGGCGCGCGTGGCGGCCGAGCCGGCCAGCTCGAACAGCTTTTCGCTCGCCTCCAGCGCGATGCGCGTGGTCAGCACCTTGGCCTCGGCCACGGCCACCGAGGCGCGGGCGCTGTCCTCCGCGCTGAGGGTGGCCTGCGCGGCCAGGGCGTCGAACAGCTCGCCGGTTTCGCGCAGCACCTCGCGTGCGGCATGCAGGTCGATCTGCAGGCGCCCCACGTCGGCGATCACGTAGGGGTCGTCGTGCGCGTGCTGCACGCCCGAATCCACCCAGGGCCGGGCGCGCTCGCGCACGAAGCGCTGCGCATCGGCCACGGCCGCTTCGGCAATGCCCTGGTCGATGGCCGCCTGCAGCAGCTGCGACGAGGGGCCGTAGAGGCCCGGCCGGTCGGCCAACTGCCACAGGGGCAGCACATCGTCGGCAGCGACCGGCACGTCGTCGAACACCACGGTGCCGCTGGCGGTGGTGCGCTGGCCGAAGGCGTCCCAATCGTCCACCACGGCCACGCCCGGCGCATCGCGCGGCACCCAGGCCTGCACGGCGCGGCCCGCGTCGTCGAGGGCCCGCACGGGAATGCGGTGCGCGAAGAGCGCGCCCGTGGAATAAAAGCGCTTGCCCGTCAGGCGCAGGCCGTGCGGCGTGGCGCGCAGGCGCGTGCCGCTTTGCAGGATGGTGGCCGCGCCGTCCACCTTGCGCTCGGGCCCGGCATTGCCCAGCCGGCGACCCGCCAGCACCTCGCCGTAGAAGCGCTGCTTCTGCGCCTCGGTGCCGATCTCGCGCAGCACACCCAGCACGCCGAAATGGTTCTGCGGAATCTGCCCAATGGACGGGTCGGCCGCGTTCAGAATCACGAACACCTCGGCCAGCGTGGCGTAGGACACCTGTGGGCCGCCGTAGGCGCGCGGCACGGTGATGGACCCTAAGCCGCTGGCGGACCAGCGTGTGAGTTCATCCCAGGGCAGGCGGCGATCGCGGTCGCGTTCGGAGGCGCCGGGCGCGAATTCAGCCGCCAGTTGGTGTGCGGCGGCGATGGCTTGCGCATCGGTGGCGATCCGTGCCACGTCGGTGGGAATCTCGGGCAGGTGTGGTTGCAGTGCCGGTCTTGCAGTCATGCCCCGATTGGAGGGCGAGAGGCGGCTGTGTGGTGCGAAGGAATCGGCGCATCGATATGCGGGATTCGTTGCTGAGGTGCGCGCCTAAACCCGTCGACTTCACACTTCGCCAAAAAATTACGCCGTCGCATAGCCACTGCCAGGGTCGCCAGATTTCACAGACGCAGCATTTCGCCCGTTCTCCACTGAGTCGCCTAAGCTAACCTAGCCAAACTTTATGTATTCAGGGGGAACGGATGATGGAAGAGACGCCGAATGGCACGAGTCTGACTCAAGGATTTGAACCGGGTGAAATGTTCAAGAACGGCTTTACGTTGGAGAGCATTGACCTTATTCAGGGTGGAAATTTCCGGGAGGTCATTGGCAGAACAGTCATCTTCCTAATGTCGGCTTGCCAAGGGCAGGAGAGGAAACGCCTCTTCCCTGGTGCCACGGTCATCTTGCCGCCGGCCAGGGCGTCGAAGGTTGATGAGAACTCCGTTCACGACGCGCTCGCTGCTGGTATCAAATCGCTTAGGGGAACTTCTCCTGATGATGAAGAACGGGCGTTCTTGAAGAGGAGTGTTCGGGTGATTCATTGCAATACTCTCGAGGCCGCGGACCTTGCAGAACTGGTTGTCCGTGAAAGCAAAGGGCGCTTAGTCGCCGTCGCTGATGGAAGCAAGTATCGCGACGCATCGGTTTCATTGCCTGTTCCAGTTGGACTTTCTGGCGTGTGGACGGCGGAAGACCAATGGGTACCCCATGTCGCAGGATTGTGCAGGCGCTGCGTTGCCGCGGTTCGTCAGACAGGAAGCTACGCATTCATCCATGCCGACGAAACGCCACCTCAGAACCCGGAACTGGAAGCCATGCTAGTGGCCATCGAGGACTGCTATCCATGCGCGCTCCGGACGCAGGATGATCCTGAAGAGGTTGTGGTTCGCCGCGCACCGATCTGGGTTTCTTGGGCCTTGGGGGGCAAGGTAGATGACGCTGTCAGCGAGATTCAATCCTTGAATCTCAAAGAATCGTCGCAATTACAGCTCTTGCTTCAACTGATGTGCCGAGCTGGCCGACATGATGAGTCGTTGGCGTTACTGCAACAGCTTCGTCCATATCTGGATGGGTTCACCAAGAGCAACCTTGTGCAAATCGCTCGGATTGCCTTCAAGTGCGGCGATGAAATTGCAGCTCGGCAAATGCTGCCTCGAGACCTCGTAGGCTTGGACGAGGAGATGTGGCTCGAAGAAGGGTTAGAAATAGCCACAGAGCTAGAGGACAACGAGCTCATTGAATGCTACGACGCTCAGCTTGCTGCGCTTTTCCCAAACTCCGAGCGAATTCGTGAGAACCGTGACCGGCGGTTGTTGTTGAACTGCCGAGAGGTTTCGGTGCATCCAGGGCATATCTTCACGACAGCCGGATTCTCGGCGCGGCACCTGGAAATTCTGAACGCTGTGAACATGTCCTCCCCTGACTATGAAGAACTCATAGAGAAAGCGACGAAATGGGACAGGGAATGGATGGAGCTTGCGGTCATCTGCTGCGCTATGCACGCGCGGACGGTCGATAAGAACGTGGCTGCCATTCAAGCGGGGAGTCTCATCACTTCGTCGCTGCTTTACGGACGTCAAGCTACACAAATTGTCTTGTCGGCGACGCGTGCGTTGATGCTTGAGGGAGGGGTGCCCCCGGACGAGCGAGAGTACTACCGCAGCCCTCTGATGGCGGCCGTCAGATTCCTCGCACAGCATCCGGAAGACAAAGACGTCCGCGCATCCTTCTCACGCCTGCTGTCCGTCGAAGCTTGCGGCGAACTTGGGCTTCCCGTCATTGCAGTCACCATGTTGGGACTTATTAGCGTCGGCGTCTCACTTGCTAAGGGCCAGAGCGAGCCGCATGCTGACCCGGTAGGCCGGGACAAGAAGGCCGACGCAGATGCGACGGAGATAGCGCTGATGCGTTGCATGGAGTGGATTTCTGAACGAGGCTATGGTGAGTTTGGCGTCACAGTCGTACCTCGCGAAATAGTCGGAATTTACGCCGACCAAATCATTCGCTTTGTTTCTCGAATGATGTTGCACGTCGGGGGAATCGAAGGGCAGGACATGGATCTGGAGACGATGTCTAAGATGGTGCTCGTAGCCAGTGCCGTCAGATCCTACGCGACCAATGAGCGGGACGAAGATCTGCGCCTCTTGAGGTTGCTGGCTGGACACTATACGGTCGCAGGGCGTTTCCAGTACGCGAGAAATTTGGCGGAGCAAATCCTGGTTATCGGGCAGGAAACTGAAGTCCGGCGCCGTTTGGCATGGTTTGCATATGCAGACGTGTACCAACGATGCAGGAATCCCATTGACGCGCTTATCGGTCTTGCCTGTGCATTCGCTATCGATACACCAGTCGAGAAGGAGGACCTTTGGCAAGAGGTCTACGCCGTCATTCGAGTGCTTAGAGATCTCGGAATGACGGAGCTCGCAAGTAAGTTTCTGCCCGCGCTGAAGAGGCTCATCGCAGACCTGGGTTATGACCCAGAGACGGACTCGCGCATAGTGTCAACAGAGTTAGGACTTCGTGCCGTGGAGATTTCCAGGTTGGATGCCCAAAGCGTCTCAACCCTCATTGAAGACATCGTGAGGGCATGCGGGCGGACCAAGAACAAAAGTGATGTATTGCCCTTGGCGATGCTGTTGGGTCAAATCATCAGGGCCGCAGATGAGCGTTCCATTGCAGTAACCATGGAGGCACGTAAGCTCATGAAGTCGCTAGTTGGGCGTGTGGGCGCTCGCGAGTCAGAACTTGTGGAAGCGGCCTCCTCACTTGTCCCGACTACCCATCAAGTAGTCTCAATGTTCAACAGCGTTGAGCGTGCGATGTTTGGAGGTGATGCCGCTACCGATTTGGAGGTTGTTGGCATAGCTGCGCGAAGGTTGTTAATCGAACCTGGGGGTTTGGCCGATACCGGAAAGGCCAGCACTCTTGCAGTTGAGCTTCTGGCAGACCAGACCATGACCTTGTCTGGCTCGCCGCCGAAAATCACCGAGGATTGGGCGCTGCAATATGCCCTGAGCCTGAACGATGAAGGGTTAGATGTTGCATTCATGGCCTTGAACACTGCCGGCGAACTGTCGGTGACCGTTGTGTCCAAGGGAGAGGCGAAAGTCATCGAGCAACCCAAGCATGAAAATTCTTTCCATCGGCGCATGCATATCTGGCTTGAGAAGTATCCCAAGGCATATGGACTCATCGACGCGTATGACGGAAACAATGAGTTCTTCAGCACCATGGAGACATTGGATGTGCGCCTTCCGAAGTCGGAGAAGCTGCTGATCGTCGCGGAACCTCTGCTCCAGCAACTCACTGCCAATCTCGTGGTTGTGCAACCGGACGATGGCGAGTTCGAGTACTTCTATGGTTCAAAGTCCGCTGTAGGGTTCGTTCCGGCGCTCAGTTGGCTTTCGGTGACGAGGCCAAGGGCGCGAACGGGGAAGGGGGTTTATCGGGCTTGGATTTCTGCTGATTCTGGTCCGGACGCAGCGGGCACACTGGATATCGCTCTGGCACGACTGAGCGGGACGTTCGAAGAATTTGGATTTTCAGTAGATACAAACCGTCGCCTGCCCGGCGACATGTCAGACGCAGGCTTGGTCGTCGTGACCGCGCATGGTGGGCTGGCCCAAGAAGGGCGCTACCTGCACAGCATCCGTGATGAGGAGAGTCTTGTCGAGCCTCCCTCGGCACTGGCTGCATCACTCGCAGGCGTGGAGCTTGTCATCCTGTTTGTCTGCAGTGGTGGCCGGATTGACAAACACCCTTGGGGTAACCGGACTGTTGGCTTGCCGCGGCAGTTGCTGGACAAAGGAGCTCGAGCGGTTATTGCGTCGCCCTGGCCGCTCGATGTGAAAGTGACCTACACCTGGCTCGATCCGTTCATGAATGAATGGAACGCAGGCGCGACGGTACTGCAAGCCACCAAAGTGGCTAACGAAGTTGTGGCAACGCGGTTGGGTGATAACCCCCAGTACTCTCTTGCCATGAGCGTCTACGGCGATGTGCTGATGACAAAGTGAGCAAGCCGATATTCAATTCTCTCATTGAACTGACCGCCTGAAAGCAAGCGCGCCTGTTGTACTCAGAATGACGGCTTTCAGGCATACAACTCGATTAAACGATCACCTTGACGGGGAGGCAATACCACTTCGTTCTAGGCTGATCCACCGGTCACTCAGGGGTTACATCCACCGCCACGGCCCATCGATTGATCGCTCTGAAATGCGAAGCGGCCATCCAGCCCTTTGCGCGTCTATTGGGTGGCTATGTTCGAAGCAACTGCTAGCGCCCACACCCAAGCCTCAGCGGGTTTGACGTGTTGCTGCTGCGTCACGCTATCGCTGTCTGTGCAGCGACGGTGACAGTTCGGCGCTAGCCATGCTGTCAAGCGCATCAGAGGCCCGCTTGCACAGTGGTAGCAGAGATCCGTCTGTTTCACGGCTCAGGCGGCGGGCGCAAGCACGTCCTGCCCAAAGTAGAAGTGCCGAATGTCGTCCCGCTGTCGCAGCGCGTCGGCCGGGCCGGTCAGCACCGCCCGCCCCGCATCCAGCACCGTAGCCCGGTCCGCATACTGCAGCGCCACCGCAGAGTTCTGCTCCGCCACCAGCAGCGTCAAACCTTCCTCGCGGTTCAGGCGCTTGAGCTGCGCGAAGATCTCCTGCACCACGCGCGGCGCCAGGCCCATCGAGGGCTCATCCAGCACCAGCAGGCGTGGGCGCGACATCAGCGCGCGGCCGATGGCGGTCATCTGCTGCTCGCCGCCCGATGCCAGGCCCGCGGGCGTGCGGCGCTTGTCGCGCAGGCGCGGGAAAAGCGCGTACACCCGCTCCAGGTCGTGCGCGATCTCGCTGCGCCGGGCGCTGCGGCCCAGGGCGCCGGTGACCAGGTTGTCCTCCACCGACAGGCTGGGAAAGCAGTGCCGGCCTTCCAGCACCGGCACCAGCCCGGCGCGCACCAGGGTGGCCGGGCTGGCATGTGCCACGTCCTGTCCGTCGTAGGTGATGCGGCCGGCCGTGACCTGTCCGCGCTCGGCTGGCAGCAGGTGCGACACGGCCTTGAGCGTGGTGGACTTGCCGGCGCCGTTGGCGCCCAGCAGCGCGTGGATCTCGCCGGCGCGCACCTCGAAGCTGACCCCGTGCAGCGCGGCGATGGCGCCCTGGTACACGGCCTGCACCGCATCGACCGTGAGCAGCGCGGGGGGCGGGCTTGCCATGGCGCTCACTCACCCACTCAGGCCGCGCGGGCCAGGGGCCGCGCCTGCGCTGCATTGGCCGCGCCGGCATCGGTGGCCGGTACGGGCGCCGACGCCGCGGGCCGGCCGGGGCCGGCGCCGATCTGCCACACGTAGGGCGGCTCGGTGCCGTTGATGTGCCAGTCGCCCACGATGCGTGCCTTGTAGATCACCGGGTTGTGCGATGCCACGGTGCGCGCGTTGCGCCAGTGCCGGTCCAGCGATTGCGCGCTGCTGGCGGCCGATGCGCCCAGCCCGTTGAAGAACTGGCTGGCGGCGCGCAGCACCAGGTCGGTGAGCGCCACCTGGCCCTGCGCGGATTCCAGCTCGGCCTCGATGTTGGCCTGCTTCTCCTGCTCGGGCGTGCCGTGCCAGTGCGCGTCGTAGGCGCGCTGGGCGGCGAAGGCAGCGCGCACGGCGGTGGCTTCGGCCGCATAGGCGATGGCCGAGACCTCGCCCACCACCTGCTGCACCTGCACGTCCTGCGCCACGCTGGGCGCGTTGCCGGTGCTGAAGATGCGCTTTCGCCCGCGCACCTGGGCGGCCGCGTCCCGCGTGATGGCGCGGGCGATGCCGGCCAGCGTGGCCAGGTGGAACAGCTGGTAGAAGGCCGTCTGGTACTTGAAGCGGTCGGTGAACAGGAAGATATTCTCTGGCTCCACCTCGGCGTTGTCGTACACCGAGGTGCCGCTGCCGGTGGTGCGCTGGCCGAAGCCGTCCCAGTCGTCGTGGTGCGTCACGCCGGGCTGGCGCGCGCGCACGGCGGCGATCACGTCCAGGCCCTCGCCGTCGCCCGGGCCGTCACGGCGGGCGTACAGGTCGATCCAGTCCGCGAAGATGCTGCCGGTGCTGTAGAACTTGCGGCCGTTGACCACCCAGCGTCCGTCCGCCTGGGGCGTCACGCGCGTGATCACGTCGCCGATGGCCACGTTGCCCACTTCGGTCCACGCGTTGCCGGCCAGATCGCCTTCGGCGAAGCGCTGCAGCCACACGATGTTGGCCGCGTCGCGCGGGGCGTTCAGGCGGTCTTCGACGAAGGCGAAGTGCCCGCGCAGCGCCTGCACGGTGTTGGAGTCGGCCTCGGCCAGCTCCACCAGCAGTTGGAAGAGCTGCGGCAGCGTGGCGCCGTCGCCGCCGTGCTCCACGGGCACGCGCAGGGCGCCGAAGCGTGCGTCCTTGAGCCACTGGATGGCGTCGTGGCCCAGTTGGCGCTGCTGCTCGCGCTGCAGCGCCGTGGCCTGGATGCGCGCAAAGATGGGGCGGTATTTTTCGGCAATGGCTTCGTAGTCGGGGCCGAGGATGGAAGGGGTGCGATAGAGGTCGGTCATGGCGTCGCTCCGGGTGAGATGAAGAAGGGGCGGGTCAGTCGTCGATGCTCTGGCGCACCTTCACGTTCTTTTCCTTGGCATAGGCCAGGGACGACTTTTCGATGATCGGGCGCAGCAGCTTCCAGTCCGGCGCGATCCAGTCGGAGACGACCTTCCACTGCGTGCCGTCCCACTGCTGGAAGGCCACGCGGCCGTCGCCTTCGTGGTTGTCCCAGGTCACGTGGATGGAATGGAACAGGCCCTTGGCGCCCAGGGCGGCGGCGCGGGCTTCGTCGATCTTCAGGTTCTCCAGGCCCCAGCGCACTTCGTCGCCGGTGAGGGCGCGCTTGCCGAACTTCGCCTGCGCGATGCGGATGGCCTCGACGTTCAGAATGCCGTTGAGCACGCCCAGGTTGTGGTACACGCTGCCGATGCGCTTCTTGTCCTGCAGGTTGCCCTTGCCGGCGTCGTACACCGTCTTCACGATGTCCTGCAGCACGGGGTATTGCGTGCCGGGCGCCACCGAGGTGATGGCGACATAGCCCTTGGCGGCGTCGCCCGCGGGGATCACGTCTTCCTCGGAGTTGGACCAGATGTTGCCCACGATGCGGTCGGCCGGAAAGCCGGTTTTCTGCGCGGTCTTGAGCGCCACCGGGTTCATCACGCCCCAGCCGCGCAGCACCACGAAGTCGGGCTTGGCACGGCGGATGGTCAGCCACTGCGACTGCTGTTCGTTGCCAGGGTGCGGCACCTCGATCTGCTGCACCGTGAAGCCGTACTGCTTGGCCAGCAGCTCGTAGATCGGAATGGTTTCCTTGCCGTAGGGCGAGCCGTGGTACAGCACCACGATCTTCTTGCCCTTGAGTTTCTCCGTGCCGCCGGCCTTGGTGCCCAGGTAGTTCACGATGCCCGAGGTCTCGCTGTACGGGTTGACCAGCAGCGGAAAGATGTACTTGAACACGCGCCCGTCGGTGGTGTCGGTGCGGCCGTGGTTGATGGTGAGCAGCGGCACCTTGTCGGCCGTCACGCGGTCGATCAGCGCATAGGCGATGCCCACCGACAGCGGGTTCCAGGCGGCGATGCCGGGGCGGGTCTTGAGGCGCTCGTACACCTCCACGCCGCGCTCCACCTCGTACTGCGTCTCGCCTTCTTCCCACGTCAGCTTGACGCCGCCCACGCCGCCGTCGCGCGTGTTGACGAGGTTCAGGTAGTCGATGAAGCCGCCGAAAAACCCCGTGCCGCCGGCAGCGTAGGGGCCGACGCGGTAACTCTGCAGCGGAAAGAACTGTTCCTGCGGTTTGGCGGCCTGGGCCTGGGCGGCCTGCAGCCCGGCGAGCGCCAGCGCGGCGGCCAGCAAGGCGGTTTTCAAATGGCGGACGAGGGACATGCGATGCGCTCCTGTGGAGAGAAAGGAAGAGGGAAATGGCGGGGTGCGGGAAAGGGGCTGGTCAGGCGCCCTGCGGGGGCGGCGGCCGCGTGCGCTGCAGCCGGGCGACTGCCCGTTCCCACAGCGCCGCCAGCCCGCGCGGCTCGGCGATGAGAAAGCCCACGATGAGCGCGCCCAGGGCGATGCGCTGGCACAGCTCCAGCACGCCCGAGTCGAACCACTGGCCCAGCAGCAGGCTGCCCAGGCGCGAGAGCAGCAGCGGGAACACGACGATCAGGGCCGCGCCCAGGAAGGCGCCGCGCAGCGTGGCCAGGCCGCCGATGATGATGATGAAAAGAATCTGGAACGAGCGGTCGAGGTTGAAGCCCGCCGGCTCCACCGTGCGCAGGTAGACGAAGCCCCACAGCACGCCCGCCACGCCGATCACGAACGACGACAGCGCAAAGGCCAGCAGCTTGGCGCGCAGCACCGGCACGCCGATCACGCGGGCGGCCAGTTCGTTGTCGCGCACGGCGATGAAGTGGTGGCCGGTGGGCGTGCGGGTCACGCGCCAGACCAGCGCCGTCAGCACGGCTACCACGGTCAGCGCGAAGAGGTAGCGGCCCGTGGGCGTGTCGAAGGCGAAGCCCGCCACGGCGATGGGCGGTGCGTCGATCACGCCCGAGGGGTTGTGGTTGCTGAACCAGCCGAATTTCGTCAGTGCCCACTGCACGAAGAACTGCGCCGCCAGCGTCGACACGGCCAGGTAGAAGCCGCGCAGCCGCAGGCTGGGCAGGCCGAACACCACGCCCACCACCGTGGCGGCCACGCCGCCCAGCGCCATGGCCGCCAGCAGCGGCAGGCCCTCGACGCGCAGCTGGAAGTTGTAGGCCGCGTAGGCGCCCACGGCCATGAAGGCGGCCGAGCCCAGCGAGAGCTGGCCCGCGTAGCCCGTCAGCAGGTTCAGCCCCACGGCGGCCAGCGACAGGGCGAGGAAGGGGATCAGCAGCGCATCGAACACGTAGTCGGTGGCCAGCAGCGGCACCACGCCGTAGGCCAGTGCCAGCGCGATGGCGGGCGTGGCCCAGAGGGGCCAACGTGCGGGTTGAAAGTGGCGTGCCATGGCGTCAGGCCCTTTCCACCGGCCGCTGCCCGAACAGGCCGCCGGGCCGCACCAGCAGGAACAGCAGCGCGGCGGCGTAGGCAAACCAGCTTTCGATGCCGCCGCCCACGTAGGCACCCAGGTACACCTCGGCCAGCTTTTCCAGCGCGCCGATGATGAGCCCGCCCACGATGGCGCCCAGGATGGAGTCGAAGCCGCCCAGCACCAGCACCGGCAGGGCCTTGAGCACCACCAGCGACAGCGAGAACTGCACGCCCAGCCGGGCGCCCCACAGCAGCCCGGCCACCAGCGCGATCACGCCGGCGGCGGACCACACGGTGGCCCAGATCACCGGCAGGCGCAGGCCCACGGCCAGGGCGGCGAAGGTGTCGTCGGCCACCGCGCGAAACGCCAGGCCCACGCGGGTGTAGCGAAAGAACGCCGACAGCACCGCCACCATGACTGCCGCCACGCCGGCCGCGAACAGGTCGAACGTGGAAATCAGCACGCCCGCGATCTCGATGGGCGCATCGGAAACGCCCAGCTCCAGCGAATGCACCTGCGTGCCCCACACCAGCTGGGCCACGCCCTCGATCACGTACGACAGCCCCAGCGTGGCCATGAACAGCGTGATGGGCGGCTGGTTGACCAGCGGGCGCAGCACCACGCGTTCGATGGCCAGGCCCAGCGCCACCATCAGCGCGAAGGTGATGGCCAGTGCGAGCGCGAACGGCAGGCCGCGCTCCACCAGGCTCACGAAGGTGAGCGCCGCGAACAGCAGCTGCGCGCCCTGCGCGAAGTTGAGTACGCCCGAGGTCTTGTAGATCAGCACGAAGCCGATGGCCACCAGCGAATACATCACGCCGGACAGCAGCCCGCCGATCAGCACCTCGGCGAGAAAGGCGAAGTCGAAACCTTCCATCACAGCGCCTCCGCAGGCGGCGTGGGGGCTTCCTCATCGTGCGCCACGCCCAGGTAGGCGTCGATCACGGCCGGGTCCTCGCGCACCTCGGCGGGCGTGCCGTCGGCGATCTTGCGGCCGTAGTCCAGCACCGCCACGCGGTCCGACAGGCCCAGCACGATGCCGATGTCGTGCTCGATGAGCACCACTGCCGCGCCGTGCCGGTCGCGTGCGGCGCGGATCAGCGCGGCCATCTCGCTCTTCTCGCCCGCCGTGGTGCCGGCCAGGGGTTCGTCCAGCAGCAACAGGCGCGGGCGTGCCACCAGCGCGCGCGCCAGCTCCACGCGCTTTTGCAGACCGTAGGGCAGGCCGCCGGCCAGCCGGTCCTGCACATGCCCTAAGCCCAAAAAGTCGATGGCCTCGCGCGCCTGCTCGCGCGCATCGCGCCACTCGCGGCGCGCCCGGCCCCAGCCCAGCACCTGCTCGGCAAAGCTGGCGCGCGCCGCATGCACGCGGCCCAGGGCGATGTTGTCGCGCACGGAGAGGCCCTTGAACAGCGCCAGGTTCTGGAAGGTGCGCGCCACGCCCAGGTGCGCCAGCCGGGGCGTGGGCACCTGCGCGAAGGAATCGCCGCCGATGTGCACGCGGCCGGCGTCGGGCCGGTACAGGCCGCTGATGATGTTGACCAGCGAGCTCTTGCCCGCGCCGTTGGGCCCGATGATGGCGCGCAGCTCGCCCGGGGCCACGCGCAGGTCGATGCCGCGCAGCGCGTGCACGCCGCCAAACGACAGGTCGATGCCTTGCAGTTCGAGCGCGGGCGGGGCGGCCGGTGGCAGGGTGCCGCCCGTGGCCGCGCCGGCGCGCTCGGCGCTGCGGCGCGGTGCAGCGGGTGCCGTGGCGGGCGGGGCCAGGGTGCCGTCGAACAGGGTGCTGGACATGGTGGTGCAGTGCTTTCCGGGCCAGGCTGCGCCCGGCGCCGCGTCGCGCAGGCGAGCGGCGGGAGGGCGGGGGCGCCAGTGGAGGGTGGGCGGCGGCGGGTGGGGCGTTGTGCCGGTGCGGTCAGGCGGCGACGGCCTCGGCGGGCTCGCCGATGGCGGCACCGGCGGGTGCGCCCAGGCCCTGCGCTTCCAGCTCGCGCACCAGCGGAAGCACCTTCTCGCCGAAGTATTCGACCTCTTCGATGAAGTGCAGGAAGCCGGCCAGGATCAGGTCCACGCCCACGGCCTTGAGCGCCACGATGCGCTCGGCGACCTGGCGCGGCGTGCCGATGAGGTTGGTGCGAAAGCCGTCGTTGTATTGCACCAGGTCTTCGAAGGTCGATTTGGCCCAGTTGCCCTCGCCCTCGGGCGAGGCCTGGCCGGCCTGCTTGGCCGCGTCGCCAAAGGCGTGCACGGCCTCCACATGGGCGTGGTCGATGATGTCCTTCAGCACCGCGCGGGCCTCTTCCTCGGTGTCGCGGGCGATGACGAAGGCGTTGATGCCGATGCGCACGCGGTGGCCCGTCTCGGCGGCCTTGGCCTGGATGTCGTCGATCTGCTTTTTCACGCCCTCGGGCGTGTTGCCGTTGGTGAAGTACCAGTCCGACACGCGCGAGGCCATGTCGCGCGCGGCGCGCGAGCTGCCGCCCTGGAAGATCTCCGGGTGCGGCTTTTGCACGGGCTTGGGGCTCAGCGTGTAGTGGTTGAAGCGGTAGAAGTCGCCCTTGAAGGTGAAGTCGTCCTGCGTCCAGATGCCCTTGAGCGCGCGGATGAACTCTTCGGAGCGGCGGTAGCGCTCGTCATGCTCCAGCCACGGCTCGCCGATGGCCTGGAATTCGCCCTTGAACCAGCCGCTCACCACGTTGATGGCGATGCGCCCCTGCGAGATGTGGTCGATGGTGGCGATCTGCTTGGCCACCACGGCCGGGCTCCACGGTCCGGGCAGGATGGCGGCCAGCACCTTGAGCTTGGTGGTGGCGTGCAGCAGCGCCTGGCTGAACGACACCGACTCGTGCTGGTATTCGGCGCCATAGCCCGCGGTGAAGCGGATCTGGCTCAACGCGTAGTCGAAACCCGCCTTCTCGGCCGCCTGCGCCAGGCGCTGGTTGTATTCCAGGCTCCAGTCGGTGCGCTGGGCGATGGTGCTGACCACCAGCCCGCCGCTGACGTTGGGCACCCAGTAGGCGAAGCGGATGCCGGCGGCGGAGGAAGAAGAAGCGGAAGTCGTGTCGTGGCTCATGGCGATGCTCCTGGACAGAGGGAGGGGGAAAGGGGTGGCCGGCGGGGCTCAGGCCGCCTGCGCCAGGCGCAGCGCGGGCGCGGCCTGCGGCGCGATGCCGACCAGGGGCGCCGCGCGCTGCACCGCCAGCACGATGCGCTCGCGCAGGGCGGCGCTGGCGATCTCGTAGCCCTGGAAGTCCTGCTCCGAGGCATACACGCCCAGCGGCAGCGTGCGTGCCTGGAAGAAGCTGAACAGCGGGCGCAGCTGGTGGTCGATCACCAGCGCATGGCGGTCGCTGCCGCCGGTGGCGGCCAGCAGCACGGGCACGTCGATCAGCGCCTCGTGGTGCACGAAGTCGAACAGGTGCTTGAACAGGCCCGTGTACGAGCCGCGGTAGACCGGGCTGGCCACGATCAGCAGGTCGGCCGATTCGATGGCGGCCAGCTCCGTTTCGACGGCGGCCGGCAACTGGCTGCGGTAGAGCGCGCCGCCGATCTGCGGGGCCAGCGGCCCCAGCTCGATGGTGTGCGCCTCGATGGGCAATGCCTCGCTGAGCGCGGCGATCAACTCTTCCACCAGCACCAGCGTGCGCGAGGGGCGCTGCACATTGCCGGAAACCGCCACTACCTTGAATTTGCGCGTCATGGGATCGAACCTTCCTGGTTTGCCCGGCGCGACCATCGCGGCGGGGGGATGGAATGGATTGAAGACCCAGCGGCGCGCCAGCGCTGCAAAGGAATCGGCGCATGCTTATGCGGAATCCGTGCGTGCCGGCAAGTGGTTGATTGGCAAGGGAAAACCCGGAAATCCGGGCCGATGCGCGGGGCGGCGGCGCCACGTGGCGGCCGCACCGCGTGCCGGGCCCGCCTGCCCGCCCAGCGGCAAATTGCGCAGTTTGCTGCTGCGGTGCTGGCCCGGGCGCAGGCCGGCGGGACAAAGGGGGGCGGGCCGGCCGGGCGGCGCGTGCCTGCCGCGCCGTTGGGGTCGGTTGCTATTATTTATATAGCAATCAGGGAATATTCCACTAGGGCGTCGGGGCGAAAAGACCCCGAATGCCGGTGGGGGATCAGCCGGTGAACACCGCCCGCCACAGCGCCAGCACCGCGTCGCGCTCGGCCTGCAGCGTGGCGGGGTCCACGCGCGTGGGCTGCTCGTTCAGGCGGGCGCGGTGCTGCACCTGGCGCAGCGTGCGGTAGGCCGTGGCGGCGGCCGTGCCCACGCCGTCGGGCAGGAAGCCGGCGGCCTCGGCGCGCTGCAGCAGGGTGATGTTGCCCCGGTTCTCGCGCAGGCTGGGGTGGGTGGCGGACTGCGACAGCACCAGGTACTGCAGGGCGAATTCGACATCCACCATGCCGCCCACGCTGTGCTTGACGTCGAACTGCCCGGCCGGCACCGGGTGGGCGGCGCGCACGCGCTCGCGCATGGTGACGATCTCCTCGCGCAGCGCGGCGGGGTCGCGCGGGGCGGTGATGACGGCCTCGCGCACCGCGTCGAAGCGCTCGCGCAGGTTGCGGCCGCTGCCCGCGGGCGCCTCGCTGCCTTCGGGCAGGGGCGCGAGCGGGCCGGCCGGGGCCAGGTCTTCGGTGCCCAGCAGGAAGCGCGCCCGCGTCATGGCCTGGTGCTCCCAGGTCCAGGCGGTGTTGCTGCCGCGCCGTTGCTGGTAGTTGGCGTACGCGGTGAAGCTGGTCACCAGCAGGCCCGAATTGCCGTTGGGCCGCAGGGCGGTGTCGATCTCGAAGAGGTCGCCCTCGGCGGTCTTCACCGTGAGCCAGTTGATGAGCTTGCGCACGAAGGCCGAATACACCTCGGGCGCGCGGTCGTCGTCGTCGTCGAACACGAAGACGATGTCCAGGTCGCTGCCGTAGCCCAGCTCCTTTCCGCCCAGCTTGCCGTAGCCGATGATGGCGAACTGCGGCACCTCGCGGTGGCGGTTCTTCAGGCGGCTCCAGCACCACTGCGCGGTCACGCGCAGCACGCTGTCGGCCAGGGCCGAGAGGTCGTCGGCCACCTGCTCCACGGTGATGCGGCGCTCCACGTCGCGCGCCAGCGTGCGGAAGGTCTCGGCATGGTGGGCGCGGCGCAGCAGGTTCAGCAGGGTCTCGTCGTCGTCCTCGCCGGTCGATTGCAGCGAAGCGATGCGCAGCCCCAGTTCGTGCTCGAAGTCCTGCGGCACGAAGCGTTCGGCCAGCAGCGCGTCGCCCGCCAGCTCGTCGATCACGCCGGGGTGTTGCAGCATGTAGCGGGCGGGCCACTGCGCGGCGCCCAGCAGGTGCAGCAGGTGCTCGTGCACCGAGGGGCGCTCCAGCAGCAGCGCCAGGTAGATGTCGCGGCGCAGCAGCGATTCGAGCCAGCCGATCAGCCGCACCACGGCGTCTTCGTTGACCTGGCCCTCGGCCAGCCAGCGCGCGGTGCGCTGCACCAGCCGCAGCAGCCGCTCGCGCGACTCGTCGCTCAGGGACTGCACGCGCGGGTGCGTGCGCCATTCGGCGACGCGCGCGCGCACGGTGGGCGGCAGTTGCTCCAGCACCGCTTCCAGTTCGGGCGCGGCCGGCGCGCCGGCGCGCGGGCCGCCGCAGCCGCCCTTGGTGCACTGCTTCTTGCCGGCGCCGCCCAGCAGCGTGTCGAACTCCTGCGCCACCAGTTCGCGGTGCGCATCGAGCTGGTGCAGGAAGGCGCAGGTGCCCAGGCCCAGGGTCTGGGCGATCCAGGCCAGGTCGTCGTCGCGCGTGGGCAGCACGTGGGTCTGCTGGTCGTCCAGGTACTGGATGCGGTGCTCCACCTGGCGCAGGAAGGTGTAGGCCGCGGCCAGCGCCTCGGCCGTCTCCTGCGGCATGAGGCCGGCGCGCGCGATGCGCTGCAGCGCCTCCAGCGTGGGGCGGCAGCGCAGCTCGGGGAACTGCCCGCCGCGCACCACCTGCAGCAGCTGCACGGTGAATTCGATCTCGCGGATGCCGCCGCGCGAGAGCTTCACGTCGTTGGCGCGCTCGGGGTGGCCGGCGCTGCGCTTGGCGGCGTGGTCGCGGATCTGCCGGTGCAGCGAGCGCAGCGCGTCGAACACGCTGTAGTCCAGGTAGCGCCGGAACACGAAGGGCAGCACCACCCCGCGCAGGGCCTGCACCGGCTCGCCGATGACGCTGCTGCGCGGCGCGACCACGCGGCTCTTGAGCCAGGCGAAACGCTCCCATTCGCGGCCCTGCACCTGCAGGTATTCCTCCAGCGCGGCCAGCGACACGGCCGCCGGGCCGGAGTTGCCGTTGGGCCGCAGCGCCAGGTCCACCCGGAAGACGAAGCCGTGCTCGGTGGTGTCGCCGATCAGGCCGTAGATGGCCTTGACGGCGTGGCCGAAGTACTCGTGGTTGGAGATGCGGTTGCGGCCCTCGGCGTTGCCTGCGGTCTCGCCGTCGTGTTCGTACACGTAGATCAGGTCGATGTCGCTGGACACGTTCAGCTCGCGCGCGCCCAGCTTGCCCATGCCGACGATCCACAGCTCGACCGGCTGGCCCTCGGGGCCGCGCGGGGCGCCGTGGCGGGCGTCGAGTGCTTCGCGGGCCTGCACGCAGGCCTGGTCCAGGGCCAGTTCGGCCAGCTCGGTGGTGGCGCGGGTGATGTCGGCCAGCGGCGCGCCCTGTTCGCAATCGAGGCGCACCAGCCGCTCCATCACCACCTGCCGCAGGATGCGCAGGGCCGTGCCGGTGTCGTGCCCGCGGGCCCGCAGGGCGGCCAGCGCCTCGGCCATGGTGGCCCGCGTGGGGGCGCCGGGCGGCAGCACGGCGAACGCGTCGGCATAGCGCCGGTGCAGCCGCTGGTGGAAGCGGGAATGGCTCGCCAGCGGGCCGTCGCCGGCGGCGCTGGGGATCTCTGGAACGTCAGTGCAAGACAGCGGCATAGCAAGGGCCCGGGGCCTGAAAACCGTACATAACGACACCGTTTGATGCTGAACCCGCACAGCGGGCGCGGGTCATAATTCCCTTCGCATCCTTACCCACCAATGATTGAACAGCCACCGAACCCCTCACGCCTGCTCCGATGCCTGGCAGGTCTTGCGCGGTGGTCCCTGGGCCTGCTCATCGCCTTCTGGCTGCTGGTGGCCGCCGCCTGGGGGGTGCTTCACGGCTGGATTGTGCCGCGTATCGGCGACTTCCGTCCGCAGCTGGAAGCCCATGCCACACGGGCGCTGGGGGTACCGGTGCGCATCGGTGCGCTGTCGGCCCGCTCCGAAGGGCTGGTGCCCACCATCGAGCTGAACGACGTCGCCCTGCTGGACCCCCAGGGCCGCGAGGCTCTGAAGCTGCCGCGCGTGGTGGGGTCGCTGTCGCCGCGCTCGGTGCTGCGCATGGGGTTCGAGCAGCTGTACATCGAACGCCCCGAACTCGACGTGCGCCGCATGGCGGACGGCCGCATCTTCATCGCGGGGCTGGCGTTCCGCCAGAGCGCGGGCGGCGACAGCGCGGGCGCCGACTGGCTGTTTTCGCAGAGTGAGGTCGTGCTGCGCGGCGGCACCGTGCGGCTGACCGACGAGCAAAGCCAGGAGCCGCCCCTGGCGCTGGGGCAGGTGGACCTGCTGCTGCGCAACCGGGGCTGGCGCCACGGCATGCGGATCGAGGCCACGCCGCCGCCGCAGTGGGGCGACCGGTTCAAGCTCACCGGGCAGTTCCGCCAGCCGTTCCTGACGACGCACGGCGGGTCGTGGCAGCAGTGGACGGGGCAGCTGTTCGCCGATTTCTCGCGCGTGGACGTGTCCCGGCTGCGCCACCATGTCCACATCGACGGCGTGCAGGTGGCCGAGGGCCGCGGCGCGCTGCGCGCGTGGGTCGATTTCCAGCGCGGGCAGTTCGTCGGCGGCACGGCCGATCTCGCCCTGGCCGGGGTGAACGCCCGCCTGGGCGAGGGCCTGGAGCCGCTCGCGCTGCAGTCCGTCGCCGGCCGGGTGGGCGGGCGGCGCCTGTCCGACGGGTTCGAGTTCTCCACCGAGGGCCTGCAGTTCACCACGCAGGACGCATTGCGCTGGCCGGGCGGCAATCTCACGGTGCGGCACACCGGCGTGCAAAGCGGCCGCGAGCAGGGCGAGCTGCGTGCCGATCGCCTCGACCTGGCCGCGCTGGCGCAGATCGCCAGCCGGCTGCCGCTGGATGCCGCCGTGCATTCCGCCCTGGCCGACTACACGCCGCGCGGGCTGGTGGAGGAGGTCAAGGCCACCTGGCGCGGCCCCCTGCAGCAGCTGCAGCAATACCAGGCGCGCGGCAAGGTGACCGGGCTGGCGTTGGCCGACCAGCCGCGCGCCGAGGGCGCGGCCTCGCACGTGCCCGGCCTGCGCGGCGCGAGCGTGGAGTTCGACGTGTCGCAGGCCGGCGGCAAGGCCACGCTGGCCCTGGCGGATGGCGCCCTGGTGCTGCCCCACGTGTTCGAGGAAGGCACGGTGCCGGTGGACCAGCTGTCGGCGAACGTGCGCTGGCAGATCGAGGGCGAGCGCATCGCGGTGCAGGCCAGCGACCTGCAGTTTTCCAACGCCGATGCGCAGGGCGAGGCCCGGCTGAACTGGCACACCGGCGATGCCGAGCGTGGCGGCGCCCGGCCGCGGTTTCCCGGCGTGCTGGACCTGTCCGGCAGCCTGAGCCGCGCGGACGGCACCCGCGTGCACCGCTACCTGCCGCTGTCCATCCCGCAGGAGACGCGCCACTACGTGCGCGACGCGATCACCACGGGCACGGCCAGCAACGTGCAGTTCCGCGTCAAGGGCGATCTGCACGACATTCCCTTCAACACGCCCGGGCAGGGCGACTTCCACATCGCCGCCCGCGTGAAGGACGTGACCTATGCCTATGTGCCGCCGCGCCTGCAGCATGCCAACGAGGCGCCCTGGCCCGCGCTCACCGAACTCACCGGCGACCTGGTCTTCGACCGCTCCACCATGGCCGTGAAGGGCGCCAGCGGCAGCTTCGCCGGCACGCCGAAGCTGCGCGTGAACAAGGTGGAGGCGCGCATTCCGGACCTGGCCCACACGGTGGTCGCGGTGAACGCCGATGCGCGGGGCCCGCTGGCGGACATGCTGTCGTTCGTCACCACCTCGCCGCTGGCGCGCCTGACCGGCAATGCGCTGGACAAGACCACCGCCAACGGCACGGCCGACCTGCAGCTGGCCCTGTCGCTGCCCGTCAGCCACATCGACCAGTCCAAGGTGCAGGGCAGCGTGACCCTGGCGGGCAACGACGTGCGCATCGCACCGGAGGCCCCGCCCATCGGCCGCGCGCGCGGCACCGTGCAGTTCACCGACACCGGCTTCACCCTGGCGGGTGTGCAGGGCCGCGCGCTGGGGGGCGACCTGCGGCTGGAGGGCGGCATGCGATCCCTGCCCGCGGGGGCGTTGCCGGTGGAGTCCGCCGTGCAGGTGCGCGGCCAGGGCGTGGCCACGGCCGAGGGGCTGCGCCAGGCGTCGCAATGGCCGGGCCTGGCGCAACTGGCCCAGCGCGCGAGCGGCAGCACGCCCTACACCCTGGCGCTGGGTGTGCGCCGGGGCACGCCGGAGGTGCAGGTGACCACCACCTTGCAGGGCATGGCGCTGGACCTGCCGGCGCCGCTGGGCAAAGCCGCCGAGGCCCTGATGCCCGTGCGGTTCGAGACGCAGCTCACGCGCGAATCGCTGGCGGCCGCGGCAGGAAGCGGCAGCGGCGGTGGCAATGGCACCGGTGCGGCGCCCCTGCATGAACACATGGCGCTGGACCTGGGCGCGCTCGGCTCGGTGACCTATGTGCGCGACATTGCCAACGCCGCCCAGCCCCGGGTGCTGCGCGGCGCCATCGCACTGGGCCTGGCGCCCGGCGAGGCGGCGCCCCTGCCCGAACGCGGCGTGGTGGCCAATGTGCAGATCGGTGAGCTGGATGTCGATGCCTGGCAGGCGGCGCTGATGGGCAACGCCCCCGCGCGCTCGCCCCTGCTGGTGGCGCCACCGGCTGCCGAGGCCGCATCGGCGGCCAGCACGCCGGCGAGTGCCGCGCCCGCTGCCGTGGCGGGCAACGGGACGGGCGCCGCTCCCGCGCCTTCCATCTCGCCCATGCAGGACTACCTGCCCACGCAGCTGGCCGTGCGGGCCCGGCAGGTGGACTTCCAGGGCCGCACGCTGCACGGCGTGGTCATGGGCGGCTCGCGCGAGGGCAGCACCTGGCGCACCAACGTGGACGCCCAGGAGCTGAACGGCTACGTGGAGTTTCGCCAGGGCGCGGGCAGCGGGCCCGATGCGGGCTCCGGCCGGGTGTTCGCCCGCCTGTCGCGCTTGGCCGTCCCGCAGAGCGATGCCAAGGAGGTGGATGAACTGCTGGCCGAAGAACCGGCGGCCGGCGCCGGCACGCTGCCGTCGCTGGACATCGTGGTGGACGATTTCGTGCTGCGCGGGCGGCGCCTGGGCCGCATCGAAATCGAGGCGCAGAACCGCGGCGGCGACGGCGCTCCGCGCGAGTGGCGGCTGTCCAAGTTCAACATCGTCACGCCCGAGGCCACGCTCACGGCCAACGGCAACTGGGCGCTGCTGGGCAGCGACGGCGCCGCCGATGCGCGCCGCCGCACGGTGATGAACTTCAAGCTCGACATCCGCGACTCGGGCGATCTGCTCACGCGTTTCGGCATGGCCGACGTGGTGCGCCGCGGCAAGGGCCGCATGGAGGGGCAGGTCGCCTGGATGGGCGCGCCGCTCACGCCGGACTACCGCACCATGTCGGGCCAGATGAACGTCAACGTCGAATCGGGCCAGTTCCTCAAGGCCGATCCGGGGCTGGCCAAGCTGCTGGGCGTGCTCAGCCTGCAGTCGCTGCCGCGCCGGCTCACGCTCGATTTCCGCGACGTGTTCAGCGAAGGCTTCGCGTTCGACTTCGTGCGCGGCGACGTGCGCATGGAGCAGGGCGTGGCCACCACCAACAACCTGCAGATGAAGGGCGTGAACGCCGCCGTGCTGATGGAGGGCAGCGCCGACCTGGACCGCGAAACGCAGGACCTGCACGTGGTCGTGGTGCCCGAGATCAACGCCATGACGGCCTCCCTCGTGGCCACGGCCATCAACCCGGTGGTCGGCCTGGGCAGCTTCCTCGCGCAGGTCTTTCTGCGCGGGCCGCTCATCCAGGCGGCCACGCAGGAGTTCCGCATCGACGGCACCTGGACCGATCCGCGCATCGAGCGCGTGCCCCGGCGCAAGCTGGGCAGCGCTGACCCCGCCGCCCGGCCGCCCACGGCCGAGCCCCCCACCGGAGACAAATCATGATGAAAGCCGCCGCATTGCAAATGGTGTCGGGCCTGCACGTGCCCGGCAATCTCGAACAGGCCCGCCACCTGCTGGAGCAGGCCGCCGCCGAAGGCGCCGAGCTGGCCGTGCTGCCCGAGTATTTTTGCGCCATGGGCGCGCGCGACACCGACAAGCTCGCGCTGCGCGAGCCCTACGGCGAAGGCCCCATCCAGCGCTTTCTGGCCCAGGCGGCCCGGGAGCTGGGCCTGTGGGTGGTGGGCGGCACGCTGCCGCTGCAGTGCGAGAGCGCGCACCACGTGCGCAACACGTCGCTGGTGTTCTCGCCGCAGGGCGAGTGCGTGGCCCGCTACGACAAGATCCACCTGTTTCGCTTCGACAACGGGCGCGAGCGCTTCGACGAGGCCGCGGTGATCGAGGCGGGCAACACGCCCGTGCGCTTCGAGCTGACCGCGCGCGACGGCACCCTTTGGCGCGTGGGCCTGTCCGTCTGCTACGACCTGCGCTTTCCCGAGCTGTACCGCCAGCATGCGCGGGCCGGGGCTGATCTGCTGCTGGTGCCCAGCGCCTTCACCCACACCACGGGCGAGGCCCATTGGGAGTTGCTGCTGCGCGCCCGCGCGGTGGAAAACCTCGCCTATGTGCTGGCGCCGGCGCAGGGCGGCCTGCACGAGAACGGCCGCCGCACCTGGGGCCACAGCATGGTGGTCGATCCGTGGGGCGCCGTGCAGGCGCAGGTGGCCGAAGGCCCGGGCGTGGCCCTGGGCGTGCTCGATGCGGTGCGGCTGCAGCAGGTGCGCCAGCAGCTGCCGGCGCTGGACCACTGCATCCTGTGACCGAGGGCGAGCCGTTCCTGTGGCCCTGGCACCGCTGGCGCAGCGCATGGAAGCGCTGGTCGCTGTGGGCCCTGCTCGTGCTGCTGGTGGCGGGCATGCTGGTCACCCAGGTGTGGCTGGCCGGCCGCTACGAGGCGAGCGAGGTGCAGAACCGCCTGGATCGCGACGCCGCCGATGCCGTGGCCGACATCCGCCAGGGTTTCGCCCACAACCTGCAGAACCTGCAGGCGCTGCACGTGGGCACGCCGGACCTGGCGAGCTGGGAGTCGCGCGCGGCCGCCTTGCTGAGCGTGCGCCGCGAACTCGTGCGGCTGGAATGGCGCAGCCCCACGCTGGAAGTGCGGGCCCATGTCGAGACCCCCTACCGCCCGGTGCAGTGGGACGCCGAGATGCGCAGCGGCATGCATTCCAACATCGCGCTGGCGTGCGCCAACGCGCGCCGCGTCTCGGGGCCGTCGTACTCCGGCAGCTACTTCCAGCCCCAGGGCGATGGCCGCGGGTCCGAGATGATGGAGCTGTGCCTGCCCCTCATGCAGGATGGCCGCAACGAAGGCTTCGTGGTGGCCACCTACTCGCTGCACAATGTGCTGATCGACCTGGTGGTGCCCAGCCTCAAGCGCGGGCAGGAGGTGTCGTTCACCGAAGCCGATGGCACCCGCCTGGCCATGGTGGGCGCCAGCCGGCGCGGCACGCGCCTGTTCAGCTCGCAGCAGCTGTTCGACCTGCCGGGCGCCACGCTGGTCCTGCGCATGGACAGCTGGCACAGCGCGCCCAGCGTGTTCCCCAATGTGCTCACCGCGCTGGTCACCGCCATGTCGATCGCGCTGGTCACCGTGCTGGTGGTGCTGGTGCGCGACAACCGGCGCCGGCTGCGCGCCGAGCGCGACCTGGGCGATGCGCTGGCGTTCCGCAAGGCCATGGAGGACTCGCTGGTGACCGGGTTGCGCGCGCGCGACTTGCAGGGGCGCATCACCTATGTGAACCCGGCCTTCTGCGAGATGGTGGGGTTCACCGCGCAGGAGCTGCTGGGCCAGAGCGCCCCGGTGCCCTACTGGCCGCCCGAGTTCGCCGACGAGTACCGCCAGCGCCAGGCGATCCGCCTGTCCAGCCTGCACCCGCCGCCGCGCGAAGGCTACGAATCCACCTTCATGCGCAAGGACGGCGTGCGGTTTCCGGTGCTCATCTTCGAGGCGCCGCTCATCAACGCGCAGGGCCTGCACACGGGCTGGATGAGCGCGTTCCTGGACGTGAGCGAGCAGCGCCGCGTCGAGGAGATGTCGCGCGCCTCGCAGGAGCGCCTGCAGGCCACCGCGCGGCTGGCCACCGTGGGCGAGATGGCATCGCTGCTGAGCCATGAGCTGAACCAGCCGCTGGCCGCCATCTCCAGCTACGCCTCGGGCTCGCTCAACCTGCTGCCGCCGGGCGGCGGGCCGCCGCAGGAGCCGCTGCACGACGTGCACGTGGCGCTGCAGCGCATCGCGCAGCAGGCCGAGCGCGCGGGCCGCGTGATCCGCAGCGTGCACGACTTCGTGCGGCGGCGCGACCAGTCGCGCGAGGTGGTCTCGGTGCACGACCTGCTGGAGGCCGTGATGCCGCTGATCCGCCTGCAGGCGCGCAAGCTCGAAGTCTTCGTGAAGATCTCGGTGGATGCCGACCTGCCCCCGGTGCTGTGCGACCGCACCATGGTCGAGCAGGTGCTGCTGAACCTGGCGCGCAACTCCATGCAGGCCATGGACGACCCCGCCACGCCCCAGCGCATCCTGGAGCTGCGCGTGCGCCGCGCCGCATCGAATGCGCGCAATGCCTGGCTGGAGTTCATGGTCATCGACCGGGGCTGCGGCATCGCGCAGGACGTGGGCGAGAAACTCTTCACCCCCTTCTTCACCACGCGGCCCGAGGGCATGGGCCTGGGGCTGAGCCTGTGCCGCACCGTGGTCGAGCAGCACGGCGGCTTCCTGGGCCACGCGCCCAACGAGCCGCGTGGTACGGTATTCACTTTCACCCTGCCTGCTGCCAGCGCGGACAGCAGCCACCCCTGATGGAACCCGTCTCCAACGCCACCGTTTACATCGTCGACGACGACTCGGGCGTGCGCGAAGCGCTCGCCTGGCTGCTGCGATCGCGCCGCCTGCCCAGCGAGTCCTTCGACAGCGCCGAAGCCTTCGAAGCCATGCTCGACGAGCGCCCCCCCGCGCGCCAGCCCTGCTGCCTGCTGCTGGACGTGCGCATGCCGGGCATGAGCGGCCTGGCGCTGTTCGACCGGCTGGCCGAGCGCCGCCTGATCGATGCGATGCCGGTGATCTTCCTCACCGGCCACGCGGACGTGCCCACCGCCGTGGCCACCGTCAAGCGCGGGGCCTTCGACTTCTGCGAGAAGCCGTTTTCCGACAACCTGCTGGTGGACCGCATCGAGCAGGCCCTGGCCCAGTCCGCGCAGCACATGGAGCAGGTGCGCCAGCACAGCGACCTGCAGGTGCGGCTGTCGGAGTTGACGGAGCGCGAGCGCGACGTGATGCGGCTGGTGGTCGAGGGGTTGCCCAACAAGCTCATCGCCGACCAGCTGGACATCAGCGTGCGCACGGTGGAAGTGCACCGCGCGCGCGTGTTCGACAAGATGCAGGTCAAGTCGGCCGTGGAACTGGCCAACCTGCTGCGCGCCGCGCACTGAATGAACGCCACAGGGCGCCGAAGCGCCCTGTGAAAGCCACTCCCGCCGCGTTGCACGGGCGGGGCGGCAGTGGGGCCGGCCGGCGGTCAGCCCGGCTGGCGTTCGCCCACGAAGATTTCCACCCGGCGATTGCGCGCGCGGCCGTCGTTCGTGTCGTTGGTGGCGATCGGCTGGTGCGAGCCGCGGCCCTCGACCTGGATGCGCCCGCCGTTCACGCCCCGCGTCGTCAGGAAGTTGCGGGTGCTGGCCGCGCGGTCCATCGACAGCGGGTTGTTGATGGCATCGGTGCCGGTGGAGTCCGTGTGGCCCACGATGCGCACTTCGGTGTTGGGGTTGTTGCGAAGCCCCTCGGCGAAGCGCTCCAGCACGGGGGCGAAGTTGGACTGGATGTCCGAGCGGTTCGTGGCGAACGAGATGTCGCTCGGAATGTCGAGCTTGAGCTGGTTGTCGGCGGTCTGCGTCACCACCACGCCCGTGCCCTGGGTGACCTGCTGCATCTCGCGCTTTTGCCGCTCCATGTGCTGCGACCAAATGTAGGTGCCCAGGGCCCCCACACCCGCCCCGACGACGGCCCCGGTGCCCGCCCGGCCGCCGGTGGCGGAGCCGATGACCGCGCCGGCCACCGCGCCGACGCCGGCGCCCGTCGCGGTGCGCCGCTGGGTATCGTCCATGTTGGCACAGCCGCTCACGAGCAGAACGGCGGCAGTGGCGCCGATGAGAATCTTGTTGCGCATGGGATCTTCCTTTTCCAGGTGATGGACTGCCAGCCAGTCGTGCTTGAAGGGGAGGCCCCTTTGGGTTCAGGCCCGGCCGGCGGCTCCGAACGAAATTGAGAGGCCCTTATTCTTGGCACGGATGGCGCAGGATCAGGGTAGGACCAATTCGTCAGGGTCTTCGGCCAGGCTTGCCCGGCTTTGAAACGCAGGCCCCATCTGGGAGAAAGGCGCTCCGATACAGGAGTGCTGGCCGACCATCTCGCCGTTCTTCCACACCATCACCCCGGCTTTTCCCCCCCAGCGCGCGCCGAAGGCGCGGTACACCACATAGGAAAAAGGCGGTTGATTGAACCGCAGGTAATTGCCCCCGCCTGCGGAGTACCAAAGCCTTTTGGCCACGACGGTCTGCCGCCATGCGGGATCGTCCTTGGCGCGTGGGAGCGCCATTTCCACTTTTCCTGGCTTTCCGAAGCGGTATTGCAGATGGCCCTGGCTGGTATCCAGCGATGGGGAGGCGCAGGCGGAAACCACGCGCCTGGATTGAAGTCTGCAGGCGAAGATGACGTCTTCTTCCGCCAGGCACAGGCCCCGGTCTTTGGGCGGTGCCGGTGCGGGCACCTGGGACATCGAACCGGTGCACAGCAGCAGGCCCAGCAGGGGCAGCCATCTTGAAGCTCCAGGAGGAAGCGATTGCATGGCGAATTCCTTATGGCTTCGCTTTGGCGGCCGTTTTGGCCTTCTTCGGAATGGCCATCCCCAGGTATTCCGGCCAGCGGCGAACGCGTCCGTGAATTCCTTGAGGCCATGGGTGCCGCCGTTCACCAGTTTGCGGGCATGGACCAGGTTGTTGGTCTTCAGCGCGGCCCGAATGCCGCCTTCCTTGTTCTTGATGAATTGGGCCAGGATGGCTGCGGCGGCGGGGCCTTCGTTGGCCTGGTCCGGGTTGTCCAGCAAGTTCAATCCCAATTGCTTGCCCATCTGCTCGTAGTTGGCTCGGCCGGTCAGTTGGACAAATCCACGGCCCTTGTACAGTGCACCATCGCCCAACTGGTGGTTTCCCAGGCTGTCCGGCCGGAAATCGTATCGATCGAAAGGGTGTCGGCCCTTGGTGCCCACGGGGCTGGTGTTGTATCGGGATATTCCTTCGTCGACCGGCTGAAAGCTCGCGCTCTCGGCGCGGATGGTGGCCAGCGCCATCATCAGCATTTCCGTGTCGTTCAGCGAACGCTTCGTCATCGCGCCAAGAATCTCGGGCAGGTAGTTCCGGATGTTTCCGGTCATTTTTGTTTCCTGGATGGTCTTTTTGACGACGGGCTTGCCATTGACCATTTCCCGGGTCTTGAGGGTGGTGCGCTTGATCCGGTCGACCCCTCCCGGCACCATGGTGGACGCCAGCACGTACACCTCGTTCGACAGCGACGCGACCAGTTTCTTTTCTTCCAACTGGGTCTGAACCAGGAACTGGAACAGGGTATCTGCATTGTTCAGTTGGTTATCCGGGTCCGCTTCTCCGTAGAAGAAGTTGTTTTCGATGCTCTGCAAGGCGGTGGCGAAGGGCTGGTCCCATCCGCCTTCTTCCGGCAATTCGGTCTTCTGGGGCAGGTACCCCTTCCGGATGAACGCATTCAGATGCCGGCGCAGCAGCCGCATGTCTTGCGGGTGGTTTTTCTGGCCAGGTCCCACGGTGGATCGGAGAACCGCTGGTTCACTCATTTTCTGACTCCCTTTTTTAAATATTCTTGTTTTGCATTCCTGCCGCGCGCTGAGGCGGGTGGATGCTATTTTTTGGTGTCCGTGTCTTCTGGTTCCGAAGCCGGCGGTGGCGGCGCGGGCGGCGGCTCCCCCCCCTTGCGCCCCGAGAACATCGTCCACCACACAATGGCGACGAGAACGACCAGCGCCAGCAATGCTTCAAGCAAAATCAGCCCCATGAAATTCCGTCTCCTGCGCCTTGTGACAACGGCGCTGATTGTAGGAACCCTGGTGGCCTGCTCCACCACGCCCCTGCCGCCTTCCACGCCTTTGCCTCCCGGTGCCTCGCTGCCCGGCGTGCCGGGTGCCCCGCTGCCGCCCGAGCCGACCGGGCCGTTGCCGCCCCCGATGGCGCAGCCGAAAAGCCGCTGGATACCGGTGCATTGGGCGGAATTGCCCGGTTTTGCCGAAGATTCCCTGCACGAAGCCTGGAACGCCTGGATCAAGAACTGCGAGCGTCCCGCGCCGGCCTTCGCGCCACTGTGCGGCGAGGTGCGCCGCCTGTCCATCGCCAGCGCCGACGAGCAGCGCGCCTGGATGGTGGCGCGGCTGCAGCCCTACCGCATCGAGGCCGCCGACGGCGCAGTGGACGGCATGCTCACCGGCTACTACGAGCCCTATCTGGACGCGGCGCGCCAGCCCGGCAACGGCTTCAACGTGCCGCTGTACCGGCTGCCCGCGGGCTACGGCGCGCGCAAGCCCTGGTACACGCGCCAGCAGATCGACACGCTGCCCGAGGCGCAGGCGGCGCTGGCCGGCCGGGTCATCGCGTGGGTGCGCGATCCGGTCGAGGCGCTGGTGGTGCACATCCAGGGCTCGGGCCGGCTGCGGGTGCAGGAGGCTGATGGCTCGGTGACGCTGCTGCGCGTGGCGTTCGCCGGCACCAACGACCAGCCCTACCAGAGCGTGGGCCGGTGGCTGCTGGACCAGGGCCTGGTGCGCGATGCGACCTGGCCCGGCATCCGCGCCTGGACGCTGCAGAACCCGCAGCGCGTGCAGGAGATGCTGTGGGCCAATCCGCGCTACGTGTTCTTCCGCGAGGAGCCGCTCAACGCCATGGATGCCGGCTTCGGGCCCAAGGGCGCTCAGGGCGTGGCCCTCACGCCGGGCCGCTCGATCGCGGTGGACCGCCAGAGCATTCCCTACGGCACGCCGGTGTGGCTGGCCTCCACCGGCCCGCAGGTGCAGTTGCAGCGCCTGGTGATGGCGCAGGACACGGGCTCGGCCATCGTGGGCGCGGTGCGGGCCGATTACTTCGCGGGCTGGGGCCCGGAGGCGGGCGAACTGGCGGGGCGGCTCAAGCAAAGCCTGCGGCTCTGGGCGCTGTGGCCGCGCTGACGCGCGCGCGTTCACGACGTTTCAGCACGTTTCAGCCGGCCTCCCCGCGGCCGGCCGGGAAGGCCCTCCACAATGGGGCGTGACAGGCCCTTCGTGGCCTGGCCAGGATGGTGGCCTCACCTTACCCAACTCCCAAGGAGAACCGCATGACCGCTGACCGATGGCTGCGCACTGCCGCGCATGGCACCCTTCCTTTGCTGGCCGCCCTGCTGGGCGCCTGTGCGCCCCTGGGCTCGACGCACGCGCAGGCCCCCGCGGGACCGGACCTGCGAGCCGACACCGCGGCCCGCTTCCTGGCTTTCGCCCCGGCCAGGAACCCGGAACCCGCGATGACCGACGCCCCCGCGCTGGCCTTCGGCGTGCGGGTGCCCGGCACGTCCGCCGCGGCGCCGTTCACCATGACGATGGACACCGGCTCGACCGGCGTCGTCGTCTCGGCCACCGACCTGCCCGGTTTTTCCGCGCAGGAGGCCGAGTCGGGCGTGAAGGGGTGGGAGTTCCTGTCCAGCAGCAAGCGGCTGTGGATCGGCCGCTGGGTGCCGCGGGAACTGGTCTTTCGCGATCCCGCCGGGGGCGAAGTGGTGGCGCGCGTGCCTGTGCTGGCGGTGCAGGAAGAGATCATCTGCCCCGGCTGGAGCGAAAAGGCCAACGTGCCCACCTGCGAAAAGCCTGAGAAGACCACCGCCCAGCCGCGCGGCATCGCCTACATGGGCGTGGGCTTCGGGCGCGAGCACTACGGCCAGCCGCAAGGCACGCCGGACAAGAACCCACTGCTGAACATCGTCTCCATCGACGGCCAGCCCGTGGCGCCCGGCAGCATGCGCAGCGGTTTCATCGTGACGGCCAAGGGCGTGCACGTGGGCCTCACGCGCGCCAACACCGCTGGCTTTTCGTACGTGAAGCTCCAGGGCCGCAGCCTGAACGCCGCGGGCCAGCCGGCCTCCAGCGACCCGCGCGACTGGCCCCAGGCGAGCATGGCCGTTTCGGTGAACGGCGCGGCCTCGCAGACGGGCGCGGTGCTGGTCGATACCGGCATCGCGCAGATGTACCTCACGGTGGCCAACCCGTCGGCACTGCCGACCACGGCCATTCCCAACCCGAGCCGCAAGGGCGCCACGGCCACGGGGCTGGTGGCCGGCACGTCGGTGCAGGTGTCGTTCCCCGACGATGCCGCGCCCGTGGCGCAATACACCTTCCAGGTGGGAACGCCCCAGGCCCCCACGGCGGTGATCGTCACCCGCCCCTCGGCGCAGGCGTTCGTCAACACCGGCCGGCACCTGCTGCGCCAGCATGACGTGCTGTTCGATGCCGATGGCGGCTGGTTCGGGCTGCGCCGCGGCGGGTGATCTGAGGGTGGGCTTATGCATGGCGTGGCTCGGGGTCAGCGGCGGCACGTTGCATGTCGAATCGCAGCGGAAAATCAGTCAGCCGGTTGCCGGATTCATCCTGGACTTCGTACCGGATATTGGGGTTGCCGCTGAAGGGCACATCCCAGCGGTCTTCTTTGACCTTCAGATTTTTCGTGATTGCGGTATCGGGATCACGGTACTTCTCGGACAGGAACCGCTCTGAAATCGACGACTGGTTCTTGACGAGACTTTGGCGCCTCAGCGCTTCCGTGATGTTCAGCGCTGCGGCAAGGGTGCCAGCGGGCTTGGTCTGCCGCACGCCCCCGCCTGCAGCGCCGAGGAGTGTCCGGTGCAGGGGAAGTGCGTCTTTCACGAAGGTCGGTGAGGCGAAAGTGGTCCATGGGTCCACTACGATGTCCTGTTCGGGGGTCTCCCCCCGGATCACGACGAACACGTGATTCCCACTTGGACCGCCATCCACGATATCGATCCTGGAGTCCTTGAGCGCGGGATTCTGTGAAAGAAGTTGATACGCTAGGCTGGCCTGGGCATCGCAATAGCCGCCCTGGTACTGGATGGCGACGAACGCCCGACTCGCTGGGCTTCCCCCCAGAGCGTACGACAGCGAGGATCGGAGATAGCTTTCGCCCCCGGTCGCCGCCATGTCCTTGATCTGATTGCCGGCTCCTCCGGGAAGCAGCGCCTTGACCAGATCGATCGCTTCCCGCGCTGATGCCAGGTTGGCGGCAGTTGCGGGAGAGATCACGCGCAAGTGGGGCGCCATGTCCGGCATCTGCGTGTTGACGCCAGGATGCGTTGTGGAGAGCGCATTGGCCTGATTCAACTGATCCGGTGACAACTCGATGAATTGGTCGGAGCGCAACAGTCCTGGGAGCAGTTCCTTTTTTGGAACCAGGACGGTGTTCTGGGACCCATCGAACGTGATGTAGGTATCGAGCTGGTGAGGTTCTGCCGAGAGGGGCGACGCGTTGTGTACTTGCTTGGGCAATAGGGTCGCGCTGTCGAGCAGGCGTCTCCTGGCGGCTTTCGCTTCGGAAACGTTGCTGTCGAACCAGGCCTTGGGATCAGGCTCCGGCGCTGGCGCGTTGCTGGGCGAACCCCACCCCATGAACCCCCGCATGGTGCCGAGCATGGAGGATTGCGATGCCGAAGGCGGCCTGGACGGTAGGTTGTCGCTGCGGGGCCGGATGCCGCCACCGGAACTGGGATGGCGCGGGCTCCCGCCTGCCAGGGCGTGGGGTGCATTCCCGCTGGACGACGCGCCGCGCTGCGACGTCTTGGGTGGGGCCTCTTCCTGCGCAGTCGCGCCTCGGGGGCTCTTGGCGTGGGAAAGGTGGCTTAGCTTCATGGATCTCTTCCCTTGGCGATCCTGCCACCCACCGTCAGGCGGCAGTTTGCAGGTGAGGCCAGGATAAAGCGGACGCCAGGACGCGAAACCGTGCCCACCGAAGCATTGCAAGGGCGTGCGAACCGATTCGCCCGGGCTGCAGTGGCCTGCGGGGTGCGGCACGGCCCGAAGGATCGTGTAGCCTGCATTTCCCATCAAACACTCGCCAGGGAAGGAGACCCCATGCCCATTCCGCTTCGCGCAGCGATCGCCTGTGCCGCCGCGCTGCTCGCCTGCGGTGCCGTGCCCGCGCAGACGCCGCTGCCCACCGCCGCCGCGGCCACCGCCGGCCCCTCGCTGCGCCCGGGCACCGAATCGCGATTCATCCGCCTCCATTCCCCGCCGGGAGAGGGCTGGTCTGCCCCCATGACGGATGCGCCGCGGCTGCGGTTCGAAGTCCGCATGCCGACGGACACCGGCGTGCTGGCGCCCCCCCGGCCCTTCATCGTCACCCTGGACACGGGCTCCACCGGCGTGGTGATTTCCGCGGTCGATCTGCCCGGTTATTCGCGCAACGAGGAAGCGCGCCAGGCCAACGAAGGCTGGGAATACCGCGCCAGCAGCCGGCAGCTGTTGATCGGCCACTGGGTGGTGCGCGACGTGGTGCTCAACAGCGGCTGGAACGAAGTGATTGCCCGAGTGCCCGTGCTCGCGGTCGAAAAGGAAATCATCTGCCCGCGCTGGGACGAGAAGGCCAACCGGCCCGACTGCGAAAATCCCACCTACACCACGGAAAGCCCGGGCGGCATCGCCTACATGGGCGTGGGCTTCGGGCGCGAGCACGATGGCCAGCCGCAGGGCACGCCCGACAAGAATCCGCTGATCAACATCGCCGAGATCGACGGCAGCCCCGTCGCCCGGAGTGCGGTGCACGGGGGCTACATCGTGACCAAGCACGCGATTTACGTGGGCCTCACGCCCGACCAGGCCAAGGGCTTTCGGTTCATGAAGCTGCAACCCGGCAGCCCGCTCGCGAATGGCCAGCCGGCGTCCAGCGATCCCCGTGACTGGCAGCAGGCCACCGTGGCCGTCTCGGTGGACGGCGGCGCGCCCGAAACCGGTCCCGTGCTGGTGGACACCGGCATCGCGCAGATGTACCTCACGGCCGCCGATCCGTCGGCCCTGCCCACGGCGCAGATCGCCGATCCCACCCGCCGGGGCCGGCCGGTGACGGGCTTGAAGGACGGCACGCGGGTGCAGGTGATGTTCCCCGGCGCGCAGGCGCCGGTGGCAGAGTACGACTTCCGCGTGGGGGATGCGGACGCTCCCCAGTCCGTGCTCGTGAACGCGCCGGGCCGCTTCACCTTCGTGGGCCGCCCCGCCTTCATGAACACCGGGCGCTACCTGTTGAAGCAGTTCGACCTGCTCTACGACGCCGAGGGCGGATGGTTCGGCCTGCGGCCCTCGCGGCGGTGAGCGCCTTGACGGGGCGCTGAGCCGGTGCGCCCTCAGCGCTCCAGCTCGACCAGGTAGCGCGACACCACCGGCGGCGCCTCGCCCGTGTGGAAGGCCAGCTTGCGGTCGCGCAGCGCCACGTCGGAGGCGGTGACGCGGTCGAAGCGGCGCAGGTGCTCGGTCCACGATTCGTCCACGATGCGCTCCACGTAGCGCGAGGGGTCGGCGATGTCGTGCTGCAACTGCCAGTCGAGGGCGCCCTGGCGCAGGCGGCTGCGGCGGCTTTCCTGCATCAGCGCCCGGAATTCCGCCGCCCGCGCGGGGTCGATGTGGTATTCGATGGTGACCACCACGTGGCCGCGTTCGGGCGTGGTGGGTGCCACCGGCAGCTTGAAGGCGGTCGAGGGGCTCAGGTCTTCCTCCATGGTGCGGTCCACCACCCAGCGCTGCACCAAGGCCATGGCGATGGTGCCGGTGAGCGCGGCCAGCGCCAGGCTCATGTGCACCGTGGTGAGCGAGGCCACCTGGCCCCACAGCGCCGCGCCCGCCGCAGTGGCGCCCATGATGGCCATCTGGTAGATCGACATGCCGCGCGCGCGCACCCAGTTGGGCAGCGCGAGCTGGGCCGACACGCTGAGCGAGTTGGCCGTGGTGATCCACGCCATGCCGCCCAGCACCATGGCGGGCACGGCCACGTACACGTTGGGCGCGATGGCGATCACGGCCGTGGAGGCGGCCTGCAGCAGCGCGCCGCGCGAGACCAGCGTGTCGCGCGACATGGCCTGGCGCAGGCGCGGCAGGAACAACGCGGCCGCGATGGCCCCGGCGCCCATCGAGGCCAGCAGGAGGGTGAAGGTGCCGGCACCGCCGCCTTCCAGGTCGCGGGCCACCAGGGGCAGCAGGGCCAGCAGCGCGGTGGCGTGCAAAAAGAACACCGAGATGCGCCACAGCACGGCGCGCATGCGGGGCGACTCGCGCACGAACTGCACGCCCACGCGCATGGCGCTCGTGAGCCGCTCGCGCCCCAGCGGGCTGGGCACGTGCGTGCGGCGCCAGCGCATGATGGTGAAGCCCGCCACCACCGACAGCAGCGCGTTGAGCACGAACACCCAGGCGCTGCCCACGCTCGCGATGATGGCGCCGGCCAGCAGCGGGCCGATGATGCGCGAGGCGTTCATGGCCACGCCGTTGAGCGCCAGGGCCGCCGGCAGCTGCTGGCGGCTGACCAGCTCCGGCACGATGGCCGCGAACACCGGCCAGCGCATCGCCAGGCCGATGCCGTTGGCGAAGGTCAGGGCGAGCAGCAGCGGCGCCGTCATGCCGCCCATCAGGATGGCCACGCACAGCACCAGCGCCACCACGGCCACCCAGAACTGCGTGGCGATGAAGTAGCGCCGCCGGTCCAGGATGTCGGCCAGCGCGCCGCTGGGCAGGCCCAGCAGGAACACGGGCAGGGTGGAGGCCGTCTGTACCAGCGCCACCAGCACGGGCGAGGTGGTGAGCGTGGTCATGAGCCACGCGGCCGCCACGTCGTTCATCCACATGCAGGTGTTGGCGGCCAGCCAGGTGAGCCAGAGCATGCGGAACACGGGCACCTGCAGCGGCGCGAACGGCGAGAGGCTGGCGCGCCGGGCGGCGTCCTGGTCCAGCTGCGCGGCGGCCGCGGCCTCGGCGGTGTGCGCCTGGCCTGCGGCGGCGGTGGCCGGAGGACTGTCGTCCAGGGGCGGGAACGGGGTGGGGCGGGGCGGGCTCTCGTGGGGCGGCAAAGGGGGCATAGATGGTCTCGATTGTGCGCAGTGCGGGCGGGGCGTGCCGGGCGGGGCGCCGACGTCCCGGATGGCGGCGCGGAAAAGCGAGCCGACGGGCTGAAGCCGAAAAGGCCTCCAGCGCAATCGGTACTAGGGCATTGCGCTATTGTTTTTGTAGCTTATTGCCGGTGGGGCCGAGGTGCGCCAGCGGCAGGGCGCCGCTGGCCTTGACCTCGCCCAGCGAGAAGCTGGTGTGCATGTCCTTCACGTTCGGCAGGTTCAGCAGCACGTTGCGGGCGAAGTGCGAGAAGCTGTCCAGGTCGCGCGCCACCACCTGCAGCTCGAACGTTCCCGTGCCGCTGATGTAGTGGCAGGCCACTACCTCGGGGATCTGGGCGATGGCGGCCTCCATCTCGCGCGTGAGGCCCCCGGTGCTGCGGTCGGCGTCCAGCCGCACGAAGGCCAGCACGCCCAGCCCGATCTTGTGGCGGTCGATCTCGGCGTGGTAGCCCTTGATGAAGCCCGACTCCTCCAGCGCGCGCACGCGGCGCCAGCACGGCGCGGCCGACAGGCCCACCCGCTGGGCCAGCTCGGCATTGGTCAGCCGGGCATCGGCCTGCAGCTCGCCGAGGATCGCCAGGTCGAATTTGTCCAAAGTATTCATCCCTGGATTATTTTGCGAAAGATCCTTTCTAAAACGAGGGTAAACACGGCATGAAAACGAAAGGACATATCCGGCCGTCCTGCCTACACTGCCCTGACAAGGCGGTGCGTCCGAGCCCAGGGCACCCCGCTGAAACCGCGCTCACGAGGCGACGGCCAACGACCCCACTGGAGATTCCCCCGATGAACGCCCCCCTGCCCGAGCCCATTCGCCGCGCCATTGAAACGGTCATGCTGGATGACAACCCGCACTGCGGGTTGCGCCACAAGTACGTGGGGGGCGGCGCAGCCGCACGCTGCGGATTGGGCATCGAGCGTGCTGGCGAAGGAGCCGTGCTATGAACGCCCCCCTGCCCGAGCACATCCGCCGCGCCATTGAAACGGTCACGCTCGATGACAAATACGCCTTGCCGGAGGGCCGTGCCTTCATGAGCGGCGTGCAGGCCCTGGTGCGCCTGCCCATGCTGCAGCGCCAGCGCGATGCGATCGCGGGCTTGAACACCGCGGGCTTCATCAGCGGCTACCGCGGCAGCCCGCTGGGCACCTACGACCAGGCGCTGTGGTCGGCCAAGAAGCACCTGGCCAAGAACCACATCGTGTTCCAGCCCGGTGTGAACGAAGAGCTGGGCGCCACCGCCGTGTGGGGCACGCAGCAGCTCGACCTGTACCCCACGACGAAGAAATACGACGGCGTGTTCGGCATCTGGTACGGCAAGGGCCCGGGCGTGGACCGGTGCTCGGACGTGTTCAAGCACGCCAACATGGCCGGCACCTCCAGGCACGGCGGCGTGATCGCCATCGCGGGCGACGACCACATCAGCAAGAGCAGCACCGCGCCCCACCAGAGCGACCACATCTTCAAGGCCTGCGGCCTGCCGGTGTTCTTCCCGAGCAGCGTGCAGGACATCCTGGACATGGGCCTGCACGCCTTCGCCATGAGCCGCTTTTCGGGCGTGTGGTCGGGCATGAAGACCATCCAGGAGGTGGTGGAGTCCTCCAGCAGCATCTCGGTGGACCCGGACCGGGTGAAGATCGTCCTGCCCGAGGACTTCGCCATGCCGCCCGGCGGCCTGCACATCCGCTGGCCCGACGCGCCGCTGGAGCAGGAGGCGCGCCTCATGGACTACAAGTGGTACGCGGCGCTGGCGTACATCCGCGCCAACAAGCTGAACTACAACGTGATCCAGGGCCCGCAGGACCGCTTCGGCATCATCGCGAGCGGCAAGGCGTACAACGACACGCGCCAGGCGCTCATCGACCTGGGGCTGGAGGACGACGTCTGCCGCCAGCTGGGCATCCGCCTGCACAAGGTGAACGTGGTGTGGCCGCTGGAGGCTACCATCACCCGCGACTTCGCCCAGGGGCTGCAGGAGATCCTGGTGGTGGAGGAAAAGCGCCAGGTCATCGAATACCAGATCAAGGAAGAGCTCTACAACTGGCGCGCCGACGTGCGCCCCAACGTGCTGGGCAAGTTCGACGAGGTGGAGGGCGACAACTCCGGCGGCGAGTGGAGCATGCCCAACCCGAGCCAGAACTGGCTGCTGCGCCCCAAGGCCGACCTCACGCCCGCCATCATCGCGCGCGCCATCGCCAAACGCCTCAAAAAGCTGGGCGTGCCGGCCGACATCGTGGCCCGCATGGACGCGCGCCTGTCGGTGATCGATGCGCGCGAGCGCGGCCTGGCCGAATCCAAGGTGGACACGGGCGACCGCACGCCGTGGTTCTGCAGCGGCTGCCCGCACAACACCAGCACCCGCGTGCCCGAAGGCTCGCGCGCGGTGGCCGGCATCGGCTGCCACTACATGGTCAACTGGATGCCCGACCGCAACACGTCCACCTTCACGCAGATGGGCGGCGAGGGCGTGACCTGGGTGGGCCAGCAGCCCTTCACCACGGAAAAGCACGTCTTCGCCAACCTGGGCGACGGCACCTACTTCCACAGCGGGCTGCTGGCCATCCGCCAGAGCATCGCGGCGGGCACCAACATCACCTACAAGGTGCTCTACAACGACGCCGTCGCCATGACGGGCGGCCAGCAGGTGGGCGAGCGGCCCGAGGGGCACTCGGTGCTGCAGATCATGGCCAGCCTGAAGGCCGAGGGCATCGCCAAGCTGGTGATCGTGACCGACGAGCCGGCCAAGTACGACGGCGTGGCGCTGGCCGAGGGCGTGACGGTGCACCACCGCGACGAGCTGGACCGGATCCAGCGCGAGTTCCGCGAGATCCCCGGCTGCACGGCCATCATCTACGACCAGACCTGCGCGACCGAAAAGCGCCGCCGCAGGAAGCGCGGCACCCTGGCCACGCCCAACAAGACCGTGGTCATCAACGAGCTGGTGTGCGAGGGCTGCGGCGACTGCTCGGTGCAATCGAACTGCCTGTCGGTGGAGCCGCTGGAGACTGAGTTCGGCCGCAAGCGCCGCATCAACCAGAGCACCTGCAACAAGGACTACTCGTGCGTGAAGGGCTTTTGCCCGAGCTTCGTCACCGTCGAGGGCGGCACGCTGAAAAAACCCAAGAAGGAAAAGAAGGGCGACCTCTCCGCGATGCCCCCCATTCCCGAGCCGGTGCTGCCCGTGGCCGAGAGCGCCTGGGGCATCGTCGTGGCCGGCGTGGGCGGCACGGGCGTGATCACCATCGGCTCGCTGCTGGGCATGGCGGCGCACCTGGAAGGCAAGGGCGTCATCACGCAGGACGCGGCGGGCCTGGCGCAAAAGGGCGGCGCGACCTGGAGCCACATCCAGATCGCCAACCGGCCGGATGCCATCTACACCACCAAGGTGGACACGGCCAAGGCCGACCTCATCATCGGCTGCGACTCCATCGTCGCCTCGCACAAGACCACCATGGCCGCGATGCAGCCGGGCCGCACCTTCGTGGCGCTCAACACCCACGGCTCGCCCACCGCGTCGTTCGTGCACAACCCCGACTGGCAGTTTCCGGGCACCGACTGCGACACGGCCATCGCCTCCGCCGTGGGCGAGGACCTGCTGGCCAGCTTCGATGCCGAGGAGGTCGCCATGCAGATGCTGGGCGACAGCATCTACACCAACCCCCTGATGCTGGGCTACACCTGGCAAAAGGGCCGCGTGCCGCTGTCGCATGCCGCGCTCATGCGCGCCATGGAACTGAACGGCGTGCAGGTGGACAACAACAAGGCCGCCTTCGAATGGGGCCGCCGCTGCGCCCATGACCTGGCCGCCGTGCAGGCCCTTTTCAAGGCCGCGCAGGTGATCCAGTTCGTCAAGAAGCCGGGCCTGGCGGAAGTGGTGGCCAAGCGCGAGCAGTTCCTCACGGGCTACCAGAACGCGGCCTATGCGGCCGAGTACAAGGCCTTCGTGGAGAAGGTGCAGGCCGCCGAGGCGCGCACCGGCGGCAAGGGCACGCGCCTGTCCGAGGCCGTGGCCCGCTACCTGTTCAAGCTCATGGCGTACAAGGACGAGTACGAGGTCGCGCGCCTGCACACCGATGCGGCGTTCACCGCCAAGATCGAGGGCATGTTCGAAGGCGACTACAAGCTGGTGCACCACCTGGCGCCCCCGCTGACCGCGAAGAAGAACGACAAGGGCGAACTGCTCAAGCAGCCGTTCGGCCCGTGGATGCGCAAGGCCTTCGGCGTGCTCGCCAGGCTCAAGGGCCTGCGCGGCACGGCGCTCGATCCGTTCGGCCGCACCGAGGAGCGCCGCACTGAGCGCGCCCTGATCGCCGAGTACCGCGCCTGCATCGACGAGCTGCTGGCTGGCCTGACCGCCGACAACCTGCCGCTGGCCGCCGACATCGCCCGCATTCCCGAGGACATTCGGGGCTACGGCCATGTGAAGGAGCGCCACCTGAAGGCTGCCCGCGCCAAGTGGGCGGTGCTGATGAACCAGTGGCGCCACCCGCAGGAGGCGCTGCGCCAGACGGCCTGAGGGGGCGAAAGCCCCTTTCCCCGGCATGTGAGTGGGAAATGGGTTGCTATTGAAAATATAGCAATATGCCCTAGTGTTTATTGTGCTGGGCGGTGTTTTCATGCCCCATCGAAGGCCGGCCCATGGGCCGGCCTTGCCACGCCAAGACCCCCGCGGACGCGGGTTTTGGCATGGGCTTTGCCAGGGGGCGCCGCATACAATCGCCTGTTGCCCTCCCGGCTGGCGCTGCGTCGCGCCGTGGGCGGGTGTCTGAAACGACCATCCATTTGAATGGAGCCTGTTGCCGTGTTTATCTCTTCCGCTTTCGCCCAGACCGCCCCTGCCGCCGCCGCCGGTGGCAGCGACATCATGTCCTCCCTGACGGGCATGCTCCCGCTGGTGCTGATGTTCGTGGTCCTGTACTTTGTCATGATCCGCCCCCAGATGAAGCGCCAGAAAGAGCATCGCAACATGATCGAGGCCATCGCCAAGGGCGATGAGGTGGCCACCGCCGGCGGCATCGTCGGCCGGGTCACGCGCTTGTCCGAAGGCTTCCTGCACATCGAGATCGCCTCCGGCGTGGAAGTGCAGATCCAGCGCAGCGCCGTGGCGCAGGTCCTGCCCAAGGGCACGGTCAAGTAAGTCCAAGCGATGGCGCGAGCCGTTCCGATCTGGCGGCCGGCCCTGCGGGCCTGCGCCGCGACCTGAGAGTTAAGAGCGCGATCATGAACCGTTACCCGGTCTGGAAGTACGCGATCCTCGTGATCGCGCTGCTGGTGGGGGCCCTGTACACCCTGCCCAATTTCTTTGGCGAGGCCCCTGCCGTGCAGGTGTCGTCGGCCAAGGCGACGCTGAAGGTCGATGCCGCCGTGCAGCGCCGCGTCGAAGAGGCCCTGAAGGCTGCGAGCGTCGTGCCCGATGCCGTGAGCTTCGATGGCAATTCGGTGCGCGCGCGCTTCGACTCGCCTGACAGCCAGCTCAAGGCCAAGGACGCGATCCAGAAGGCCCTGGTGCCTGATCCGGCCGACCCGCCGTACATCGTCGCGCTGAACCTCGTCTCGCGCTCCCCCGACTGGCTCAGCGCGCTGCATGCGCGCCCCATGTACCTGGGGCTGGACCTGCGCGGCGGCGTGCACTTCATGCTGCAGGTGGACATGCAGGCGGCCCTCACCAAAAAGGCCGAATCGCTCGCCGGCGACCTGCGCACCACGCTGCGCGACAAGAACATCCGCCACGGCGGCATCAGCCGCGACGGCCAGGCGGTGGACATCCGCCTGCGCGACGAGGCGACCGCCACGGCCACGCGCAACGTGATCACCGATCAGTTTCCCGACCTGGTGGCCACCAGCAGCCCCGACGGCCAGGGCGTGCGCGTGCGCGCCACCATCAAGCCCGAGGCGCTGCGCAAGGTGCAGGACCAGGCGCTCAAGCAGAACATGACCACGCTGCACAACCGGATCAACGAACTCGGCGTGGCCGAGCCCGTGATCCAGCAGCAGGGCCTGGACCGCATCGTGGTGCAGCTGCCCGGCGTGCAGGACACCGCCAAGGCCAAGGACATCCTGGGCCGCACGGCCACGCTGGAAGTGCGCATGGTCGACGAAAGCGCCGAGGCGCGCTCGGCCGAACTGGGCTCCGGCCCCGTGCCCTTCGGCGACGAAAAGTACCTGGACCGCAACGGCCAGTCCATCATCGTCAAGAAGCAGGTCATCCTCACGGGCGAGAACCTCACCGACGCGCAGCCCGGCTTCGACGGCCAGACGCAGGAGCCCACGGTCAACCTCACGCTCGACGCCAAGGGCGCCCGCATCTTCAAGGACATCACCCGCGAGAACGTGGGCAAGCGCATGGCCATCGTCCTGTTCGAAAAGGGCAAGGGCGAAGTGGTCACGGCCCCCGTGATCCGCAGCGAGATCAGCGGCGGCCGGGTGCAGATCTCCGGACGCATGACCACGGCCGAGGCCAACGACACCTCGCTGCTGCTGCGCGCCGGCTCGCTGGCCGCGCCCATGGACATCATCGAGGAATACACCATCGGCCCGAGCCTGGGCGCCGACAACATCGAGCGCGGCATCCACAGCGTGGTGTGGGGCTTCGTGGCGATCTCGGTCTTCATGTGCATCTACTACGCGCTGTTCGGCGTGATCTCGTCCATCGCGCTGTCGGTGAACGTGCTGATGCTGCTGGCCATCCTGTCGATGCTGCAGGCCACCCTGACCCTGCCCGGCATCGCCGCCATGGCGCTGGCGCTGGGTGTGGCCATCGACTCCAACGTGCTGATCAACGAGCGCATCCGCGAGGAACTGCGCGCCGGCGTGTCGCCGCAGGCGGCCATCCACGCGGGCTATGAGCGCGCCTGGGCGACCATCCTCGACTCGAACGTGACCACGCTGATCGCAGGTCTCGCGCTGCTGGCCTTCGGCTCCGGCCCGGTGCGCGGCTTTGCCGTGGTGCACTGCATCGGCATCCTGACCAGCATGTTCTCGGCCGTGTTCTTCTCGCGCGGCCTGGTCAACCTCTGGTATGGCCGCAAGAAGAAGCTCAAGAGCGTGTCCATCGGACAGGTGTGGAAGCCCGAACCCGACAGCACCACGTCCGCCGTGGTCAAGTCCAACTGAAGGAGAGGGACCATGGAATTCTTCCGCATCCGAAAAGACATCCCGTTCATGAAGTACGCGTTGATTCTCAACGCGATCTCCTTCATCACTTTCGCGCTGGCCGTATTCTTCCTGATCACGCGGGGCCTGCACCTGTCGGTGGAGTTCACCGGTGGCACGGTCATGGAAGTGGCCTACACCCAGAGCGCAGACATCGGCAAGGTGCGCAGCACCGTGTCCGGCCTGGGTTACTCCGACGTGACCGTGCAGAACTTCGGCACGGCGCGCGACGTGATGATCCGCCTGCCGGTACAAAAGGGCGTGACCTCCGCGCAGCAAAGCGAGCAGGTCCTGGGCGCCCTCAAGGCGGCCGACCCCGACGTCACGCTGCGCCGCACCGAGTTCGTGGGCCCGCAGGTGGGCGAGGAACTGGTTCACGGCGGCCTGATGGCGCTGGGCATGGTGGTGATCGGCATCGTGATCTACCTGGCGTTCCGCTTCGAGTGGAAGTTCGGCGTGGCGGCGGTGATCGCCAACCTGCACGACGTGGTGATCATCCTGGGCTTCTTCGCCTTCTTCCAGTGGGAGTTCTCGCTGGCGGTGCTGGCGGGGGTGCTGGCCGTGCTGGGCTACTCGGTGAACGAGTCGGTCGTGATCTTCGACCGGATCCGCGAGGCCTTCCGCAAATACCGCAAGATGAGCACGCACGAGGTCATCGACCACGCGATCACCAGCACCATGAGCCGCACGATCATCACCCATGCCTCCACGGAGGCCGTGGTGCTGTCGATGTTCTTCTTCGGCGGCCCCAGCCTGCACTACTTCGCGCTGGCGCTGACCATCGGGATTCTGTTCGGCATCTATTCGTCGGTGTTCGTGGCCGCCGCCATCGCCATGTGGCTGGGCGTCAAGCGCGAAGACCTGGTGAAGGCGCCGCCCAAGAAGGACGGCGACCCGAACGATCCGAACGCCGGCGCAGCGGTCTGACCGCGACGCCCCGGGGCGCCCCATAATCGACGGCGTATGGAAGAACTCCGCCCCCCCACCGCGCCCCGGCGCCTGGCCCGCCTGGCCCGGCAGCGGTTCGTGGAGGGCCTGGTGGCGGGGCTGCCCGGCCTCGACAACGAACTGCAGGATTTCCTGACCCAGCTCATGGGCCTGACGGCCACGCAGCGCGAGATGCAGACGCGCCGCGACCTGTGGATGCGCTACCAGCAGCGCCACCAGGCCTGGATCGCCGGCTGCGCCCGCGCCCTGTCCGAGGCCATGCTGCCGCTGGTCAGCACCACCCGGGGGGCGCTGCCCGCCGGGGGCGGGTTCGAACTGCTCAGCGACGACGTCGTCGAGAACCAGATCATCGCCTCGCGCATGGCGCTCACGGTGATGGAGCACACGGGCAACGCCTTCGACACCCTGCGGCAGTTCATTCAGCACCTGGAAGGCCAGGAACTGGACGGCCGCGACATCCTGCGCCCCGAAACGGTCTGCCTGCTGTTCGTCGACCAGTGGGTCGAGGCCGGCATGGAGCGGGGCGACCTGCAGACCGCCATCGATCCCCTGCAGCGCCAGTTGGGCGAACTGGTCTTGCGCGAATACCAGGCCGTCAACGCGTTCTGCACCGAGCAGGGTGTGAAGCCCGACAACGACCTGCGCTCCAAGGTGCGCCGCACGGCGGGGGGCTCGTCCTCCCCCGCGGGCCTGGCGTCGCAGGCCCTGCAGCAATCGGCCCAGGCCTTCGCCCGGGAGTCCGCCCAGGCGAGCATGCACGGCATGCCGTCCCAGGGCGGCATGCCGGCGCCCGGGCGCATGGGCGCGCAGGGAACGGCCTTCGGTGCCGGCATGCAGGCGTTCATGACGCCGCTGGCGCGCGCGCGCCAGCGGGCCCAGGGCGTGATGGGCCAGTTGCGCCGCCTGCTGGTGCAGCCCGCCACGGGCTTCGACATGGTGAACGCGCCGCCGGCCTCCGCCGCGCTGGCGCAGGCCCTGTCGGCCCACCGGGCGCAGGCGCAGACGTACTACAGCGGCGTGGCCACGCTGGTCGAGGACTACAGCCCGGCCGCCGTGGTGCAGCTGGTGGGCGCGGTGCGCGAGCGCTCGACCGAACTGAAGGCCAAGGCCTCCACCCCCGGTGAAAAGGCCATCATCGAGGTGGTGGCGCTGATGTTCCAGAGCATCCTGAGCGAAGACCGCATTCCGCCGGCCGTGCGCGTGTGGTTCGCGCGGCTGCAGGTGCCGGTGCTGCGCGTGGCGCTGGCCGAGCCCGAATTCTTCAGCGACGTCGCCCACCCGGCACGCCGCCTGATCGACCGCCTGGGCGGCGTGGTGATGGGGTTTGACGCCACCGCCATCAACGGCAGCGCGCTGGAGGGCGAGATCCGCCGCGTGGTGCAGGTGATCGAGCAGTACCCCGAAACCGGGCAGCGCGTCTTCCAGCTCGTCTATGACGAGTTCGAGAAATTCCTGGCCAAGTTCCTCACGGCCAAGCAGGCCACCTCCAAGCTCGTCAGCGTGGCGCAGCAGGTCGAGCAGCGCGAGACGCTGGCCATCCAGTACACGATCGAGCTGCGCACCATGCTGCGGGACATGCCGGTGCGCGAGGAGATCCGCGATTTCCTCTTCAAGACCTGGGCCGAGGTGCTGGCCATGTCGGCGGTGCGCGACGGCGCGCAGCACCCGGACACCGTCGCGCTCAAGCGCACCGCGGCCGACCTGGTCTGGGCCGCCAGCGCCAAGCCCCACCGGGCGGACCGCGCCAAGGTCATCCAGAGCCTGCCGCCGCTGCTGCAGCACCTGCGCCAGGGCCTGGCGCTGCTCGGCGTGAACGGGCCGGAGCAGGATGCGCAGGTGAAGGTGCTGACCGACACGCTGGCCGATGCCTTCCTGTCCAAGACGGCCTCCATCCCGCAGGCGCACATCGATGCGATGGCGCGCCGCCTGGCCAATCTGGAGGACTACATCAGCGATGCGACGCTGGGCGAAATGCCGCTCAACGCCGACAACATCGAGCTGATGCTGGGCATCGATGCCTCGTCCATCCACGTGATCGCCGACAACGGCGCGCCCGTGGAGCCGGGCATGGTGGCCTGGGCACAGGAGCTGCAGCCCGGCGCCTGGTTCACGCTGGACCACAACGGTGCCTCGGCCCAGGTGCAGTACGTGTGGCAAAGCCAGCGCAAGCAGCTGCACCTGTTCGCCGCGCCCGATGGCAGCAGCTACCTGCTGCAGCTCAAGCGCCTGGGCGCGTACCTGCAGTCCGGCCTGCTGGTGGCGCAAGAAGAGGAAGCCCTCACGATGCGGGCCACGCGCGACGCGCTGGCCAAGATCGACGCCAACCCGGAACGGCTGCTGGACTGAGCTGGCCGGCCTCGCGGGCCCGCCGGAATCACAGCCGTCAATTGCCTTCGTCGTCCCCGCCGCCCCGCACCACGCGGCGCACGATATCGCCGGCAAAGCCCCGCGCGGCCATGAAGCGCATCTGGCGCGCGCGCTCCTGCGGCGTCTCGCCCGGGGCGCCGAAGCGCTGGCGCCACACGGCCTGTGCGCGTTCCAGTTCGGTGGCGCGAAGGCGCTCCGCGGTGGCGCGCACCAGGGCGTCGTCCAGCCCCTTGCCGCGCAGTTCCTGCACCAGGCGCTGCGTGCCCAGGCGGGCGGCGCGGCGGTTCACCACCGAATCGGCCACGCGCTGCGCGCTGATGAAATCCTTGGCCTGCAGGTCGTCGAGCACGGCGTTCAGGTCGTCGCCCTCCTGCACGTGGCGGGCGAGCTTGGTGGCCAGTTCGGCGCGGGAGTGTTCGCGCTGTGCCAGCAGGCGCAGCGCCCGGCCCTTGAGCGAAAGCGTCGCAAATCCCATGGTGCTATGAAAGTGGAAGCGTCCAGCGCCTGTCAATCAAGCGCTGGAGCCGGGCATGGCCTGCAATCGGCCAGGGCTTACTTCTCGGCCGCTTCCTTGGCTGGCGCAGCGGCGGGGGCTTCGAGGCTGGCGGGCAGCAGGGCGATGCCCAGGCTCTCGCGCACCTTGTTCTCGATCTCGCGGGCGAGGTCGGCGTTCTCGCGCAGGAACTCCCGCGAGTTGTCGCGGCCCTGGCCGATCTTTTCGCCGTTGTAGGCGTACCAGGCGCCGCTCTTTTCGATGATCTTCGCGTTCACGCCCATGTCGATGATCTCGCCCTCGCGGCTGATGCCCTCGCCGAACAGGATGTCGAACTCGGCCGTCTTGAACGGCGGGCTGACCTTGTTCTTCACGACCTTGACCTTGGTCTCGTTGCCCACGGCCTCGTCGCCCTTCTTGATCGTGCCGGTGCGGCGGATGTCCAGGCGCACCGAGGCGTAGAACTTGAGCGCGTTGCCACCGGTGGTGGTTTCGGGACTGCCGAACATCACGCCGATCTTCATGCGGATCTGGTTGATGAAGATGACCATGCAGTTGGTCTTCTTGATGGTGGCGGTGAGCTTGCGCAGCGCCTGGCTCATCAGGCGGGCCTGCAGGCCGGGCAGGGCATCGCCCATTTCGCCCTCGATTTCGGCCTTGGGGGTGAGCGCGGCGACCGAGTCGATCACGATCAGGTCCACGGCGCCCGAACGCACGAGGCTGTCCACGATCTCCAGGGCCTGCTCGCCGGTGTCGGGCTGGCTGATCAGCAGATCGGACAGCTGCACGCCGAGCTTCTGGGCGTATTGCACGTCGAGCGCATGCTCGGCATCGACGAAGGCGCACTGGCCGCCCTGCTTTTGCATCTCGGCGATCACCTGCAGCGTGAGCGTGGTCTTGCCGGACGATTCCGGGCCGTAGATCTCGACCACGCGGCCGCGGGGCAGGCCGCCCACGCCCAGCGCGATATCCAGGCCCAGCGAGCCGGTGGAGACGACCTGGATGTCCTCGATCACCTCGCCTTCGCCCAGGCGCATGATCGTACCCTTGCCGAACTGCTTCTCGATCTGGGCCAGCGCGGCCTGTAGGGCCTTGGCCTTTTCGGTGTTGACGGGCTGGGCGGGGTGGGTCCCCTTGACGGCGAAGTCCATGGAAAGTCCTTGAAAAACAATGGGTTGGGGGTGTCTCTGTCCGGCTGTGGGTAGTCACAGGCTGGATGCTTGAACAGTAGTTTATGCGAGCCGTCTCGGCGCGTAAACGGTGTTTTAAGTCAGTTTCCCTGACAATGTGCCATGGCCGAAACCCCACCCTTTCCCCCCCTCGACGACGGCTGGCGCCAGACCCACCTGGGCCGCCTGCTCGGGCATGCCATGCGCCGGTTCGATGCCCGGGTGCTCGAACTCATGGCCCACAACGTGGAAGTGCCGCTGGCGCTTTCCAACCTCGCCGCGCGCGATCAGGTGAGTGCGGCGCACGTCCACATCACGCGCCACCTTTCGCTGGATGGCGACCGGCTGACCGATCTGGCGCAGCGGGCCGGCATGACGAAGCAGTCCATGGCCGATCTGGTGGACCAGTGCGCTGCCTGGGGCCTGGTGGTCCGGGAACCGGACCCACGCGATGCCCGGGCGCGCCGCGTGTGCTTCACCGCTGCGGGACTGGCGTGGCTGCAGGCATTCCGCGATGCGGTGGCCCAGGCGGAGGCGGAGTTCCGCATGGCGGTGGGCGACGAGGTCGCCACGGTGGTTGCGATCGGGCTGGAAGCGTATGCGGGAGGTGACGGGCTGTCAGGTTAAAAGCTGCAAAAATGATAAAGCCGGCATTGCATTTCTGTCATTTCCGCGCTGCGGATGCTGGTTTTAAGCCTGTTCTAAGGTGTCTAAATGTTAATCGAGATACCAAACGCAATAGGTGGTCCTTATCATGAACCTGCACAACCTCCGCATCGGCGCCAAGCTGGCGCTCGCCTTCAGCATCACCACGCTGATCACCGTCGCCCTGGCCTGGATGGCCTGGGGTCAGATGCTCCGCATCAACGCCAGTGCCGAAGACCTGGCCACCAACTGGCTTCCCAGCATCGAGGCCATCGCCAACGTGCGCATCGCCGCCAACCGCCTGCGGCGCACCGAGAGCGAGGCCTTCCTGCCGACGGACCAGAGCAACCTGAACAAGCTCAAGGAAGAACTCAAGGTGCGGCGCCAGCAACTGGCCGAGGCCGAGGCCGTGTATGCACCGCTGGTCAATCCGGGCGAAGAGCGCAAGGGCTACGAGGCCTATCAGGCCCAGCGCGATCAGTACCTCGCGGTGCAGCGCCGCATGCTGGACCAGCCACTGCAGGCGCACGATGAAACGCTGCGGATCTTCTTCACCGATTCGGAAAAGGGCTTCGATGCCATGGCGTCCACGCTGGGCGAGCTGGCCCGCGTGAACCGCCGCGGTGGTGACTCTGCGCACGACGATGCGGTGGCCACGTTCCACCGCGCGCAGGCCACGCTGCTGGCCATGCTGATCGCTGCGGTGGCGATCGCCTCGGTGCTGGCCTGGTGGATCACGCGGCATATCACGCGGCCGCTGGCCTCGGCCGTCGGAGTGGCGCGGGGCGTGGCCGCCGGCGACCTGACGATGGACATCGCCGTGCACGGCAAGGACGAATCCGCGCAGCTGATGCAGGCCCTGAGCGACATGCGCGCCAGCCTGGCGAGCGTGGTCGGTGCCGTCCACGGCAGCGCCGAGGGCGTGGCCACGGCCAGCTCGCAGATCGAGCAGGGCAACCAGGACCTGTCGGCCCGCACCGAACAACAGGCCTCGGCCCTGGAAGAGACCGCCGCGTCCATGGAGGAGCTGAGCTCCACCGTGCGCCAGAACGCCGACGGCGCCCAAAAGGCCAGCCAGCTGGCGGCGGATGCGTCCACGGTGGCGCAGCGCAGCGGCGACGCGGTGGAGGTGATGGTGGAGACGATGAAGAGCATCGACGCCGCCTCCCAGCGCATCGCCGACATCATCGGCGTGGTGGACGGCATCGCGTTCCAGACCAACATCCTGGCGCTCAATGCGGCGGTGGAAGCCGCCCGCGCCGGCGAACAGGGCCGCGGCTTCGCGGTGGTGGCCTCCGAGGTGCGCACGCTGGCCCAGCGCAGCGCCGATGCGGCCAAGGAGATCAAGGGCCTGATCGCCACGAGCGTGGAGCGTGTCGGCGAGGGCTCGGCGCAGGCCAACCGCGCGGGCGACACGATGAAGGAAGTGGTGCAGTCCATCCAGCGCGTCGCCACCATCGTGGCGGAGATGAGCATCGCCACGCGCGAGCAGAGCGAAGGCATCGGCCAGGTGGGCGAGGCCGTGGCGCAGATGGACCAGGTCACGCAGCAGAACGCCGCGCTGGTCGAGGAAAGCGCGGCGGCGGCATCGAGCCTGAAGTCGCAGGCCGAGCAACTGGTCGATGCGGTGTCGGTCTTCAAGATCGACGGGGCGCATACGGCGGCCGCCGCGTCTTCGGCAACGGCCCGCGCGCGGTCCGTGTCGCAACCGGCCGGGCGCCTCGCCGCCCACGGCCGCACGCTGCCCCTGCCGGCATAGCACCAACTGCGCGGGGAGGGTGCGGCGCGGGATTTCCCCCACGCGCTCCCCCGCCGCCTGGCGGAACGGGCCTCTAGAATCGGTCTCCAACGCAGCGGCCCCGCCACCGGCCGCGCTCCCAGGAGACAACCCCCATGCGCATCCTCATTGCCGAAGACGACCAGGTGCTGGCCGACGGGCTGCTGCGCACCCTGCGCGGTTCCGGCGCTGCGGTCGATCACGTGTCCAGCGGCAGCGAAGCCGATGCGGCCCTGATGACCAACCACGCGTTCGACCTGCTGATCCTGGACCTGGGCCTGCCGCGCGTGCACGGGCTGGAGGTGCTCAAGCGCCTGCGCGGACGGGGCTCGGCCCTGCCGGTGCTGATCCTCACCGCCGCCGACAGCGTGGAAGAGCGCGTCAAGGGCCTGGATTTCGGGGCCGACGACTACATGGCCAAGCCCTTCAGCCTGCAGGAACTCGAGGCGCGCGTGCGCGCCCTCACGCGGCGCGGCATGGGCGGCACCACCAGCGCCATCCGCCACGGCCCGCTGGTGTACGACCAGGCCGGCCGCATGGCCACCATCGACGGCAAGCTGGTGGAGCTGTCGGCGCGCGAACTGGGCCTGCTGGAGGTGCTGCTGCAGCGCGCCGGCCGGCTGGTGTCCAAGGAGCAACTGGTCGAGCGCCTGTGCGAGTGGGGCGAAGAGGTGAGCAACAACGCCATCGAGGTGTACATCCACCGCCTGCGCAAGAAGATCGAGCGCGGCCCGATCCGCATCGCCACGGTGCGCGGCCTGGGCTACTGCCTCGAGAAGATCGCCACCTGAGTGCTATTGATTTAATAGCGAAATGCCCTAGTGATGATTGCGCTGACGGCCCTTTTGGCTTGAATTCCCCCACCGGCGCCCCGTCTTGAAAATCTTCCAGCGCGAGCAGCGCTCCCTCTTCGGCGAGATCCTGGACTGGATGCTCACGCCGCTCCTGCTGCTGTGGCCCGTGAGCCTGGCGCTCACCTGGCTGGTGGCGCAGGGCCTGGCCAACAAGCCCTTCGACCGCGCGCTGGAGTACAACGCCCACGCCCTGGCGCAACTGGTCACGGTGCAGGGCGACAAGGCGCAGTTCAACCTGCCGCAGCCGGCCAGCGAAATCCTGCGCGCCGACGAATCCGACATCGTTTACTACCAGGTGGTCTCGCCCACGGGGGAGTTCCTTTCCGGCGAACGCGACCTGCCGCGCCCGCCCGCACCCGAGGACGAGCGTCCGCTCTCGGGTGAGGTGCGCCTGCGCGATGCCGAGCTGCGCGGCATCGAGATCCGCGTGGCGTCCATCTGGGTCCGGGTGCCGCTGCCGGGTGCGCCGGCCGCGCTGGTGCAGGTGGCCGAAACGCGCGAAAAGCGCAGTGTGCTGGCCACGGAAATCATCAAGGGCGTGATGCTGCCGCAGTTCGTGATCCTGCCGCTGGCCGTGCTGCTGGTGTGGCTGGCCCTGGCGCGCGGCATCCAGCCCTTGAGCCTGCTGGAGGAGCGCATCCGCGCCCGCAAGCCTGACGACCTTTCGCCGCTCGACCACAAGGCGGTGCCGCTGGAGGTGGCGCCGCTGGTGGATTCGGTGAACGACCTGCTGGGCCGGCTCAGCGACTCGCTGGCCACGCAAAAGCGCTTCCTGGCCGATGCGGCCCACCAGCTCAAGACGCCGCTGGCCGGGCTGCGCATGCAGGCCGACCTGGCGCAGCGCGAAGGCACCAGCACCGAGGAATTGAAGCGATCGCTGCAGCAGATCGGTCGCTCCAGCATCCGCGCCACGCACACGGTGAACCAACTGCTGGCCCTGGCCCGCGCGGAAGGCAGCGGAACGGCCCTGGCGCGCCAGCCGGTGGACCTGGCGCGGCTGGTGATCGAGGTGGTGCGCGACTGCGTGCCGCGCGCCTTGGACAAGCACATCGACCTGGGGTACGAGGGTGCCGAGCCCGGTGCGCCCGGCGTGTGGATGGAGGGCAATCCCACGCTGCTCAAGGAGCTGGCGCGCAACCTGCTGGACAACGCGATCAACTACACGCCCTCGGGGCCCGGGGCGCCGGGCGTCATCACCGCGCGGGTGCTGGCCGACACCTTCGGCCACGTGCTGCTGCTGCAGGTCGAAGATTCCGGCCCCGGCGTGCCGCTGGCCGAGCGCGAGCTGGTGTTCCGCCCGTTCTACCGCGTGCTGGGCAACGACGCGGACGGCTCGGGCCTGGGCCTGCCGATCGTGCTGGAGATCGCGCGCCAGCACAGCGCCACCGTGCAGCTGGAAGACGCGCACCCCGGCCAGGTGCCGCCGGGCGCCCGGTTCAGCGTGCAGTTTCCCGCCCATCCGCCGCTGCCGGCGGCCTGACCGGCCGCGCGCCGCGGCGTGCCGGGAGCGCGACGCCCGTTCAGTGGCTGGTCTCGCTGGCCGCGGCGCCGGCCACCGGCTGGGCGCCCTGGGCGCGGCGCAGTTCGGCCTGGAAGGCGCTGCCGCTGCGCAGGCGCTGGTATTCGGCCAGGCGCTGCGGGCTGGCTTCGTCCACCGCTTCGGAGCGGTCGCCCTCGTTGGCCTGGCCCAGCCCGGCGCGCTGCCACAGGCGGGTGTCGGCCTCCACCGCAGCACGGGTGAGCGTGCTGCGGGTGGCCACGGGCTCCTCGCCGAAACGGTCTTCCTGCGATGGCGCCGCGTGGGCGGCGGACACCGTGGCGCCGGCGAAGGCGATGGTGGCAATGGCGATCAGGTGCTGGGTGTTCATGGGGTGCGTTCCTTGGGCTTGAAAACAGGGGTGACAAAGGGCAGCGCGGGGTGCCTGCCTGACTGCCAGTTTCGGTGTTTCGCCGGGCCGGGTATGTGCGTAAACGCACAGCGGGAACGCATTGGTCCACGGTGGGGTGAAAAGCGCCGCCCATGAAAAAAGCCCCGGTGCTTCGCGCACGGGGGCTCGGGGGTGTGGCGCGCCTTGGGCGCGCCGGGATGCGCGGGGCATCAGTTCATCGTGGTGCTGGAGGCCATGCCGGCGACGTTGTGGCCGCCGCCGACGCGCTGGACTTCGGCCAGGTACTCGGGGCCGCTGCGTTCGCGCTGGTACTGGGCCAGGCGCATCTGGTAGGCGGGATCGGCATCGGGCGTGCGGTCGGCGGCTTCGAACTGGTTCAGGCCGGCGCGGTTCCACAGGTTCAGGTCGGCCACGACTTCAGCGCGGGTCAGCGGCTGGCCTTGCTCGACGGGCTGGGCGCCGAACTGGTCTTCCTGAGACACGGGGGCGGCGGATGCGGCACCGGCAAAGGCGATGGCGGCGATGGCGATGAGGTGTTTGCGGTTCATGGTAGTGATTCCTTCCTTGGGATCGATTCAACTGGACTGCAGCGCCGGATTGCGTCTGCATGGAAGCCAGTTTGCGCCGCCGGACCCGCCAGGTCTGTGCGAAAACGCACAGTTTTGTGTAGGTCTGTCGCCTACCGGCCCGTGCGCCCACGGCCGCCGCCGCGTCCGACAGGGCCGCGCTTCCGAGGGAAAAATGCCGCACTGCAACATCGCGTTACGCGGGTGGCCGGATCGGACGTTGCGCGCCGAAAAACGTCTTGAAACGCGTTTAAAAGCGGTTTTTCGTGGGCGACAGGCGCCCGCCTGCCCTGTGAAGCGCTTATCACTGCCGAGTTGCTACCTCTGCCGGAATGGGCAGATGTTTTCGATGACCATGAAAAGCAGATGTCGGTCGCTGCGACATGTTCATGGAGGCGCTCGAACTCCAGGCAGTGCGCACGGAGCGAAGGTCGAAAATATAGAAACGTCGAGCAGGCATCAGCCAGAATGCCGCTTTGAATGCTGGGATTGAGCTCATGGATTCTGTGGTCGAACTACTTGTGCTTTTAACGTTGCATTGGCGAGTGGGCATTTCAACTTTGATCGCACTCGTAGTCGCGGTTTTTTTTATCCAAGGCGCTGACTGCATTTTCCGGTTGGTTTGGGGTGCCGTTAGTCATTCTTGGTTTTGGCGCAGGCTTGTTGTGGGAAGGCAGCGCCATATCAAGCACTCGACAGCACGATCACCGCTGAAACTGGCTCCTCATCGCCACTCCACTTCGACAGAATTCGGCCATCGGCAGCGACCCCGCACTTTGAGTGCGCAAACCATCATGGGTGTCTCCGCACAGGGATCAGGCAAAAATGAGTATCACGTTCCACTTCCCTGACGCCGCAAATCAGCTGACCCACTTCCAGCCTGAATTGCGCGACCTGTTGAGCGGAGCTGCTGCTGAGGTATCGGCCGTTCTTGCGATAGACCGCCTGGATGTGCTGACCTATGCGACGAATGCCGTCATTCCTGAGCTCGGAGTAAACGGGTATGCGGAAGGCCCTCATCTTCTTCACATGAAGATTGATCCGCGCAACAGCAACCTTCCGCGTTGCATGCGAACGGCCGTCCCTGCTCTGTTCGCGCACGAGGTCCACCACTGCGTCAGAGGCCGAACCGTCGGCTATGGCAGCACCTTGAGAGAGGCACTTATTTCAGAAGGCTTGGCGTTTCATTTCGAGGCGCAGGTTTTCGGTCGAATCCCGTTCTATGCCACCGCGCTATCGCCGGTGGAGTCGGACAGGATGAGAACGCGCATGGAGCCCATGCTTGATGCGACTTGGTACGACCATGCCAGTTGGTTTTTCGGGAGCGCAAAGGAGAACATCCCAAGGCATGCTGGTTATGCCGTGGGCTATGCCATCGTGGCGCGGCATCTCGCCAATCACAAGGTGACCGCCAGCGCAGCTTCGGCCACTTGTGCCACCGCCTTCTTTACGGCTTAACTGGCTTGCGGGCCTCGGCTGCGACGCTGCACTTTCGACATATGCAACGCATGTGGAGCGCGCCAGCGGCGGTTGGCCTTTTCCGTCCCGGCAAACTTGCCGATGCCGGGTCGTTCGGATCGCCAACACGGGGTGATTGCTTTCTGGCCCCCGTCTCGGGTTGTCGCCTATCAACCAGAGTCCACGTTCACGGCGGATCAAACCAGGGCCCCGCCGTTGCGGGCGATGGCGCGCCGCCGCCGAAGCGCGGCTCCCCCCACTGCTGCGCGGGATGGGCCACGTACAGCACCTGCAGCGGCGCCGACCGGCCGCGCACGGTGACGGGCTCGGGCGGGCCCAGCGCATCGGCCACGCCCGCCAGGCGCGCGGCCTCCAGCGACAGCACGAGCCGGGCGGCCACCACCTTCGAATGGTCCTGCAGGCGGCTGGCGGTGTTGACGACCTCGCCCACGGCCGTGAATGTGGTCGTGTCCTGAAAGCCCACCTCGCCCACCGCCACCGTGCCGGCGTGCAAACCCATGCCGAAGTCCAGCGGCTGCCCGAACTGGTCGGTGAACGAGCCGCCCCAGGCGTCCATGCGCTGCTCGATGAGGGCGGCCGCGCGCACCGCCTGGGCGCAGGCGGTGGGCAGGTCGGTGTCCAGCCCGAAGATCGCCATCACGCTGTCGCCGATGAACTGGTTGGCCAGGCCGCCGCTGTCGCGCACCGCGGCGCCCACCCGGTCGAAATACTGGTCCAGCACCCAGGCCAGGTCGAAGGGCCACTGCCGCTCTGCCAGGCCCGACCAGCGCCGCAGGTCCACGAACAGCACGGCGACCTGGCGCTCGCGCCCCAGGGGCCGGGCCGCCGCCGCCGCGCCGGGCTGGAACAGCGGCGTCACCGCGATGTCGCCGCGCGGGCGCAACTGGCAGGCCAGCCGCACGCCGGGCGGGGCGTTCACGCGCTGCAGGGTGCGCTGCTCGTCGCGCCGGGGGGCGGGCAGGTGCTCGGCCGGGCCCTGCACGCGCACGCGGCAGGTGGAGCAGCGCGCCCGGCCGCCACACACCGAAAGGTGGCCGATGCCGTGCTCCCGGCTGGCCTCCAGCACGCTGAAGCCGCGCGGCACCTGCACCGTGCGGTCGGGGTAGCGCAGGCTGATGCGCCCCCGGCCCCCGCGCTCGCGCAGGGCCCCGAAGGCCCAGCGCGCCAGCAGCAGCGCCGCCACCAGCGCGATCCAGCCGGTGCGCAGGCCCTCGGTCAGGGTGCGCGACGCCTGGGCGGCCTGTGCGGACGGCGAGGGGGCGCCCAGCGCCGCCCAGGCGATCTCGCGGCCCATGGACACCACGCCGAGCGCCGCCAGCACGGGCAGCAGCACGGCGGCGGCCAGCAGCACCGGCTGCAGGCGCTGCCACCGGGGGCGGATGCGCAGCGCCAGGTGCAGGCCCAGGCAGCCGTGCGTCCAGGCCGCCAGCAGCAGCGCCAGCTGCAGCCAGAGCCCCTCCGGGCTCCAAATGGCCCGCACGATGCGCACGTAGGAAGGCTCCAGCCCGTCGATTTCGCCCAGGTAGCGCGTGCCCGAGAAATGCGCCGCCAGCAGCAGCGGCAGCAGCAGCCCGAGCAGCAGGCGCAGCGCCTCCACGGCCGGCATGCGCAGGCTGCGGCGCTGCCACACGGCGGCGCCCGCCATGGCCAGGTGGACGGCCACCGCGCCATAGAGCAGCACGGTGCCCGGCAGCGTGGCCCAGGCGCCATGCACGGCACGCCGCGTGGCTTCGGCCGCGGCCAGCGACACCAGCCCGGTGGCGTGCGTGGCCAGGTGCAGCGCCACATAGAGCCACAGGACCACGCCACTGGCCCAGCGCAGGTTGCGCGGGGAGGGCAGGGTCAGGCGGGGCAGTGGCGCGGGCACGGAAGAAGGCGTGTGGTGGGTCGATGGAATCCGCCCCGGCCGATCGCCGGGGCGGCGCTGAGCATAATGCGGCACCCGGTCGGGCCCACCGGCCTTCCCGCATGCCCTGGCGCCGCCCGGGCCCTCCCTGTTTCTTTCCCGGCCACGGCCTTGCCCGCATGAACGCTCCCCCCGCCCGATCCAGCCTCGCCCTGCGCCGCATTCCCTTGTTCGAGGGTTTGGGCGATGCGTGCCTGGACCGGCTGGCGCAGCAGTGCGACTGGCACCAGCTGCCGGCGCGCCAGCCGCTGCTGTCGCGCGCGGCCGAGGGCGGCGACGTGTTCTTCCTGGTGGCGGGCCGCCTGCGCATCACCACCTATTCGGCCAGCGGCCGGCAGGTCACCTTCCGCGACTGCGAACCGGGCGAGCACATCGGCGTGATCGCGGCCATCGACGGCGGCCCGCGCTCGGCCGACGTGGTGACGCTGGACGCCACCCTGGTGGCCAGTCTCTCGCGCGACGGGTTCCTGGCCCTGCTGCGCGACGAGCCCCTGGTCGCGCAGCGGGTGATGCACTACCTGGCCTCGCTGGTGCGCCAGTTGTCCGACCGCGTGATCGACCTGAGCACCCTGGGCGTGCACAACCGCTTGCATGCCGAGCTGCTGCGCCTGGCGCGTGCGGCCGGCGTGCAGGGCAACCAGGCCCGCATCGAGCCCGCGCCTGCCCACGCCGAACTGGCCAGCCAGATCAGCACCAACCGCGAGCAGGTCACGCGCGAACTGGGCGTGCTGGTCAAGGCCGGCGTGCTGCAAAAGGACGGCCGCGCGCTGGTGGTCGTCGATGCCGCGCGGCTCGAACGCATGGTGGCCGAGGTGCGCGGGGAGTGACGGGCGGGGCGGGCCCGATCCGGCCGGCCCCGGTTCATTCAAAGGGTGGCGAGCAGCGCCGTGGGGTCCAGCGCGCCGATGTGGCCCGGGGCTTCGAGGTACTTCGCCAGTTCCACGCCCAGCAGCGCATCCAAGTCGCGCAGGAACGCATCGCCCCGCACCGCCGAGGCCCGCGGATCGGGCCCATGCACGATCGCATGCCCCAGCACGGAGACATTGCCGTCGAAGCGCCGCAGCGGCATGCCGGGCGCCAGGCGCAGCGTGCAAAACGAAATGCCGTGGCGCGCCAGCAGGGCGTCCAGGCGGTCCTGGGTGAAGGCGCAAGACACCACGCCTTCGTTCTTCGCCCCGATGAGCACCACCGTGGCGGCCCCGTCCATGGCCTGCGGGTCGGTCTCGACCGCTTCGCCCAGGTAGGTGCGCAAGAGCAGGTCGAAGGCGTCGCGCCCGGACAGGGCCTGGTACACCTGCGGGCCCACGCCGCCCATCATGCGGCCGTTGACTTCCACCAGGCACGGGCCGTCCTCCGCGTACAGCGTCTCCACGTGAAAGAGGCCGAAGTCCAGGCCCAGGCACCGGCACACGTCGCCCACGTACTGCTCCAGCCGCCGGGCCTGGCGCGGCGCCAGCCCGGAGGGCATCGAATACCCCATCTCCAGCAGGTCGTTGTGCCGGGAGCGGTAGCGGGTGGTGGTGGCAAAGCACTGCAGGCGGCCATTTTTCAGGATGACCTCGGTCGAATGCAGCGAGCCCGTCACGTACTCCTCGACGATGTAGTGGTGGTTGACGATCTGGTTGACCATCGGGTCCGACGCGGCGCGCTCGCGCGCCAGCGCCGCGACGAAGGCATCCCACTGCGCCTCGGTTTGGCAGACCGCCGAGAACTGCTTGCCGAAGCCCCGCGTCGGCTTGACCACCAGCGGCGCGCGGAGGGTGCGGCCCTGGCCGGCCAGCAGCTGCGCCTCGGTCAGCACCTCGTAATGGGGAACGCGCAGGCCCGCGCGGGCCAGTGCGTGGCGGCAGCGGTCCTTGAACACCGCGTCCCGCAGCGCCTGCGGTGCCGGCGTGGGCAGGCCCAGGGCATGCGCCGCCTCGGCCACGGGCAGGATGGCCGCCTCCGAGGTGGTGACGAGCGCGTGGATGGGGTGCCGCGTGGCGATGTCCCGCAGTTCGGCCAGCAGCGCGTCCACCGCGATCGTGGGCACGGTCCGGTGCTCGTCGAGGTGCAGCAGGTGGGGGTCGATGCGGCTGCGGTCCCGGGTCGAGATGGCCAGGAACGACGAATCGAGCGGCTCGATCAGGGTGGCCCGGCAGCCGAGCTTCTTCGCGGTTTCGAAGGCCAGCAATCCGGACAGGGTGCTGTCCACGAAGACGACATGTCGTTCGGTCATCGGTTTCTTTCAAGGGAGGGCGCCGGCGGCACGCGGTCCGCTGCCAGCCGCCGGAGACGGTGGGCCAGGCCGAAGCCCGCCGCAAAGAGCGCCGCCGTGATCGGCATGCCGAACCACTGGACCGAGAAGGCCCCGAAAAAGATGGCCAGCATCATGCCGGCGTACACCAGGGCGTATTGCAGGGTGGCGACCACCGGCATCTGGTCCCGGGGCGTGGCGGCCATGATGTCCGCCTGCAGCCGGAAGAATGCCAGCTCGAACAGGAAGAAGTAGGCGAAGTAGAGCGGGTAGCTCACGGCCGGCGAATGCCACAGGCAGGCGCCCACCATCGCCGCCGCGCAGGCCGGGCAGATGTAGCGCAGGTGGAATGCCTGGCCGCGCCGGCTCTGCACGTAGAAGTACAGCGCGCCCGTCACCGCGGCCAGGCTGGCGACGATCTGCAGCAGCCCGACGTACTGCTGCGACAGGCCCAGGTGGTGCGCCGGCAGGGCCACCCGCGAGATGTTGTAGAAGCCCTGGAAGAAGGCGCCCAACAGCACGAAGCCGACCATGGCCTGGCGCAGTGGCGCAACGTCCCGCAGCATGCGCAGCCCCTGCCACAGGCTGGCCGGTGCGGCCGGTGCCTCCGTGGGGGTGGCTGCGGGCGGGATCAGCCAGGTGCACAGTGCCGCGCAGGCGAACAGCGCCGTGGTGGCGACGGCCGCGCCCAGCGCCGTGATCTGGGTGGGAAAGAAGGCCAGGATGGCGCCCGCCACGGCCCCGGCAATGAACTGCGCGGTCAGCGTCAGGGGCACGGTGAACCGAACCTCTTCGGGCGAGAAGTACCGTTTGATGACGACGATGCGGGCCACCCGCTGCACGGCATCCAGCGCGCCGATCACCGTGGCGCCGAGCAGCACCATGGCCGGCCCCAGGTCGGTGGCCAGGAATAGCGCAAGGCACGCCGCGGCGGCGGCCACGTTGGCCAGGCGCAGGAGCCGGCGCACTTCCATCCGGCCCGTTAGCTGGTTCAGCTGGAACGCCAGCAGCACCGGCACCACCATGGGCGCGAAGAGGACGAACTCCGAAACCAGGAGACTGTCCAGATCGCGCAGCGCATGGTGCGCCAGATAGATGTACACCAGCACGCTGGCGGAGATCGACGACAGGTTGATCGCCCACAGCAAGGCCGTGAGCGGGCGCTTGCCGGTGACGGGCGTCATGGGGCAGGGACCGGCTGCGGCATCAGGCGGGCACGGCCTCGTCGATGGCGATGGCCCCTTGCCGGCGCTCGAATTCCTCGCCGTAGCGCCGTCGCTCCCAGGCGTTGAACGAGATGATCAGGATGTCCCGGTGGCCGCCGGCCTCGGTCTTGGGCAGGATGTGCGTGGCGTTGTGCCACATCTGGTCGTCGGCCACGATGATGGCTTCGTTCTCCTGCAGGATGTCTTCGAAGAAGCACGGGCCGCCGCCCGTGGGCATGAGCTGGCTGACCCCGCCGGTGATGTTGTGCCGCGCAAAGATGGCGTTCATCACGAAGTCGTGGCCGTCGCGGTGGGGGCCTTCGGGAACGGTCACGCCCGGGATGTCCGCGTCGGCGAGCACGCGCACCTGGTGCACGTTGATCTGAAACACCTGCCGGGTATCGAGTTGCGCCGCGATCGCGCCCGCCGCCACCTGCGGCGTGGGGTCGAAGCGGATGGGCTCGAACTGGCGCTGCACGCCGCCGACCACGCCGTTGTAGTTCTTCGACTGGATGAAGGGGCGGTGGGGCAGCAGCTCGGTGCGCCACTCGCCGCCCTCGAAACCGATCTTGAATTGCGAGAAGCGGCGGTACCGCTGCTTGCCGCCGGTGTAGGGGTCGAACGCCAGCGTGTCGAATTCGCGCATGGCCTGTTCGGACAGCGGGGGTACGCTGAAGCGTGCGTAGTGTTGCTTCTTGAAATCCAAGGTCTCGTCTCCTGGCAGGAAGGTGGGGAAAGGCGGGGTGGGGGGCTCAGGCCGTCAGGGCGTCGCGTTCGAGGCAGCGCTCGATGGCGTTGCGGATGCGGCCCATGGCCTCGTCGATCTCCGGCTCGGTGATGGTGAGCGCAGGCAGGAACCGCATCACGGCCCCGTGGCGCCCGCCGGTCTCGAGGATCACGCCTTGCAGGAAGCACTCGCGCTTGATCGCCTTGGCGAGCGCGCCGTCCAGCACACCAGGCGTGCCGGCCTCCGGTGCCGAGATGACCTCGGCCCCCACCATGAGGCCGCGGCCGCGGATGTCGCCGATGCAGGGCAGGTCCTCGGCCAGCTCCCGCAGCTTGCGTTGCAGGTAGGCGCCGCGCGATGCGGCGCGCTGGGGAAGGTCCTGGTCGCGCAGGATCTGCATGGTGGCCGCGCCCGCCACCAGGCCGATCTGGTTGCCGCGGAACGTGCCGGCGTGGGCGCCCGGCAGCCATTGGTCGTAGCGGCGGTGGTAGGCCAGCACGGCCAGCGGGAAACCGCCGCCCAGGGCCTTGGACAGCACCACGGCATCGGGAACGATGTTCGCCGCTTCGTACGCGAACATGGTTCCCGTGCGGCCGAAGCCGGTCTGCACTTCGTCGATGACCAGGGGGATGCCGTGGCGGTGCGTGATCTCGCGGAGCTTCCTGAGCCACCGGGGCGATGCGGGAATGCAGCCACCCTCGCCCTGGACCGCTTCCAGGATGACCAGCGCCGGCTGGGTGATGCCGCTTTCCGGGTCGCGCAGCACGTTGTCCAGGTACTGCAGCGACAGGTCTTCGCCCTGGGTGCCGCCCACGCCGAACGGGCAGCGGCGGTCCGAGGGGTAGGGAAAGAAGTGCGTGTGGCCCGGCAGGCCCGGCAAGGGGTTCTTCGGGCCGAGGTTGCCCATGAGCGCCAGCGAGCCGGAGGTCATGCCGTGGTAGCCGCCGTGGAAAGCGATGACGCTCTGGCGCCCGGTGGCGATCCGAAAGAGCTTCAGGGCCGCTTCCACGGCGTCCGACCCGGTGGGGCCGCAGAACTGGATGCGGGCCTCGTCCGCGAAGGAGGCGGGCAGGGTCTGGAACAGTTGCTCAAGGAACTCCAGCTTGGCCGGGGTCGCGATGTCCAGCCCCTGGAGGATGTGGCCCGACTGCAGGAAGGACTGCACCTGCTCCATCACCTGCGGGTGGTTGTGGCCCAGCGGCAGGGCGCCGGCGCAGGCCAGCAGGTCGATGTATTCGCGCCCCTCCACGTCCCACACCCTGGAGAGGCTGCCGCGCGCCATCATGCGGTCGAAGGTGCGCGCGTAGGTTCTGGCGTTGGATTCCCGCTGCGCAATGAACCGGATGCCATCGTCGTGCGTGGCTTTCCCTGCCGGTGTTCCCGTGGTTTTCATCGTTCCTCCCGCCCGGTGTGTGCCCGGGTCAAGGCCGGATTGCAGCATGCGTTCGGCGGGGGCGCCACTACCCGATTGGGTAGGTGGTGCGGGGCGCCGGCCCATGGCGCAGAAAGCGGTGTTTGCTATATTTTGTATAGCAAATAGGGCAATCAGTACTAGGGCATGGCGCTGTTTTTGCTCGAACCCCGGCGCGGGGCGGTTGTCAGTCCGCCCGCGCGGCGTGCGGGCCGGCCGCCGAGTCCAGCAGCCATTGGCGGAACCGGTCCAGCGTGGCCAGCTGCGCTCGGGCCTCGGGGTAGCAGAACCAGTAGCCCAGCGCGCTGGCGTAGCCGCCCTGGGCCAGGGGCTCGGCCACCACGCCCGCGGCGATCTCGTCGTGCACCAGGCAGCGCGGCACCAGGGCGACGCCCATGCCCACCGAGACGGCGCGGATCATGCTTTCGAACTGGTCGAACTGCGGGCCGGCCAGCGCATCGAGCCCAGGCACGCCATGGACCTCGCTCCAGCGCGCCCACGCGTCGGGCACCGACACGTGGCGCAGCAGGGCGCTGCGCACCACGTCGCGCGGGGTCCGCAGGGGCGCGGCATCGCCCGCGCCGGCGGGCGGGGCGATCAGCGCGACGTCGTTGCCGGCCAAGTAGTGCGCGCGGGCGCCGGGCCAGTGGCCGTCGCCGAAGAGGATGGAGCAGTCCAGGTCGGGGTTGGCGAAGTCGTAGCCGTGCACGAAGGGCACGAAATGCAGCGTGATCTGCGGGTGCTGGTGCTGGAACTGCGGCAGCCGCGGGATCAGCCACTTGGCGGCGAAGGTGGGCAGGGCGGACAGGTGCAGTGCGCCGCCGCCGTCGCTGCTGGTGATGAGCTCCAGCGTGGCCGCCTCCAGCCGGGCGAGCAGCGAGCGCACCGCCTTTTCGTAGCGTTCGCCGGCGGGGGTGAGGGTCAGGCGCTTGCGGCTGCGCTCGAACAGGGCGATGCCCACCCAACGCTCCAGTTCCTGCACCTGCTTGCTGACCGCGCTCTGCGTCAGGTGCAGGGCCTCGGCCGCGCGGGAGACGCCGCCGAAACGCGCTACCGTGCAAAAGGCCCGCAGCAGGTGCAGCGGGGGATTGAGGCGGCGCAAGGACATGGCGTTCAGGTTCTTAAAACATTCTCAAATGGAATATTAACAGGCACATCAATTGCTTTTCAATGGGCACCGAGTTCGGTAATCTCTATCCCTCTTCCGAGGAAAATCTCCATGCAACGCCGTCAATGGATCGCAGCTATGGCTGCCACAACTGTCCTTCCTGGAATGTCTTTCGCGCAGGACAAGCCCCTGCGCATCATCGTGCCCTTCCCGCCCGGCGGTGCCACCGACATCGCCGGCCGTGCCCTGCAGGAGCCGCTGCAGCGCCTGCTGGGCCAGCCCGTGGTGATCGAGAACCGCGCCGGCGCGGGCGGCTCCATCGGCATGGCCGAGGTGGGGCGCGCCGCGGGCGACGGGCTCACGCTGGGCGTGGCCACGCTGTCCACCCATGGCGTGAACCCGGCCGTGTTCTCCAAGCTGCCCTACGACCCCGTCAAGGACTTCGCCGGCGTGACCGAGATCGTCAAGGCTCCCGGGGTGATCGTGGTCAACCCCAAGGTCCTGCCGGTCAAGGACTTCGCCGAGCTGGTGAAGTACCTCAAGGCCAACCCCGGCAAGGTGTCCTACGCCACGCCGGGCAACGGCACCATCGGCCACATGTGGGGCGAGCTGTTCAAGAGCAGCACGGGCACTTCCATGGTGCACATTCCCTACCGCGGTGCCGGCCCGGCGATCAACGACGTGGTGGGCGGGCAGGTACCGGTGTATTTCGACCAGGTGGCCTCGTCGCTGCCGCACGTCAAGTCCGGCAAGCTCAAGGCCCTGGCCGTGTCCTGGCCCGAGCGGCTGGACGTGCTGCCCGAGGTGCCCACCTATGCGCAGCTGGGCTTTCCCCAGGCCAACGAGCCCTCGTGGTTCGGCCTGGTGGCGCCGGCGCCCACCCCCGCCGCCGCCGTGCTGCGCGTGCAGCAGGCCGTGGCCGCGGCCCTGCGGGAGCCGGCGGTGCGCGAGCGCCTGGCCGGGCAGGGGCTCTATGCTTCGGGCACCTCGCCCGCGGACTTCTCGCAGCAGATCGTGCGGGAGATCGACAAGATGAAGAAAGTGGCCGCCTATGCCAAGATCCAGCTCGACTGACCTCGCAGGAGTGCGCCGACGCATGCAGCGCTGCAACTGATCCAACGCCGGCACCGGCTGCAGGCCGCCGAGCCAGGGGCGGCGGGCGCGCCCGCCGTCGCTGCGGCTGCTGCGCCAGCGGCCATGTTCTCCGCCGTGCCCGGCCGCACGGCCCTGGTACTCGATTCGCCGCACAGCGGCACCACCTACCCCGACGACTTCCGCGCCGCCATCGACCTGCCCACGCTGCGCCGCGCCGAGGACACGCACGTCGAGAAGCTCTACGCCTTCGCCCCCGCGCTGGGCGCGGCCTGGGTGGAAGCGCACTTTCCCCGCATCTACCTGGACGCCAACCGCGACACCACCGAGGTCGATGCCAGCATGTTCGAGGCCGGGTTCGACACTGCGTGGACCGATCCCGTCACCACCGATCCCGTCGTGCTGCAGAAGGTGCGGCTGGGCAAGGGGCTGATCTGGAAGTTCACGGACGAGGGCGTGCCCATCTACGACCGGCTGCTCTTCGTGGCAGAAGCGCGCGCACGCATCGATCGCTGCTGGCGCCCCTACCACGCGGCCGTGGCCCGGGCGATCGACGAGGCCCATGCCCGCCACGGCTACAGCATCCACATCAACTGCCACTCCATGCCCGCCGTGGCCGCCAGCCACGCCACGCTGCACCCGGGCCTGCACCACGCGGACTTCGTGATCGGCGACCGCGACGGCACCACCGCCAGCCCGGCGCTGTCGCAGGCGATCTGCGCCTTTCTGCGCGAGCGCGGCTACAGCGTGGACTACAACCACCCCTACAAGGGCGTGGAGCTGGTGCGCCGCTACGGCCACCCGGCGGCGCACCGCCACAGCATCCAGGTGGAGATCAACCGCAAGCTCTACATGGACGAGCGCACGCTGGCCATCGAGCCGGCCGGTTTCGCGCGGCTGCAGTCCGATCTGCGCGCGCTGGTGGAGTGGCTGCTGGCGACCGATCCGCGGCAGTGAACGGACAGGGCGCGCCGCGCGCTTTCGGGGCGGGGCTGGCCGTGCGGCGTGCGCGCAGGGCGCTTCGCATGGCGGTCATGGCGTTCGCAGCCCGGGCAGGGCGGGTCCGGCCGGCTTTGTAGATTGCGGGTCCCCTGGCCCGTCCCGCGGGCCTGCCCACCCCCTGCCCGCGACGCGCTTGCCGCGTGTCCGCCCTGCCATGCCATCGCTTTCCACCCTGTTCAAACAGGAGCCGTTCACGCACCGCTCCGAAGCCCCGCCCCCCGCTGCGGTGCCGTCGCCCTCCTCGCGCTCCACGCCGGCCTCTGCCGACACGCACACCCAGGCGCTGCGATCGCGCGCGGGGGCCGCTGCACCGGGGGCGATACCGCCCCGCGCAGCGTCCTTCGACACGGTTCGGTGGAAGCAGGAGCTGCAACGCTGGTGCGACGCCGATCCGCACCGGGCCGTCTCGGGCCGCCACGGGCTGTTCGGGCGCCTGCGGGCACTGGGGCGCAAGGCCAGCGCCGGGAAGGGTGATCACGGCTTGCCGCTTTTGGCCGAGCACCGCGAGACGGCGATGCAGCGGTTGCTCGCTTGCCATGCGCAAGGCGCCGATGGCCGCACGCTCGATCTGAGCGGGCTGGGACTCTCCAGCCTGCCGCCGGGCCTGGAACGGCTGGCGCATCTGGAGGCGCTGGACCTGTCGAACAACACCGGCCTGCAATCCCTGCCCGAAGGGCTGGCCGGGTGCCGGAACCTGCGCAGCCTCACGGCCTGCAACGGCTTTGTCAGCCACGTGCCGCCCGCCCTGTTCCAGTTGCCGAACCTCGAAAAACTCGACCTGTCGGCCAACCCTTTTCTCAAGGCATTGCCGCAGGCCATGACGCAAGCCCTCCGCCTGCGGGAGCTGCGCGTGCCGCATTGCGACGTGAGCTATCTGCCGCCGGGCATGGCGGACATGCCGGCGCTGCGGACCGTGGATGTGTCGCACAACCGCGGCCTGCACACGCTGCCGCCCGGCCTGCGCGAGAGCCACGTTGCCCTCGCACTGCAGGGCACGCCGGTGGCCCTCACGGACCGCTTGCTGCAGCCCGTGCCGTGGTCCCCCGAGCAGCGCGCTGCGCTGGAAACCCGTGTGGGACAACTCTCGAGCGCCTGGCGGGCTTGTGAGCCCTTGCTGCGGGACGGCAGCGCATCGCGTGCGGCGATGGATAAGGCGCGCAATGCGCTCTCTCAGGCGTTGCGCATCGATGGCGCGGGCACCGAGGCCGGCTGGGCCGATGCGGACGCGGCCGTGCGGGGCTGGCTGAGCCAGGGCCTGCCGATCACGACCGAGCGCCTGCAGGAGATCAGCTGGCGCCTGAACGGCCGCCCCGCCGGCGGGGCGCAGCTGCGGGCAATGGAGTTCCAGCGCCTCCCGGCCGATGCGCAGGGCCTCACCGCCAGCCACCTCGACTATCCCCCGGTCCTCGCACTGCCCGGCCATCTCGCGGCGCTGGACACCTGGCTGGCCCAGGGCCACGGGCCGGCTTCTCCGCTGGCGGCCATGGAGCGGGCCACGCTGCTGTACCGGGCGGTGGAGAGCCTGCGCCCTTTCGAGGAGGGCAATGGCCCGGCCGCGCTGATGGCGATGGACTGGGCCCTGCAGCAGCATGGGTTGCCGCCCGTCGCGCTGGACGCCGAAGCCATGACCGGGCTGGTGGCGAAGGACGGGACGGTGGCCGACAGCGCGTTGACCGATGCCGCGGTCTTCGCCTCGGCCCCTGTCGGCGGCGTGCCGCACGCGCTTTTCGACGCCGTGATGCAGGGGATGGAGGAAGCCCTTTGCACCCTGCTGCCGCGCTGAAATTTCGTATGCGCGGCCAAGGCATCGCATCCGCACCATGGCGCGAGGGGCCCGGTCCGTAGATTGGATGCATCCCGTCGCAGTTGGACGGGTTTGTTCCATCACCAACCTTTCACCACGCGTTTGCCCGCGTGCCCATGCCATGAACGCGACCACCGACGTCCTTGCCCGCGTACCCCACAGCCCCGGTGCCGAGGGCAGCGCCGCGACCAGCGAGGGCGCCTCGGCCTTCCGCTTCCTGCGCCGCCACCACGCAGGCCAGGGGCACGGCGCTGCCCGGGCCGCCGGCCGCGCTGGCACCGACACCCCCGAAATGGAGCGCTGGATGCGCGAACTGCAGGAGTGGTGCGATGCCGATCCCAACCGGCCGCCTCCCCGCCAGCAGGGCCTGTGGGCCCGAATGCTCGGCCGCCTGCGCACCCCCGAAGCGGACCTGGACGACGACGGCGAAACCGCCGCCACGTTCGCCGAACGCCGCAAGGAGGCCGTCAAGCGCGTGCTGGCCTGCCACGCCCTGGGCGAGGAAGGGTGGCAACTGGACCTGCGCGTGCTGCGCCTGTCCTCCCTGCCGCCCGGGCTGGACCGCCTGCGTCATCTCAAGCACCTGGACGTGTCGGACAACACGGGCTTTCACCGCCTGCCCGAGACCCTGGCGCTGTGCCGGGGGCTGCGCACCCTCACGGCGCGCAACTGCGTGGTCACCGAAGTGCCGCAGGCCCTGGCCTGGCTGCAGCACCTCGAAATGCTGGACCTGTCGGCCAACTTCAGCCTGCGCGAGCTGCCCGAATCGCTGGCGCAGGCCCCGCGGCTGGCGACCGTGATCCTCACGCACTGCGGCCTGCAGAATGTGCCCGAGGCCATGGCCCGCATGCCCGTGCTGCAGCTGCTGGACCTGTCGCACAACCTGCAGCTGCACAACGTGCCGGCCGCCGTGCGGGACCATCCCGCCGTTGATCTGACGGGCACGCCCGTGGCGCTGCTGTCCAACCTGCTGCAGGCCCCCCGCTGGAACCCGCCGCAGCAGGCGCGCCTGGCCGCGCGGCTGGACGGCGTGGTCGTCGGCTGGCAGGAATGCCTGGGCGTGCTGCGCAAGAACGCGGGGCTGCGCGCCGAGGTGAATGCCTGGCGCAGCGGCCTGTCGCTGGTGCTGCGCACCGATGGCGTGGGCACGGAAGACGCCTGGGCCGACGCCGCCCAGGCCGTGGGCACCTGGCTGCATGCGGGCCAGTCCATCACGCCCGAGCGGCTGCTGGAGATCGGCTGGCGCCTGAACGGCTGCCCGGCCGGCGGACCCCGGGCACGCACGCGCGAATTCCAGCGGCTGGCTGCGGGCACCTCGGGCTCCACCGTCTTCGGCGACCCGGGCGTGCTCGCCCCCCGCTTCCTCACGCCGGGTGCGGGCGAGCAGCGCGCCTATCCCATGGCGGCCTCGCTGACGCGCCACCTGGAAACGCTGTCGGCCTGGATCTCGCCGGCCGATGCGGTCTATCCCGCGCTGACCCGCCTGGAGGCCGTGGAGCGGGCCGCGCGCCTGTACCAGGCCCTGGTCAGCCTGCGCCCCTTCGACGAGGGCAACGGCCCGGCCGCCCTCATGGCCATGGACTGGGCGCTGCAGCAGCACGGCCTGCCGCCCGTGGTGCTGGAGGAGTCGGTGCTGAGCCAGGCCATCGTGTTCGCCGAAGACCTGCCCTCCGAAGGCCCGAATGCCCTGGTGAGCGCCCTGGTCGAAGGCATGGAAGAGCTGGTGCAGACGCTGTGCCCCGGCAGCCTGCGGTTGCTGGCCTGAGCGGGGAGCCCAGGCCGGCGTGGCCGGCCGGTCAGCCGCAGGCGCGGAACGGCCGGCTGGCCAGCATGCCGCGCAACTGCCCCTCCGCCTGGGTGCGCAGGGCCGCGGTGGCGGCCGGCAGGCGCAGCACGTAGCCCGTGGCATCGGTGCGTTCCTGCACCACGCGGGCGGTGCGCACGCCCTGCGTGCCCAGCGTGGCCAGGGCCCGCTCGGCGGCCTCTTCCGTGGAAAAGCGGCCCAGCGACAGGCCCGGCTCCAGCGCCGCGCCCGGCCGGTCGTACGGCACCTTGCGGGCGCGCAGTTCGGCGCGTTTCTTCTCCAGCGTGTCCTCGTCGGCGAAGCGGCCCATGTAGACCATCCAGCGGCCGGTGAGCGAGATCGGCTCCAGCGTCCAGCTGCCCGCCGGCAGGCCGGCCGTGGCGGTGCGCAGCGCATCGAACTGCCCCTTTTCGAACGTGCCTGCCTGCAGGCAGGGCGCGGGTTCGGCGGCGGCCACGGTCGGGGCCGATGCGGGCGCGGCCTCGCTGGTGCTGGGGGCGGGAGTGGAGGCGGGAGCGGGCGGGGTGGCAGGCGCTTCGCCCCCGTTCGCGTTTGCGTTGGGGGTGGTGCCCGCTCCGTTGGCTCGGCCCAGGCGCAGGTTCTCGGGCTGGATCTGCTGCTCCAGGCGCTGGGGCTCCGACTGCTCGGGCGGCGCCCAGCCCCAGGAGCGCAGCAGCCCCTGCGCCCACGCGTAGTAGCCGGCATTGGCCAGCAGCAGAACCAGGACGGCGGCGCGCAGCATGGGTGGGCCTTTCTCGGTCAGCGGGGCGCCGACGGGCCGGCGGGCCGCACGCTGATCTCGGAGCTGGTCACGGCCTGCATGCCCTGCGCGGTGTGCACCAGCAGCGCGCCATCCTCGCCCACGCCATGGGCCGTGCCCGTGGTGCCATCGCTCAGCGTCACCGTGCGGCCGCTCAGCACGTCGCGCTGGTGGAACCGGGCCTGCACCGGCGCGAAGCCATAGGCCTCGAACGATTGCAGCATGGCGACCAGCGGCGCGGCGATGCGCTGCAGCGCCGTGGGCGCATCCAGGCCGGGCTCCACGTCCTGCAGGCTGCCGGGCGGGGTGTTCATGCCGTCCGCCTGCGGCGGCTGCACGTTGATGCCGATGCCGGCCACCACGTAGCGCGTGGCGGGGGCGGCATGCGCTTCCCAGCCGGGCGCGACGAGGCTCGCCGTTTCCACCAGGATGCCGGCCAGCTTGCGATCGCCGTCCAGCCACAGGTCGTTGGGCCATTTGAGGGCGATGCGCGCGGCACCCGCCAGCGGCGTGGGCTGCAGGCTCTCGGCCACGCTCACCCCCACGGCGAGCGACAGGCCCGACCAGTCGGCCGGCGCCAGCGGCATGCCCAGCGAGAACATGAGCGCATCGCCCACCGCGCCACGCCAGGGCCGGCCCAGCCGCCCGCGGCCGGCGGTCTGCAGCTCGGCCACGAGCAGGGTGGGCTCGGTCAGGCCCGCGCGGGCGCGGCGCATGAGTTCTGTGTTGGTGGAGTCGATGCTCGGCAGCACCTCCACGGTGAAGCCCGGCAGCACGGGGGCCACGGCTTCCCAGATGGCCTCGGCGGGCCAGCGGATGGGGGCGTCGGGGGAGCGGCCGGTCACCGGCGGGGACTCCGCGCCTTGCCGCCCGGCGGGGGCGGCGCGGCGGTTTCGGTGGTAGGCGATGCCTTGTTGGCCTTGCGGGAGCCCTGGCCGCGCTTCGCTTCTTTGCCGGCCTTGTTCGCCTTGGCCGGCTTTTCAGGCGCCATGCCCGGCGGCGCCCAGCCGCGCTTGGGCGCCAGCAGCGTGCCCCGGCAGTTCGCGCTGCCGCACCAGCAGGGGTATTCGGCCTTGAGCTTGGGGGTGTAGCGCTCTTCGATGATGAGGCCGTAGTCGTAGTTCAGCTCGTCGCCCGCGGCGATGTTGCGCAGGGCGGTGATGAAGATCCGGCCGTCCCGTTCGTCGGCGAAGCAGTTGGGGTCGCAGCTGTGGTTGATCCAGCGCGATGAATTGCCGCCGAACTTTGCGTCGATCACGTGGTCTTCATCCACGTGGAAGTAAAAGGTATGGTTGGGCTGCGCGGGATCGTGCGGGTGCCGGTCCTGGGCCTCCTGCCAGCTGATGACCTCGCCCGTGTACTCGATGAGCACTTCGCCTTCGGCGATATCCTGCACGGCGAAGACGCCCTTGCCATGCACGCCCGAGCGCCGGGTCTGGAGGCGGCGCCCCGGTGCGGACGGGGGGGCTGCGGGCGATGCGGTGCGGGGCATGGCAAAACTCTGTTAGTTTGAATAGGCACACAGGCGCGTGCGCGTGTACGCGTGTGAGAAGCGGATTGTAGAAGCGCCTTTCAACGGCGAAACCCACAACATGACCAAGACACTGGTAATTGCAGAAAAACCCTCGGTGGCCCAGGACATCGTGCGCGCGCTCACCCCCGTGGCGGGCAAGTTCGACAAGCACGAGGACCACTTCGAGAACGACCGCTACGTGGTCACCAGCGCGGTGGGCCACCTGGTGGAGATCCAGGCGCCCGAGGAATTCGACGTCAAGCGCGGCAAGTGGAGCTTCGCCCACCTGCCCGTGATCCCGCCGTATTTCGACCTCAAGCCCGTGGACAAGACCAAGAGCCGCCTGTCGGCCGTGGTGCGCCAGGCCAAGCGCAAGGACGTCACCCAGCTCATCAACGCCTGCGACGCGGGCCGCGAGGGCGAGCTGATCTTCCGGCTGATCGAGCAGTACGCCGGCGGCTCCAAGCCCGACGGCAAGGGACTGGGCAAGCCGGTCAAGCGCCTGTGGCTGCAGTCGATGACGCCGCAGGCCATCCGGGACGGCTTCGAGGCGCTGCGCTCCGAGCAGCAGATGCAGGGCCTGGCCCACGCCGCGCGCAGCCGCTCCGAGGCCGACTGGCTGGTGGGCATCAACGGCACGCGGGCCATGACGGCCTTCAACTCGCGCGACGGCGGGTTCTTCCTCACCACCGTGGGCCGGGTGCAGACGCCCACGCTGTCGCTGGTGGTCGAGCGCGAGGAAAAGATCCGCAAGTTCGTGAGCCGCGACTATTGGGAAGTGCATGCGGGCTTCCATGCCGAGGCGGGCGAGTACCTGGGCAAGTGGTTCAACCCCCAGTGGAAGAAGAGCGAAGACCCCGAGGCGAAGGCCGACCGGATCTGGAACCATGCCGACGCCGTGGCCATCGCCGATGCGGTGCGCGGCAAGGCGGCCAGCGTCACCGAGGAATCCAAGCCCACCTCGCAGTCCTCGCCCCTGCTGTTCGACCTGACCAGCCTGCAGCGCGAGGCCAACGGCAAGTTCGGCTTCAGCGCCAAGACCACGCTGGCCCTGGCGCAAAGCCTGTACGAGCGCCACAAGGCCCTGACCTACCCGCGGACCGACTCGCGCGCCCTGCCCGAGGACTACCTGCCCGTGGCGCGCGACACCTTCGGCATGCTGGCCACGAGCGGCATGCGCCACCTGGCGCCCTTTGCCAGCCAAGCGCTGGACGGCAACTATGTGAAGCCCAACAAGCGCATCTTCGACAACAGCAAGGTCAGCGATCACTTCGCCATCATCCCCACGCTGCAGGCCCCGAGCGGGCTGTCCGAGGCCGAGCAGAAGCTGTACGACCTGGTGGTGCGCCGCTTCATGGCGGTGTTCTTCCCGAGTGCGGAATACATGGTCACCACGCGGATCAGTCAAGTGGTCAACCACCATTTCAAGACCGAGGGCAAGGTGCTGGTGCGGCCCGGCTGGCTGGCCATCTACGGCAAGGAAGCGGCCGACGAGGTGGAGGGCGCCAAGGAAGGCGACAAGGGCCAGAACCTCGTGCCCGTGCAGCCCGGCGAGATGGTGCGCACCGACTTCGTGGAGCCCAAGGGCCTCAAGACCAAGCCGCCCGCGCGCTACTCCGAAGCCACGCTGCTGGGCGCCATGGAAAGCGCCGGCAAGCAGATCGACGACGAGGAGCTGCGCTCGGCCATGCAGGAAAAGGGCCTGGGCACCCCGGCCACGCGCGCGGCCATCATCGAAGGGCTGCTGACCGAAAAGTACATGCTGCGCGAGGGCCGCGAGCTGATTCCCACGGCCAAGGCCTTCCAGCTCATGACCTTGCTGCGTGGGCTGGAGGTCGAGGAACTGTGCCGCGCCGACCTCACGGGCGACTGGGAGTTCAAGCTCTCGCAGATGGAAAAGGGCCTGCTCAGCCGCGAGGCCTTCATGGCCGACATCGCCCGGATGACCGAGCGCATGGTCAAGAAGGCCAAGGAATACGACCGCGACACCATTCCCGGCGACTACGCCACGCTCTCGGCGCCGTGCCCCAACTGCGGTGGCGTGGTGAAGGAGAACTACCGCCGCTACGCCTGCGTGGGCAAGGCCGGCGACGGCTCGGACGCCTGCGGCTTCTCGTTCGGCAAGTCGCCGGCCGGCCGCACCTTCGAGACCGCCGAGGCCGACCAGCTGCTGCGCGACAAGAAGATCGGCCCGCTGGAGGGCTTTCGCTCCAAGGCCGGCTGGCCCTTCACGGCCGAGGTGGGCATCGTCTACGACGACGAGGCGCACAACTACAAGCTGGAGTTCGACTTCGGCGACGACAAGAACGCCGAGGAATCGGGCGAGCTGGTCGATTTCTCGGAGCAGGAAAGCCTGGGCGCCTGCCCCGTGTGCGGCGCGCCCGTGTACGAGCACGGCAGCAACTACGTGTGCAGCAAGGCCGTGCCCACGGCGGCGCAGCCCACGCCCAGCTGCACCTTCAAGAGCGGCAAGATCATCCTGCAGCAGCCCGTGGAGCGCGCGCAGATGAGCAAGCTGCTGGCCACCGGCAAGACCGACCTGCTCGACAAGTTCGTGAGCATGCGCACGCGCCGGGCGTTCAAGGCGTTCCTCGCCTGGGACAAGGAGGCGGGCAAGGTGAACTTTGAGTTCGAGCAGCGCGAGAGCAAATTCCCGCCGCGCAAGACGTTCGCTGCAAAGGCCGGCGCAGGCGCGGCCGCCAAGACGTCGGCCGCGGCCAAGAAGGCGGCGAAGCCTGCCGCCAAGACCGCTGCCAAAGCCGCCGCCAAGAAGGCCCCGGCCGCACCCAAGGCGCCGCGCAAGCCCGCGGCCGGCAAGGCCCCGAGTGCCGCCCTGGCCGCGGTGATCGGGCCGGAACCGGTCGCCCGGCCCGAGGCCGTGAAGAAGATGTGGGACTACATCAAGGCCAACGGCCTGCAGGACGCCACCAACAAGCGCGCCATCAACGCCGACGCCAAGCTGCGCCCCGTGTTCGGCAAGGACCAGGTCACCATGTTCGAGCTGGCCGGCATCCTGGGCAAGCACCTGGGGGGCGAGGCATGAACGCGCTCGCCCGCTGCCTTGCGGCCCTGGCCTTCGTGGGCCTGCTGGCCGGCTGCGCGGGCGGCGCGCCGTCCGAGGCGCCGTCGCGCGGCACGCACGGCATCGGCGGGCAGGGCTCGAACGGCATCACCGTCTTCGGCGAAATCGACGTGAGCGCCGAGCGCCGGCGCTGAGGCCTTCGCGCCCTCACGCCCTTGCCGCTTCGCACCCTGCGCCCGCGCCGGGGCCCTGCCTGAAAAGAATCCCTTGGCGACCACCCCCCTCACCGTTCCCCTTTTCCAGGCCAAGCAGATCGACCCCACGGCCGAGCAGCTGGCGATCCAGCAGTCCGCCGAGCGCACGCTGGTCATCGAGGCCAACGCCGGCGCGGCCAAGACCACCACGCTCGCCCTGCGCATGGGGCAGGCCTGGGCGCGCGGCGTGGCGCCCGAGCGCTGCCTGGCCCTCACGCACACCGCCACCGCCTGCCAGGCGCTGCAGGCCGCGCTGCGCAAGGTCGGCGTGCCCGCGCCCGTGGCGCAGCGCTTTCGCATCGCCACGTTCGATGCCTTCTGCGCCGAAATGCTGGCCGACCAGTACGAGGCCCCCGTGCCGCACCACCGGCACCTGGAGGAACTGCGCCCCTTCGTCTGGCAGGCCGTGCAGCGCGTGGAAGACAACGAGCACGAGCGCTGGCGCGAGGAGTTGCTGCTGCCCACGCTGGGCGACACCGGCTTCGTGGAGGAGTTCCTGGCGACCAGCGTGTGGCTCAAAGGCACGATGAAGGACGAGCTGGAGCGCGAGGGCGGCCCGGCCTCGCCCGAGCATGCGGCCGCCATCGGCGTGGGGTACACGCAGCTCAAGGTGTTCCTGGCCTACGAGCGCATCCGCCGGCGCGAGCTGGCCGACGAGCCGCTGTTTCGCGGCCCCTTCGATGCCACCTACGACCTGGCCCGGCGCCTGCACGGCGGCGACACCGCGGCCGGCCTGCCGCGCTGGCCGCGCGGCGTGCAGGCCGTGCTGGTCGACGAGATGCACGACATGAACGAGGCCGCGTTCCGCGTGCTGCGCGAGCTGCTGGACACCACGCAGTGCACCTTCTGCGGCGTGGGCGATCGCGACCAGGTCATCTACGGCGCCCACGGGGCCGATGCGGCCTTCATGGGCGATGCCATCACCGCGCACACCGGCCGCCCGGTGGCGCGCCTGCGGCTCACGCCCAGCCACCGCTTCGGCAAGAAGCTCGCGGCCAAGGCCGGGCGGCTGGCGGCCAAGCCCTACGACTCGCTCGCCGGGCACGACACCGCGGTGGAGCTGCGGCCCTACGACGATGCCGCGCACTGCGTGGACCTCGTCGCGCAGGCGGCCCAGCAGTGGCGCGCCCGGCCCCGCGCCCGCATGGCGGGCTTTGCCGTGCTGCTGCGCCACTCCAACCAGTCGGTGGGCATCGAGAACCGGCTGCTGGCCGACAACGTGCCCTACACCGTGAGCGGCTTCGACAGCTATCTGCTGCGGCCCGAGGTGCTGTTGGTGCGCGGCCTGCTGGCCGTGGCCACCGACAACTTCGACAGCGTGTCCGAGCCGCGCACGCGCGACAAGCTCATGCGGGCGCTGGTGTTCTTCTGCGGCGCGCGCATCGTCGTGGCCGGGCGCGAGCACGAGTCGCAGCAGGCCCTGCTGGAGGACGCCATCCGCAGCGTGACCGACAACCCGCTGTTCCTGCAGAACTTCTTCACCCACCAGATCGTGGCCAACGTCGAGCCCGCCATGCAGCGGCGCCTGCGCAAGGCCCTGGAGGTGGCGCGCGAGGCAGGCGGCCAGGACACCCTGCCGCGCCTGCTGCAGGCCCTGCAGATCGACGCCGTGATCCGCGAGGTGTTCGTCTCGCGCCAGCGGCGCGAGGACGCCCTCGCCAACCTGGCCGGACTGTGCGAGGCGGCGAAAGGCTTTGCCAGCGCGCGCGATTATTTCCTGCACCTGAACGCCGCCGAGCAGCGCCAGCGCGAATTGCGCAGTTCCGCCAGCCTGGTCTTGGCCAACATCGAGGACGTGAAGGGCCTGGAGTTCGACCACGTGGTGATCCCGTTCCTGGAGCAGGGCGTGTTCCCCGTGCCGCAGGCGCCCTACGCGCAGGAAAAGAACACCCTCTACGTCGGCATGACCCGGGCGCGCCAGCAGCTCACGCTGCTGTGCCACCGCGCGCAGCCCGGCGCCTTTCTGCAACCGCTGGGGTATGCCGCGTCGGCCTGACCACGCCCGGCCCCGGTCCTTTTTTCACACCACGCGAGCGACACCACCATGCAACTGTCCGAACAATGGGTCCTGGTCACCGGCGGTGCCCGGGGCCTGGGCGAATCGATCACCCGGGCGCTGGCGCGCGAAGGCGCCGGCGTGGTCATCAACTACCTGACCAGCGACACGGCCGCCTGCGCCCTGGCCGAAGAACTGGGCCCGCGCGCCATCGCCCTGCAGGCCGACGTGACCGATGCCGCCGCCGTGCAGCGCCTCTTCGCCCAGGCGCACGAGCGCACCGGCCAGCCCATCAGCGCGGTGGTCAACAACGCGCTCGCGCAGTTCCGCTTCGACGGCGACGCCCGCCCGCAGATCGGCGACATCGCCTGGGAGCGCTTTCAGCAGCAGATCGACGGCGCCGTGAAGGGCGCGCTGAACACCCTCCAGGCCGCGCTGCCCGCCATGCGCGCGCAGGGTTTCGGGCGCATCGTGAACGTGGGCACCAACCTGTTCCAGAACCCCGTGGTGCCCTACCACGACTACACCGCCGCCAAGGCCGCGCTGCTGTCGCTCACCCGCACGGCGGCCAACGACCTGGGGCCGCACGGCATCACCGTGAACATGGTGTCGGGCGGCCTGCTGCGCACCACCGACGCCAGCCGCGCCACGCCCGAGGCGGTGTTCGACCTCATCGCCGGCATGACCCCGCTGCGCCGCGTGACCACACCGGCCGAGTTCGCCGACGCGGTGCTGTTCTTTCTCTCGCCCTGGTCGCGCGCCGTGACCGGGCAGAACCTCATCGTGGACAGCGGACTGGTGAAGGGCTGAGCGGCCTTGGGGTTACTGCGCGCGGCGCCAGCGCCGCCGCGGGCCCTGGGGGTGTAATGAGCGCCCCGGTTCGACGCCTGTTCGATCCCCGTCCGGCCACCCCGGCCGCTCACCCGAGGCCCGCAAAAACCATGACGACGACGCCCTCTGCCCCCGGCACCGCCACCGCTCGCTCCATCACCCACCCCATCGCCGCCAAGTGGCCGGCGCGCCACCCCGAGCGGCTGCAGCTGTATTCGCTGCCCACGCCCAACGGCGTGAAGGTCTCCATCCTGCTGGAGGAGCTGGGCCTGCCGTACGAGCCGCACCTGGTGCGCTTCGACACCAACGACCAGTTCTCGCCCGAGTTCCTCTCGCTCAACCCCAACAACAAGATCCCCGCCATCCTCGACCCCGATGGCCCGGGCGGGCGGCCGCTGGCGCTGTTCGAATCGGGCGCCATCCTGGTCTACCTGGCCGAGAAGACCGGCCGCTTCCTGCCGCAGGACCCGGCCGCGCGCTACGAGGCCCTGCAGTGGGTCATGTGGCAGATGGGCGGCGTCGGCCCCATGTTCGGCCAACTCGGGTTCTTCCATAAATTCGCCGGCAAGGACTACGAGGACAAGCGCCCGCGCGACCGCTACGTGGCCGAATCCAAGCGCCTGCTGGGCGTGCTGGAGCAGCGCCTGGCCGGGCGCGACTGGATCTTGGGCGATGACTACACCATCGCCGACATCGCCGTCTTTCCGTGGGTGCGCAACCTGGTGGGCTTCTACGAAGCGCGCGAACTGGTGGGCTTTGGCGATTTCCCGCAGGTGCAGCGGGTGCTGGATGCCTTTGTGGCCCGGCCCGCCGTGGCGCGCGGACTGGAGATTCCGCAGCGCGGGTAACCTGCGCGGGGCAAGGCGCAGCGGCCCGCTCCGGGCACGGGCGCCGCCCCGGGGCGGCCCCGTGCCGTCCACCTGTCACGCACTTGCCACGGGTTTGCCATGTGTCACTTCTAGAGTGCGGCCTTCGCTCATCGACGCTGTTGTCGACACCAGAAAGAAGACGCTCCCATGAAACGACTCTCCCTGCTGGCCTTTGCCCTGTGCCTGTCCGCCCTGTCGCTCACCGCCTGCGGCGGCAACGACGACGCGCCGCCCGCCCAGCCCCAGGTCATCGCCCACCGCGGCGCCAGCGGCTACCTGCCCGAGCACACCCTGGCCGGCTATGAACTGGCCATCCGCATGGGCGCCGACTTCATCGAGCCCGACCTGCAGATCACCAAGGACGGCGCCCTCGTCGCCATCCACGACGACACGCTCAACCGCACCACCAATGTCGCCACGCTGTTCGCCCAGCGCAACGGCGGCTACAAGGTGGCCGACTTCACCCTGGCAGAAATCCGCACCCTGACCGTGGTGCCCACCGGCACCGGCAAGACCAGCTACCCCGGCTTTGCGCCCAGCGCCGCCAACCCCTTCCAGGTGCCCACCTTCCAGGAAGTGGTGGACTTCGCCAAGAAGCAATCCACCGCCGTGGGCCGCGAAGTGGGCCTGTACCCCGAGGCCAAACAGGCCGACCCGGTGATGGAAGACGGCATCCTCAAAACCCTGAAGGACAACGGCTACAACGCCGACAGCAAGGTCTTCATCCAGTCGTTCAGCGACGCCACGCTGCGCAGCCTGCGCACCAAGCAGACCGCGCAGAACAGCAAGATGCCCCTCATCCTGCTGGGCGTGGCCGCCAAGGCCGCCGACGGCACGCCGCGCATGGGCGTGATCTTCGGCAGCACTGTCACGCAGCTCACCTTCAAGGAAGTGGCCGGCTTCACCGAAGGCATCGGCGTGGTCATCAACACCGCCGCGTACCCGATCACCAAGGACTACATCGACCAGGCCCACGCCGCCGGCCTCAAGGTGCACGGCTGGACCTTTGCCCAGGCCAATGCCGCCACGGCCGCCACCGAGTTCCGCAGCTACCTGAACATGGGCATGGACGGCATGTTCGCCAACTACCCGGACCTGGCGGTGGCGGCGCGCAATGCGTTCGTGAACAAGTAAGCGCATCAAGTCAGCGGGCTAGTAGCCGCGGGCCGCCATTGCGGCTCCCAGTGCCCACGGCATTACGCCGGGTGGCTGCTGGGCTGCCCGGCGCTGCTGGCATCGGTTGTTCATCGGGCCTTGAAAGGCCCAGCGAGTGCGGCGCCATCCGCACAAGCCTTCGCCCTCAGCGGCGCGGCCCACCTGCCCATGCAAGACGACGCCGTCAGCGTTGTCTGCGGCGAATCTCTTCTCAGCCGGCAATTCTCTAATTTGCTATTGTTTTAATAGCTATATCCCCTAGAGGAATATGCGCTGGAGCCCATTTTTTCTTGAAGTCCAGCGCATGCCTTGACTGCATTACCCGACGGCCACACCTGGGTTTCCATCAGATAGAAATCAGCCAACCCGCTATAAGCTGCAACAGATAGATACATCTGTGAGGGGAAGGGATGGAATGGCAACCGTGGCTAGAAGGCTGAAGAATTCGGCTCGATTAACTTATGTTGCGCGACTTTATCAATTAGTCCATTGGTTCAGTTTTTAGAATTAACTAACGGGAGGTGGTTATGGTAAAAGCAAAATCTATTGGTATTTCATTAAGGCTAATTAAACCATTTTTCAATACCGCCAGTGCATTAAGACATGGCCACGCCTTGAGAAAGATAGACATCGCGAATGGAGAGCTTTATGTTGAACAAAATCCTCCTAATCAACCTAGTTGGTTTGTTTTTCTCGAGGATTTTGCAGGCGTAAAATTGGATAGCTTGTCTAGCCAAAGTTGTGGAGCATTGCTTTTTGTGGAAGTATTTTTAGGGCCTCCCTTTTTGCCGCGTCTAATGGCAATAAGCTTCGGGGGAGGTCATCACTCCCTAGAGCCAACCTCATTGGAGCGCAATTTTGGATTAAAGGTGGCGCTTAATTCGATAAGCAGTGCTAATTTAAGATCTATCGATGTGGCAACGATGGACACCACCACTTTTCAAAAAAGAATTCAATCCAATCGCAATGCTGATTTTAAGGGTTTTGGTGTCGATGTTGAGCGCGACTTATTGCGTCTAGCCGCAGGCGTAGCAAGCGATCAAACATTTGCACGATCGCTGGCAGGTAAAGATGCGCTCCTGATTAACGCCAAGATGACGCCGAATGATTTAACGCAAAAATGTACAAACTCACTAAGGCTATATCAAAGCAATAAATACATAAAAGATTACCCTTGGGTGGATTATATAGCTCCTGAATTTGACAAGATTGAAACAGAAAAACTTGATGAAGAGGTTTTTTCTGCGATAGTTAGCGCTATTGCTGGGAATCCCTCGGATATAACCTTGGCATTGCCGGATATTACAGATCCTCAACAAGGTTTTGAAATTTCATATTTCGGCGCGGGCCTAAGGCCTGGCAAGAAAAATAGATTTATTAGCTTGAAAATTGATGACTATATTGCAGAAATAGTAGCCGGTAGACCCTCCGAGCTTGTCGATATGAATTCTATTAAAACCAGTCATGAAATTCGATTTTTAGATCAAGGAGGGGCTAGTAGTTCATTGCGACATCGAGTATATGATTGCTTTTCCTATGAGATTGTCAAAAACGGAAGCACATACGTCCTATTTGGCGGTGAATGGTTCAAAATTGATCAAAATTTCTATAACGCAGTAGAAGCATCGTTTGTCGGTTTGTTGCCAGTCGTATCGTTCTATCCGACCACAACTAGAAAAAACGAACGCCAGCTAATTAGTGATCTTGATCTAGATAAAGATCTATTAAATTTAGATCAGGTGAAATTATCACCTATGGGGGCGCCGGGGGCGAATCTAGAGCCTTGTGATTTTTTCTGTAGAAGTAAGAGATTCATACATTTAAAAGATGGCCATTCTTCCGGTCTAATAAGTCATCTTTGGAATCAAGGAATGGTTTCCGCAGAATCCTTTGTAAGAGATGGAGAATTTCGAAAAGAATTAAGAGAACAGGTAAAGAAGAGGCAGGTGAAATTCAAAAAATCAGGATTTGAAACAGAATTGCCTAAAGGGGGTGCGCGAGTTGATGCAAGAAAATATCAAATAATTTTCGGTATCATGAGGTTTAGAAATAAACGCACAAAGCAATTAACAATCCCATTTTTTAGCAAAGTAAGCTTGCGTCCAATAGCCGATCGTCTAAAGCTAATGGGATTTACTGTTGAGGTTCATTTAATAGAAAGAGTTTGATGACTAGGGGGCTTACTAGATCAGCGGCAATAATTGTTCAGCGACCCTTCTACCGAATCGTCCTCTCCCCCACACTCAAACCCGCACCGACGCCCCCGTCGCATAAAACTGCCCACCCGCCACGTAATGCAGCGTGCGCAGTCCTTCCGGCGCTTCGTCGAAGTGCCAATGCCCGTCGCGAAACACGCGGTCATCCGCCCACGCGGCCACCACCTCGGCGATGAACAGGTCGTACGCCTGCTGGTTGTGCGGCTCCGGCACCACGCGGCACACCAGCCAGGCGGCACAGCCCTGCACCAGGGGCGTGGCGTCGTGGCCGGGCGCGTGGAACAACTCCACGCCGTAGTGCTGCAGCTTGTCGGCCCGCGCCTTGGCGCTGTCGGTGCCCACGCCCACGGTGAGCGCGGCCATGGCCTGCGTGGGCAACTGCAGCGCGAACTGGCCGCTGGCTTCCACCAGCTCGCGCGTGCGTGTGGCCTTGTCGATCACCACGGTGACCTTGGGCGGGCTGAAGTCCAGCGCGCAGGCCCAGGCGGCGGCCATCACGTTGTCGGTGCCCGCGTGGTGGGCCGAGACGAGCACGGTCGGGCCGTGGTTGAGCAGGCGGTAGGCCTTGTCGAGCGGGACGGGGGTGAAGTGGGTGGGTGGCATGGCGGGAGGGGCGGCAGGGTGGATGGGATGGGGATGAGGTGAGATGGGAATGGGTTGCAGGCAGCGGTTGGCGTGGGGTCGAAACGTAATGCTCTGTTTTTGATAGCAATATGCCCTAGTGTCGATTGCGCTGGTGGCCATTTTGATGCTTGGTTTATCAGCGTGGACGCGGAGGGCTTTCCCCCACCGGCCCGAACCCCTCCGGGGTGTCGCCAAGGCGGCGCGCTGCGCCCGCAGGCGACCCGTGCGCGGGCAGGCGGCCGCTACCATCGTCCGATCCCTTTTTTGCCCGGCGACGGGCGCCACGGAGACAAAAGCCATGTTCAGTCATGTGATGTTGGGTGTGAGCGATCTGGAAGTGTCCAAGCGGTTCTACGACGCGGTGCTCGGCACGTTGGGCATCGCCCCCGGGTCCGCCCACAAGAACCGCTATTTCTACCGCAGCCCCACGGGCACGTTCGCGATCTCCACGCCCATCAACGGCGAGCCGGCCTGCCACGGCAACGGCAGCACCATCGGGTTCACCGTGCAGTCGCCGGAGCAGGCGCAGGCGTTTCACGACGCGGGCGTCGCCCACGGTGGCACGACCTGCGAAGACCCGCCGGGCTTTCGCGAGGGCCCGAGCGGCGCGCTGTACCTGGCGTATCTGCGCGATCCGGACGGCAACAAGCTCTGCGCACTGCATCGGCCGCCCAAGGCGTGAGGCGCTCGCCGCGGGCGGGACGGCTTTCGGCGCGGCAGGCGTCAGCCCGGCGTTGAGGGCGGTTGCTGCGGTGGATGGCCGGTGCCGTCCGCCGGGCCCGCGGGCAGGCCGGCCAGGAATCCCGCGATCCGCTGGGCCACCGCGTCGGGCTGTTCGCGGTGGGGCACGTGCGCCACGCCGGGCAGTATGTCCACACGCGCCGGCCCGGCGGCCCAGCGGGCGATGCGCTCGGGCTGCTCCGTGGAGCCGTATTCGTCGCGCTCCCCATGCAGGGCCAGCACGGGGCAGGTGACGCGCGCCATGGCCTCGGCCAGCGACCAATCGGCAAAACCCGGGTGCAGCCAGGTGTCCACCCACGCGCTCAACACCCAGCGCGCCTGGTCGGCGCCGTGGTAGCGGGCCAGGCGCTCCAGGGCGCCGGGTTGGTTGAACTGCTCCCGCGCCTCGCGGATGCCCTGCAGCGTGCGCTCTTCCACGCAGGCCTGGGCAGCGATGGTGATGAGCGCGTCGCAGTCGCTGCCCGCCGCGCCGCCTGCGTCGTCACCTGGCGTGCCCCGCGTTGCCGCGCAATGGGCCGCCATGCCGCCGCCCACGCTATGCCCCAGCGCCACGAAGCGCTGCACGTTGAAGTGCGCGCGCAGGGCCGGCAGGCTGGTGCGCGCCTCGTCTTCCACGAAGTCCCGCGGCAGCAGGCCCGTGCGCGCGTCGGAGCGGCCGAAGCCCAAGCGGTCGTACGCGATCACCCCGCGGCCTGTCGTGCGGCACAGCACGGCAGGAAATTCGCGCCACAGGTCCACGCAGCCCAGCGAGTCGTGGAAAAGGACGATGGGCGGCGGCGCGGATGCTTCGGGGCAGGGCGCGGGCCCGGCGGCCCAGCGCCGCGCGAACAGGCGGCCGTGCGCGGTGGCGATCCAGTGGTCGGACGGGGCGGGACCAAGTGGTGCGGATAGGGGCGTGGAGGAGGGGGCTGCGCTCATGCCGGCCCATTGTGTCGCGTCCATTCGAATCGGGTGGTGCAGTGCCATGCCGTACCGCCTAAGCCGGACGGCGCTGGCCTGTCCTGCGGCGCACACGGCGGTGGGCATGCAGAGGGCGCGTGGCCGTGGCGATACGGGATACTCGCTGCCACCGTTTTGGCGTCGCCCCCAGCCCCTCCCTTCTTTTCCACTTCCCTGCAAGGACCGCCTCTTTGAAATCAGCCAGCGCAAGCACCTTCGACGAGGCGTACTACCAGCGCTTCTACTACGACAAGAAGACCAGCGTGGTGGACCCGCAGCACATGGAGCGCCTGGGCACCTTCGTGTGCAGCTACCTCAAGTACCTGCGGGTGCCGGTGCAGCGCGTGCTGGACGTGGGCTGCGGCATCGGGCTGTGGAAGGGCATCGTGGCGCAGCACTTTCCCGCGGCCAGCTACCAGGGCGTGGAGTTCAGCCCCTACCTGTGCGAGCGCTACGGCTGGCAGCAGGGCTCGGTGGTGGACTACCAGGCCAGCGAGCCGTTCGACCTGGTCATCTGCCAGGGCGTGCTGCCCTACCTGAGTCCACCCGATCTGAAGGCCGCCCTGCGCAACCTGGGCCAGTTGAGCCGTGGCGCGCTGTATGTCGAGGCTGTGTCCCGCGAGGACTACGAGCGCGACATCATCGACGAAGACCTGACCGATGCGCGCATCTTCCGGCACTCCGCCACGCTGTACCGGCGCGGGCTGCGGGAGGGCGCGCTGGAGTTGGGCGGCGGCCTGTGGCTGAGCCGCCAGGCCGAGGTGCCGCTGTTCGAGCTGGAGCACGTGGGCGGTTGAGTGGGGCCCTTGTCATGGGCAGGGCCACGCGTGCCGTGCAGTGCGGGCCGATGGGCAGCAGGTGCCCCCTAGAATCTCCCGCATGCATTCCGCCATCGCCCAACACCTGCCGCGCATCGCGGCCATCTGCCAACGCTTCGGCGTGCGCCGGCTGGAGGTATTCGGCTCCGCAGCCCGTGCGCACGATTTCGATCCGGGCACCAGCGATGTGGATTTTCTGGTGGAGTTCGCCGATAACGCGCCGGTCGGGCTGCACTCGTTTTTCGGCACCAAAGCCGCGCTGGAGCAATTGCTCGGCCGTCCGGTGGACTTGATCGAGCCGGGCGCGGTGCGCAATCCCTACGTGCTGGCCAGCATCAACCGCCATCGGGAGCCTGTGTATGTTGCCGCGTGATCCGCGCGCTTTTTTGTGGGATGTGCAGGCGGCGGCCAAGGCGATTCAGAATTTTCTTCAGGGCATGGACGCCGAGGCTTACGCCGCCAATGAAATGGCGCAGGCTGCCGTGGAGCGCAAGTTCGAGATCATCGGCGAGGCGCTCGGCCAATTGGCCAGGGCCGACGCCGCACTGGCTGCGCGCATACCGGATCTGGCGCAGATCGTGGCGTTTCGCAACCAGCTGATCCATGGCTACGCCACCATCCGGGTGCACACGGTCTGGACCGTGGCCCAGGACTCGTTGCCAGCCCTCATCGCCACGGTTGCCACCTTGCTGGAAGAACTGGCTTGACCGATCCCGTGGACCGCATGGCCGGCCACTCCCTCGTTCCCCACGCCGTCTCCCGCCTGCGCACCGAGCGCCTGGCGCGCAGCTCCAAGCCGTTCCTCGCCCGGGGCGGTCCGCGCGGCGAGCGCTGCCCCGGCTGCCGGCTGGTGCCCAGCCACTGCCTGTGCGCCGTGCGGCCGCAGGTCGCCACCCAGGCCGGCATGTGCCTGCTGATGGCCGACATCGAGCCGCTCAAGCCCAGCAACACGGGCTGGCTCATCGCCGACGTCGTGCCGGACACCTACGCCTTCGGCTGGGCGCGCACGGTGGTGGACCCGGCCCTGCTGGCGCTGCTGCGTGATCCGCAGTGGCAGCCGTACGTGGTGTTTCCTGGCGAGTTCGCAGAGCCTTCGCGGGTGGTGACCCGGTTGGAGCAAACAGAGATTCCAGCGCAGGGCGTACCGCCCCCGCAGCCCCGGCGCCCGCTGTTCGTGCTGCTGGACGCCACCTGGACCGAGGCGCGCAAGATGTTCAGGAAGAGCCCCTACCTGAACCACCTGCCGGTGCTCAGCCTCCAGCCCGAGCAGCTGTCGCGCTACCGGCTGCGCCGTTCCCAACGCGACGACCATTTCTGCACCTCCGAGGTGGCGGCGATCTGCCTTGAACTGGCGGGCGAGTCGCACGCAGCGCAGACACTGGAGGCCTATCTCGACGTGTTCACCCACCACTACCTGCAGGCCAAGCACCAATTGCCGGTGGAGATGGATGGCGAGGCGCACCGCCGGTTGCGGGCCTTGCGGGCGCTGGGGCCGGGCGTTGCGGCGCAGGGGGCTGCGCGGCAAGACGGATAAGGGCTCGGGCGGCTTGGCGGCGCGCTCCTGCCCCCTTCACTTCACCGCTTGCAAACCTCGCAGTGGTAGAAGTACACGTCTTCCTCCCGGTCCTTGACCATCGGCGACAGATAGCCCACGCCGCTGTCGGCCGCGAACGAAAGGCGCACCTGCCGGCCGTCCTTGAATTGCACGTCCACGGGATCGCTGGTGCATTCCCCGAAGGAGCCGTAATAGTTCATCACCGCCACCTGCGAGATGGGGATGGCCTGCCGCAGGAAGTTGCGCACATACCGCTCAGTGACGCGGGCCGGCGGCGGATCGGCCGTGCATGGCTTGCCTTCCGCATCGAAGAATCGCGCACTGGACAACGTGATGCGGCGTACCGGGCCGATGGCGTAGGCGCGGGCTTCCATTCGGCGGCGGTCCTCATCCCGTTCGGTTGCTGCTGCGGCCTTCGATGCCGATGCCGAGCCCTGTGGCGGCGATGGGTCCATTGGCCCCGAATGGGCCAGGGCAGCCCACGCCAGCCATGGCAGGGTGATGGTTCGCAGAGCGTTTTTCATGGTCATCGGTCGTTCCTGTTCCGAATCGGGCTTTTGGCCTGGCGATGGCTGGTTGGGGCCATCCGGCGGATCAGCCCTGGTTTCCCACCCCCGCCGTGAATGGCCGGCTCAAGAACCGCGAACCCTTCTCCCCGAACCGCCAGGGCACGTCCACCGCCTTGGAGATGCCGATGCGCGGCCCGGCGATCACGTCGGGCGCCGGGTGACCCGGCGAAGGCTGCAGCAGCGCGAACGGCGGCAGGTGCAGGGACTCGCCGTCCAGGCGTGCGTCGATGCCCAGTGCCTGCGCCAGCCGCCCGGGGCCGGCGCACAGCAACCGGGCGTCCTGCATGCCGCGCCGTTCGCGCAGGGTGTCCAGTCCGTGGGTGGGCTCGATGGCCCGCAGCAGCACGCCGGCGCCATGGCCCGCTTCGCGGCACACGGTGTTGACGCACCAGTGCAGGCCGTAGGAGCGGTACACGTAGGCGCAGCCCGGCGGGCCGAACATGGCCGCGTTGCGGGCCGTGGGGCCACCGAAGGTGTGCGAGGCCGGGTCGGTCTGGTCGTAAGCCTCGGTTTCCACGATGCGGCCGCCCACGCCGTCGACCAGCAGCGTCACGCCGATGAGCCGGCGTGCCACCTCGTGCGCTGGGGCGTTGAAGTCGATGTCGGCAAGGGTCAGGGCCGGGGGCAGGTCGTGGGGCATGGTCGTGATGCTAAGACCCGCAGCGGCCGGCGACGGCCGGGCCTGTGGCATGGGGGCGGGACGCCACGGCGATACTGGCGGGCCGACCGCACCCGCCAGGCCGGCGTTCTGCCGGGTCCAATGTCTCCCCTTGTTTCTTCAACCAACGAACCCGACCACGAAGGCATGCCCATGAATTTTCCGTCCCACCGATGGCTCCGCGCCGGCTTCGCGCTGGTCCTCGCCTGCCTGCTGGCCAGCTCACCCTGGGCGGCCGAACTGAGCGCCAAGCGGCAGGCGCTGCTGATGTCCATGTTCAAGGAAGACGCGGTGCTCACCGAGCAGGTGCACCGCGACTTCTGGGCGGGCGTGGACGTCTCCGATGCCGCCGCCACCGAGGCCGCGCAGGACCGCCTGGCCGCGGCCATGCGCAATTCGATCGAGTACGAGCGCGCGACGGCACTGAGCTACCAGGCCAGCATGAAGCAGCGCAAGCCCGTGGTGAATCCGCGCTACGAGGCCGCCCTGAAGGACCGGCTGGCCATGCTGAAGGCGCGCAACCTGGCGCCCGACGACGTGCTGGCCAAGGACAAGGCGTTTCGCGCATCGCTGGTGCCGATCTCGCGCGGCAAGCCGTTCGAGGCCGATGGCAAGCGCATCGTGATGACGCCCGCTCTGGTCGATGCAGCGTTGCAGCGCGTGGAGGCTTCGCACCAGCGGCTGGAGCGTCTGCTCAATCCAGTGTGGGCCGGCGCCGGGGGCTGACACGGCCCGCCTTGCGGTGCAGCAGATGCACAGAGGCTGGAGGCCTGTTCACTTGACGGACGGAAAGGTGAAGTCTGCGCCCATGAGCCCTTCACAGGCCTCGCAGTAGAGGTAGTACGTGGTCTGGTGAATCTGCAGCACGCCCCAGCCCGTCGCGTTGTCCAGCGACAGCCGGACTTTTTTCCGGTTCGGCAGTTGCAGTTGCGCTTCGGCCTGGCAGTCGCCCTGGTCCAGGCTCTGGAGGTAGTTGTACCGGGCGCTTCGGACGGCATGCTGCCAAAAATAGGCCACCCGGCGGGTGTCGATGGAAAGGTTCTCGCAGTTCGCATCTCCACCTTGCACGCTGTGTGCGGCGCCCTTGGCGATATGGACGGCAGAAAGGCGGCCGATCGCGTGGATAGCGTGTGCGGTGGTGGGCGCATCGGCCTGTACCGTGTTCGCTCCACACAGCGCCCAGGCGATGCCCCACATCGCCACGCCATGGACGCCACGTTTCCGGCGCTGGGGATTGGTTGTCTTCAAGATCATTGGTATGGACGTCGACGGTGCTTCATGGATGCGCCCGGCGCAGGAGCATAGGCGGTCTTGCCAGAGGGCAAAATGCCCCGATGAAAGCTCCCCCCAGACTCCAGTCCCTCATCGAGGAAGGCCTCATCGACACCGTGGTGCGCCAGCTCATGAGCGGCAAGGAAGCCATGGTGTACGTGGTGCGCTGCGGCGACGAAACGCGCTGCGCCAAGATCTACAAGGAGGCCACGCACCGCAGCTTCCGGCAGGCGGTGGACTACACGGAGAACCGCCGGGTCAAGAACTCCCGCTCGGCCCGCGCGATGGCCAAGGGCAGCAAGTTCGGCCGGCAGGCGCAGGAGGCCGCGTGGCAGAGCGCCGAGGTCGATGCGCTCTACCGCCTGGCGGCCGCCGGCGTGCGGGTGCCGCAGCCGTTCAACTTCCACGAGGGCGTGCTGCTCATGGAGCTGGTGACCGACGCGCACGGCGATGCGGCGCCGCGACTGAACGACGTGGCGTTCACGCCCGAGCAGGCCCGGGCGCACCATGCCACGCTGATCGCCGAGGTGGTGCGCATGCTGTGCGCGGGCGTGGTGCACGGGGACTTGTCCGAATTCAACATCCTGCTCGCCCACATCCCTGGCGCCGGTGCGGACGAAGGTGCCGAGGGCCCGGTCATCATCGACCTGCCCCAGGCCGTGGATGCGGCGGGCAACAACCATGCGCCGCGCATGCTGCTGCGCGACGTGGCCAACCTGCGCGATTTCTTCGGCCAGTTCGCGCCCGAGTTGCGGGCCACCGAATACGGCCCCGAGATCTGGACCCTGTACCAGAGCGGCCAGCTCACGAACGAGACCCCGCTCACCGGCCGCTACGAGCGCCGCCATGCGGATGTGGACCTGCAGGCGGTGATGCGCGAGATCGACGATGCGCGGGCCGAGGATGCGGCGCGCCGGCTGCGCATGGCGGGCGGGTAGCGGCAAGGGCGCGCGCGGGGCGGGGCTCACAAACCTTCACAAAACAGGCGCACGCGCACGGGGGTTGCCCTGCAAAATCGTCGACCGGGCGAAATGGCCGGACTTCCCAGGCGCGCCGCCGCCGTGGGGGCCGCCGCCGAGCCCGCGCACGGCCCTGCCGTGCCTTGGCGATGACACCACCGGAGCCGCACCCATGAACCCAGCCACCTGCGCGATCTGCGGCCAGCCCCTGGACGATGCGGCCGAGGGCGCCTACGGCGACTGGGTCGCCTTTGCCGACCACGACAACCACACACTGCCCGAGCCTGGAAGCCGGGCGCCCGGTCTGGCCTATTTTTGTGCGGAGCACCTGGCCCTGGCCCGCGAGCGCGCCGCATGGCGTTGCCACGATGCGGTGCAGGCCCTTCGCCTGCATGCCGGCGCGCAGGCTGCAAGCGCGGCGCAGGTCCTGTCCGCCCCGGCGCCGCTGGCCGGGGCTGCGGAGGCTGACCCCGCCCCGCAGTCGCCCTGGTGGCAACGCTGGTGGGGCTGACGTGCGGGCCGGGGCCATGGGGCCGGCCGGCGCCCGCCTGCGCCGCCGCCCGGGAACTGATCGGCCCGCCCGGGGTCAGTCACTGCCGTTGCCGGTCTTTTCTTTTCCGCACATGAGGGTGTCCGCCACGATGGTTGCTTTCCGTTCGATTCCGCACCCCGCGCACTCCAAGCACTCCGCAGCACCCCGTGGCGTTTTCCGGGCCGTCTGCGCCGCGCTCGCCCTGGCGGCCTGCGCCGTGGCGTCCCAGGCCTGGGCGCAGAGCTACACGATCTCCGCCGAGCAGATGCAGGGCGCCGTGGCCGAGAAGTTTCCGCGCCGCTATGCGCTGGGCGGCCTGATGAACCTGGATGTGCAGGCGCCCCGACTGCGGCTGCTGCCGCAGCAGAACCGGCTGAACGCCGACATGGACGTGACCGCCTCGGGCCCGCTGCTGCAACGCCGCTACGCCGGCGCGTTCGATGTGGGCTTCGCGCTGCGCTACGAGCCGTCGGACCGCACGATCCGCGCGCACCAGCTGCATGTGAACGCGCTGCGCCTGGAGGGGCTGCAGCCCCAGGCTGCGGAAATGCTCGACATCTATGGCCCGCAGCTGGCCCAGCAGACGCTGAGCGAGGTGGTGCTGCACCAGTTGCGGCCGCAGGACCTGGCCGTGCCGGATGGGCTTGGCATGCAGCCGAGCAGCATCACGGTGACGGACAAGGGGCTGGTCGTGCGGTTCGAGCCCAAGGCCGCACCCTAGAAAGGAAAGTGTTCACCGATTTTTCGGGGATGGCTCTTCTACCCGCAGGGCCAGTGCCTTTCCGGGCGGTTTGCCGCGTTGCTGCGTTTGCACGCGAGCCCCTGCCATTGGCGGCGCACCGCGCCTTGCATCCCACGTTGGAGATGTTCTGAGCGTCGGGCCCGGCGCGCCGCAGGACAGGTGCGGCGTGGTCCTACCCCGGTCCGGCCCGGCGTTTTTTACGATGGGCGCTTTCCGGCGCGGCCACGCAGCGCCGTTGCGCACGGTCCCGCCGTGCTCGCCAGGGGCCACGGGCCCCTTCCGCCCCATTCCTTTCATGCCACCGGCGGCGCCTCGCGCGCGGCCCGGTCCTTCTTTTCAAGGAGCTCCATGAACACGCCATCCTTCACCTCGTGGTTCCAGACCGAAACGCTCTGGGGCCTGTCCTTGGTCAGCCTGGCGCTGGCGCTGGCCGCCGCGCTGGGCGCGTACCTGGCCATGTCGCTGCTGCTGGGCGTGGCCGTGCGGCGTGCGCGGCGCCTGGCCGAAGCGCAGGGCGGCAGCCACCGCACGGCGGGCGTGGTGTACGAGCTGCTGGCCGGCACCAGCCGGCTGCTGGTGTTCGTGGCGGCCGTGCTGGTGGGCGTGGGCATGCTCGATCTGCCGGGCCGCTGGGCCACGCGCGTGGGGCAGCTGTGGTTCCTGGCGCTGGCGCTGCAGGTGGGGCTGTGGGGCACGCGCGCGGTGGCCCTGGGGATTGCGCGCTACCGCATGCACCACGGCCTGGCCGCCGCGGGCGATGCGGCGCCGTTCAGCGCGTCGGCCACGCTGCTGTCCTGGGGGCTGCGCACGCTGCTGTGGGCCACGGTGCTGCTGGCCATGCTGTCCAACCTGGGGGTGAACATCACGGCGTTCGTGGCCAGCCTGGGGGTGGGCGGCATCGCGTTGGCGCTGGCGGTGCAGAGCATCCTGGGCGATCTGTTCGCCTCGCTGGCGATCGCGGTGGACAAGCCGTTCGATGCGGGCGATTTCATCGTGGTGGGCGGCGTCGCGGGCACGGTGCAGCGCATCGGCCTCAAGACCACGCGCATCCGCAGCCTGGGCGGCGAGCAGGTGGTGATGAGCAACACCGACCTGCTCAAGCAGACCATCAACAACTACCGCTACCTGCAGGAGCGGCGCATCGTGTTCCAGTTCCGCGTGCCCTACGGCACCACCGCCGAGCAGGCCGAGGCGGTGCCGCAGGCCGTGCGCCGCATCATCGAGGCCGAAGGCCAGGCGCGCTTCGACCGCGCGCACCTGCAGGGTTTCGTCGAGAACGGGCTGCAGTACGAGGTGGTCTACATCGTGCTGGACCCGGCCTACAACGTGTACATGGACCTGCAGCAGCGCATCAACCTGTCGCTGATGCGCGAACTCGCCGCGCTGGGCGTGGACTTCGCCGTGCCGGCGCGCACGGTGCAGCTGGCCGCGCCGGCGGGCGGGCCGCCGCCCGGGGGCTTTATGCGCGTGCAGCAGCCGGCGACGGCCTGAGCCCGGCGCGGTTGGTGCGAGCCGGCGCGGCCGGGCGCCGTGGCCCTTGCCGCCCCGTTGGTTAAAGTAGCGGCCCTCGCCCCCAGGGCGCCCTCGATCCCCAACGCGGCAGAAAACCCCATGACCCAGGACCCGGCTCGACAGAGCGAATTGAAGAAGATGGAGCTGTGCGATGGCTGCGCCGGCATCCAGCGCAACTGGCGCCGCGCCCCCGGCCATGCCGAGCTGGTGCAGCGCGGCAACCGCAAGGAAGAGCGCGACCACGGCCTCGTCACCATCACCCGCTACCAGTGCGACCGCTGCGGCACGGCGTGGGAGTACGAGAACGACAAGACCGACCAGCGCGCCGGCTGGTCCGTGGTGGGGCGCTGAAAGCCTGCCAAGGTGTGGCCGCCGGTTGCTATTAAATAAATAGCATGATGCCCTAGTGCATATTGCGCTGGCGGCCTACCGGAGTTTCCATGCCTTGCCCCGTGAGGTGGCCCGTGCGGCCGCCTTTCCGGCACCGTCCTACGCCCGGGCCCGCGATCGGGGGATACAACGGCCATTGGAAGGCGGCGCCTTCGCGTCTGGGTGGGTCACTGCATTCAGGCGCCCGCGCCGTTCGCAGCAACGACGACCCCAAGGAATCCCGGCCCCATGCTCTTTGCCCGCTCCCCGACCCCCGATCCTGAAACGTCTGCCGACCAGGCCCCGGCCGCGCCCCTGCCCGAGCGCACGGTCGTCGTCATCACGGGCGCGTCCAGCGGCATCGGGCACGCCACGGCGCTGGCCTTCGCCCGGCGCGGCGCTTGCATCGTGCTGGCCTCGCGCGATGCGGGCACCCTGTCGGCGGTGGCGCTGGCCTGCCGGGCCGAGGGCGGCACCGCCATCGGCGTGCCCACCGACGTGACCGATCCCCAGGCCGTGCAGGCCCTGCGGGCCAAGGCGCTGCGCCATTTCGGCCACATCGACGTGTGGGTGAACAGCGTGGGCGTGGGCGCCGTGGGCCGTTTCGAAGACGTGCCCGTGGCCGCGCACCGCCGCGTGCTGGAGGCCAACCTGCTGGGCCACCTGCACGGCGCGCACGTCGTGCTGCCGCACTTTCGCGAACGCGGCCGCGGCACGCTGGTCAACCTCATCTCGATGGGCGGCTGGGTGCCCGCGCCTTATGCGGCCGCCTATACCGCGAGCAAGTTCGGCCTGCGCGGGCTGTCGGAAAGCCTGCGCGCCGAGGTGTCCGACCTGCCCCACGTGCACGTGTGCGACGTGGCCCCCACCTTCGTCGATTCGCCGGGCCTCTCGCACGGCGCCAACTACACGGGCCGCAGCATCCGGCCGCCGCTGCCCATGGTGGACCCGCGCCGCGTGGCCGAGGCCATCGTGGGCCTATCCACCCGCCCGCGCGACGTGACCTGGCTCGGCGCGCCCGCGCTGCCCGGCCGCCTGGCCCATGCGCTGGCGCCGGCCAGCGTGGGCCGCGCGATGCGCTGGCTCACCGATGCGGCGCTGCGGCGCGCGCGCGAAGTGCCCGCGTCCGAAGGCAACCTGTTCGAGCCGTCGCGCGGCACCGCCATCGACGGCGGCCACCGCGATCACCGCGACAGCCGACTGGCCGCCGTGGCCGCGCTCGGCGTGGCGGGCCTGGTCTGCGGCTGGTGGCTGGCCACGCGCGAGACCGCCAGCGACGGCACCGGCCGGCAGCCTTGACCTGACGCGCCACGCACCGCAGGGGCCTGTGCGCAAGCCCCCGGGTGGCACCCGTTTCGTTGGAACTGAAAGGATGAGTCCATGACCGCTTCCTCGCTCTCCCAGGCCGCGCGCGCCGCGCAGACCTTCACGCTCTATGCGGCCGGTGGCCGCGTGTACGCCAGCAACGTGCGCGACAAGCTCATCGACCTGGGCGCGCTGACCGAGGCCCAGGGCCGCTACGGCTACGCGCTGGACGGCGGCGACCAGGTGGCGCGAGACGGGTTTCCCAGCCCCGAAGACGCGCTGGCGGACATCGCCGGCACCGTCACCTTCCTGTACCTGGACGGGCAGTTCACCGCGCTCGAAGACCTATCCGATGGCCGCAGCCCGGACCTGAGCGACGTGCCGCAGATCCAGATCAGCCTGGACGCGCTGGGCCATGGGGAGCCGGCGATCGCCGCCGATATCTGATCGATGGCCCTGCGCCCCGGGTCCGGGAATCCCCGGTGGACGCTGCCCGGCAGGCCGGCTATGGTTTGTGAACGGTGTTCACAATCGTGATGGGCGCCGCATCCGGCCCCGGCGCGGGCCGCCAGGAGACGACGCATGAAAGTGGAACCCTACCTGTTTTTCGACGGCCGGTGCGAAGAGGCGCTGGCGTTCTATCGCACGGCCCTGGGCGCGGAGGTCACCGCGCTGATGCGCTTTTCGGACAGCCCCGCCCCGACCGATGCGTCCGGTTGCGCGGGCGCGGCCCCGCCGCCGGGCGACAAGGTCATGCACGCCGCGTTCCGCATCGGCGAGACCACGCTCATGGCCTCTGACGGCATGAACGGTGGGCAGCCCGTGTTCCAGGGCGTGTCGCTGTCGCTCAACCCGGCCGACGAGGCCGAGGCCCGGCGCCTGTTCGCCGCGCTGTCCGAGGGCGGCCAGGTGCAGGTGCCGCTGTCGCCCACCTTCTTCTCGCCCGCGTTCGGCATGGTGGCCGACCGGTTCGGGGTGCCGTGGATGGTGGTGTGCACGCCCGCCGCCTGACCGGACCGCCCTGATGCCGGACGCTTGCCATCGCCCCTCCGATTGACCACCACGGCCCCCCGCGCCCGCTCAGCCCATGATCGACACGCCCCACATCGCCGACCTTCCCGCCCGCCCCACGGCGTTCATCCACGTCACCTGCACTCGCGAGGAGATCCAGCACGTCATGGGCCAGGGCGTGCGCGACCTGATGGACGCCATCGCCGCCCAGGGCGCCTCGCCTGCCGGCCCCTGGTTCACCCACCACCGGCGCCGGCCCACGGACACGTTCGACTTCGAGATCAGCGTGCCCCTGGCCGCGCCCATCGGCCCGCACGGCCGCATGCAGCCCGGCGAGTGGCCCGCCATGCGCGCGGCCCGCACCGTGCACCGCGGGCGCTATGAAGACCTGGCCGGCGCCTGGGGCGATTTCCTGCAATGGATCGAGGGCGAGGGCCTCACGCCCACGGGCGAGCTGTGGGAGTGCTACCTGACCGGGCCCGAGACCGGCTCGGACCCCGCCGCCTGGCGCACGGAGCTGAACCAGCCGCTGCAGGATTGAGCGGCCCGCTGGCTGCGCAGAGGTAATTTGCTATTGAATTAATAGCAATTCAGGCATGAAATCCGCCGGCATGGACCGGTTTTTCCTTGAAATACCGGGTTGCCATGGCATGGCCGTGCGGGCCCGTGCCGTCCCTGCTGCGTGGCCGGCGCGCAGGCCACTGTTCCATGGCTGCACCAGTCCGTCCTGCCCGCGCCCGCGTTGCAGCGCGGCCGGTCGCCCCCATATGCAGTGCCAGACCATGCCGCCGCATGGCCCGCGCCACGCCGGCCGCACCCCACCGTGCACGCCCGCCGCCGGGGCCGCGCGCGGCGCCACCCAGGAGCTTTCCATGCCAGCCGTTGCCGACACCCCGATCCTGAACACCCAGCCCCTGGGCCCGCTGTGGCCCACGATGGACCCGTTCCTGTTCTGCGCCCACCACGACGACGCCTACCCGCCCGGCAATGCCGAACTGGGGCCGGATGCGCCGCTGCACGGCCGGCAGATCGGCCAGGACTTTTCGCGCCGGGACGGCTGGAGCATGTACCACGGCGACGTGGTGCCCGGGTTCCCGCCGCACCCCCATCGTGGGTTCGAGACCGTGACCATCGTGCGAAAGGGCCTCATCGACCATGCCGATTCGCTGGGCGCCGCCGCCCGCTTCGGCCAGGGCGACGTGCAGTGGCTCACCGCCGGCGACGGCGTGGTGCATTCCGAGATGTTCCCGCTGCTGGACCGCACCGGGCCCAACCCGCTGGAGCTGTTCCAGATCTGGCTCAACCTGCCGGCGCGTTCCAAGCGGGTCGATCCGCACTTCACCATGTTCTGGTCCGGTGACATTCCGCGCGTGGTGGACCCGGGCACGGACGGCGGCGGCGCCACCCACGTGGCCGTGGTGGCTGGCCGGCTGGGCGAGGCCGCGCCCCTGGCGCCCCCGCCGGGATCGTGGGCCGCACAGGCCGAGGCCGACGTGGCCATCTGGACGCTGCGCCTGGAGCCCGGCGCGCGCTTCACGCTGCCCGCCGCCACCGGTCAGGGCACGCGGCGCATGCTGTACTTCTTTGCCGGCAGCGGCGTCACGCTGGCGGGCCGCCCGGTGGACCACGCCGCGCTGGAGCTGCGCGCGGGCGAAGCGGTGGCACTGCACAACGGCGGCACGGCCGACGCCGAATTCCTGCTGCTGCAGGGCCGGCCTCTGGCGGAGCCGGTGGTGCAGTACGGCCCCTTCGTGATGAACACGCAGCAGGAAATCGCCGAGGCCCTGGCCGACTACCGCCGCACCGGCTTCGGCGGCTGGCCTTGGGGCGATGCGGCGCCGGTGCACGGGCCGACCCTGGGCCGGTTCGCGCAGCGGCCGGGCGCGGTGCCGGACGTGCCCGCGCCGGTGGATGTGGGATTGCCATCGGCCGGGTGATCGGACTGTCATTTTTTGTGTGCAAATGGTTATTGCCGTGGGATGGAGAGGGCCGATTTAGCATCTGTGCTCCCTCACTACCGGAGTCGATGGATGGGGCAGTGCTACGCCGCGGGCGATTTCAAAAAATACTTCAACGAGAACATGCAGGATTTGGGCTTGCCCGTGCCGTCCACGCTGTTTGATACCTACAACACGGCCCTCAGCACGGCCTCGACGATGGTGGGGACCCTGGCCACGTTGGGCAAAGGCGCCACGATGGCTGAACTGGTCGGCGCCACTGTGGGTCTGGAAAAGCTGGCGGTGGCTGCCTCCATCGGGGCCTCCGCGTACACCGGAGCGGCCATCGGCAGCATCGCGGTGGCTGCGGGGCGCTCACTCGGCTGTGGATCACGCATGTCCGATCTTTTCGTGATGGCTCGCCAGAACAAACTGGAGTTCGATGGGCTGGCAGCCTTCTATGCCAACAACCCCTAGGTCATTCAGAAAAATCATCCGGGCCGGGCACGCTTTGGAATGCAAGCCAAAATCGCTCCGTCCAATTTCAGCTATGCGTGATGAATAGCCTTCTATTCCTGCTGCTTTGCATCGTGTTGGCGGTGCTCGCTTGGGGCGCTTTCCAGTTTCTGGGGCAGTACGCATTTTTGCTCATGGTCGTCGTCGTCGTGGCGTTGCTTGTCAGCAAGGCGGGAAAACCGAAGTTCAGGCAGAAAAAGTAGCCGTTCGTGGAATCGGGGAACTGCTGCGAGGCCGTTTTCCGGGTGATCTGGCTGCGGGCACCCATGGCGCGCGCGTTGCTCGACAATGCAGGCCTGCACCGCCGGGCGCACGCCGCCCGGCTTCGACGATCCACCGACCTGTCCGGACCCTCCCTCCATGAACATCTCCAAAGACACCGCCGTCACCTTGAGCTACAAGGTCACCACGCCGCAGGGCAAGCCGCTCGATTCCGGCCACATGGCATACCTGCACGGTGGCTACGACGGCATTTTTCCGAAGGTGGAGGCCGTGCTGGACGGCCAGGCCACCGGTTTCGCCACCACGCTGGACCTGACCGCGGCCGAGGCCTTCGGCGAGCGTGACGAAAGCCTGGTGCGCACCATCCCCAAGAGCGAGTTCCCGCCCGGCGTGAAGGTGGGCGGCCAGCTGCGCGGCGCGGGCAACGACGGGCGCGAGCACGTGTTCAACGTGGTCAAGATCAAGGGCCCCGAGGTGCACCTGGACGGCAACCACCCGCTGGCCGGCCAGGCACTGCGTTTTTCCTGCAAGGTGACCGAGGTGCGGCCGGCGTTGCCGGAAGAAGTCGTGCACCGCCACGTGCACGGTGGGCACGGCCACCACCACTGATCGAGGCATTGGTGGGCATTTGCTATTAAAAATATAGCGATATGCCCTAGTGTTGATTGCGCTGGCGGCCTATTCGACTGGGTTTTCCGGGCGGGCTGGATGGGTGGGCGGGGCGGCTCAGAACTGCACGTCCACCACCACGTTGTCCAGGTAGGTGCCCTCCACCGGCGCGGCCTGGTCGGGGTACACGCGGGCGCGGTACGGAAACACGTGCGACCCCGTGCCGTTGGCGATGCCGCCCGCCGGGCCGGACGTGGCCTGGCTGCTGGACACGCGGGAGCCGACGGTCGTGCCCCAGGGCGTGGTGCCCGCGCCGAAGAAGATGTCGTAGGCCAGCCGGTTGCTGCCGTTGGCCATCTGGCGCCGCCCGCCGCTCGGGTTGCTGCCCGGCCCCAGGCCCACGGTGTAGACCATGCCGGTGGTGCACACCATCGCCACCTGCGACGCGGCCTCGCCGAAGCCCGTGGGCAGCGCGGCGCTGCCGAAGTTGATCGCCCCGGGCGTGATGAGGCAGTCGTTGTTCACCTGCAGCTCCACCGTCACGGTGCGCGTGGCCGTGCCGGCGTACACCGTGCCCAGGCAGGTGGCGAGCAGGCCCGCGCCGTCGCACAGGTTGTAGGTCCAGGCCAGCCGCAGGGTGTCGCGGTAGGTGCCGGCCGGGACGTTGGCGTTCAGCGTGGCGATCTGCAACGGCACGGTGGCCTTGCGGTTGGGCAGCAGGGTGAGGATGTTGGCCCCGGTGGCGTTGATCACCAGCAGGCCCGACGAATAGATGAGCCCGCTGCCGTTGCCCGCCTGGTAGCCGATGGCCTTGGTGCTGTCGCTGATGTTGCGCAGCAAAAAGCCGTTGTCGCTGGTGAGCGTGGCCCGCAGCACGCTGTCGGTGGACAGCAGCGACAGCAGCCCGGAGCCGCAGGTGATGGAGAAGCTGCCCGGCGTGGTCAGGCTGCCGTCGCGCACGGCGAATGAGGACGCCGAGCCCAGCGAGGCGCCGGTTTCCGCATAGCTGCAGACGGCGGCGAAGGCCGGCGCGCCCGCCCCCAGGGCCGCCAGGGCGAGCAGGGGGCGCACGGCCCGCGCCACCCCGGCGAGGGGAGAGGGCCGGCGGCCGGACGGGGTCACGATTGCATCTCCGGGCCGGCGTCGGCCGGCGCGTCGCCCGTGCGGCACACCACGCGCAGATCGCGCGTGCCGGCGTAGGCCTGTTCGCTGAATGCGCCGCGGCACACCTCTCCGTCCGGCAGGCGGGCCACCAGCGTGTTGCGGGCCTGCAGCGCGGTGAGGTACACCACGCCGTCCCAGCCCACCACCGTGGGCACATTGCCCTGCTCGTGGACCACGGCGGTGCCGGCTGGCAGCGGCGCGCCCCGGCCGTCCACCAGCGTGATGGTGGCCGTGCGCACGCGCATCACCGGCAGCCGCACCAGGGTGCCGGTGCCGCGCGCCACCGCCACGCGCTTTTCCAGGCTGGGGGTGTGCACGTCCGCCGGCAGCGACAGCGGGTCGATCTCGTAGCGGCCTTCGTAGTAGGCCGGCACCTCCGGCACGAGCAGGTAGCCGCGGGCGTTGGTGCGGCCGACCCGCTGGTGGTTGAAGAGCACCGGCACGTCCGCCATGCCGTCCGTGGACACCAGCGCGAAGCCGTCGCTGATGCGGTTGGAGGCGAAGGCGTAGCCGTCCATCAGCCCGATCGATCCGGCCGCGCCCGCGAAGCGCGTGCCGTGGCCGGCCATGCCGTAGGCGCCGCCCTGCACCGTCATGCTGTCGCCGCGGTAGAGCGCCGAGGCCTGGCTGTAGCGGTTCGCCTGGCCGCCCACGGTGTGGCCCAGGTTCCAGCCGAAGCCGCCGTCCGACGGCACGGTGCGCTGCACGCTGGCCTGGGCCTGCGTGGTGCCGTCGCCGTAGCGGGCCACGGCGGTCTGCGCGCTCGACTGCGGCCCCAGCACGTAGGTGAGCTGCAGGCGCATCTGCGTCTGGCCCGTCTCCAGGGTGCGGCCGGCGGTGAACGACAGGTAGCTGCGGTCCCCGAGCGGCGTGCTGTAGCCGGCGTAGGCCAGCCGGCTGCGCTGGCCCTCGCGGCTTTGCAGGTCCACCCAGCCCACGCTGAACGAGCCGCGCGCCACGTTCAGGCTGGCATCGAGCTGCCGCGTGCGGCGCGGCAGTTGAAAGCCGTCGTCGGCGTAGGTGCTGGCATCGCCGTAGCCGGGCGTGCGCTGCAGCTGCTGCATGGAAATGCCGCCGCCCGTGCTCTGGAACTGGTAGCCCAGGCCGAGTTGCCAGCCGCCGCGATCGCGCTGCGCCTGCCCCCGCGTGACGGAGGCATTGGCGACCCCCAGCAGGCCCAGCCGCAGCAGCCCGCCCGCGCCGGCCACGCCGAGCCCGCGGCCCGCCTGCGCCTGGGTTTCCAGGGTGAACGCCTCGGTGATGCCCTGGCGGTACACGCCCGAGGCCAGCGGCCGGCCGTAGGACAGGCTGCGAAAACCGTAGGCGCGCCGCAGCGCTCCCAGCGACAGCGAGTAGTCGGTCCAGCCCGGGCGCAGCAGCTGCGTGTTGACGTAGAACGGCACCGAAGTCAGCACCTGCCGCCCCTGCGCGTCGGTGGTCACCACCGAGGCCGTGCCCGAGCCGTTCACCGTGGGCAGCTCGCCCAGCGTGAACGGGCCCGGCGCGACGGCCCGGTTGGCCGCGCGAAAGCCGTTGATGAACACGTCCACCGCCGAGGGCACGGCCGCCTGGCCAGAGAAGGCGGGCAGCGGATAGGTCACCAGGTCGGGCCGGATGCTGAAGTTGCGCGACCACTGCACGCCGCCCATCCGCACCGGCGTGCTCCACTGCAGCGAGCCGGTGATGACGTCGCCGTACACGGTCTGCGTGGCCTCCTGCGTCTCGGGCCGGGTCCACTGCGTGTCGTAGCGCACGAAGCCGGTCGACATGCCGGTGGCGCCGCGGCGCAGGATGCCGGTGCTGGACACCACGCCGGGCTCGCCGAAGTACCGGGCCTCGGACCAGACCGACGAGGTGGTGCGGCCCTGCGTGGTCATGGTGTAGGCGTCGTAGTTGAACAGCAGGCCGCTGCCTCCGCCCAGCGGCAGCTGCGTGCGGCTGTGGTCGGCCAGGTCCTGCATCGGCAGCCACTCGGGCGGCACCTGCAGCAGCAGGCGCTGACCCAGGCTGTCGTACTGGGCCGAGACGCCGGGCAGGGTGTCCACGGCCACGGGGGCGCCGTCCGGCTCGGGGGTCTGCAGGGACAGCTCGCGCAGCGTTTCCGCATCGATCTCGTAATGGGGGCCGCTGTGCTGCACCTTGACGACCTCGCCGGTGGTCCTTCCGTTGACGACGATCTCCAGGAACAGGGTGACCGGGGCGCCGGCATGCGCGTCCGGCACCGGATAGTCGCTGGCGCTGAGCAGGCGCGGTAGGCATGCCGCCAGCACCCCCCACCGGGCGATGCGGGTGCGCAGCGGAGAGGGGCGCGGTTCATTGCGATGCACGGGGCAGCTGGGCTTCGCGCCCGTTGACCGTCACCATCAGGTCGTGGTCGGGTGAGGGCGGCGGCGCCAGGTCCAGCGGCATCTGGCCATGGGGCAGCACGTAGTTCAGCACGTCCTTGGGCGGCGCCACGGGGCTGCCGCCGCGCGCCCAGGCGACGGAGGTGATGCGCGCGTGCGACGCGCCGTGGTTGTGCACCACGACCTGGCTGGCACGGCCTGCGCCCGTGAGGGCCCACGACAGCTCGGGCGTGACGACCGCGGTGCCATCGACCAGCGACCGCGCATCGGACAGGCGCTGCGGCAGCGTGTCCGGCCCGTAGACGAAGAGCGGGATCGCATAGCGGATCTGCAGGCGCACGGCCACTGCCGCGTCGCTGGGCAGCGCCTGCGGCGTGCGCGATGCGCCGGCCGAGGGGGGCGCGGGCGCGGGCGGGTCCGGGGGCGGCGGGGGCGTCGCGGCGGGCAGTTCGTCCACCAGCACGCGGTAGGCCTGCTCGGTGCGCGCCGGCACCGGCTGCGTGGACAGCAGGCGCACCATCTGGCGCTGGCCCGGCGGAATCTGGCTGATGGGCGGGCTGGCCACCACCTCGCGCTGCGCCTCGAAGCGGTCCTGTCCGTCGGTCTGGCGCCACTGGAACACCCGCACCTGCATCGACACGGGCTCGGCGCCGCGGTTTTCCAGCCACAGCGCCACCGCGCGCTGCGGGCCCGTGATGACCGGGTCCACGGGCCAGATCATGATCGGCGTGGCTGCGTGCGCCGGCGCGCTCCCCGGGCCGATGCCGCAGAGGCCAGCCAGGGCGAGCGTGAGGAAGCGGTGCGGCATCACCACGAAAGGGTCACCTGCACGGTGTCGGTGTAGGTGCCGGCGCTGAGCCCGGAGCCCGGGAACGTCGCGGTGGCCTGGATGGGCAGTGCCGTGGGCGTGGCGCCCAGCGCCATGTCCGCCGCCACGTTGGGCAGCAGGACCGGCGCGCCGGCCGCCACCAGCGTGAGCGCGTAGGGAATGAACTGCGAGCCGTTGGACAGCCGGCGCTGCGCGCCGCTGGCGTGCAGGCCGCTGCCGACCGTCACCCGCAGCGTGGTGCCCGGCGTGCACAGCACCTGGGCCTGTGTGCCCGCACCGCCCGTGGCCATGACGCTGTGGGTGCCGGTGCGCACGGGCGAATGCACGCCGAAGTCGAGCAGGCCGAATGACAACCCGGTGGTCTGCGCGCTGCCCGAGATCTGGCAGCCGCGCGCTACGGTCGCGCTCACCGGAATCGTGGCCGTGGTGGCGATGGGCGTGGCGGCTTCGGCGGGCACGGCGACCCACGCCGGCAACGCCGCGAGCACCGCCACCGAGGCGGCTTTGCGCACGCCCGCCGGGGTGGCGTGCGGCCTGCGGAACCGGCGGGCAGGGCTTTCCAGGGCGTGCATGGGCCCATGCCGTCCGATGGCTTGCATCATGGATTTCCTCCGGGCGGGCCGGGCGCGTGGCCGGCCGCCGAGCTGTCAGAACGTCAGCGTGACCCCGAGCGTGTCGGTGTAGGCCCCGAAGGGCAGCGACTGGCTGCCGGTCTTGTTGACCTGCCCGTAGATGGGCAAATTGAACGCCGCGCCCGCCGTGGGAATGGCGACATTCGCCACCGGCGTGTTGAGCGGGTAGGGCGTGGTGTGGCTCGCGTCCTGGTACACCTCGTAGGGGATGTAGGCCGACGCGGAGTTCATCGCCCGCGTGCCCACGCCCACCCCGGCGCCCTGGCCGGCATGCAGCCCGCCGCCCACCGTCACGCTGATGACGGTGATCTCGGGCGAGCACAGGATCTGCGTGGTGCCCGCCCCGCCGGCGCCGCCCGTGGGGGCCGCGCTCACGGTGCCGGAGAACGTCGCGGGCTGGGTGCCGAAGTCCAGCGTCCCGAAGCTCACGCCGGACTGCCCGCCCGAACTGCCCGAGATGACGCAGCCCGTGCTGATGCGCATGGTCGCCTGCAGGTTGCCGGTGAGGGTGTCCGCCGCCGCGGTGCCGGGCCCGGCCACGAGGGCCAGGCAGAACAAGGCCACCGCGGCAGGCATCGCGCGCGACGGCAGTCTGGGGGACGGGTCGGTGTGGGTTCCGCGCGGCATTGCGCCTGCGGCTGACGGTCTCGTTTGCATCGCTTTCCCCTATTCGTTGCAGGAAGAAAATTTCGATGGGACAGTGGTCTACGTCGTCTTGCAGCTCTCCAAGCTGCACTGTCTCCGGACACAGTTATTGCACAGTTACACGGTAGGCCTTCGCATTGTTAACAAATGGAAACAATTTGCCGGAAAGGCCTCTCTGGATGATTGCGATGCGAAACAGCGACTGCAGCGCAGCGCTGTCTGGCGGGGTTGCTATCGTTTTTGATAGCTACGGTTGAGGTAGCGCGCGCCTCTCAGCGGCGCAGCAAAAGTGCCTGCCGGAGCAGTCGGGCGGCACGATCCCGGATCTGGAAGGGGCTGTGGCCCGGCAACGGACGCACTTTGGAGCGCGAACAGGCCGCCAGAAAGTCCTCGAGGATGGGCGCGTCGTCCATGGTCTGCGACGAGCCGGGCTTGAAGAATTCCGGGTGCCACTGGGTGGCGGCGATGTAGCCGCGCCCGCGCTGCGGGCGCCGCCGGATCGCCTCCGGCACGCCGTCGGGATGGCTCCAGGCCTCGATCTCGAAGCCCGGCGCGAGGTTCTTGATGCCCTGGTGGTGGATGCTGTTGACCACCACGCGCTGCTGGCTCGGATACATCTGCGACAGCCGGGTGCCGGGCACTAATTCCACCTCGTGGAAATGTTGGTCGTAAGTCACCGCGTTGCGGTGCTGCTGGGCGCCGGGGTGCTGGGTTTCGATGTCCTGGTAGAGCGTGCCGCCGAAGGCCACGTTGATCAGCTGCAGCCCCCGGCACACGCCGAAGATGGGCTTGCCGGCCTGCTCGAAGGCTTCGACCACCGCCAGGTCGTACAGGTCGCGGATGCGGTCGCCCAGCCAGGCGTCCTTGAGCGGGACCTCGCCATAGGTGCCGGGCCACACGTCGGACCCGCCGTGCATCACCACGCCATCGAGCCAGTCCGCGTAGTGCGCCAGGGTGACGTCGCCGCGCGCGGTTTCGCCGGTGGGGCAGGGCACCATCACCACCATCGCGCCGGCGGACATGATCCAGTGGGCGATCGACTGCTCCACGTACTGCAGCGTCTTGTTGGTGAACAGCGAGCGTGCGGGGTCCGCGTGGGAGAAGCAGGCGGACAGACCGATCTTGAGGCGCTTGGAGGTGGACATGCTCAGCGGTCCGCGAAGGAGAATCGGCGGCGAATGGATGCGCCGCAGGTCAGGGCAAAAGGCATCCGAACGTTGTAACACCCGCCCCCGGCGCCGGCTGTAGGAACCGGCCGCTCCCGCCGTGGGCGCCCGCCCGACAGTCCCTCAGCGCCGCGCGTTGCGGTGCCCGGCGCTGCGATGTGCGACGATGCCCCCGGGTGGTGGCCGGAACGCGGCATCCACGCGCCGGTCCCGCCCTTTCGTCTTGCCCGGCCCCTGCCGGGCGCCATTGGAAAAAAGGAGCAACGCTATGCAAGTACAGGTGCACACCGACGACTACATCCAGGGCGGCGAATCGCTGGCCCAGTGGATCCATGACGAGACCAACAGCCGGCTTGCACGCTTTCGCGACCACCTGACCCGCGTGGAGGTCTTCCTGTCCGATGTGGATGCCGGCAAGTCCGGCGCGGCCGACAAGCGCTGCGTGGTGGAAGCCCGCGCGGCGGGCCGTCCGCCCGTCGCCGCCAGCGCGGACGCCGACAAGCTGGCCGATGCCTTCACCAGCGCGGTCGAAAAGGCGGCCCGCGCCCTCGACACCGACCTGGGCCGCCTCAAGGACCGCCACGGCCGCGAGACCATCCGCACCGCGACCGAGTGAGTCCGGCAGGGCCCGGCAGCGCCGGGCCTGTGCGGGCCCCGGCCCTCCGGGCACCGAACCGCCACGGCCCCGCTTTCGCGGGGCTTTTTTATTCCGCAGGCCTGCCGGCGGCGCGGCCGGGGCCTGCCGCGATGCGCCGGCGCGGCACGGTGCCGGGCGCCTCCACCATGCGCATGCTGCGGGTCTGCGCCGTCTGCGCGAGTTCGCCGATCAGCGTGGCCTCGGGCAGGTTCTTCCAGTAGCGCGTGGGCATCTCCTTGCGCATCATGTCCAGCTTCAGGCGCGCGGGGTTGAAGATGTTGCGGTAGTAGGTGAGCCACAGCGCCTCGCCCGCATCCGGTGGCGGCGCGTCGCTGCGCTGCGCCGCCGGGCCCCGGTGCAGCCGCTGGCCGTCCCAGTGCACGCTGGCGTCCGGCGTGAGGATGGCCCAGCGCATCTGGGTGAAGCGACGTGCGAAGAACGGCGCGTTGGCCTCGGTGATCCAGTGGTCCGGCTCGAACCAGGCGATGTGCAGCGTGCCGCCGTCGGGCTCGGGCACGGGCCGGAACCGCACGAAGGCGCGCATCTTGTGCATGTCGCGCTTCACGGCGCGGTCCAGGTGCTGCAGCCGCAGGCGGTCGGGGTCCAGCGGGTCGTGGCGCAGGCCCGGCTCGTGCGCGAGCCGCCACAGCAGCCGGTACATCAGCGCGAAGCGGCCCGGGTCGCGGTGCAGCACCACGCGCTCGCACTGCTGCAGGAATTCGCGTGGCACCCGCGGTGGGGACGCGGGCGGCGGTGCATCGGGCGAAAAGGATGCGCCCGGCGCGCGAACGGCATCGTCCGCTGCCGCCGGGCCGGCCTCCCCGGACCCCTCGGCGAACAGGTCGCCCGCCGCGTCCGCGGCCGTGAACCATTGCACCTGCTGCGGCGGGCGGCCGCCTTGCAGCAGCGTGCGCGCTGCCGCGCGAAAGCCCGCCCAGTCGGTGGCGTGGCCCAGGGTCACGGTGGTGACCGCATCGGTGGCGGTGGTGGTGGTTGCGTCGTCCATCAGCCGAACAGCGAGGCCTGCACGGGCGGCACGGGGGCGGCAGGTGCGCTCGCCAGCGGGGCCGGCCGTGCCGGCGTGGCGAAGAACGCCGGCAGGTGCACCGAATCGAGCAGGCGCCCCGGCCGATGGTCCACCGTCTCGACGAACGGCAGCACCTTCTTGAGCGGCACGCGCAGCCGCGACAGGTCGGCATGCCGCACGCGCCGCACCCGGCGCGAGGCCAGCAGCCGGTCCACCGAGCCCACGCCCAGTCCCGGCACGCGCAGCAGCATCTCGCGCGGGGCGGTGTTGAGGTTGACCGGGAAGCGCTCCGGATGCGCGATGGCCCAGGCGAGCTTGGGGTCCATGTCCAGCGACAGCATGCCGCCCTGGCGCGCGGGCACGATCTCCTCGTGCGCGAAGCCGTAAAAGCGCATCAGCCAGTCGGCCTGGTACAGCCGGTGCTCCCGCACCATGGGCGGGGCGGCCAGCGGCAGCGCGCGCGAGGCGTCCGGAATGGGGCTGAAGGCCGAGTAGTACACGCGCCGCAGGCGAAAGCCGCCGTACAGCTGCGCGCTCGTGGCCAGGATGGTGCGGTCGTCCGCCGCGTCCGCGCCCACGATCATCTGCGTGCTCTGGCCCCCCGGGGCGAAATGCGGCGCGGCGGCCCGCCGCGTGCGCCCGGGCAGCGAGACGACCTGCGCGGCGCCCTGCTGCTCGCGCCGGGCCTGTCGGGCATCGGCGATGTGTCCGGCCATGCGCGCCATCGAGCGGCGGATGGCGGCGCCGTCCTTCTCGGGCGCCAGCGCCGCCAGGCCCTGCGGCGTGGGCAGCTCCACGTTGATGCTCAGGCGGTCGGCGTAGCGGCCGGCGCGCTGCATCAGTTCGGGCGCCGCATCGGGAATGGTCTTGAGGTGGATGTAGCCGCGAAAGTCGTGCTCCTCGCGCAGAACGCGGGCCACCTCCACCACCAGCTCCATGGTGTAGTCGGGGCTCTGGATGATGCCGCTGGACAGGAACAGCCCCTCGATGCAGTTGCGCCGGTAGAAGTCGAGCGTGAGGTCCACCACCTCCTGCACCGTGAACCGCGCACGCTGCACGTTGCTGCTCACGCGGTTCACGCAGTACAGGCAGTCGTACAGGCAGAAGTTGGTGAGCAGGATCTTGAGCAGCGAGATGCAGCGCCCGTCCGGCGCGTAGCTGTGGCAGATGCCTGAGCCCTCGGTGGAGCCGATGCCGCGCCCACCCACGGAGTTGCGTGGCGCCGCGCCGCTGGAGGCGCACGAGGCGTCGTACTTGGCGGCGTCGGCAAGGATGGCGAGTTTGGCGTCGAGAATCACTGTATGAATTTACAGTGATGTGCGGCGATCCGCAATGGAAATCTGTTTTGCTACTAAAAATGTAGCAATATGCCCTAGCAAACTATGCGCTGGAGACCGATCGGGCCATGAACCTTGCAGTCTGGAAAGGCCTGCCGATCACAGGCCCTTTTCCACCATGTCCAGGAGCCGCTGGGCCACGCGGTCCATCTGCGGCCCCACCGCGCGGCCCAGGGGGCCGTCGATCACCAGCAGGGCCAGGCCGTGCACCGCCGACCAGGCCAGGAACTCCGCCCCGGGCCGCCGCTCGGCAGGCAGCACGCCCGCCGCCACCATGCGGTCCAGCGCGGCGCCCAGCAGTTGGAACGGGTCGAGCCCGGTCGCGCCACCCTTGTCGGCATGGTTCGGCGTCTGGGGGCCGATGTCGCCCGAAGCGGCGAAGGCGGCATGGAACAGGCCCGTCTCCTCGCGTGCGAAGCGCAGGTAGCCGGTGCCCACCGCGCGCAGGCTGCGCCGGGCCTGATCGGGCGGCGCCAGGCCGGCGGGGATGGCGGCCAGCTCGGCTTCCATGGCCCGCGCTACGCGGGCCAGCGCGACGGCGCGCACGGCCTCCAGCAGGTCCTGGCGATTGGCGAAGTGGCGGTAGGCCGCGTTGGGCGCCACGCCCGCCCGGCGCGTGGCCTCGCGCAGCACCACGGCCTGCGGGCCGCCCTCGCGCGCCAGCGCCACGCCCGCGTCCAGCAGGGCGCGGCGCAAATCCCCGTGGCGGTAGGTCTGGCGCGGCGGCGCGGCTTTGGGGGGCGGGTTCGGGGCCTGCGAGGCGGGTTCGGTCATGCGGGTTTGTCGATGTGGACGCTGTCCATTGTGTCTGCTAAGGTTTGTGAACGGCGTACACAAGCCCCGCCCTTTTTTTGGAGATGTCCATGGCCACCCAGATGTTCGTGAACCTGCCCATCCAGGACCTGCCCCGGTCCGTCGCGTTCTTCACCGCGCTGGGTTTTCGCTTCGACCCGCGCTTCACCAGCGACAAGGCCACCTGCATGATCGTGGGAGAGCACAGCTTCGTCATGCTGCTCACCCAGCCGTTCTTCCAGACCTTCACCGACAAGCCCGTGAGCGACGCGCACCGCACCACCGAGGTGTTGATCTGCCTGTCGCGCGATAGCCGGGCGGCCGTGGACGAGATCGTGCGCCAGGCAATCGCCGCCGGCGGCAAGGCGCCGCGCGCGGCGCAGGACCACGGCTTCATGTACCAGCACGGCTTCGAAGACCCGGACGGGCACCTGTGGGAGGTCATGTTCATGGAGCCCGGCGCCATTCCCCCCACCGAGTCCTGAACCTGCCTCGGAGGCCCTGCCATGCGATTCATGCTCTTGATGATTCCCCACGGCTACGAATCCGCCGCGCCCGGCACCGTGCCCGAGGCCGACGCCGTCGCGGCCATGATGGCCTACAACGAAAGCCTGCAGGCCGCCGGCGTGCTGCGGTCGCTGGAAGGCCTGCACCCGCCGTCGGCGGGCGTGCGCATCACCTTCGAAGGCGGTACGCCCAAGGTGCAGCCTGGGCCGTTTCCCGGCGTGGCCGAGGTGCTGGGCGGGTTCTGGATCATCGAGGTGGCCTCCCGGGAGGAGGCGATCGCGTGGGCCTCGCGCTGCCCGGCGTCGGGCAACGAAACCATCGAGGTGCGGCAGATCCAGGAGATGTCGGACTTCCCGCCCGATGTGCAGGAGGCTGCCAAGGGCTTCGCCGAAATACAGGGGCGCTGAGGGGCTGGTGAAGCGCCCCCCGCTGCAGCCCCTCAGAACGCGCTGCCGGGCTCCTGCAGGAAGGCCGTCTCCTGCGGCGTCGAAGGGCGGCCCAGCACGGCGTTTCGGTGCGGAAAGCGGCCGAAGCGCACCACGATGTCCCGGTGACGCACCGCGAAGTCCAGGTTGTTGGCATTGCCGAGCTGCGTGAACAGCGCGACCGATCGCGCCTGCACCGCAGCGGACTCGCTGTGCATGTAAGGCATGTAGAGAAACGCGCGCCACGCGGGCGGCAAGGCGGCGTCGGCCTGGGCCGCCACCGCCTCCTGCGCGAGCACCAGTGCCATGCCGTCGTGCGCGAACGCCTGGGCGCTGTCGCGGTACAGGTTGCGGGAGAACTGGTCCAGCACGATCACCTCCGCCAGCCGGCCCTGCGGCGTGGCGCGCCAGTCCCATAGCTCGGCTTGCGCCGCCTCGTGGTGCAGGCGGGCGAAGCGTTCGCGAATGGCGGCGTCGAACGCCGCGTCCTTGGCGAACCATTGCTGGGGCGTGGTTTCCTCGAACCAGAAGGTCAGCACATGGCGTGCGGCATCGGGCAAGTCGGGGTGCATGGCGGATCGGATCCAGAAGGGTGGGGACGAAAGAAAGGAAAGCCGCCGTGCCCGGCAGATGCAGGGAAACGGCGGCGGTCGATGCAGGCGGTGGCCCGCCCGCGGATCGGTCGGACTTTAACGGCCCTTGAGGTTGCCCTGGGCGTCGGCGATCACGATCTCGACGCGGCGGTTCATCGCACGGCCTTCGGGCGAGCCGTTCTCGGCCACGGGGTAGGACTTGCCATAGCCGCGTGCCGTGATGCGGCTGGTGTCCACGCCGCGCTGAACCAGCGCGTCACGCACGGCCTGGGCGCGGCGCTCCGACAGTTCCTGGTTGTAGCTGTCCGAGCCCACGCTGTCGGTGTAGCCCTCGATCAGCAGCTTGCGCTCGGGGAACTGCTTGAGGAAGTTGGCCAGCTTGTCCAGGCGCGGACCGGCCTGGGCCGACAGGTCGGCCTTGTTGAAGGCGAACAGCACATCGCCCAGCGTGACCAGCAGGCCGCGCTCGGTCTGCTGGCCTTCGATCTCGCGCAGTTGTGCTTCGAGCTGGCGCACGCGGTCCTGCGCGGCGCGGGCTTGCGCCTGCTGCTGCGCGGCGAGCTGCTCGGCCGTCATGGCACGGGCCTGGGCGACCTGCGCATTGCGGGCCGAGGCTTCGGCCTCGCGGGTGCGCGCTTCCAGGCGCAGGCGGTCGGTCTCGCTGCCGGCCTGCTTGATCTCGGCGTCCAGGCGGCGGGCCTGGGCCGTGTTGGTGGCGATGGCGGCGCGCTGCGTGGCTAGGTAGGCCAGGTGGTTGGCTTCGGACTCGTCCTTCTCGTCGCGCAGCACATGGTCGGCGCGGGCCAGCGTGTCGGTGGCGGCCTTCAGTTCGAGCTGGGCGTATTGGTTCACGGCCGGATCGGTGGCGGCGCGGTTCACAGCGGAGCGGGCCTGCTCCACGGCCGGCAGGGGGCCGGGCGACGCGCAGGCGGCCAGCAGGCCGGCGGCGAGCAGGGCAGCGGCCAGGGTGGAGGTGCGGCGGAGGTTGGATGACTGCATGGTGGTGTCCTTCAAATCGGGGGATGGGCGGCCGCGCCGCGGTGGCGCGTGGGTGTGGGCGGCCGGTCAGGAAGGCGGGCCCGAAGGCCCGGCGCCTCAGCGGGCCGGAGGCACGGCACCGGGCATGGGTGCAGGCATGGGGGCGGCCATGGGCGCAGGAGGGGGTGGGGGTGGCATGGCGCCAGGGACGGGTGGCGCGCGGCGGGTGATTTCGTCCTGCAGCGACTGGATGCTGGTCTTGACTTGCTGCAGCGTGGCGGCGTTGTCCGTGGCTTCGGCTTTCGTCTCGGCCACGCGGGCGTCGGCTTCCGCTTCGGCGGCTAGGCGGCGGGCGCGCGTGTAGTCCTTGCTGTCCAGGGCCTGCTGGGCCTGGGTCCACTTGTCACGGGCGCTCTGCAGTTCCACGGGGGCGTTGGCGGCCACCTTGGGCGCGGTGGTCGCGCGGTCTACGGCAGTGCGGCTCACGGCCATCTGCTCGGTGGGCTTGGGTGTGGAGGAGCAGGCGGCAAGCGCGCCCAGCGCCAGCACGGCAGTGGCAGTTCGGATCAAGGTGAAGGTCGGCATGGTGTTTTTCTCCGGACAGGGATGGAATGACGCTTCGGGGCGGGTCCCGGTGACGGGTGCCCCTGGCGACAGGGTTCCGATTGTTCGGGTTGGGCCTGCCCTCCGGCGTAGGCCCATCGCAGCAGGCCGCGTGGGCAATGTCCGACGAAACGTGAGCAATGCATCCGAAAGCAACGGTTGCGAGCGCGTTCCTGCGGATGCCATTCAGGTTCATGCCGCTGGGCGGAGGCGAAGCGGCCAATGGCGGCACAAACCATTCGCCCAAAGAAAAACGCGCCCGAAGGCGCGTTCCGATGGTCCGGCGAGCGGGCGCTGCTGTCTCAGCGGGAAGACACCACGCGCACCATGTCCAGGCACTTGTTGGAGTAGCCCCATTCGTTGTCGTACCAGGACACAATCTTCACGAAGGTGTCGTCAAGGGCGATGCCGGCATCGGCATCGAACACGCTGGTGCAGCTTTCGCCGCGGAAGTCGGTCGCCACCACCTTGTCTTCGGTGTAGCCCAGGATGCCCTTGAGCGCGCCTTCCGACTGCGACTTCATTTCAGCGCAGATCTCGGCGTACGTGGCGGGCTTTTCCAGCTCGACGGTCAGGTCCACCACCGACACGTCGGAGGTGGGCACGCGGAACGACATGCCGGTCAGCTTCTTGTTGAGTGCCGGGATCACCACGCCCACGGCCTTGGCGGCGCCGGTGGAGCTGGGGATGATGTTTTCCAGGATGCCGCGGCCACCGCGCCAGTCCTTGTTGGACGGGCCGTCCACGGTCTTTTGCGTCGCGGTGGCGGCGTGCACGGTGGTCATCAGGCCGCGCTTGATGCCCCACTTGTCGTTCAGCACCTTGGCCACGGGGGCCAGGCAGTTGGTGGTGCACGAGGCGTTGGAGATGATGGGCTGGCCGGCGTAGGAATTGCAGTTCACGCCATGCACGAACATCGGCGTGTCGTCCTTGGACGGTGCCGACAGGATGACCTTCTTCGCGCCCGCGTCGATGTGCTTTTGCGCCGTCTCCTTGGTCAGGAACAGGCCCGTGGCCTCGATCACGACGTCCGCGCCGACCTCGTTCCACTTGAGCTGCGCAGGGTCGCGTTCCTGCGTGAGGCGGATCTTCTTGCCGTTGACGACCAGGGTGTTCCCCTCCACCGCGATGGTGCCCTTGAAGCGGCCATGCACCGAGTCGTACTGGAGCATGTACGCCAGGTAATCCGGCTCCAACAGGTCGTTGATGCCGACGACCTCGATGTCGGAGAAGTTCTGCACGGCGGCGCGGAACACCATGCGGCCGATGCGGCCGAAGCCATTGATGCCAATCTTGATCGTCATGAGATTTCCTTTAGTAGAAAGTAAAAAAATGCCGTAGACCAGATATCAAACGCCGCCCAGGGCGTTGTTGATAAAAAGCGTTCCCTTTTTTGCAGGCTTTATTTGAGCGAGAAATTCCGGTATGCGAGGAAGTACGCCCCCGCATTCGTTGATGCAGGCCTTGTCATTGATGACGGATGTGTCCGGGCTGAACATCGGCTTGAATCCTCTGTTCTTGTTGCTGCCTACCGAACCGTTGCGGTCCCATATGGCCAACGCAGTTTCTTTGGAAACGGGTTTTGCCATGGCCAAGGCCTGGGCTTTGGTCACTGTGCCGATGGCAATATGAAAGCCGATCAAATTGGAAACCAGATCTTCCTGGCTGAAGCCGCTGTCCGTGATGAAATTCGGAAAGAACTCTTGATGTGCCTCAAATTCCAGGCTGACTTCCATGAAGATGGCTAAAGCCACTGATTTTTTCTCGGCAGGAGACAGGTTGTGCTTGACCACATATTCCCGCTTGACTCCGGAAGATATCTTCTTGCCAAGCGCATGCATGTCTTGTCGATGCACGACCTTGAACCCCGTCGTCTTTTTGTCAGGGAAGGTGACCGCCTTAAAAGTGTCCGTCTTGGAGGGATGCGTGCATATTTGCGGATGAATGCCCAGGCAATGCCTGACATCCGGGCCGCCCGCATTGATTTCTTTCCAGAGTGCAGAGGCTCCGGTATGCGGCCTCGTGGACTCTGGATGCATATGGCCCAAGTCAAGCCAACCAAGGTTGCAGGTGTACACGAGCCCATAGTTTTGAGACAGTGCTTTTTGCCCGTCCAAAATGTCAATGCGTTTGCTCAAGTGGCACCTTCATTGATTTAATCGTTGTCTAAAAAATCAACGGTGACAGTTTTGCAATCACCCTGCTTCGCGATAAATACCTTCGCCTCCAAGAAATCCTGATGAGTGCAAGTCATGCTCAACCTATATTCAGAATCGGGCGCCGGGGTCGATGTCTCTGGTGTGCAGGATTGCGCTGTGAATTTCTCGCGATAGATTTTTAAAATATCAGTAGCTGGCGCCAAACTGCCGTAATTCAAAGAGCTGAATGGCACTCCCATTCCGTCGCGTCCCTTCCACCGATATTTTGGAGGTATGCATTCTCCAATGATCTCCACATCGCGGAGATGTCCGGGAGCCGCCAATTGGTATGCCATTGAATGGCGGTCGGCCTCTGAAACATCAAAAGTAGACCAGGCAAAAATCGAGAACAGCAGAAAGGCAGCAATCAAGCCAAGGACGCCGAAAAGGAATATCTTGGCTCGCTTGCTGTACGTCATTCAATCAATCAATTAAACATGAGCGAAAAATGCGCTTTTCTTGAAAAACGTTGGGGCAACCCGTACCGGTCGATGACTATCGTTTGAGCGCAGCCTGCACGGTGTCGGCCACGTTCTCTTCGGTGAATCCGAAGTGCTTGAACAGCACCGGCGCGGGGGCCGATTCGCCGAAGGTGTCGATGCCGACCACGGCGGCGCAGCCGTATTTCCACCAGCCGTCGGTCACGCCCATCTCCACCGCGATGCGGGGGATGCCGGCGGGCAGCACGGATTGCTTGTACTTCGTGTCTTCGCGGTCGAAGGTCGTCGTGCTGGGCATGGACACCACGCGCACGGCGATCTTGCGTGTGGCCAGCAGTTGCTGCGCCTTGAGCGCCAGTTGCACTTCCGAACCCGTGGCGATGATGACGGCCTGGGCCTTCTTCTTGATGCCCACATCGGCCGGCTCGGACAGCACGTACGCGCCGCGACTGATGTCGCCCAGGTCGCGCTTGGGGGCATAGGCGATGTTCTGGCGCGACAGCAGCAGGGCCGTGGGCTGGGTGCGGTTGGACAGGGCCACGCTCCAGGCGACGGCGGTTTCGGTCGTATCGCCCGGGCGCCACACGTCCAGGTTCGGGATGAGGCGCAGGCTGGCGGCGTGCTCGATCGACTGGTGGGTCGGGCCGTCTTCGCCCAGGCCGATGGAGTCGTGGGTGAACACGTGCACCACGCGCAGCTTCATCAGCGCGGCCATGCGGATGGCGTTGCGGCTGTAGTCGCTGAACGTGAGGAAAGTGCCGCCGTAGGGGATGAAGCCGCCGTGCAGGGCGATGCCGTTCATGATCGCGGCCATGCCGAATTCGCGCACGCCGTAGTTGATGTGGCGCCCGCCGATGCGAGCGGTCTCGGCGCCCACGTTCACTTCCACCTGCTGCACGTCGCCGTGTTCGTCGAAGCGCAGGGCCGGCGTGCTCTTGGTGTTGGTGAGGTTGGAGCCGGTCAGGTCGGCGCTGCCGCCCAGCAGCTCGGGCAGTTGCGCGGTGAAGGCTTCCAGGGCCAGCTGGCTGGCCTTGCGGCTGGCCACGGTCTCGCCCTTGGTGTGCATGCCGACCACGGTGTCCACGGCGGTCTGCGCGAAGTGCTTGGGCAGGTCGCCGGCCATGCGGCGGGTGAACTCGGCGGCCAGCTCGGGGAAGGCGGCGGCATAGGCGTCGAAGCGCTGCTGCCATTCGGCTTCGGCCTGGGCGCCGGTGTCCTTGGCGCTCCAGTCGGCATAGACCTCGGCCGGGATCTCGAAGGGCACGTGGCTCCAGCCGATGGCGTTGCGCGTGAGCGTGATCTCGTCGGCGCCCAGGGGCTCGCCGTGGGCCTTGGAGGTGTTCGCGCGGTTGGGCGATCCCTTGCCGATGGCGGTCTTGCAGACGATGAGCGTAGGCTTGTCGGTGGAGGTCTTGGCGCTTTGCACCGCGGCCGCCACGGCCTCGACGTCGTGGCCGTCCACGGGGCCGATCACGTTCCAGCCGCAGGCTCGCAGGCGGGCCGGGGTGTCGTCCACGAACCAGGGAGCGACCTGGCCGTCGATGCTGATGCCGTTGTCGTCGTACAGCGCAATCAGCTTGTTGAGTTTCCAGGCGCCGGCCAGCGACAGCGCTTCCTGGCTGATACCTTCCATCAGGCAGCCGTCGCCCAGGAAGACGTAGGTGTGGTGGTCCACCACGGCATGGCCGTCGCGGTTGAATTCCTTGGCGAGCAGCTTCTCGGCCAGCGCGAAGCCCACGGCGTTGGTGATGCCCTGGCCCAGGGGGCCGGTGGTCGTCTCGACGCCGGGCGTGATGCCGTATTCGGGGTGGCCGGCCGTCTTGCTGTGCAGCTGGCGGAAGTTCTTCAGCTCCTGGATGGGCAGGTCGTAGCCCGTGAGGTGCAGCAGCGCGTACAGCAGCATGGAGCCGTGGCCGTTGGACAGCACGAAGCGGTCGCGATCCAGCCAGTGCGGGTTGGCGGGGTTGTGCCGCAGATGGCGGCCCCACAGCGCGACGGCCATGTCGGCCATACCCATCGGGGCGCCGGGATGGCCGGAATTGGCCTGTTGAACTGCATCCATTGCGAGTGCGCGGATCGCATTCGCCATTTGTTGAGAATTGGCCATCAGGGGCGGCTCCGGAAGGGGGCGGTGGGGGGAAAACCCGGCATTTTACCGGGGCGGCTCCCGGGGCTCCGTACCCGGGCCCCGATGCACTACAGTGCAGCCCCATGCAAGGCCTGCACCTCACCGCCGATCTCCAGCAATGCCGCTGCGCGCCGCACTGGCTGACCGATGCTGCCGCACTGGGCCGCGCTTGCGCCGGCGCCGTGCAGGCGGCCGGGCTGCAGGCCGTGGGCCAGCTGTTCCACACCTTCCCGGCCACCGCGCAGGGGCCGGGCGGCGTGACGGCCACGCTGCTGCTGGCCGAGTCGCACCTGTGCGTGCACACCTGGCCCGAACTGGGCGCGGTCACGCTGGATGTGTACGTGTGCAATTTCGGTGGTGACCATTCGGCCAAGGCCGAGTCGCTGATGGCCGCGCTGCTGGCCTTGTTCGAACCGGCACGGGCGCAGCGGCATGCGCTGCAGCGCGGCGCGGTGGCCCAGGGCGTTGCGGCATGACCGCGGCCGTGCGGACCCCATCGTCGGACCAGGGGGGGGCGCAGGTGCCCGCGATGGTGCTGGCCGCAGGCCGCGGCGAGCGCATGCGCCCGTTGACCGATGCGTGCCCGAAGCCGCTGCTGGCGGTGCAGGGCGTGCCGCTGCTGGAGTGGCACCTGCGTGCGCTGGCCCAAGCGGGCGTGCCACGCGCCGTCATCAACACGGCGTGGCTGGGCGAGCAGATCAGCGAGCGGTTTGGGGATCGTTTCGGCCTCCAGGGCAATGAATCCGCCGGCAGCCTGCTATCGATTTCATACTCGCACGAAGGCCGCGACTTCGGTGGTGCGCTGGAGACCGCCGGCGGCATCGCACGGGCGCTGCCGCAGTTGGGGCCGGTGTTCTGGCTGGCGGCGGGCGACGTGTTCGCGCCCGATTTCGTGTTCGCGGCCGATGCCGCGCAGCACTTTGCCGCCAGCACCGCGCTGGCCCACCTGTGGCTGGTGCCCAACCCGGAGCACCACCCGCGCGGGGACTTCGGCCGGTCGGACGCCGGCTTGGCGCTGAACCTGCCGGCCGACAGCACCGCGCCGCGCTACACCTACAGCACCCTCGCACTGTTGCGGGCGGAGTTGTTCGGCGCGCCCTGGTGCGATGTGCCTGCCGGTAATCCGACGGGGATCAGCGCCGCGCTGGCACCGCTGCTGCGCCGGGCCATGGACGCAGGCCGTGTCACCGCATCGCTCTATACCGGCCGCTGGGCCGACGTGGGCACGCCGCAGCGGCTGGCGCAGCTCAACCGCTGATTCCTTGGGGCGGCTTTTTTCGGCGCGTTGCGATCACTGGGCCGGTGCGGTGCCGCTGTTTGCCGGCTGCACGGCAATGGGCGGCGCCGCCTCGCAGTTGCGGAACAGCCATTGGCTGGGCAGAAAGCGCGCGGCGGGGCCGTCCGGTGGCGGCTTGCCCACCTCCGCCGGCACGTCGTAGGGAATGTGCGGCACCTGGAACACGGCCATCTGGCCCTTCTTGCAGGCCAGCGCGGGCACCAGTTTGTTGGCCACCCAGCCCTGGCTGGCCGCGTCGTAGCGGTAGAGCGGTCCGATGCGCTGGTCCTGCGCCAGCTCCACGCGCAGCGGGTTGATCTGCAGCGCGCTGGCCCACACCCCGGCCACCAGCACCGGCTGCGCAAACCGCACCGCTTCCAGCCCATGCAGCGCCACGGGGCGCGAAGGCTCGCCCTTGTCGAACGGGTCCTGGCGGTTGACCAGGCTGCCGGCCGGGATCAGCAACTCGCCGTACTGGAAATCCTGCGCCAGCGCGAAGCGCTCGCGGCTGGCACGGTGCACGGCGCCGTCCTTCCATTCCTGCCGCTCGCTGTGCGACAGGTACAGGCGCAGCCCCAACCATGCGTTGCACAGCAGCGCCACGCCGCACAGCACCAGCAGGGCCCGGCGCGACAGCACCAGCTTTTGCGGCACATCGACCCACAGGGCATAAGCGCCGTAGCCCAGCAGGGCCACCGTCAACCCCAGGCCCAGCAGCGGCAGGAAGGTCGTCAAAATGAACTGCAACGGGGCGAAACCGGACATGCGCGATCCAGGAAAGGGGAAGCCCGCCATTCTCGAACGCTTTGCGGGCACCGCCGGGGCGGCGCGTGCCTGCAGTGATTCGAAATGTAATTTGCCCGGTGGAATTGCAAATGCCCCCCGGCCGATGCCCTGAGAATGCCTGCATGAGCCCACAGAACTCCCTCTACGTCCAGCGCCGCGCCCGCCTTGCTTCGATGCTCGGCGAAGGCGGCATCGCCATCGTGCCCACCGCCCCGGAGCGCCCGCGCAACCGCGACAGCGACTTCCTGTACCGGCACGACAGCTACTTTTACTACCTCACCGGCTTCACCGAGCCGGGCGCCTGCCTGGTGATCACGGCGCAGGGCCAGAGCACGCTGTTTTGCCAGCCCAAGGACCTGGAGCGCGAGATCTGGGACGGCTACCGCCTGGGCCCCGAGGCCGCCGTGGGCACGCTGGGCGTGGACGCCGCGCACTCGGCCGCCGTGCTGGAGTCGCAACTGCCCCGCCTGCTGGAAAACCGCACCCGGGTCTGGTACCCGTTCGCCATCCACACGGGCCTGGCCGCGCGCGTGGAGGGCTGGCTGAACCAGGTGCGCGCACGGGTGCGCTACGGCGCGCTGTGCCCGGCGCAGCAGGACGACCTGTGCACGTTGCTCGACGAAATGCGGCTGGTGAAGGACGCGCACGAGCAGGACACCATGCGCCGCGCATCGGCCATCAGCGCCCAGGCCCACATCCGCGCCATGCAACGCAGCGCGCGCATGCTGCGCGCGGGCGAGGACGTGCGGGAGTACCACCTGGACGCCGAACTGCTGCATGCCTTCCGCGAAGCCGGCTCCCAGTGCCCGGCCTACAACTCCATCGTCGCCGCCGGCGCCAATGCCTGCGTGCTGCACTATCGCGCCGACGCCGCCCCGGTGCGCGACGGCGAACTGGTGCTGATCGATGCGGGCTGTGAACTCGACGGCTACGCCAGCGACATCACGCGCACCTTTCCCGCCAACGGCCGCTTCACCGGGCCGCAGCGCGCGCTGTACGACCTGGTGCTGGCCAGCCAGGACGCGGCCATCGCGGCGACGAAGGCCGGCGCCCGCTTCAACGACCCGCACGACGCCACGGTGGCCGTGCTGGCGCAGGGCATGCTGGACCTGGGCCTGCTCGACAGGAACACGGTGGGCACGGCGCAGGACGTGATCGACAGCCGCGCCTACTTCCAGTTCTACATGCACCGCACCGGCCACTGGCTGGGCATGGACGTGCACGACTGCGGCAGCTACGTGGAGCCGTCCGAGGTCGGGCAGGTCAGCGAACGCAAGGACCCGCTCTCGGGCGAGACCATCGCCAACCGCCCCAGCCGCATCCTGCGGCCCGGCATGGTGCTGACGATCGAGCCGGGCCTGTACGTGCGTCCGGCCCCGGGCGTGCCCGAGGACTTCCATCACCTGGGCATCCGCATCGAGGACGACGCCATCGTCACCGACGGCGGCTGCGAGCTGATCACGCGCGGCGTGCCGGTGAAGGCGGACGAGATTGAGGCGTTGATGCGGGGCTGACGCCCCCCCCGCGCTACGGGGCCAGCACCCGGAAGGTCAGCGTGTAGTTGTGGCCATACATGGGGGCCGCCGCGCCTTGCGGCGCGGGCGCGCGGTGGCGCACCAGGGCCAGGTACACGCCGGGCTGTGGCGGCACGTAGTGGATGCGGCCTTGCGCATCGGTCTTCAGGCTCTCGGCGCTGTGCTGGCTGGCGAGGTCCATCGCCGAGCGGTAGAGGTCCACTTTCTGCCCGGCCAGCGGCTGGCCGTCGAACTGCACGGCGAAGTCGAAGGCTTCCTTGGCGAACAGATCGCTCGGGTGCGTGGCGGGCACGATCTCCAGCCCCTTGCCCGAGCCTGCCAGCGCGGCCCGCGTGGGGGTTCCCGCGGTCACATAGGCCTCGGAGATGGATAGCGACTGGTAGTGGCTCAGCAGCCTGGCGCCGGGCGGCATCGGCGTGGCGGGGTCGCGTGCCACCTCGACCTTGCCGCCTTGCTCCCAGCTGCGGAAGATCGCGCCCAGGCGCGGGCCGGTGCTCAGCCGGTACGTGCCCTGGGCGCCGGGCAGCTTCTGCTCGGCCACGGTGCGCGTCTTGAACTGGCGCACGTCGCCGAACGGCAGCGTGCCGCCATCGGGCGTGGTGATGGCAAAGCGCGTGTCGCCGAACGCCACGTCGGGCAGGAAGAACTTCTCGGTGAAGCCGGCGTCCACGCTGACGGTGGAGCCGGGCTCGATGTCGAAGCTCGCAGGCAGCAGGTAGGGCGTGTGGGCGCGGGCCAGGCCGCAAAGGCCCAGGGCCAGCGCCAGGCCGGTGCGCCGCAGCCACGGCAAGAGGGGGGCGGTGTGCATGGCAGGCATGGATGGCGGCCTCAGGGCTTCCTGGCGTCGGCGGCATTGACCACGCCGTCGCCGTTGGTGTCCGCGCCCTGGAAGGTCCGGTCGGCGATGGCGAGTTCTTCGTCCTCGGTCAGGCGGCCATCCTTGTTCTTGTCCAGGATGCCGAAGCGCACATGGGCCTGCTTGATCGACGCGGCATGGGCCGCGTCGGGCTGGCGCTTCTGGGCGGCGTACTGCTGCTGCAGGCGGCCCTCGAACTCGGCTACGTATTCGGCTTCGCTGAGCCAGCCGTCCCGGTTGGTGTCGGCAGCCGTGAAGCGCTGCTTGCGCACCGCGTCGTATTCGGCGCGGGTGACCTGGCCGTCCTGGTTGGCGTCGTAGCCACCGATGAAGGCGGCATTGCCGTGGCCGCCCGCCGGCCGCGCCGGCCCGTCGCCGACAGGGGCCGATGGGGCCGCGCAGGCTGCGAGCAGTGCCGCCACGCTGGCGGCGGCGGCGATGCCGGCCCGGCGGATGGCGCGAGGGCGGTGGGAAACGAGGGAAAGTGGGTGTGGCATGGGAAGACTCCTGTGGAATGGGAAAAAGAAGGCCGGCTGAGGCCGGCGCGGGCGGATCAGAACGCGACGGACATCGACACCGCCACCGTGCGGCCGGCATGGGTGAGCAGTTCGATGTCGCGCTGGTCGCGCGCCACCGAAGGCTGCAGGCTGCGGGCGCTGGCATAGTCCCAATAGCGCTTGTCGGTCAGGTTGTAGATGCCGGCCTGCAGGCGCACGCTCTTGTTCACCTGCCAGTAGCCGCTCAGGTCGAACACGGAATAGCCGGGCACGCGGAACAGTTGGGTGGTGGCGTCGGTGAGCGCCGCACCCGCGTTGGTGTAGCTGTCGCGGTTGGTGGCCTCTGCCTGCTTGGCGGCCACGAAGGTGCCGGTGAAGTTCACGCCCCATTGCTTCATGGGCGCGTCGTAGCCCACGCCGACGATGGCCTTGCGTGGCAGCACGGAGTCGAGCGCCACGTCCTTGTCGCCGGCGTAGTGCGACCGCGACGTGCCCTTGCTCAGGCCCACCGCCCAGGTGGTGTACAGGCCGCGGGCCGCCGGGCTCCACTGGCCGTGTTCGAGGCGGGCGCTCAGCTCGAAGCCGTAGATGGTGGCTTCGTCGCGGTTCTCGGCCTGGTAGATGGTGCCGATGTGCGCAGGCACGTTCGTGAACAGGCTGGGCGCGCTGGCGCGTGTGTAGCGGGTGTAGGCGATGAAATCACGGTAGCGCGTGTAGAAGACCGAGCTGTTGAGCGTCACGCCGTCGGCCGGCGATCCCTTGACGCCCACCTCGAACGCGTTGCTCGACTCTTCCTTCAGGTCGCGGTTGCCGATCAGCGCGTACTGGTTGCCCGTGGCGTAGTTGCTGGCCATGTTCCACGAGCCGAAGATCTCGCCCGGCGACGGCGCGCGGCCGCTGCGCTTGTACTGCGCATACGTGATGAAGCGCGGCGCGAGGTCGTAGGTCAGGCCGAGGCTGGGGCTCCAGAGGGTGGTGGAGGGCGCATTGCCGTACAGGCGCCTCACGTCCTGCTCGGTGAGCACGCCGGAGACGAAGTTGCCGAGGTTGCGGGTCTGGATGTCGATGCGGTCCACGCGCAGGGCGGGAATCACGGCAAGCCGCTTGCCGCCCGCATCGAAGACGATGTCGTCCTGGAGAAAGGCGCCCAGGCGCCGGGTGGTGGTGTCGGGCTGGGGCTTCATGTAGCCCGCCACGTTCCAGGGGCGGTCCACGTCCTGGGTGGAGGCGTTGGCGCCGAAGCTCAGCTGGTGCCGGCCGATGCGTTTGTCCGCCGTGGTGGACGCGCCCCAGGTGCGGGTCTGGTTCTCGGAAAGATTGCGCACCAGGGCGCCGGTGGCCAGCGTGATGGTGTCGGTCACGTCCGTGGTGCCCGTGTCCTGGAAGTACAGGCGGGTGTCCGCGTGGTCCACCCAGGCATTGCGCGGCGTCCACTGGTGGGTCAGCTGCAGCGTGTTGCGCTCCGTGTCGCTGGCCTGGCGGGACTGCTCGGTGATGGCCGTGTTGGTGGTGTTCCACCCGTGAAAAAAGGTGTCATCCTTGCGTCGGTACAGGTCGGCCGAGAATTCCAGCCGGTTGCTGCCGTCCACGCGCAGGCCGCCCTTGAGCAGCAGGGCGTCCGAGTGCCAGTCGTCGGGGTAGCTGTTCACCACGTCGCTGTGGTTGCGCGCCGCGTGGCCGTCCCGGCGCGAATAGGCGATCAGGCCATCGAGGTCGCCGCTGCGGGCGGCGCCGGTGAAGCTCTCGTTCCATGCGCGGTCGGCCGAGTCGTAGCCGATCTTGGCGCCCAGGTACGAGGTCCGTTCGCCCCGCAGGTAGTCGCTCGCCGATTTGGTCTTGAAGCTCACGGCGCCCCCGATGCCGCCGGCGGAGCGCTTGGCGGAGGTGGTGCCCGACAGGATGTTGACCGAGGAGAACATCTCGGGATCGATGAAGTCGCGCCCGATGCCGAAGGTGTTCGCGCCCACGCGGCTCACGTAGGGGCGGGTGGTGGCGTCGGGCATTTCCACGCCGTCCACGTCCATGCCCACGCGGTTGCCTTCGATCCCGCGGATGTTGTAGCCCGTCGTGCCGGAGCGGTCGAAGCTGCTGCGATTGCGGGTGGTGCCCGCGGCGGTGCCGGGGGCCGAGACCAGCGGCTGGTTGCGCACCACGTCCTTCATGCTGCCGGCCTGCTCCAGTGCCTCGCCGCTGACGACGGTGGAGGTGCCCGGACTGCGTTCGGCCTCGTCCACCACGTCCACCTGGGGCAGCAGTGCCGTCCGCACGGCGCCCGGGGCGGCGGCACCGACGCCCTGTCCACACACCGGCGCGGCAGGGGCGGCGAGGACCGCCAGGAGCGCAGCGCCCGCCAGCGGGCGAAGGGCATGCGGAATGGAGGCGAAGCGCAGGGCGCCGTGCGCAAGAGAAACAGGCCGGGTGTGCAGGCAGTGAACCATGGAGTGCGTCGAAAAGGGTTGTCTGCTGGATACCCTCTCGCGCGGTCTGGACACTGCCGATCGCGGCACCGTCGTCCCTGCAGGTTGTCTGGCTCACGGCGCACATTGTTACATAAATGAGAATATGTCTCATTTGCGTTGGCGCATCGAATGGCAGGATTCCACACTGCGCGATGGCGCCTTGCGGCCCGCCGGAATCGGCCCTCGCGCGGGCGCCACGACCCGGCGGGCCTGCCAAGGTTCAATGTCGCGCGTTCCTGTCAACTTTCTTTTTCGCAAACCGGCCAATCGCTTCGCTGGCTGAGGCATGCGGTGCCTTCGCACATTCAACGATGGAACGGCCGGCACATTTTCAGAGACGAGTGCCGGCTGGTGTAAAGGGCACCAAATCCGCATGTCGCGCGGAAATACATAAGCGATAACGGTTGAAAGAACGACGATGAAAAACGCGAAACCGAAGCCACCCGTGCGTGGCCCCGCACTGTCATCCCGGCGCAAGGCCTGTGCCAGGGAAGCAGCCTTGCAACTGGGGGCCGACGCGGCCACTGCCCGTATTTTTGGAGAAACGGGCGAAGCGAAAGTGGGGCCGTTCACGCTGCGCGTGGCACCCCTGAGCCATCGGGACAATGGCCCATGGGCCGCCATTGCCACGATGGCCCGGCCCGAGCAGATTCCCCCGGACACCTGGACCGATGCGCTGCTGTTCGCCAACGGCCACTCGATGCTGAGTGCCGACTGGGGCTATGGCCTGGAGGACAACGGCGATGCCGTGCTGGTGCGGCGGCTGGAGACGCAGCAGGAAAACGAGCGCCTGCTGGCCGCGCAGTTGGGCGGACTGCTGTCCATGTGCCACGCCACCCGCGAAGGGGTGCTGGCGCTGGATGCGGGGTCGCACGGGAAAGGGGGTGTGCGATGAGCGCCGTCCTGACCTCTCCCGCGGGAGCACCGCCCCTTGCGCAGGAACTGGAGGCTTCGCCCCGCGTTCTGTCGCTGATCAAGGACCTGGCCCTGCTCCTGGGCGCGTCCAGCGAGCAGGCGCGGGAGGCATCGCGCACCGGAACCATTGCGCTGGAAAGCCGCAGCGTCGCGCTGTTGCCGGATGCGGATGAGCAAGCCTTGATCCTGGCCGCCCCGCTGCCGGCGGACTGCCTGGACGACCCGGCCCGGCGCGTGGCCGCGCTGCGCGCCTCCACCCGGTTGATCCTTCAGTTCGGCATCGTCTTCGCCCGGGGCTTCTCCGGGCCGCAACTCCTGTGCCGTTGCCCCCTGGCCAGCGCTTCGCTGGCGGTGGTGGGGCAAACCATCCTGCAGCTGGCCGCGCTGGCCAACGCCGTGCAGGCAGGCGCCGCTTCGACGGGCGAGCTGGCCCTCGGCCAGGCAGGGAGGTCCCATGGTGGATAAAACCAACGCATCGCGGCCGAGTTCGGCGATCTCCTCGCCCCTTCCATCGCGGCCCCAGAGCCCGACGGCCCGTACCTCGGGGGCCGAGGTTGCCGCGCGGCTTCAGCACGAAGTGCTGAGCAGCCGGCGGTGGGCGCCCGGCACGCGCTCGGAAACGCTGCCGCCGCGCCAATCGCTGGCGCGCCGCGAGGGCGACTCCTATTCGCTGCTGTCCAGCCCGACCCGTTCGGAGTCGTTCAACAGTGCCGCCTCCCGGCTCACGCCCCTGGCCAGCCCGGGCCCCGACGGCCGTGGCGTGCTGCATTTGGACAGCGCCTGGGGCCGATCGATCCACACCGAGCCCGGGACGGCCAACGCCTCGTTCCGGTCCATGGACGGTGTGCCGGAGCACAACGAGGAGTTCTTTGAATTCCCCGCGTTCGACGTCTCCGGGAGTGAAAGCCATTCCGTCGATATGCCGCAGCCCGCGGCCGAGGATGCGCCGACGGTGCCGATACCGGAGCAGCAGAGCTGGCAGGCGCTGCTGCGGCGCCTGGGCGTGGGGGCGATGGAGACCGGTAACGCCGCCCTGCACCGGGTGGGGGATGCGGCCGTTTCGGCCCGCAACGCGGTATCGGAGTCCACCACGGCGCAGGCCATCGGCGGGCTGCTGCCCAGCCAGCGCATCATGGGGGCGGTGCTGGGTCATGGGGTCCACCAGGCCGCATCGGTCTTCGTGCCCACCTTCGTGCGCGAGATGATGGCGGAGTCCATGAAGGTCGCTTTTCGCACAGCCCCGCCTTCCATGGTGCTGGGCATGCAGGTGGGGGTCGGGCTGCTCAACATCGGCCTGGCGCTCGTGCGCACGCAGCGCGAGGGGCGAGACCCGGACACGGCGGCCCGCGGCTTCCACGCCATGACGCTGGACCAGTGGAACCAGTGCCCGGACGACCAGAAAGAAGAGTTGCGGCAGACGCAGCAGCGCATGTCGCGCATCGTGACGCTGGAGCAGATCGGCGCCTCGCTGGCCTCGGTCGGGCTTTCGCTGCAGGGGATGCTGACGGGCGACGTGGCGATGCCTGCGGACGTGCTGGCCGGGGACATCAAGACGGTGGCGTACTCCTTCGCGCGCGACTTCATCCAGGCCTCGTTCAGCATGGTCGGCACGGAGGCCGAAACCTCCGGCGGCGTGAGTGGCAGCCACATGAACTCGTCCAGCCTGTTCTACGGACTGGCCAACGTCGTTGGCAACAACGCGTGGTCCGAACTGCCGGTGCTGGGGGGCGACACCTCTGGCGCCCGGGCCGTGCTGCTGGACAGGGCCAGCAGCAGCGGGGCCCGAAGCGGTGCGTGGCAGGAGATTGCGGGGGCCTCCGCCATCAAGGCGGCCATCAACTGGGCCGTGGAAACGGCGGACTGGATCTCGGTGACCCAGCAGGAGGCTCGGCAGTCCGATACGGTGCAGCAACTGAACCCGCGCCTCACCGGGACGGACTATTCCCGCTTGCTGGACCAGACGCCTGCACGCATCACGGCCATCACGGGGGCCGGCAGCGTCTTCAACGTGCTGGGGCACCTGACCCAGGGCTGGGAGCCGGGACAGCAGAACCTCCTGTCCAATTCCCTGGCGGGGATCCTGGCGGGGTTGACGTACATGCCCATCGGGGGAAGCTGGCAGGCGGCGGGCGCCGTGCGCGCGGCCGCCCGGGATGTGCCGGCCGAGGTCTGTGAGCAACCGCAGGTAGGGCTGCGGCATCGCCGCCCCCATGGGCGGGCCGATACCGAGATGTGACGCTGCGGCGAGCCCCAGGGTGGCCGGGTGAGGTACGCCCGGCCACCGCTGCCGGAGTCCAATCCGGCGTGATGCCGGCCCGCCGCACGCATCGTCCCGGGGTCTGTCCGGAGTGGATGTAACCTCTTTTCATGCAAAATTGAAACCCGATTACATCCACGCAGAGAGACCGAACCGCCATGCAGATCCGCCGCGCCACCAAGATCGTTGCCACCCTCGGGCCCGCTTCCAGCGACCCGCAACTGCTGGAGCAGATGATCCGGGCCGGGGTCAATGTGGTGCGGCTGAACTTCAGCCACGGCAAGGCGCAGGACCACATCGACCGCGCCATCGCCGTGCGCGAGGCCGCGCAGCGCGCGGGCCGCGAGGTGGCCATCATGGCCGACCTGCAGGGTCCGAAGATCCGCGTGGGCAAGTTCGCCGAGGGCCGCGTGCAACTGCAGCAGGGCCAGTCCTTCATCCTCGACGCGTCGCGCACCGTGCCGGGCGACGACAACGGCGTGGGCCTCGATTACAAGGAGCTGCCACGGGACGTGAAGGCGGGCGATGTGCTGCTGCTCAATGACGGCCTGATCGTGCTGGTGGTGAACGCCGTGCGCGGCGAGGAAGTTCACACCACCGTCAAGATCGGCGGCGAGCTGTCCAACAACAAGGGCATCAACAAGCAGGGCGGGGGGCTCACCGCGCCGGCCCTCACCGCCAAGGACATGGAAGACATCCGCACCGCGATGAGCTTCCAGGCCGACTACGTGGCCGTGAGCTTTCCCAAGAACGCCACCGACATGGAAATGGCGCGCCAGCTGTGCAATGTGGCTGCAGCCGAATACCGGCACAAGCCGGGCCTGATCGCCAAGATCGAGCGGGCCGAGGCCGTGCCGCGCCTGGAGGAGATCCTGCGCGTGTCCGACGGCATCATGGTGGCGCGGGGCGACCTGGCCGTGGAGGTGGGCAACGCGGCCGTTCCGGCGCTGCAAAAGAAGATGATCCGCATGGCGCGCGACATGGACAAGGTCGTCATCACCGCCACGCAGATGATGGAAAGCATGATCACCAACCCCGTGCCCACGCGCGCCGAGGTGAGCGACGTGGCCAACGCCGTGCTGGACGGCACCGACGCCGTGATGCTGAGCGCCGAGACCGCCGCGGGCAAGTACCCGCTGGAGACGGTGGAGGAGATGGCCAAGATCTGCGCCGCCGCCGAGGCGGCGGAAGACCCCGAACGCGATTCCGACTTCACCGGCCAGACGCTGGGCCGCATCGACCAGTCCATCGCCATGGGCGCGCTCTTCACCGCCCACCACCTGGGGGCCAAGGCCATCGTGGCCATGACGGAGAGCGGCTCCACCGCGCTGTGGATGAGCCGCCACCGCATCCACATTCCCATCTACGCGCTCACCCCCAAGGTGGCAACGCAGCGCAAGATGGCCATGTACCGCAACGTTCGCCCGCTGCTCATGGACACCAGCGCCGACCGCGACACCGCGCTGGAGCAGGCCGAAGGCCACCTCAAGAGCCGCAACATCGTGCAGCAGGGCGACCTGTACGCGATCACGTGCGGCGAGCCGATGGGCGCGCCGGGCGGAACCAATATGCTGAAGATCTGCCGCGCCAGCTGAGCACGTGCCGCAGCAGGGCCCTGGCGAACAGGGCACTTGCGCAGCCGGTTAGGGCCCCTGCCAGCACGTCCGCGGGAAAGTGCACGCCCAGGCAGACACGGCTCCACGCCACGGCCGCTGCCAGTCCGAAGGCCAGCCATTGCCAGGGCGCGTGGCGCCGGTGCAGCCCCAGGGCCAACCCCTGGGCCAGCGCGAACGCGCCGGTGGCATGCATGCTGGGAAAGCCCGCGCGGACGCCGTGCTCGATCCACTGCACGCCGAGGCCGAGCTGCCCCGGGCGGGGCATGGGAACCCATGCGCGGATGCCGCGCGCGGCGCACCAAGCGACCACCACGGCCACCAGGCTCAGCATGAGGGCCTGGCGCAGCCGGGGGCTGCCAAAGGCCAGGCCCGCGGCCACCAGAAGCCCCGCGAGGATGGGGAACCCCTGCGACAGCCAGCGCGCGGCGGTCACGACGCCGGCCGGGGTCGCTGCCGTGGCGTTCACGGCCGTGAACAGGGCCAGTTCAATGGACAGCATGGGCGTCGGCCTCGGCGGGCAGCTGGCTGTCCAGTTCCGGGAAGTGCCGGTGCATCCACTGTCCCACGAGGTCGCAAAGCCAGCCCGTCATCCAGCAGAACCAGCCGGTCCACAGCGTGTGGCTGGTGAAGTGGGCGCCCCGTGCCTGCTGCGCCAGTCCCAGGACCACGCCGGCGGCCAGGGCGCCGGCCAGCCACCAGCGCGCGGCACGCGGCGCCTTGTGGCGCAGGGCGAAATAGCCACCGAGGAACGCGAAGCCGGCCGAGGCATGCCCTGCGGGAAAGCAGTGGCCGCCACCGCCGTCCATGACGCCCAGGGCCCAATGCGAGGCGTAGCGCGCCACGCCGCCGAACTCCGCCAGGTCCCAGGGGCAACTGGTGGTGCTGCCCTGCTTGAGCAGCGCAATCACCCCCAGCGACAGCAGGGCGCTGATCGCCATCTGCACCCGCTCGCCATGGTCCAGCCGGCGCAGCACGCCCACCGGCCACCACACGCCGATAGCGAGCACCAGCACCAGCACCCAGCCCAGCCGCCGCGCGCCTTCGTGCAGGACGTGCACGAAAAGCCAATGGTCGCGCAAGGGAAAGCCATGGGCCGAGCCGAACAGGCGGGCCAGATCGAGGTCTAGGCCCGAGGTGTCCCAGGCCATGAGTGCGACCAGAATGGCCAGCGCCCAGGCCAGCGGTTGAAGCGGAGGGGCGGAGCGGGGCGCGGCAGTTGCGGCGCCGGGGGAGGCGGAAATCGGCATGGGGGCGGACGATAGGCAGCCGCTCTTAACGCCGTCTTAACGGGTCCGGACGGCTGGGGTCATGGAACGCCGCGCATCGCGGTGACAATCGCCTCCATGCGAATCCTCGTGGTCGAAGACGATGCAGGCATTGCCGGCGGCCTGCGCACCAACCTGCACCAGCGCGGCTATGCGGTGGACGTGTGTTCCAGCGTGGCGGCCGCCTGGAGCGCCTTGCGCATGGAGCGGTTCGATGCCGTGCTGCTGGACCTGGGCCTGCCCGATGGCGATGGCGCCCAGCTGCTGCGCCGGTTGCGCCACAGCCCGCCCGGTGCCCCGGGCGCGCCCGCGCTGCCCGATCCGGCCATGCCGGTGCTGATCCTCACCGCCCGGGACCAGGTCCACCAGCGCATCGCAGGGCTGGACGAAGGGGCCGACGACTACCTGGCCAAGCCGTTCGACGTGGACGAACTGGAAGCCCGCCTGCGCGCCCTGCTGCGCCGGGCGGCGGGCCGGGCATCGCCCACCATCCGCCATGGTGACCTAGAGGTGGACCCCGCCGCGCGCACGGTGCGCCGGGCGGGACAGCAGGTGGACATGTCCCCGCGCGAGTTTTCGGTGCTGCTGGTGCTGCTGGAGTCGCGCGGCCGGGTGCTGTCGCGCCAGCAGATCGAGGAAAGCCTCTACAACTGGCAAAGCGCCGTGGAGAGCAATGCGGTGGAAGTGCACATCCACCACCTGCGCCGCAAGCTCGGCAGCGGGCGCATCCAGACCATGCGCGGCGTGGGCTACTTCATGCCGCTGGAGGACACGCCATGAGCCGCGTCCTTCCTACCGACCCACCGATCCCCGAGCCCGCCGACACCGCCGCGGCGCCCGTGCCACCTGTGCGCAGGGGCTCGCTCATGCGGCGCCTGCTGCTGTGGACGCTGGGCGCGCTGGTGGTCGTGTGGGGCACTTTCGTCGGGCTGGGCTACCAGACCGGGGTGCACGAGGCCGACGAGCTCACCGACGGACACCTGGCCAGCGTCGCCGCGCTGCTGCTCAATTTGCGCGCCTCCGACGGGGTCGAGCCGTCCCTGGCCACGCAGCGCGCGCCCACGCCCTGGCTCAAGGCGCACGACTACCAGCAATCGCTGAGCGTGGTGCTGTGGGGAGCGAACGGCCAGTTGCTGTCGCGCACGGGCAGCGCGCCGCTGCCGGCGTTCGACCTGCCGGACGGCTTCGCCGACCTGGAGCTGGGCGACCCGCCGGTGTCCTGGCGGGGGTTCTCGCAGTGGGATGCGGCCCACGACCGCAAGATCATGGTGCTGCTCAACCTGGACGAGCGCGACGACCTGGCCGACGACATCGCCGGCCAGATCATCGAGCCCGGGCTGTGGCTGCTGCCGGTGGTGGCGCTGGCGCTGGGCCTGGCGGTTCGGCGCGGGCTGCGGCCGCTGTACTCGCTGTCGGACGCCGTGGCCCGGCTGGACGTGGTGCGCGCCGAGCGGCTGGACGCCGGCAACGCCCCGCGCGAGCTCGACCCGATGGTCGTGTCCATCAACACCCTGCTGGACCGCCAGCAGGCGGCGCTGGCGCGCGAGCGGCGGCTGGCCAACGAGGTGGCGCACGAGCTGCGCACGCCGCTGTCGTCCATCGTGCTGCAGGCGCGGGCGCTGGACGGGGGGCTGTCGGCGCAGGAGCAGGCGCAGGCGCTGGCCCGCATCGGGCAGGATGCGCTGCGCGCCGGGCACGTGCTCAACCAGCTCCTCGCCCTGGCACGCGCCAGCCGCACCCAGCTGCACGAGGCGGCCGCGCCCGTCGATCTGGCCGAACTGGCGCGCGGCGTGAGCGCCGATTACGCCCAGGCGGCCTGGGCGCGCGAGGACAGCATCGCCGTCGCGGCGCCCGGCGCCTTGGTCTGGCACGGCAACGCGGTGCTGCTGGAGATCGCCCTGCGCAACCTGCTGGAAAACGCCCTCAAGCACACGCCGCACGGCACCCGCATCGAGGTGCAACTGGGGCAGGCCGAACACGGCGGCCCCTGGCTGCAGGTGGTGGACGACGGCGCCCGGCACCATGACCAGGGCGCTGCGCCCGCACCGGTGGACAGCCTGCACCTGGGACACGAGATCGTCGCGCGCGTGGCGGAGGCGCACGGCGCACGCTTCGGCCCGGGCGCCGTACCGCCGCCATTCACCACCTGCTACCGTCTGGAATTCATGGATTCCCCGGCGGGGCCGACCGGATAAAATCGCCGGTTACGAAGCGGTTACCACCGCGGCCGACGGCCTTCCAGGGCCTGCGTGCCTTCCCCACTGCCCACCATTGAACGGACCCATCCCATGCCTCTCGTCTCGATGCGCGAACTGCTCGACCATGCCGCCGAAAACCGCTACGGCATTCCCGCCTTCAACGTGAACAACCTGGAACAGGTCCAGGCCGTCATGGCCGCCGCCGACGAGACGGGCGCCCCGGTCATCCTGCAGGCCAGTGCCGGCGCCCGCAAGTACGCCGGCGAAGCCTTCATCAAGCATCTGATCCAGGCCGCCGTCGAAGCCTACCCCCACATTCCCCTGGTCATGCACCAGGACCACGGCCAGAACCCCGCCGTGTGCCAGGGCGCGATCGACCTGGGCTTTTCGTCCGTGATGATGGACGGCTCGCTCGAGGCCGACGGCAAGACCATCGCCAGCTACGAATACAACGTGGACGTGACGCGCAAGGTCGTGGACATGGCGCACAAGGTCGGCGTCACGGTCGAGGGCGAACTGGGCTGCCTGGGCTCGCTGGAGACCATGAAGGGCGACAAGGAAGACGGCCACGGCACCGACGCCACCATGACGCGCGAGCAACTGCTGACCGACCCCGAGCAGGCCGCCGACTTCGTCAAGCGCACCCAGCTCGACGCGCTGGCCATCGCCATCGGCACCAGCCACGGCGCCTACAAGTTCACGCGCAAGCCCACGGGCGACATCCTGGCCATCGACCGCATTCAGGAAATCCACCGCCGCATCCCCAACACCCACCTGGTGATGCACGGCAGCTCCAGCGTGCCGCAGGATCTGCTGGAGATCATTCGCCAGTACGGCGGCAACATGAAGGAAACCTACGGCGTGCCCGTCGAGGAAATCCAGAAGGCCATCCAGATCGGCGTGCGCAAGATCAACATCGACACCGACATCCGCCTGGCCATGACGGGCGCCGTGCGCAAGTTCCTGGCCGAGAACCCCGAAAAGTTCGACGCCCGCGAATGGCTCAAGCCCGCGCGCGAGGCCGCCAAGGCCATCTGCAAGCAGCGCTACATCGAGTTCGGTTGCGAAGGCCAGGCGCCCAAGATCAAGGGCCACAGCCTGCAGGTCGTGGCCGGCCAGTACGCCGCGGGCGCGCTGGCCCAGGTGGTGAACTGATCCCCTGCGCCGCGCGGGGGCGCTATCGCCTCCGCACGCCAAGGCCCGGCGCATTCGCGTGCGCCGGGCCTTCGTCATGGGGGCGTGCCGATGCCGCGGAGCGCATCGGGTAAGCTCGGGCCCAGTGAGCGGAGATCGCCGAGCACACGCCAGCCGGGAGACAGACAACATGCAGATAGGTGTACCAGCCGAGTCCATGGTTGGAGAAACCCGGGTCGCCGCGACCCCGGAGACGGTCAAGAAGCTCAAGGCCCAGGGCCATGCGGTGCGCATCCAGGCGGGTGCGGGCGTGGCCGCCAGCGTGCCGGATGCCGCCTATGCCGCGGCCGGCGCCGAGATCGTGGACGCCGCCGGCGCCTGGGGCGCCGACCTGGTGCTCAAGGTCCGCTGCCCCACCGAATCCGAAACGCCCCTGCTGCGCCCCGGCGCCACGCTGGTCGGCATGCTCAACCCCTTCGATGCGACCGGCCTGCAGCGGCTGGCGCAGGCGGGCGTCACTGCCTACGCGCTGGAGGCCGCGCCCCGCACCACGCGCGCCCAGAGCATGGACGTGCTGTCTTCCCAGGCCAACATCGCCGGCTACAAGGCCGTGATGATCGCGGCCGACCGTTACCAGCGCTTCTTTCCCATGCTCATGACCGCTGCCGGCACGGTGAAGGCCGCGCGCGTGGTGGTGCTGGGCGTGGGCGTGGCCGGCCTGCAGGCCATCGCCACGGCCAAGCGGCTGGGTGCGGTGATCGAGGCCTCCGACGTGCGGCCCTCGGTCAAGGACCAGGTCGAGTCGCTGGGCGCGAAGTTCATCGACGTGCCCTTCGAAACCGACGAAGAGAAAGAGGCCGCCCAGGGCTCCGGCGGCTATGCGCGCGCCATGCCGGCCAGCTGGCTGGAACGCCAGAAGGGTGAGGTGGCCAAGCGCGTGGCCCAGGCCGACGTGGTCATCACCACCGCCCTCATTCCCGGCCGGCCCGCGCCGGTGCTGGTGACCGAGGCGATGGTGCAGTCCATGAAGCCGGGCTCGGTGATCGTCGACATCGCCGCTCCCCAGGGCGGCAACTGCCCGCTGACCGAAGCCGGCCAGACCGTGGTGCGCCATGGCGTGACGCTGGTCGGCGAAACCAACCTGCCCGCGCTCGTGGCGGCCGACGCTTCGGCGCTCTACGCGCGCAACGTGCTCGATTTCCTCAAGCTCATCATCCACCCCGAAGGGGCCCTGCACGTGGACCGGCAAGACGACATCGTCGCCGCCTGCCTCGTGGCCCATGAAGGCGCGGTCACCCGCGCATGACAAGACAAGCATTCCTGTGAAGACCCGGCTTTCATCCCTGCTCCCCCTGTCCCCCCGCCTTGGCGGCCCGCTGCTCGCCATCGCCTCGCTGCTCACCCTGGCCGCCTGCGCGCCCGTGCAGCCCGCGCTGCCGCACGTGGGCCGTGCGCAGCTGGAACTGCCGCCCGGCGACTGGGAGGTGCTCGGCCGCCGCGACGAGGTGATCGACGTGCTGCCCGACGACACCTCCGCCGACCTGCCCACGCAGATGACCGCCATGGGCCTGCGCGGTCCGGGCAAGGACCGGCCGCTGCTGGCCGTGCTGCTGGTGCAGACCAACAGCACCAACTACCCACGCGACACCACGCTGTGGACGGCCCCGTGCCCCCAGCAGCAGGGCGTTTTCGTCGAGGACAAGGCCCAGGGCAGCCCCGCGCGCATCGACTGCCTGCGCTACAAGCGCCGCGCCGATACCGAGGACTACCTGGCCAAGAACCGCCCCGCCGTGGCGCAGTGGCTGTCCATGAACCAGGCGGCGCCCACCAAGCCGTACTCGCACGTGTTCTTCCGCTATGCCACCAACGGCGGCGCCATCGTCACCATCGATGCGCTGGTCGATCAGCGCCTGCTGCGCCCGCCCACGCGCGACAACGAGGCCTTCCTGCGCGCCGGCCGTCCGGCGCTGGAGTGGGGCGACAAGATGGCGCAGGCCGCGCGGTTGAGCACCGCGATGATGGACGGCCGGCTGATCGTGCCGCCGTTCCCGATCGCCCCGCCGCAGTAGCCCTTCCGTCGTTCCGCCGTTCAGCCAGTCGTCCGTTCCTTCGCCCCGTTCGCCCCTTCACCTTCAAGGAGTGCTGCCATGGATGCCGTTTCCCCCACGCTGATCAACCTGATCATCTTCGTGCTGGCCATCTATGTCGGCTACCACGTGGTGTGGACCGTGACCCCGGCGCTGCACACGCCGCTGATGGCGGTGACGAACGCGATCTCGGCCATCGTGATCGTCGGCGCCATGCTGGCCGCGGCCCTCACCGAGACCACCCTGGGCAAGACCATGGGCGTGCTCGCGGTGGCGCTGGCCGCGGTGAACGTGTTCGGCGGCTTCCTCGTCACGCGGCGCATGCTGGAGATGTTCCGCAAGAAGGAGCGCAAGCCTGCGCCCCCCGCTGCCGCCGGCACCGCTTCCGACAAGGCCGCGCCATGAGCATGAACCTCGTCACGCTGCTGTACCTGGTGGCCAGCGTCTGCTTCATCCAGGCGCTCAAGGGGCTCTCGCATCCCACCACCTCGATCCGGGGCAACCTGTTCGGCATGGTCGGCATGGCGATCGCCGTGCTCACCACCGCCGCGCTGATCTGGAGCGTCACGCGCGGCGCGCCCATGGGCCTGGCCTGGGTGCTGCTCGGATTGCTCGTCGGGGGCGCTGCCGGCACGGTGATGGCCCAGCGGGTGGAGATGACCAAGATGCCCGAACTGGTCGCCTTCATGCACAGCATGATCGGCCTGGCGGCCGTGTTCATCGCCGTCGCCGCGGTGGCCGAACCCTGGGCCTTCGGTATCGTGCCGCCCCCCGTGCCGGCCCTGGCCAGCGCCGCCACGCCCGAGGGCACCGTGCTGGTGGAAGGCTTCGCGCGGCTGCCGATCCCGTTCGGCAACCGGCTGGAGCTGTTCCTGGGCGCAGCCATCGGTGCCATCACCTTCAGCGGCTCGGTGATCGCCTTCGGCAAGCTGTCGGGCAAATACAAGTTCCGCTGGTTCCAGGGTGCGCCGGTGCAGTTCAAGGGCCAGCACCTGCTCAACCTCGTGCTGGGCCTGGCGACCATCGGGCTCGGGCTGGTCTACATGGCCACCGAAAGCTGGACCGCCTTCTTCGCCATGCTGGCGCTGGCGTTCGTGATGGGCGTGCTCATCATCATTCCCATCGGCGGCGCGGACATGCCGGTGGTGGTCTCGATGCTCAACAGCTACTCGGGCTGGGCGGCGGCGGGCATCGGCTTCAGCCTGAACAACAGCATGCTCATCATCGCCGGATCGCTGGTGGGCAGCTCGGGCGCCATCCTGTCCTACATCATGTGCAAGGCGATGAACCGCTCGTTCTTCAACGTGATCCTGGGCGGGTTCGGCGGCGATGCGGCGGCGGCTTCGGCCGGCGGCGCGCAGGCGCAGCGCAGCGTCAAGAGCGGCAGCGCCGACGACGCCGCCTTCGTGCTGGGCAACGCCGAGACCGTGGTGATCGTGCCCGGCTACGGCCTGGCCGTGGCGCGCGCCCAGCATGCGGTCAAGGAGCTGGCCGCCAAGCTCGCCGAGAAGGGCATCACCGTCAAATACGCCATCCACCCGGTGGCCGGGCGCATGCCGGGCCACATGAACGTGCTGCTCGCCGAGGCCGAGGTGCCCTACGACCAGGTGTTCGAGATGGAAGACATCAACGGCGAATTCGGACAGGTGGACGTGGCGATCATCCTCGGCGCCAACGACGTGGTGAACCCCGCCGCGCACACCAAGGGCAGCCCCATCTACGGCATGCCCATCCTGGAGGCCTACAAGGCCAAGACCGTGATCGTGAACAAGCGTTCCATGGCGGCGGGCTATGCCGGCCTGGACAACGAGTTGTTCTACATGGACAAGACCATGATGGTCTTCGGCGACGCCAAGAAGGTCGTCGAGGACATCGGCAAGGCCATCGAATAGGCCCGCGCGCCCCTCCGGTGCCGCCCGCGTGGCGGCCGCTGCAGCAGGGGCGCACGGTTTAGGGAAACTACAGGCCCCTGGCGCCTTCGCCCGCGACGACAATGCGGGCTCCTTTTTGTAACAGCAGGTTTGGAGACACACAGCATGAATGACCGCCCGTGGCTTGCCGCCTACCCACCCGGGGTGCCGGCCGACATCGACCCGGCGCAGTACCCCTCGCTCATCGCCCTGATGGAAGAGGGCTTCGGCAAGTACGCCGACCGCGTGGCCTACAGCTACATGGGCAAGGATGTGAGCTTCGGCGAGACGGACGTGCAAAGCCGCCACATCGCGGCCTATCTCCAGGGCCTGGGGCTGGCCAGGGGCGATCGCGTGGCGGTCATGATGCCCAACGTGCCGCAGTACCCCGTGGCCGTGGCCGCCATCCTGCGCGCCGGTTTCGTGGTGGTGAACGTGAACCCGCTGTACACCCCGCGTGAACTGGAGCACCAGCTCAAGGACTCGGGCGCCAAGGCCATCGTCATCATCGAGAATTTCGCCGCCACGCTGCAGGCGTGCATCGGCGCCACGCAGGTCAAGCACGTCGTGCTGTGCGCCATGGGCGACCGCCTGGGCTTCCCCAAGGGCCTGATCGTCAACTACGTGGTGCGCAGCGTGAAGAAGCTCGTGCCGCCGTTCAGCCTGCCAGGCGCGGTGCGCTTCAACGACGCCCTGTCGCAGGGCGCGCGCGGCACGCTCAAGGTCCCCGACCTGCGCCCCGACGACGTGGCCCTGCTGCAGTACACGGGCGGCACCACGGGCGTGAGCAAGGGCGCCGTGCTCCTGCACCGCAACATCATCGCCAACGTGCTGCAGGCCGAGGCCTGGAACGTTCCCGTGATGCAGACCGTGCCGGCCAACGAGCAGCCCACCACCGTGTGTGCGCTGCCGCTCTATCACATCTTCGCCTTCACGGTGAACATGATGATGAGCATGCGCACGGGCGCCAAGAACATCCTGCTGCCCAACCCCCGCGACCTGGCGGCGGTGCTCAAGGAGCTTTCGCGGCACACCTTCCACAGCTTCCCGGCCGTGAACACGCTGTTCAACGGCCTGGCCCACCACCCCGACTTCAACACCGTGAACTGGAAGAACCTCAAGGTGTCGGTGGGCGGCGGCATGGCCGTGCAGGGCGCGGTGGCCAAGCTCTGGCTGGAGAAGACCGGCTGCCCCATCTGCGAAGGCTACGGCCTGTCGGAGACCAGCCCCACGGTCGCCTGCAACCCGGCCACCGAAAAGGCGTTCACCGGCACCATCGGCGTGCCGATCTCCAGCACCTACATGAAGCTCATCGACGACGATGGCCGCGACGTGACCGAGCCGGGCGCGCGCGGCGAGATCGCCATCAAGGGCCCGCAAGTCATGGCCGGCTACTGGCAGCGGCCCGACGAGACCGCCAAGGTCATGACGGACGACGGCTACTTCAAGTCCGGCGACATCGGCGTGATCGACGAGCGCGGCTACTTCAAGATCGTGGACCGCAAGAAGGACATGGTGCTGGTGAGCGGCTTCAACGTCTACCCCAACGAGGTCGAGGACGTGGTGGCCACGCTGCCCGGCGTGCTCGAATGCGCGGTGGTGGGCGTGCCCGACGAGAAGACGGGCGAAGCCGTCAAACTGGTCATCGTCAAGCGCGGCACCGACCTCACCGAGGCGCAGGTGCGCGAGTTCTGCAAGGCCAACCTCACCGGCTACAAGCAGCCCCGCGTGATCGAGTTCCGCGATTCGCTGCCCAAGACTCCGGTGGGCAAGATCCTGCGCCGCGAACTGCGCGACAAGCGCTAGTGCGGCCCGTCCCGTCCTGGCCCCGGGCCACCCCGGCGCGGGCGCAACCGCTGGGGGCGTTGCGGCCGTGACGACCGCCATCCTCAGCGCCCTGGCCGAAGAGCAGCAGGGCCTCATCGACGCGCTCACCCGGGGGCGCCGCACGCTCCATGCCGGCCGCACGTTCTGGAGCGGCGGCCTGCACGGTCGTGAGGTGGTGCTGGCGCTCTCGGGCATCGGCAAGGTCGCGGCCGCCACCACCGCCACGGCGCTGATCGAGCGCTTCGGCGCGGCGCGCGTGGTGTTCACCGGCGTGGCCGGCGGCCTGGGCGCGGACGTGCAGGTGGGCGACGTGGTCGTGGCGCACGACTTCCTGCAGCACGACATGGACGCCTCGCCCCTGTTCCCCCGCTGGGAGTTGCCCGGCTACGGCCGCACCCGGCTGCCGTGCGATGAAGCGCTGGCCGACCGGCTGGCCGATGCCGCCGGCGAATACCTGGCCAGCGGCGCGGCCGCGCTGCGGGACGGCGCCGGACTGCACCCGCTCCTGCGCGCGCCGCGCGTGCACCGGGGCCTGATCGCGAGCGGCGACCGCTTCGTGTCGACCGTGCAGGAATCGCAGTCGCTGCGCGACGCGTTCACCGCCGCCGGCCATGCGGTGCTGGCGGTGGAGATGGAGGGTGCCGCCGTGGCCCAGGTCTGCAGCGACTACGGCGTGCCATTTGCCGCCGTCCGCACCGTCTCCGACCGCGCGGACGACGCCGCGCACGTGGACTTCCCCCGCTTCGTGCAGGCCGTGGCCAGCCGGTATGCCGATGGCATCATCGGGCGGTTTCTTGATGTGCTGTAAAAATAATAGCTTTATGCCCTAGTGGACATTGCGCTGGAGGGTCGTTTGGCTCTCAATGGGCAATTTTCGACGGGGCGCGTGCTTGGAGGCCCGCAGACGCCGCACAGCGTGCTCCGGGCATTCGATTGCTAAGAAATCAATAGCAGAATGCCCTAGTACTGATTGTGCTGGGGGGCGATTCGATGCTAGACCGCCGGGTCTCGGCAGCGCGCGTGCCTTCAAGCCAGCAGACGCCGTGGAACCGGCTCCGTCGGGCCACTGGCGTCGTCCCCCTGGGGGGAAGCCGCGCAGCGGCTCAGGGGGTCACTTCAACCAGCCGCGCTTTCGGAAGTACCACATGGGGCCCAGGGCGCTGGCCACCATCAGCGCCAGCGCATAGGGGTAGCCCAGCGACCAGTCCAGCTCGGGCATGAACTTGAAGTTCATGCCGTAGACGCTGGCGATCAGCGTCGGCGGCAGCAGGGCGACGCTGGCGACCGAGAAGATCTTGATGATCTTGTTCTGGTTGATGTTGATGAAGCCGACCGTGGCGTCCATCAGGAAGTTGATCTTGTCGAACAGGAACGCCGTGTGGTTATCGAGCGACTCGATGTCGCGCAGGATCTGGCGCGCCTCCTCGAACTGCTCGGCGTTGAGCATCTTGCTGCGCATCATGAAGCTCACGGCGCGGCGCGTGTCCATCACGTTGCGGCGGATGCGGCCGTTCAGGTCCTCCTGGCGCGCGATGGCGGCCAGCACCTCGCCGGCGCGGGCATCGGTCACATCGCCGGCCAGCACCTGCACGCTGACCTTCTTCAGGTCGTCGTAGATGCCTTCGAGGGTATCGGCGGAGTATTCGGCGTCGGCGTCGAAGAGCTTGAGCAACACCTCCTTCGCATCCTCGATCAGGCCCGGTGCCCGGCGCGCGCGCATGCGCAGCAGGCGGAAGACGGGCACGTCTTCGTCGTGGATGGAAAAGAGCACGCCCTTGCTCTTGAGCGTGTCGTTGACGAGGTTCAGGATGAAGGCCACGCGCACCGAGCGCGGGTCGTCTTCGTCGTCGATGAGAAAGTCGCTGCGAATGTGCAGCTCGCCGTTGTCTTCTTCATAGAAGCGGGCGGATTCCTCGATGTCCTCGTCCATGGCGTCTTCGGGGATGAAGAGGCCGTAATGCTGCTTGACCCAGCGTTTTTCTTCGAGGGTGGGCGACTCCAGGTCGACCCAGATGGGCTGGAACTGCGCCAGCTCTTCCAGGGATTCGATTTCTTCCTGGACGAGCCGGCCGTTGGCGAGCGTGAAAATGTTGAGCATGTGGGCTCACTCCCGGTGTGTGATGGGCTTTTTCTGCGAGGGATGGGGCGGCTTTCAACCCTCGGCAGGCCGGGAGCTGAAAGCTACCAACTGGGGTAGGTTTCCACGGAGGAATCTCCAAAAATGCAAGCCGCGGATTATGGCATTGCGCTGCGTCAATCCCATGACACCCGCCGAGGCCCGGCGGGGCCTGGCAGCCCGTGCGCGCAGTGCCGGGAAGGCTTTGTTTTCCGTCAGTCCGCCTCGGGCGCCGGGTTGCCCGCCGCCCGCACGGTGGCGAGGGCGCGGCACAGGTCGGCCCAGGCGGCGGCCTTGGCCTCGGGGGCGCGCAGCAGGTAGGCCGGGTCGTAGGTGACGATGGCCGGCGTGCCGCCGGGCAGGGCGTGCAGGCCGGCGCGCAGCCGGCCCAGGGGTTCGCGGCTCTCCAGCACGGCGCGGGCCGCACCCAGGCCGAGCACCAGCACCATCGACGGGCGCAGGCTGGCCAGCGCCTCGTGCAGCGCGTGCGCGATGCCGGCATCGCCGGGGCCCACGGCGCCGGTGCGCTGCACGGCGGCGAAGAACACCCGGGGATGGCGGTGCAGGCGCATGGCGCGCAGCATGTTGTCCAGCAGCTTGCCGGCGTCGCCGGTCAGGGGGGCGTCGGGCGTGGCGCTTTCGGCCAGCACCAGCCAGCCGGCACCCAGGTCCACCGGCGTGGCCGACGGGTCGGCCTGCGGGTACAGCGGCTGCGGTGCCTGCAGGGCTGCGGCGGTGCCCGCGGCCTCGTCGCGCGCCGGGGGCACAGCCACGGGCGCAGGCACCGGGGCCGGGCGGGCCACGGCGGGGGCCGAGGCCTGCGGCGCCGGCGCCATCCGGGGCGCGGCCGGCGCGGCGTAGGGGGTGGGGGCATCCATGGATTCGGCTGCCGGGGCCGCGGCCACGACGGGCTCTGGCACGGCCGGGGGGGCGGCTGCCGGCGCCCACACGGTGATACCCATCTCGGCCAGCATGGCGCGCTGGCGTGCGTCCAGGTCCAGGCTCATAGCGGCAGGCTCATCACGACGGCATCCTCGCGCTCTCCGCCGTGGGCGGGGTAGTAGCGCTTGCGTTCGCCCACGAAGCGAAAGCCCCGGGCTTCGTAGATCGACCGTGCCCGCGCATTGCTCACGCGCACTTCCAGCCACAGCCATTGCGCGTTGCACCCGCGCGCCCACAGGGCCAGCGCATCCAGCAGCAGCCGGGCCCAGCCCTGGCGCTGGTGGGCAGGTGCCACAGTCAGGTTGAGCAGGTGCACTTCGTCCACGCCTTTCATGGCCACGAAGTAGCCGATCAGTTCATCGCCGGCCATCAGCAACTGGGTCTCGTAGCCGGCCGCCATGGCATCGATGAAGTTGCCGCGCGTCCAGGGGTGCGTGTAGGCGACCTGTTCGATCGCCAGCAGCGCATCCAGCCGCGCGAGCGTGAGCGGCTCGAACCGGGCTTCGTCGGGGGTGTGGGGAACGGCGCTCATGGGGCACTCAGAATGGGGGGCAGGGCGGCTGCGGCCGCCTGCTTGACCGCCAGGCGCTCCGCCGTGGTTTGCGCCACTTTATCGCGCACGTACAGCGGCAGGGCCTCGCTGGCCGGCTGCGCGCCCCCCGCAGCGATGCGCGCGGGGGCCAAATGCAACAGGGCCAGGGCGGTCGGCAGGGCGAACACGTGGGAGGCGTCGGGCGCGAGCCGCTCGCCATAGGCCGCGCGGGCATTGCCGGCCACGGTGTAGCCGGGCGGCACGGCCACGGACTGCGGCGCGCACAGGCCGAAATCGTCGCCCCCGCGCCAGGTGCCGTCGGCCTGGAATTCGAAGGGCGCGGTGTAGACCTCGTCCATGCGGGCGTCGAGCACCGCCACCACGCGCGTGCAGCCATGGGCATGGCGGGCCGCCTCGGCCATGGCCAGCAGGGTGTCGATCGGCAGCACCGGCACGCCCGCACCGCCGCGCGCACCGAAAGCCAGTCCCTGCGCCACCGAGCACGCCGTGCGCAGGCCGGTGAACGAGCCCGGGCCGCGCCCGAAGACCACGGCATCCAGCGTGTCGAACGACAGGCCGGCCTCGGCCAGCAACGCCCGGATCGCCGGCAGCAGCGTGGCGGACGCCTGCGCGCCGCCGGGCCCGCTGTGCTCCCAGGTCGCATCGGCGCGCTGTACGGCGATGGACAGGGTGTCGGTACTGGTGTCGAAGGCGAGCAGGTTCATGGGGTGAGGGTGGGTGGCCCGCCCGAAGCGCCGGGTCTGCGAAACCGCAGCCGTGCGCCGCACCCGGTGCTGGGGAGCCGGTGCGCATTATCGGCGCCCCGGCCGGCGGTTGCCTTCCCGCCGCGCGCAACCCCTGCGCGCAGCGCCGGCGTCAGGCGGCCGCGGCTTCCAGCGCCGCCGGCTGGGCCAGGGCGTCGCCCTCGCCGGCCAGCAGGCCCAGGGGGGCGTCGGGGGCGGGCTTGTCGCAGGGCTGGGCGGCCACACGGGTGGCGATGTCGCGCGCCGCGGGCGAAAAATACAGCCAGAGGTTGTCGCTGGCGAGGTCGTAGCTGGAGAAAAGGGCGCGTCCCGAGCCGGGAGGCGTCATCAGGAACTTCGCCATGAAGATCTGCTGGATCTGGCGCGCGGGCTCGAACGCGTCCTGGTCATTGCCGAGAGCCAATTTGTACCAAGTGCTCACAGTTGCCTTTCTCCCCGGAGGCCGGGACTTCAAGATGGACGCCATCCTAGGGTGAACCCGAAGGCCGCCGGCCCTCCCCGCGAGCGCATCGATTTGTAGGACGAAGGCCGATCCTCGGCCGCCGGCAGCGCGCCAGGGGGGCGCCGCCGGCGTGCATCGCTAGACTCGTCCGCCATGTTGCAAGTCTTTTCATGGCGCCGGCGTCTGGCCGTGCGCGCGGCCACGCTCGTGGCATTCGCGGGGGCGGCGCTGCCGGCCCTGGCCCAGTCTCCCGCCACGCCCGAGGCCGCTGCCCTGCCGCCCGCGGTCGAGGCCGCCCTGCAGCGCGCCAAGCTGCCGCGCGAGGCCCTGTCGGTGCTGGTGGTGGATGCGGAGGGCCGGCAGGCGCCACGGCTCGCCTACCGCGCGCAGGTGCCGGTCAATCCCGCCTCGGTCATGAAGCTGGTCACCACCTATGCCGCGCTGGACCAGCTGGGGCCGGCCTTCACCTGGGACACGCCGGTGTACCTGGACGCCCGGCCGCGGTCCGGCAGCCTGCAGGGCAACGTGTACATCAAGGGGCAGGGCGACCCCAAACTCGTGGTGGAGCGCCTGTGGCTGCTGATGCGGCGCCTGCAGGCGCAGGGCATCCAGGTGATCGTCGGCGACATCGTGCTGGACCGCAGCGCCTTCGACGTGCCCGAGCACGATGCCGCGCGCTTCGACGGCGAGCCCCTGCGCCCCTACAACGCCGCGCCGGACGCGCTGCTGGTCAACTACAAGTCGATCGCCATGACCTTCGTGCCCGATGGTCCGGCCGGGCTGGCGCGGGTGCAGTACGAGCCCCCGCTGGCGGGGGTGCAGTGGCCGGCCACCGTGCCGCTCGCCGCGGCGGGCGCGGAGTGCGGCGACTGGCGCACGGCCCTCAAGGCCGAGCTGGCCGACCCCGCCCGCATCGCCTTCCAGGGCGTGTACCCGGTGGCCTGCGGCGAGCGCACCTGGGCGGTGGCGCCGGCCGATCCCGCCGGCTACGCGGCGCGCGCCATAGAAGGCATGTGGCGCGAACTGGGCGGCAAGCTCACCGGCAGCGTGCGCGACGGGCGGGTGCCTGCCGGCCTGGCCCCGGCCTTCAGCACGTCCTCGCCCGCGCTGGCCGAGGTGGTGCGCGACATCAACAAGTACAGCAACAACGTGATGACGCAGCAGGTGTTCCTCACGCTGGCGCTGCAAAAGAACGGCCGCGGCACCTTCGACGGCGCGCGCGCCGTGGTCGGGCAGTGGTGGCGCCAGCGCTTTCCCGGCACGGAGGTGCCCGTGCTGGACAACGGCGCGGGCCTGAGCCGCGAGGCGCGCATCAGCGCCCAGGCCCTGGCGCGCATGCTGCAGGCCGCGTGGCTGTCGCCCGTCATGCCCGAGCTGGTGTCGTCGCTGCCGATCACCGGTGTGGACGGCACCCTGCGCCGGGCCCAGGGACGGTCGGTGGGCGCGGCGCACCTCAAGACCGGCAGCCTGCGCGACGTCTCGGCCATGGCCGGCTACGTGCACGCCGCCAGCGGCCGCCGCTACGTGATGGTTGCCATCGCCAACCACCCGAACGCGGCCGCGGCGCGGCCGGCCATAGAGGCCCTGATCGATTGGGTGGCCCATGACCGCTGAGGCGCCCTGGACGGGCGCCTGCGCGGCGCGGCTATCGGTAGTTCCCCTGTGCTGGCCCCGGGCGGTGCAGGTTTACGATGGGTCCCAGTAAAACGCACGACCGTGCTATTTTCAACCTGACGGAGAACACCTTGATCTCAAAAACCACTAAAAACAGAGCTTCCTGGGCGGTGACGGCATTGGCGGCAGCCGCTTTGCTGGCGGCCTGCGGGGGCGGCGGCTCGGACACGACGCCCGCCGTGAGCGTGAAGTCCGTGAAGGTCATGGGCGACAGCCTGGCCGACAGCGGCACGTTCGGCTTCAAGTTCACCGTGCAGGGCACGGCGGCCACGGGCGCCGGCTCCAGTTCCGTCTGGCCCGAGCGCGTCGCCACGAGCTACGGGCAGACGCTGTGCGCGCACTACCAGTCGACCGGCACCACGTTCGGCACGCGGGCGGAATGCACCAACTACGCCGTGGGCGGCGGGCGCATCAACAACTTCACGGCGCCCACCTCGCCGGTCTCCATCACCAAGCAGATCCAGGATGCCGGCGCTGCCGGATTCACCGACACCGACCTGGTGCTGATCGACGGCGGCGCCAACGACGCGGCCGACCTGATCGGCGCCTACCTGCGCGCCTCGAGCGACGGCGGCGCCACCTACCGCGCCGTGCTGGGCACGCTGCTGGACGCCAACACCGTGAACACCGCCCTGGCCGGCGGCGCGACCGGCATGGCGCAGGTGGGCGGGCTGTACATGCAGACGCTGGCCACGCGTTTCGCGGCCACCATCAAGACCAACACGCTGGACAAGGGCGCCAAGCGCGTCGCGGTGCTCAACGCCCCGGGCATCACCCTCACCCCGCGGTTCCGCCTGGTGGTGGCTTCCATCGCGGCCGCCAACGGCGCGGCCGCCGCCGCCCAGGCCGAAGCCCTGTTCGACGGCTGGATCCAGGCCTACAACGCCCGCCTGGCCACCAGCCTGGGGACCGACAGCCGCCTGGCCCTGGTGGACTTCTACAGCTCGTTCAAGGACCAGGCCACCAACCCGGCCCAGTACCAGCTGACCAACGTGTCGACCGCTGCCTGCCCGGCCACCGGCGTGGGCAGCGATGGCCTGCCGACCTACTCCTTCCCGACCTGCACGTCGGCCGCCCTGTCGGCCCGCACGCCCCCTGCAGGCGCCACGGGCGGTGCCGACTGGTGGAAGTCCTACGGTTTTGCCGACAGCTTTCACCCCACGCCGTATGGCCACCAACTGGTCGCCCAGCTGGTGTCGCGTTCCCTGTCCACCGCTGGCTGGCTCTGATTGCCCAGGCCCCATCCCCTTCGAGGAGTTTTCATGAAGCCATTTTCCTGGGCCTGCGTGGCGATCGCCGCGGCCGCCGTCTGCGGCACGGCCAGCGCACAAGTCGCCGGCACGTTGAGCCTGCGCGCCGGCGTGACCCAAATCTCGCCCCAAGTCAAAAGCGGCAACCTGAGCGCGCCGAGCTTTCCCGGCACCCGCGTGGACGTGCATTCCGCCACGGCGCTGACCGGCGGCCTGAACTACATGCTGACCGACCACTGGGCGGTGGACGTGCCCATCGGCTTGCCGTTCAAGCACTCGTTCTACGGTGACGGCGCCATCGGCGGCGTAGGCAAGGTGGGCGAGACCAAGGTGGTGCCCGCCACGGTGTTCGCGCAGTACCGTTTCCAGGAGGCCAACGCGGCCTTCAGGCCGTATGCCGGGCTGGGCGTGACCTATGCCAAGTTCTTCAAGGAGCGCACCACCGCCACGCTGAACGGGCTGACCGGCGGCACGCCGGCCAATCCCACCACCGCGTCGATCGACGACAAGTGGGGCGTCACCGCGCAGGTCGGTTTCGTGTGGCAGTTCAACGAGCGCTGGTTCCTGGACGCGGCCTATTACAAAGGCTTCCTCAAGACCACCACGCGCCTGTCGAGCGGGCAGAACATCGACATCAAGCTCAACCCCAACGTGTTCGCGGTCGGGATCGGCTACCGGTTCTGAGGCCCCCCGCCGGGCCCCGTGCCGCACGGAGCCCGCGGCACCATCAAAAAAGCCGACCCGAGGGTCGGCTTTTTCGCGTGGGCTGCAAGGCGCTTACCAGCGGGCGCGCAGGCGGTCGTACGCGTAGGTGCCGAACTGGCGCTGGGCCGAGGGCGTGAAGTACACGCGGTCGGCGAACACGTACTTGTCCTGGGCGGCGCCGGTCAGCAGCGTGGAGGCGTTGCACAGAAGCGAGTTGACCTGGCCTGCGCCGATGCCGATGCCGTTGTTCGGGTCCACCGAGGTGCAAACCGCGTTGTCCTTGTCGGTGAAGCCGTAGCCCGAAGGCGAGCCCACGAACACATTGCCGTAGTAGGCCAGATCGACATACAGCACCGTGGTGCCCAGGTCTTCGATGTTCACCAGCAGGGCCTGGTTGAACTGCGTGCTGGCGTTGCTCAGCAGCGTGGTCTGGTTGATGCCCACGGCCCAGGGGCTCTTGCCCAGGTCGTAGGTGCCGGTCACCACCACGTGCTTGGCACCGGCGTTGGACAGGCGGCGCACCTGCGCGGCCAGTTCCTTGCCGGCCGTGGCCGCGTTGGTGAGGAACTGCGCGCTGGTCTGCGTGCCCGCGTTCACCGCGGCCATGCCGGCGATCACGTCGCTGATGCCGCCGTTGATCAGCACCAGGTCGTTCTCGGCGAAGCCGCCCTTGGACAGGAAGGTGTCGATCTGCTGGGTGACGGACGGGGTGGTGGTCCGGCCGGCGGCGTCGGTGGTGGCCGTCACGCGGGCATTGCCCTGCGCGTAGCCCGTGCCGCCCGCTGCGGCGGCGGTGAAGCTCTTGCCGTAGTTGTTGGCGATCTGCTGGGCCCAGTTGTTGATGCTGCCGTCGTTGACCGTGTAGCGGGCCCCGTTCTGGCCGATGTCGGTGAAGCCGTCACCGAACGTGATGAACCGGTCGGGCGTGATGGCCGACTCGGTTGTGCTCGAACCGCAAGCCGCGAGCAACGTGGCCGTTGCACAAGCGGCGACCACGAGGGTGCGGCGCATCCAATTTGCTGCCATGGGTTTTTCTCCAGAAAATGTGGCGAGAGTTTAACGACTGGCGCGGCACGGCCTGCAACAGGGCGTGCCGCGGGACATGCGATCCGGGTTATGCGGCCGCGGCACGCTGCAGGCGGTCGCGCACGCCTTCCCATTCGGGGGTGGCGGGCGGGGCTTCGATCCAGATCAGCTTCACGCCGTCGTCATCGAAGGCGCGCAGCACGGCAAAGAGCTGCTGGGCGGTGGCCGTGGCGTCGTCGGGCATGCGCCGCACCTGCACTTTGGCCGAGCGCGAGCGCAGCGGGCTGCGCGCATAGACGGCCAGGTGCGCGGCATCGGCGCCCAGCAGGTCCAGCCCGGTCTGCAGCGCCTTGGCCTCCATCAGCCGCACCTTGGCGGCCGGGGCGTAATGGGCCTCCAGCGTGCCCGACGCGCGCGGGGTGTGCGCGGGCAGGTCGTCTTTCGACAGCGGCGCCAAGCCGCACGCCTGGGCGATCTGCGCGCGGGTGATGGCGCCGGGCCGCAGCAGCACCGGCACGCCGCGCGTGCAATCGACGATGGTCGATTCGATGCCCACGCCGCAGGGCCCGCCGTCCAGCACCAGCAGCGCCTCGCCCAGTTCGTCCTGCACGTGCAGGGCGGTGGTGGGGCTCACGCGGCCGAAGCGGTTGGCGCTGGGCGCGGCCACGCCCCACACGGGGCGGCCCTCCAGCGCCGGGTCGTCCGATGCGCCGGCGCGCAGCACGGCCTGGGCGACGGGGTGGGCGGGGCAGCGCAGGCCCACGCTGTCCTGGCCACCCGTGGCGGCCGTGGCCACGCCGGGCCGGCGCGGCAGGATGAGGGTGAGCGGGCCGGGCCAGAACGCATCGACCAGCGCCTGCGCGAACGCCGGCACTTCGCTGGCGAAGTGGGCGATGCCGCCGGCATCGGCCACGTGCACGATCAGCGGGTGGTCGCTCGGCCGGCCCTTGGCGGCGAAGATCTGCGCCACGGCGGCATCGCTGGCCGCGTCGGCGGCCAGGCCGTACACCGTCTCGGTGGGCAGGCCCAGCAGCGCGCCCGTGCGCAGGGCGCGCGCGGCGGCGGCGATGGATTCGGGGCGTTGGCCGTCGAGGATCATTTCGCGTGCGGGCCCGGGTTCAGAAAGCGTCGATGCCCAGCAGCGCCGCCGCCTGCAGCGCCGTGGCGCGCGCGGCCTCAGCGGTCGGGGCCGTCACGTTCAGGTGGCCCATCTTGCGGCCGGGCTTGGCGTCGGCCTTGCCGTACAGGTGCAGGTGCGTGCCCGGCAGCGCCAGCACCGCGTCCCAGGCGGGCGTGCGGGCCTGCGGGCCGTGCGTGAACCACAGGTCGCCCAGCAGGTTGAGCATGACGGCGGGGCTGTGCTGGCGCGGCTGCGTGAGCGGCAGGCCGGCCATGGCGCGCACCTGCAGTTCGAACTGCGAGACGTCGCACGCGTTCTGGCTGTAGTGGCCGCTGTTGTGCGGGCGCGGGGCGATCTCGTTGACCACCAGTTCGCCGCCGTCGAGCACGAAGAACTCCACGCACAGCACACCCACGTAATTCAGGCCGTTTGCTATCGATTTAGAAGCATCGATGGCATGTTCCACTAGGGCGTGAGGCACATTTCCATCGTAAACCTCGGTGACCGCCAGAATGCCGTCCCGGTGCAGGTTGCGCTGCACGGGCAGGTGCACGCAGGTGCCGTCGGCGCCGCGCGCCACGATCACCGAGCATTCGAGGGCCAAAGGCAGCATCTTTTCCAGCACGCAGGGCACGCCGCCCATGGCCTGCCATGCGGCGGCGAGTTCGGCCGGCGTCTTCACGCGGGACTGGCCCTTGCCGTCGTAGCCCATGCGCGCCGTCTTCAGGATGCCGGGCAGAAGATCGGGCGCCACGGCCGCCAGATCGGCGGCGGTCTCGATCACCGCGTAGGGCGCGCAGGGCACGCCGCAGCGCACGAAATGGGCTTTCTCCTGGGCGCGGTCCTGCGCAATGGCCACGGCGCTCGCGGCCGGCGCCACCGGGCGCTCGGCGCCCAGCGTGCGCAGCGCCTGGGCCGGCACGTTCTCGAATTCGGTCGTGATGGCATCGCACAGGCCGGCCAGCCGGGCGAGGCCGTCCGGGTCCTCGTAGGCGGTGCGGATGTGGTGGTGGCTCACCAAGCCGGCGGGGCTGTCGGCGTCGGCATCCAGCACGGCCGTGAAGTAGCCCATGGCCTGCGCCGCGTGCACGAACATGCGGCCGAGCTGGCCGCCGCCGACCACGCCGAGCGTGCTGCCGGGCAGCAGCGGGGGCCTCGGCTGCGCGCTCATGCGGACACCGGCGGCAGGGCCATGGCGCGCGCCGCGGCGGTCTGCTCGGCGCGGAAGGCCTCGAGCCGCTCGCGCAATGCGGGGTCCTCGGTGGCCAGCAGGGCCACGGCGAACAGCGCCGCATTGGCCGCACCCGCCGTGCCGATGGCGAACGTCGCCACCGGAATGCCCTTGGGCATCTGCACGATGCTGTGCAGCGAATCCACGCCCTGCAGGTGGCGGCTGGCCACCGGCACGCCGAGCACCGGCACCGTGGTCTTGGCGGCGATCATGCCCGGCAGGTGGGCCGCGCCCCCCGCACCTGCGATGATGGCCTTGAGCCCCGCGCCGGCCGCTGCCTCGGCATAGGCGAACATGTCGTCCGGCATGCGGTGGGCCGAGACCACGCGGGCTTCGTGGGCGATGCCGAATTGCTGGAGAATCTGCACTGCGTGCTGCATGGTCTCCCAGTCGCTGCTGGAGCCCATGACCACACCGATCTGGATGGGTTTCATGTGAGTGGGGCGCTGGCCGAACCGGCCGCCCGCCGAAGTGGAACCCGCGATTTTACTTTTTGTGTGCCGAGCGCACCCACCGGGCCTGAACACATGATCGACGTCACCGTAGAAAATTTTGAAACCGAAGTCATCGCCGCCTCGATGGACGTGCCCGTGCTGGTGGACTTCTGGGCGCCCTGGTGCGGCCCGTGCAAGTCGCTCGGGCCCATCCTGGAGAAGCTGGAGACCGAATATGAGGGCCGCTTCAAGCTCGTGAAGATCGACTCCGACCAGGAGCAGCAGATCGCCGGCATGTTCGGCATCCGCAGCATTCCCACCTGCGTGCTGCTGATGAACGGCCAGCCCGTCGATGGCTTCATGGGCGCCCAGCCCGAGGGCCAGGTGCGGGCCTTCCTCGACAAGCACGTGCCCACCGCCGAGGCGGCGCTGGCCGAGCAGGAGGAGGAGCTGGCGCAGGACGCGCTGGCCGACGGCGACACCGACACCGCGCTGGAAAAGCTGCAGCACGCCGTCGCCACCGACCCCGCCAACGACGACGCCCGCTTCGACTACGTGAAGCTGCTGCTGCAGCTGGGCCGCGAGGACGACGCCAAGGTCGCCTTCGCCCCCGTGATCGCCAAGGCCCCGGCGTCGCGCAAGCTGGGTGCGCTCAAGGCCTGGATGGATGCGATCGATTTCGTGGCCAGGGAGGCGAACGGCCCGTCGGCATTGGCCGATTTCGATGCCAGGATCGCGGCCAACCGCCGCGATTTCGACGCCCGCTTCGGCCGTGCGCGCTGGTTCATCGCGCACCAGCGCTGGACCGAGGCCATGGACGAACTGCTGGAAATCCTCATGCGCGACAAGGCCTGGAGCGACGAGGCTGCGCGCAAGACCTACGTGGCCGTGCTCGAGATCATCGAGCCGCCCCGGGTGAAGGTGGCCGAGGGCCAGATTCCGCCGGAAGACCCGACGGTCGCCACCTACCGCCGCCGCCTGTCCAGCGTGGTGCTGAGCTGATCTGCGCCCCAGCCACCGAAGCCGCCCGGTCCATGGGCGCTGAACGGGCCCGTGCGACGGCCCTGGCCTTGGCCTCGGTGCTGGTTCTCGCCCTGGCGGGCTGCGCCACATCGCCTCCGCCCGATGCCATGGTCATCGGCACGGTATTTTCGCGTGAGCGCCTTTACGTGCCGCCCGACGAGCCCGCCGTGTTCGAGGCGGCGCTGCTCGACGTCTCGCGTCCTGACGCGCCGCCCACGGTGCTCGGGCGCCAGCGCATCGAGCTGCCGGGGCCGCCGCCGTACCAGTTGCGGATTCCTTTCCGGTCCGCGCTCACGCAGCCGCTGCTGCCGGGCCGCTACCGGGTCCGTGCCTCGCTGTCCCTGCAAGGCTACGTGCGCTTCGCCTCCGATGGCACCCATCCGTTGCCGCCGGACCCGGCCTATCGGCGCGTGGATGTCGAGTTGCACCGCCTGCCTTTGGACAAGGCGACCGTGCAGGCCGAAGTGCCGCTGCGACAGACCTACTGGCGGTTGGTGGAAATCGATGACACGGCCGTGCCGCCGGCCCCCGCTGGAGCGTCCGAGCCGCATCTGGTGCTGGACAGCGAAGGGGAACAGGCGCGCGGGGCAGGGGGCTGCAACCGCTTTTTGGCGAGCTACGCGGTCGATGGCGTGCGTCTGCGGATGACGCAGATCAACACGACGCTGCAGCTGTGCCTGCAGACGGCCACCCTGGAGGGCCGTTTCCTGCATGCGCTGGGCGAAGTCCGGACCTACCGCCAGGAAGGGCGGCAACTGCTGCTGTTCGGCGACGAGGCGCGCGTGCTGCTGCGGCTGGAGGCCATCGAACTGGAGTGAGGCGGCCGCACGGGCCGCCGGGACGCTGCACTCCCTGGCGCGCGCGGCAGGGCCGTTCAGCCCACCAGGCGCTCGAGCGCCTCGCGGTACTTGGCGGCGGTCTTCTCGACCACCTCGCGCGGCAGGCGCGGGGCGGGTGCGGTCTTGTTCCAGGGCTTGCCGTTGATCTGCGTCTGCTCCAGCCAGTCGCGCACGAACTGCTTGTCGTAGCTGGGTGGGTTCTCGCCGGCGGCCAGAGCGCTTTCGTAGCCTTCCACGGGCCAGTAGCGCGAGCTGTCGGGCGTGAGCACCTCGTCCATCAGCACCAGCGTGCCGTCGGGTGCGAGGCCGAACTCGAACTTGGTGTCGGCAATGATCATGCCCTTTTCCAGCGCGATGGCCGCGGCCTCCTGGTAGATGGCGATGCTGAGGTCGCGGATCTTCGTGGCCAGCTCGATGCCGATCATCTCCACCGTGCGCTCGAAGGTGATGTTCTCGTCGTGCTCGCCCATCGCGGCCTTGGCGGCCGGGGTGTAGATGGGCTGCGGCAGCTTGGCCGCGTTGGTCAGGCCCTCGGGCAGCTGCACGCCGCACACGGCGCGCGATTCCTGGTATTCCTTCCAGCCGCTGCCGGCCAGGTAGCCGCGCACCACCGCCTCCACGGGGATCGGCTGCAGGCGCTGCACCAGCATCGAGCGGCCCCGCACCTGGGGTGCTTCGTCCGGCGTCACCACGCTCTCGGGATCGTCGCCCGTCAGGTGGTTGGGGCACAGGTGGCCCAGCTTGTCGAACCAGAACAGCGCCATCTGCGTGAGCAGCTCGCCCTTGCCCGGAATCGGCTCGCCCATGATCACGTCGAAGGCCGAGAGGCGGTCGCTGGCCACCATCAGGATGCGGTCGTCGCCCACGGCGTAGTTGTCGCGCACCTTGCCGCGCGCGAGCAGCGGCAGGGACGTGAGGGCGGAGGTGTGCAGTGCGGAGGAAAGGGGCAGGGTCATGGTGGGTGAAGCGATTGCGAACGGGAAAGCCGCGGCTTTCGGCGGCAGGGCCGGCCAGCCCGCGATTTTAGGGCGCGTGCCGGGATGGCCGGTGCAGGGCGGTCGGGAGGGAGGGGCGTGGGCCGGAATCGCAGCGGACGGCGGGCCATCGCGTCGGCAGGGCGCCGTGCCGGCGGTGCGCCCCGCGAAGGCGTCTGCGCTGTGTGCCGCGGAGCAAAGCCAGGCTATTTTGCGCCGTTTTTCGGCCCTTGGCACCTCGGGGCCCAAGACCCGACAGCCGACTTCGGTATGCGTTTGCAATTGCCCGGGGGCGGGCGCATAGTGAATCCAACACATGCATGAGTTGACCTTTCGCCGGGCCGTCCTTCCACCAGACCTTTGAGGACGGCGCTTCTTCAACGCAAGCCCAGGAGGCCAGTTTTATGAACCTGACGATCAGCGGTCACCACCTCGAAGTAACTCCCGCATTGCGCGCCCATGTGACGGAAAAGCTGGACATCATCAGCAAGCATTTCGACCAGGTGGTCGACGTCAAGGTGCTGCTCACCGTCGAGAAGCAAAAGGAGAAGGAAAAACGCCAGCGCGCGGAATGCAACGTGCATGTGAAAGGCAGTGATCTGTTCGCCGAGAGTTCCCATTCCGACCTGTACGTGGCCGTGAACGACCTGGTGGAAAAGCTGGACCGCCAGGTGGTCCGCCACAAGGACCGCATCCAGAATCACCACCATGGCGCCATCAAGCGGGAGCTGGTGGCCTGATTGGTGCCGGGGCCTGAGCAGCCAGGCCCTTCGCCACGCCGCCCTCAGGGGCGGTTTTTTTATGCCCCCCTCAAAGTGCTCAGGGTTTATGCTAGGGGGTGCATAATCGCAACCCTTCACCATGAACCGTCTTGCCTCCATCCTGCCTGCCGCTCAAGTGCTCGTGAGCGTCGACGCCACCAGCAAAAAGCGCGCTTTCGAAGAGGCAGGGTTGTTGTTCGAGAGCCAGCACGGCCTGTCGCGCGCCCTCATCACCGACAGCCTCTTCGCCCGCGAGCGGCTGGGCTCCACGGGACTGGGCCACGGTGTCGCCATCCCGCATGGCCGCATCAAGGGCCTGAAGGCGCCGATGGCCGCCGTCTTCCAGCTGGCCCACCCGATCGGTTTCGATGCGCCGGACGAGCAGCCCGTCGGGCTCCTGATCTTCCTGCTGGTGCCCGAGGCGGCCACGCAAAAGCACCTGGAGATCCTGTCCGAGATCGCCGAGCTGCTGAGCGACGGCTCGCTGCGCGAGCGCATCAAGGGCAGCACCGATGCCGCCGAGCTGCACGGCCTGATCGCCGGCTGGCAGTCCGCCCAGGCCACCGCCTGACCCCGCCGCCGCCGCTGCAAACGCTGAACCTTCCGTGAAACCCAACGTCGTCAGCGCCGATGTCCTGTTCGAGGAGTTCCGCGGCCCGCTGAAGTGGGAATGGGTCGCCGGCCTCGGGGCCTCCGAGCGGCGTTTCGACGAGGTGGCCGTGCGCTCCGCGCGCTCCGGCGCCGACCTGGTGGGCTACCTCAACTACATCCACCCCTACCGGGTGCAGATTCTGGGCGAGCGCGAAACCGCCTACCTCACCAACGCGACGCCCGAGGACTGCAAGCGCCGCATCGCCCGCATCGTCACGCTGGAGCCGCCCGTGCTGGTGCTGGCCGACAGCCAGGTCGCGCCCGATGCGCTGCTGTCCATGTGCGAGCGTGCGCAGATCCCGATGTTCTCCACGCACGAGTCGTCGGCCTTCGTCATCGACGTGCTGCGTGCCTACCTGTCCAAGCACTTCGCCGACCGCACCACCATGCACGGCGTGTTCATGGACATCCTGGGCCTGGGCGTGCTGATCACCGGCGAGTCGGGCCTGGGCAAGAGCGAGCTGGGCCTGGAGCTGATCTCGCGCGGCAACGGGCTGGTGGCCGACGACGCGGTGGACCTGTTCCGCATCAACCAGACCACCATCGAAGGCAAGTGCCCCGACCTGCTGCAGAACCTGCTGGAAGTGCGCGGCATCGGCCTGCTGGACATCCGCGCGATCTTCGGCGAGACCGCCGTGCGGCGCAAGATGCGGCTCAAGCTCATCGTGCACCTGGTGCGCAAGGAAACGCTGGAGCGCGACTACGAACGCATGCCCTACGAGCCCCTCACGCAGGACGTGCTGGGCGTGCCGGTGCTCAAGGTGGTGATCCAGGTGGTGGCGGGCCGCAACATCGCCGTGCTGGTCGAGGCGGCCGTGCGCAACACCATCCTGAACCTGCGCGGGATCGACACCTACCAGGAATTCGTGGAGCGGCACCGCCGCGCCATGGAGCGCGACGGCTCCTGACCATCGCGCCGCGTCCCGGGCCCGCCGGCGGCGCGCGCCCGCTGCTCAGCGGTGCTGCGTGGTGGCCAGCTTGGCGCAGGTGGCGCACTGGCCGTACAGCGCCATCGAGTGGTCCTGCACCACCCAGCCCTTCGACTTGGCCACCAGCTGCTGGCGCTTTTCGATCTCGGGGTCGTAGAACTCCTCGACCTTGCCGCAGACCGTGCAGATGAAGTGGTCGTGGTGCTGGCCCTCGTTGAGCTCGTACACCGCCTTGCCGCTTTCGAAGTTGCTGCGGTTCAGGATGCCCGCCTGCTCGAATTGCGTGAGCACGCGGTACACCGTGGCCAGGCCGATGTCCGAGCGCTCCTGCAGCAGCACGCGGAACACGTCTTCTGCGGTCATGTGGCGCTGCGCGCCCTTCTGGAAGATCTCGAGGATCTTCAGGCGCGGCAGGGTCGCCTTCAGGCCGGTGCTCTTGAGTTCGTCGATGTTCGTCATGACAGGGGTTTCCGTGTACCAAACCAGCGTGCCAAAGCCCGGGAGAAGCTGCCGCTACAATGGGTCGGATCATATCGCCTATGCCTAACTCCATGTCCGTTTCCGCCCGCTGCAGCGCCCGTTGGGCCCTGACCCTGTTGATCGGCGCCAGCTTGACGGCCTGCGGCAGCTTCGACAGCGCCAGCAACCGCGTCGCCAGCCTGGTCACTCCCTACAAGGTGGACGTGGTTCAAGGCAACTTCGTCTCCCGCGAGCAGGTCGAGGCGCTCAAGCCCGGCATGGGGCGCCAGCAGGTCAAGGAAATCCTCGGCACGCCGCTGGTGACCAGCCTGTTCCACGCCGACCGCTGGGAATACGTCTTCACGCTCAAGCGCCCCGGCGTCGAGGTGCAGTCGCGCAAGCTGACCGTGTTCTTCAACGGCGACGTGTTCGAGCGTGCCGAGGGCGACGAGATGCCCACCGAGGCCGAGTTCGTCGCCACCCTGGGCACCCGCACCCCGAAGAACAAGGTGCCGGTGCTGGAGGCGACCGAGGCCCAGCTGGCCAAGTTCCCCAAACCGGCCGCGCTGCCCGAACCTGCCGATTCGCCCGTGCCCACGCCGCCGTCCAGCTACCCGCCGCTGGAATCGTCGACCCGCTGATTTCCGCCGGCCAGGGCCTGGTGCGCACCGGCCCTGCGGCTTAGCCGCTGATCTTTCCATGACCGCCACCACTTCCCCGAACGCATCCCCCTCCACCCCTTGCCGCGTGGCCGTCGCCGGGGCGTCCGGCCGCATGGGGCGCATGCTGATCGAAGCCATCCGCGACACCGACGGCGAATGCGTGCTGGCCGGCGCGCTCGACGTGGCGGCCAGCCCCGCCATCGGCTCCGACGCCACCGCCTTCCTGGGCCATGCCAGCGGCGTGGCCATCACGGCCGACGTGCGCGAAGGCCTGCGCCATGCCGACGTGCTGATCGACTTCACCCGCCCCGAGGGCACCATGGCCCACCTGGCGGTGTGCGCCGAGACGGGCGTCAAGATGGTGATCGGCACCACGGGCCTGTCCGACGCGCAAAAGGCCGAGATCGCCGCCGCCAGCGCGCGCACCGCCATCCTGCTGTCGCCCAACATGAGCGTGGGCGTGAACGTCACGCTCAAGCTGCTGGAGCTGGCCGCCAAGGCCATGTCCACCGGCTACGACATCGAGATCATCGAGTCCCACCACCGCCACAAGGTGGATGCGCCCTCGGGCACCGCGCTCAAGATGGGCGAGGTCATCGCCCAGGCCTTGGGGCGCGATCTCAAGGACTGCGCCGTCTATGCCCGCGAGGGCATCACGGGCGAGCGCGATCCGTCGAGCATCGGCTTTTCCGCCATCCGTGGCGGCGACATCGTGGGCGACCACACCGTGCTGTTCGCCGGCACCGGCGAGCGCATCGAGATCACGCACAAATCCGCCAGCCGCACGACCTATGCCCAGGGCAGCCTGCGCGCCGTGCGATTCCTCGCCGCGCACCAGACCGGCCTGTTCGACATGTTCGACGTGCTGGGCCTGAACGCCGCCTGACGGCCGGCGCGCACGCGATGGACGGCCTGCACTGGTGGCGTCAGGGCGACGCGGTCACCCAGATCAGCGCGCTGCTGCTGCTGGCCATGTCGGTCGCCAGCTGGGTCGTGATCGTCTGGAAGGCCCTGCTGATGCGCCGTGCCCGCCGCGATGCGGCCCGCGCCATCGCTGCCTTCTGGCAGGCCCCGTCGATCGCCCTGGCGGCCGAGCGCCTGCCCGCCTTCGACCGCGATGGCCTGGTGATGCCGCTGGTGCAGGCGGCCAGCGCCGTGGCCGGTGCCAACCAGGCCCCCGCCACGCTGGCCGCGCGCGGCAGCCTGTCCCAGCAACTGACGCGCGGCCTGCGCGATGCGCTGCACGGGGTGCTGGGCCGGCTGCAGTTCGGGCAGGTGCTGCTGGCCACCGTGGGCTCCACCGCGCCGTTCGTGGGCCTGCTGGGCACCGTGTGGGGCATCTACCATGCGCTCACCGCCATGGCCGGGGCCGGCCAGATCACCATCGACCGCGTGGCGGGGCCGGTGGGCGAGGCGCTGGTGATGACGGCCGCCGGCCTGACCGTGGCCATTCCCGCCGTGCTGGCCTACAACGTGTTCGGCCGCTTCATCGGCCGCACCGAGGCCGACCTGGAAGGCTTCGCGCGCGACCTGCGCGAGCTGGTGCTGGATGAATCCGGCATCGCCCCGCCCGCCGCGGCGAACGACTGACCAGCGACGGACTCCCGCCCCGCACGCGCCATGGCATTCGGCCGACTCGAACGCACCACCGGGCCGCAGCCCATGAGCGACATCAACATGACCCCGCTGGTGGACGTGATGCTGGTGCTGGTGGTCATCTTCATCCTGACCGCACCGCTGCTGGCCAGCTCGATCCGGCTGGACCTGCCGCGTGCCGACGGCGCCACACCCGGCGCGCCGCCGCAGTCGGTCACCGTGGTGCTCGACAAGGAGGGCCAGGCCTACCTGGACGACGTGCCGCTCGCCCCGCAGGCGCTGGCCGCGCGCCTGGCGCAGCTGGCCAGGGAGCAGCCCGACACCGAGGTGCAGTTGCGCGCCGACACCGCCGTGCCGTATGGCCGGGTGGTCGAGGTGATGGGGGCAGCCAACGCCGCGGGCCTGCGGCGCATCGGCTTCGTGGCGGACCCGGCCGCGCCGGCCGCCCCTTCCGCAGCTCCAGCCTCTCCCGCCGCTGCCCGCTGACCGGCCGGGCCCTGCGCCAGCCGGGACCGCGCACCGTGTAACGCTTCGCGCCGCCCGCGGCCGGCATCGCGCCTAAAATCCCCGGCTGACACCCCGCTCACTTTCTTTCCTGGCCGCACCGCCGCGGCCCCGCCAACCCATGCAAGACAAATACAACCACACCGAGGTCGAGCGCGCCGCGCAGGGCCACTGGACGGCCACCGATGCCTACCGCGTGACCGAGGATGCGGACCGGAAGAAGTTCTACGCCTGCTCCATGCTGCCCTACCCCAGCGGCAAGCTGCACATGGGCCACGTGCGCAACTACACCATCAACGACATGCTCGCGCGCCAGCTGCGCATGAAGGGCATGAACGTGCTGATGCCGATGGGCTGGGATGCCTTCGGCCTGCCGGCCGAGAACGCGGCGCTCAAGAACGGCGTGCCGCCCGCGCAGTGGACGTACGACAACATCGCGTACATGAAAAAGCAGATGCAGGCGATGGGCCTGGCCATCGACTGGTCGCGTGAGGTCGCCACCTGCGACCCGAGCTACTACCGCTGGAACCAGTGGCTGTTCCTCAAGATGCTGGAAAAGGGCATCGCCTACCGCAAGACCCAGGTCGTCAACTGGGACCCGGTGGACCAGACCGTGCTGGCCAACGAGCAGGTGATCGACGGCAAGGGCTGGCGCACCGGTGCCACGGTGGAAAAGCGCGAGATCCCGGGCTACTACCTCAAGATCACCGACTACGCCGAAGAGCTGCTGGGCTTCGTCACCGGCGACCAGCTGCCCGGCTGGCCCGAGCGCGTCAAGCTCATGCAGGAGAACTGGATCGGCAAGAGCGAGGGCGTGCGCTTCGCCTTCCCGCACGACATCCGCGCGGCGGACGGCACGCTGATCGGCGACGGGCGCATGTACGTCTTCACCACGCGCGCCGACACCATCATGGGCGTGACCTTCTGCGCCGTGGCGCCCGAGCACCCGCTGGCCGCGCGCGCCGCGCAGGGCAATCCGGCCATCGCCGCCTTCATCGAGGAGTGCAAGAGCGGCGGCACCACCGAGGCCGAACTGGCCACGCAGGAAAAGAAGGGCGTGCCCACCGGGCTGGTGGTCACGCACCCGATCACCGGCGAGGAAGTGCCCGTGTGGATCGGCAACTACGTGCTCATGGGCTATGGCGACGGCGCCGTGATGGGCGTGCCCGCGCACGACGAGCGCGACTTCGCGTTCGCGCTCAAGTACGGCATCGACATCAAGCAGGTGGTGCTGGTCGATGGCGAGACCTTCGACTACCACCACTGGCAGGACTGGTACGGCGACAAGCAGCGTGGCGTCACCGTCAACTCCGACAGCTTCAGCGGCCTGTCCTACCCCGAGGCCGTGCAGGCCGTGGCGCATGCGCTCGCGCAAAAGGGCCTGGGCGAGACCAAAACGACCTGGCGCCTGCGCGACTGGGGTGTCTCGCGCCAGCGCTACTGGGGCACGCCGATCCCCATCATCCACTGCGACGAGCACGGCGCCGTGCCCGTGCCCGAGAAGGACTTGCCGGTGGTGCTGCCCACCGACTGCGTGCCGGACGGCTCGGGCAATCCGCTGCACCACCACGAGGGCTTTCACGCCGGCGTGACCTGCCCGGTCTGCGGCAAGGCCGCGCGCCGCGAGACCGACACCATGGACACGTTCGTGGACAGCTCGTGGTACTTCATGCGGTATTGCGATCCGAAGAACAGCGAGGCCATGGTGGCCGAAGGCGCCGACTACTGGATGCCGATGGACCAGTACATCGGCGGCATCGAACACGCGATTCTTCACCTGCTCTACGCGCGCTTCTGGACCAAGGTGATGCGCGACCTGGGCCTGGTGAAGATCGACGAGCCCTTCACCAAGCTGCTCACGCAGGGCATGGTGCTCAACCACATCTACTCGCGCCGCACCGAGCAGGGCGGCAAGGAGTATTTCTGGCCGCACGACGTCGAGCACGTGGTGGACGAGGGCGGCAAGATCGTGGGCGCGAAGCTCAAGAACGCCGTCGGCAGCCTGCCTGCGGGCACCGCCATCGACTACGAGGGCGTGGGCACCATGTCCAAGTCCAAGAACAACGGCGTCGATCCGCAGGACCTGATCGAGCGCTACGGCGCCGACACCGCGCGCCTGTACACCATGTTCACCGCGCCGCCCGAGGCCACGCTGGAGTGGAACGACGCGGCCGTGGAAGGCAGCTACCGCTTCCTGCGCCGGGTGTGGAACTTCGGCCTCAAGCTCGCGGCCCTCGACAAGGATGCGGCGCTGGCCAGCGCGGCCGGCGCCACCCGCTTGAAGGAAGTGCCCTTCGGCAAGGAGGCCGAGGCCCTGCGGCTGGAGATCCACACCGTGCTCAAGCAGGTGGACTACGACTACCAGCGCATGCAGTACAACACCGTGGTCTCGGGCGCGATGAAGATGATCAACGCGCTGGAAGACTTCAAGGCCGTGGACAGCGCCGGCGCCCCCGTGGCGATGATCGAAGGCTTCGGCATTTTGCTGCGCGTGCTGTACCCGGCCACGCCCCACATCGCGCACAGCCTGTGGAGCGGCCTGGGCTACGCCGGCGAACTGGGCGACCTGCTCGATGCGCCATGGCCCCAGGCCGATGCCGATGCGCTGGTGCAGGACGAGCTGGAGCTGATGCTGCAGGTCAACGGCAAGCTGCGCGGCTCCATCCGCGTGCCCGCCTCGGCCGACAAGGCCGAGATCGAGCGCGCCGCCCTCGCGAGCGAGGCTTTCGTCAAGCAGGCGGACGGCGCCACGCCCAAGAAGATCGTGGTCGTGCCGGGCCGCCTGGTCAACGTGGTCATCTGACAATGCAAAAACGCACCCTCCTGTCGCTGCTGGCCGTCGCGCCCCTGGCCGCCTGCGGCTTTCACCTGCGCCGCGCGCCCGAGTTCCAGTTCCGCTCGCTCTACGTGGAGGCGGGCGGCGGCTCACCCCTGGCGCGCGAGCTGCAGCGCACGCTGCAGGGCGCGGGCGGCAACCTCACGGTGCTGCGCGATCCCACGCAAAAGACCACGGCCGACGCCATTTTCGAGCTGCTGTCCGAGCAGCGCGAGCGCGTGGTGGTGGGCTACAACGCCTCGGGCCAGGTGCGCGAGTTGCAGCTGCGCCTGCGCATCCACTTTCGCCTGCGCAACCAGCAGGGCGCGGAGCTGATCCCCGACACCGAGCTGCTGCAGCAGCGCGACGTGAGCTACAACGAAAGCATCGCGCTCGCCAAGGAGGCCGAAGAGGCGCTGCTGTACCGCAACATGCAGACCGATCTCGTGCAGCAGCTGCTGCGCCGGCTCGCCGCGGCGCGCCCGGTTTGATGGCTGATGCCTCGATTGCTATTGATTTGATAGCTGTGACCGCATGTTTTTCTAGGGCATGCGGCCTGTTTCATTCAAAGATCCTGCCCCGGCCGCTCCCATGCAAGTCGCTCTGAACCAGCTCGCCGCGCACCTGCAAAAGGGCGTGCGATCGCTCTACACCCTGCATGGCGACGAACCGCTCCTGCAGCAGGAGGCGGCCGACGCCATCCGCGCGGCGGCGCGGGCCCAGGGCTACACCGAGCGCAGCAGCCACACCGTGGCCGGCGCGCACTTCGACTGGAGCGCCGTGCTGGCGGCCGGAGGCTCGCTCTCGCTCTTTGCCGACAAGCAGATCGTGGAGATCCGCATCCCCTCGGGCAAGCCCGGCAAGGACGGCGGCGCGGCGCTGCAGCAGATCGCCGAGGCCGCGCAGGGCAACGACAGCACGCTCACCCTGGTGCTGCTGCCCCGCCTGGACAAGGCCACCCGCACCGGGGGCTGGTTCAGTGCGCTGGACGGCCGAGGCATCTCGGTGCAGATCGACCCGGTGGAGCGCGCCGCGCTGCCGCAGTGGATCGCCCAGCGCCTGTCGCTGCAGGGCCAGCGCGTGGCCGGCGGCGACGAGGGCCAGCGCACGCTGCAGTTCTTCGCCGACCGCGTGGAAGGCAACCTGCTCGCCGCGCACCAGGAGATCGCCAAGCTCGCGCTGCTGCATCCGCCCGGCGAGCTGTCGTGGGCCCAGGTCGAGGCGGCGGTGCTCAACGTGGCGCGCTACGACGTGTTCAAGCTCTCCGAGGCGGTGCTCTCGGGCCAGGTGGCCCGGGTGCAGCGCATGCTCGATGGCCTGCAGGCCGAGGGCGAGGCCGAAGTGCTGGTGCACTGGGCGCTGGCCGAGGACATCCGCGCCTTGAAGCGCGTGAAGGACGCGCTCAACGCCGGCAAGCCCCTGCCCATCGCCCTGCGCGAAAACCGCATCTGGGGCCCCAAGGAGCGCCTGTTCGAGCGCATCGCGCCGCGCTTTTCCGATGCCGCTGCCGCCCGGCTGCTGCAGTCCGCGCACACGGTGGACGGCATCGTCAAGGGCCTCAAGGCGCCCGACTGGCCCACCGACGGCTGGCAGGCGCTGCAGCGGCTGGCGCTGCAGCTGTGCAAGGCCTGCGGGGCGCGCTGAGCGCCCGCAGCGCCTTTCGATCGCCTTGCCGACACCGCGCCCCACCCCCTTGCGCCTGCCGGCCGACGATGCCACCAACGGCTGGTCGGCCATCCTGCCGGCGCGCGCGCCGCGCCCGGCGCTGCAGGGCCCCGTGCGGGCCGACTGGCTGGTGCTGGGCGCCGGCTGCGCGGGCCTGGCCGCCGCGCGCCGCCTGGCCGAGCTGCGCCCGCACGCGCACGTGGTGCTGGTCGATGCGGGCACGGTGGGCGATAACGCCTCGGGCCGCAACTCCGGCTTCGCCATCGACGTGCCGCACAACGTGGGCAGTTCGCTCGAAGAGCTGCGCCAGGCCGCGCACTACCAGCGCCTGCTGGCCGCCGGCATGGCCGACCTGCAGCGGCACATCACCGCGCACGCCATCGACTGCCAGTGGCGCCGCGCGGGCAAGTACCACTGCGCCGTTTCGCCCGCGGCCGGGCGCACGCTGGAGCACCACGCCCGAGAGTTGAGCACGCTTGGCGAGCCGCACGAATGGCTGGACCGCGATGCGCTCGCCGCGCGCCTGGGCACGCGCTACTTCGCTGCCGGGCTGTACACGCCGGGCACGGTGCTGCTCAACCCGGCCGCGCTGTGCCGCGGCCTGGCCGATGCGCTGCCCGCCCAGGTCGCTCTGTACGAGAACACGCCCGTGCACGCGCTGGACATCGCCCCGCACGCGGTGGTGGCCCACACCGCGCAGGGGCGCATCGAGGCGCCGCAGCTCATCGTGGCCAGCAACGCCTTTGCGCAGCAGCTCGGCCTGTTCCAGGGCGAGACCTTTCCGCTGGCCACGTTCGGCTCGCTGAGCGCGCCGCTCACGCCCACGCAGCGCGAGCGCCTGGGCGCACCGCAGGGCTGGGGCGTGACGCCGGTGAACGCCGTGGCCGGCGCCACGCTGCGCTACACCGACGACCACCGCCTGCTGGTGCGCCAGGGCTTCGAATACGCGCCGCGCTTTCGCGTGGCCGGCGCCGTGCGCGAGCGCGTGCGGCGCGCGCACCGGGCCGTGTTCGATGCGCGGTTTCCGCAGCTGGCCGACGTGCCGCTCGCGCATTTCTGGGAAGGCGCCATCGCCATCACGCGCAACGGCGCGCCGCGCTGGGGGCGCTTGGCCTCCAACGTGCACGGCGTGGCGGGCTGCAACGGCGTGGGCATCGTCAAGCACACGGTGCTGGGCGCGCTCGCGGCCGATCTGGCGCTGGGCCAGGACCATCCGCTGATCGCCGACGCCCTGGCGCTGGGCGCGCTCGCGCGCATGCCGCCCGCGCCGTTCCTGGGCCTGGGCGTGCGCGCCTACATCGCCCGGGAGAAGTGGGCGGGCCGCGCCGAGCGGTGACCGGGCGGTGGATGGGTCGCGGTGGCCCGGTCAGCCCGCCTGGCGCAGCACGTCCCCGGCCTTGTCCACCCACTGCTGCAGACTGTCCAGCAGGTCCTTCTGACTGAACGAGCAGCTTTCCTCGGAAAACAGCGCGCTCGATTCGAGGCGGTCGAGCAGGCCGTGCAGCACCTCGGCATAGCGCGGGGGCAGGGCGGCCAGCAGCGCGTCCTGCGCGCGGGCCGTGGCGCTCAGCTCGGTGGCGCTGCCGCCCGGGGCGCGGCAGCGGGCCAGGGCGGAGTCCAGCGTGGCCAGTTGCACGAGGGCGGTGGTGGTGTCGGAAAAACGGGTCATGCGGCAAGGGTAGCGCGGGCCGGGATCAGAACGTGGTTAGGTGCTCGTAGAGGATCACCGAGCCGATGCCGATCAGCAGCACGCCGCCCACGGCCTCGGCCCAGCGGCCCGCGATGCTTCCCAGCACCCGGCCGACCATCACGCCGATCGTGACCATGGCAAACGTCGCCAGGCCGATGGCGGCCGCCACGGGCAGGATGCCCACGTCGAGGAACGCCAGTCCCACGCCCACGGCCATCGCATCGATGCTGGTGGCAAAGCCGGTCACGGCCAGCAGCCAGAAGCCGTGGCGGGCGGGTTTTTCGGCTTCGGCATCGGGCGCCTGGAACGCCGCGTACACCATGCGCAGCCCGAGAATGGTCAGCAGCGTGAACGCGATCCAATGGTCCCATTCCTTCACGTAGCCGGAGGCGGCGTAGCCCAGTGCCCAGCCGGCGATCGGGGTGAGGGCCTCGATGACGCCGAAGATGGCGCCGGTGCGCAGGGCTTCGGACCAGCGGGGTTTCTGCAGGGCGCTGCCCTTGCCGACGGCGGCGGCGAAGGCGTCGGTGGACATGGCCAGCGCGAGCAAGGCGGTGGAGGCGAAATTCATGGTGGGGACGTCGTTGTACGGCCGGGCGAGCGCAAAGGCACGCCCCCGCTGCCCGACCTTTCGTCGCGGTGGCATGCCGATGGTCTCGCCAACCGCAACGGTTGCCTGCGCCACGGCATGCAGCATGCCGAGTGTGTTGACGCAGGCGCCTTCGTACAACGCTCGAAAGACATTGCACGAAAGCCGGCTACTCCCCAAGGGAGCGCGGATTATAGAAGCCCCTGCCGGCCTGGGGCCGCGCCGGCCCTGGCGCGTGCGGGGGCTTGGCCCGCTGTCAGAATCCGCGCCACCCCGACGCGCCTGATCCCGAACGTGCCAGACCCTTCCTCCCTTTCCGCGGCCCCCCCGCCCGCGCCGCGGCAGGCGCTGCGCGCCCTGGGCCTGGCCACCGCCACGGTGCTGGCGCTGGTGGCCCTCGGGCACGATGGCCGCCGCGTGGCGCAATTGATGGCGCTGGCCCTGCCCGCCCTGCTGTGGCTGGCCTGGCCGGTGCGCAGCGACGCCGTGCACCGGCTGCGCACCGCCGCCGTGTGGCTGTGGGCCATGGCCTTCGCGCTCGACGGCGTGGCACGCGCGTATCTGCTGGACGCCTACCAGGCCGCGCCCGACAGCACGCTGGTGCTCGGCGCGGCCGCCAACACCACGGGCCGCGAGAGCGCCGAATACCTGTCGATGCACTGGCGCTCGGTGGCCGTGTGGTCGGCGGCGCTGGTGGTCGCCGCGTGGCTGGTGGGCCGCAGCGCGCGCCAGGGGCTGCGCACCGCCGTGCGCTGGCCGCGGGGCCTGGTGGCGTTGCTGTGCGCGCTGCTGGCGCTCAGCGCCGTGGGCTATGCCAGCAAGCCGTGGCGTCGGCTGCACCCGGTCGCCTACTGGATGCACTGGAACGCGGCGGTCCACGGCCTGCGCAGCGGCTGGGCCGACCAGGAGCGCCAGCGCAGCGCCCTGCTGGAGCGCGCGCGGCAGGCGGCGCCCGCGGTCACGCGCCCCGGCCCGTCCACCGTGGTGCTGGTGGTGACCGACAGCATCAACCGCGACAACCTGGGCCTGTACGGCTACGCGCGCCCCACCACGCCGCGCCTGGAGGCCCAGCAGCGCGTGCTGGGCGGGGAGATGGCCGTGCTGCGCCATGCGTGGTCGGTCGATGCCAGCACGCTGCCGGCACTGGCCAACCTCTTCGGCTTCGGGCAGCCCGGCCGGGCCGACGGACAGCACGTGCTGGCGCTGGCCCGCGCCGCGGGCTACAAGGTCTGGTGGATGAGCAACCACGACGACGTGGCGATCGAGCAGCAGCACGCGCGCCTGGCCGACGTGGTGGACATGGTCAACCGCACGCCGGGCCGCGCGGGCGCCTCGCTGGACGGCGAGCTGCTGGACTGCGTGCAGGAGGCGCTGGACGACCCCGCCGAGCGCAAGCTGATCGTGGTGCACCTGATGGGCGCGCACCCGCACTACCGGCTGCGCTTTCCGAGCGGCGACAACCCGTTCGACGACCACGTGGACGCGGTCGAGGCGCAACTGGCCGGCCAGGGCCGCTCGGCCTGGGTGCGGCGCTACCGCCAGCAGTACGACGCGGCCCTGCTGTACCACGACTTCGTGGTGTCCGAGACGCTGCAGCTGGCGCGCGCCGGGGCGCGGCCGGGCGAGTCCCGGGCGTGGATGTATCTGTCCGACCACGGCCAGGAGGTCGGCCACGGCAGCGACCGCGCGGGCCACAGCCCCGCGACCGCCTCGGGCTACCGCATTCCCACGGTGATCTGGCGCAGCGCGGCGGCGCAGCCGGTGTCCGCCGCCACGGCGCAGCGGCCGTTTCGCGCCGACTGGGCGGCCTGGACCCTGGCCGATCTGCTGCACATCGGCTGGGCCGGTGCCATGCCGGAGCGCAACGTGCTGGACGACCGCTACCGCTGGGTGGCGCCGACGCTGCCGGTGGCGGTGCCGTCGTTCTCGGAGTGAGGGCGGGGCAGGCGGGCATGCCTCTGGCTTTTGGATGCATGCCCCAATCGGGCTCCGCCGCAATAATACCTAGGGCATATAGCTATTAATTTAATAGCATCTGCCGGGGCATCGCTCCCCCGCCCGGAATCAGGCCATCGCACGATCGACCAGCAGGGTGTCGGTGAACTGCTCGAAGCGCACGATTCGCTCGCCCTGCACCTGCCACACGTGCGCCGCCCGCACCTGCATGGCCTTGCCCGTGCGGCCATGGGTGCCCGAGTAGCTGCCGACGCCCACGATGCGGTCGCCGCCATCGATCAACGTCTCCAGATCGAAGCGGTAGCCGATCCAGTCGGCGCCCAGCACCTTGAAAACTCTGTCGATCACCTGCTGAGGCCCCACCCAGGTGCCCGCGCATGGAAAACCCGCCATTTCGGTCCACTGCACGTCGGGCGCCATGTCGGCCATCATGGCGGCGATGTCCTGGCGGGCGGAGGCGGCGTAGTGGGCGGTGATGAGTTCGAAAGGCGTGCGCATGGAGATTCCGAAAGCAGTGAAGGACAGGCCGCCATGCCGAACGGGGCAGGGCGGTGGCGAGACGGTCCGGCATGTTTAACACGGCCGGCGCCCGGCGGGGGCGCCCGGGCCGGCCGCTACCCGGGACAATGCGATCCGCAAGGCCATGGAATCGCTGCGATTTTCGGGGCTGGGCCTGCGGTGGATGTGCCAGCATCGGGGGGTTGCGCGGTTGCGCCGGTGGACCCGCAGGAAAAGTCGGCCCACCCTTTATTTCGCTAGGAGTTGTCATGAGCTTTCCCCACCGTTTCGTTGCGGGCGCCGGCGCGCGCTGGCTGGCTGCGGCCTGTGTCGCCGTGTTGGGCGCTTTTCCCGGTGTCCCCGCCTGGGCGCAGGGCACGATCAAGATCGGCGAGATCAACAGCTACAAGGCCCAGCCGGTGTTCCTGGAGGCCTACAAGAAGGGCATGCACCTGGCGGTGGACGAGGTCAATGCGGCGGGCGGCATCGGCGGCAGGAAGCTCGAACTGGTCACGCGCGACGACAACGCCAACCCCGGCGAGGCCGTGCGGCTGGCCGACGAGCTGGTCTCGCGCGAGCGGGTGGACATCCTGGCGGGCAGCTTCCTGTCGCACATCGGCCTGGCGCTGTCCGACTACGCCAAGCAAAAGAAGCGCTTTTTCCTGGCCAGCGAAGCGCTCACCGACAAGATCACCTGGCACAACGGCAACGCCTACACGTACCGCCTGCGCTCGTCCACCCACATGCTGTCGTCGGCCCTGGTGCCCGAGGCGCTCAAGCTCCAGAAAAAGCGCTGGGCCATCGTGTACCCCAACTACGAATACGGCCAGTCGGCGGTGGACACGTTCAAAAAGCGCATGAAGGCGCAGCAGCCCGGCATCGAGTTCGTCACCGAGCAGGCCGCGCCGCTGGGCAAGCTGGACGCCGGCAGCGTGGCCCAGGCCATCGCCGATGCCAAGCCCGACGCCATCTTCAACGCGCTGTTCGGCCCCGATCTGGCCAAGTTCGTGCGCGAAGGCACCACGCGCGGCCTGTTCAAGAGCACCCCGGTGGTCAGCCTGCTGACCGGCGAGCCCGAGTACCTGGAGCCGCTGCGCGACGAGGCGCCCGTGGGCTGGATCGTCACCGGCTACCCCTGGTACAGCATCGACACGCCGGCCCACAAGGCGTTCGTCGCGGCCTACCAGGCCAAGTACGGCAAGGAAGACCTGCGCCTGGGCGCGCTGATCGGCTACGACACCATCCAGTCCCTGGCCGCGGGCGTGAAGCGCGCGGGCGGCAAGACCGATGCCGAGTCGCTGGCCAAGGCGTTCAGCGGCCTCCAGGTGTCCACGCCCGACGGCCCCATCGAATACCGCGCGATCGACCACCAGTCCACGCTGGGCGTGTACGTGGGCAAGATCGCGCTCAAGGATGGCAAGGGCGTGATGGTCGACTACCGCTACGTGCCCGGCGACACCCTGCTGCCGCCCGAGGCCGAGGTGCGCGCGCTGCGCCCCGCGCCGTGACGCGCCGGCCTGCCGATCGCCCGCGACCCCGCCGCGCCCCGTTCCGCCCGCGATGGATTTCTCCGGCTTCCTGACCCAGCTGCTCAACGGGCTGGCCGAGGCGTCGTCGCTCTTCCTGGTGGCGGCCGGCCTGTCGCTGATCTTCGGAGTGACGCGCATCGTCAACTTCGCGCACGGCTCGTTCTACATGCTGGGCCTGTACCTGGCGTATTCGCTGGTCGAGCGCATGGCGGGCCTGGCGGGCCCGGCCGGTGGGCCGCTGGGCTACTGGCTCGGCCTGCTGCTGGCGGCGCTGGCGGTGGGCGCCCTCGGCGCGCTGGTGGAGGTGGTGCTGCTGCGGCGCATCTACCGCGCGCCGGAGCTGTTCCAGCTGCTGGCCACGTTCGCGCTGGTGCTGATGGTGAGCGACGCGGTGCTGTGGCTCTGGGGCCCCGAGGAACTGCTGGGCCGGCGCGCGCCGGGCCTGGCGGGCTCGATCGAGCTGATGGGCCGGCAGTACCCGGCCTACAACCTGTTTCTGATCGCCCTGGGCCCGCTGGTGCTGGGCCTGCTGTGGCTGCTGCTCACGCGCACCCGGTGGGGCACGCTGGTGCGCGCCGCCACGCAGGACCGCGAAATGCTCGGTGCCCTGGGCGTCAACCAGGCGTGGCTCTTCACGGGCGTGTTCGCGCTGGGCGCGATGCTCGCGGGGCTGGGCGGCGCGGTGCAGCTGCCGCGCGAGCCGGCCAGCCTGGCGCTGGACCTGCGCGCCATCGGCGAGGCGTTCGTGATCGTGGTGGTGGGCGGCATGGGGTCGATCCCGGGCGCCTACGTGGCTGCGCTGCTGATCGCCGAGATCAAGGCGCTGTGCGTGGGGCTGGGCACGGTGCAGTGGTTCGGCGTCGAGGTGTCGTTTTCCAAGCTCACGCTGGTGGTGGAGTTCCTGGTGATGGCCCTGGTGCTGGTGTTCCGGCCCTGGGGTCTGATGGGGCGGCCCCAGGCCGTGAGCCGCAATTCGGCACCCGCGGAGGCGCCGCTGTGCCCGGGCACGCCGCTGTTCCGGGCCGCGGTGGTGGCCGTGCTGGCGGCCCTGGCCGCGCTGCCGCTGCTGTCGGCCTGGCTGCCGTATGCCACGGTGCTGGCGCAGGACGTGCTGGTGGCGGTGCTCTTCGCGGTGAGCCTGCACTTCATCATGGGCCCGGGCGGCATGCATTCGTTCGGCCACGCGGCCTACTACGGGCTGGGCGCCTACGGCGCCGCGGTGCTGCTCAAGGCCTTCAGCATGCCCATGCCGCTGGCCATGGCGCTCGCGCCGCTGGTGGCCGGGGCCGGCGCGCTGGTCTTTGGCTGGTTCTGCGTGCGCCTGTCGGGCGTGTACCTGGCCATGCTGACGCTCGCGTTCTCGCAGATCGTGTGGTCGGTGGTGTTCCAGTGGGATGCCGTCACCGGCGGCTCCAACGGCCTGATCGGCGTGTGGCCCGCGCCGTGGCTGGGCGGCGCGGCCTACTACTACCTCACGCTGGCGCTGGTGGGGCTGTCGGTGTTGGCGCTGCGGCGCGTGCTGTTCGCGCCGTTCGGCTACGCGCTGCGCGCGGGGCGCGACTCGGCGCTGCGGGCCGAGGCGGTGGGCATCGACGTGCGGCGCGTGCAGTGGATGGCCTTCGTGATCGCGGGCGGGTTCGCCGGCCTGGCGGGCAGCCTGTTCGCGTTCTCCAAAGGCAGCATTTCGCCGGAGGCGGTGACCGTGGGCCAGTCGGTGAACGGGCTGGTCATGGTGCTGCTGGGCGGCCTGCAGACCCTGCTGGGCCCCATCGTCGGCGCGGCGGCGTTCAGCGTGCTGCAGGACGCCATCCTGCGGGCCACGGAGTATTGGCGCGCGCTGTTCGGCGGGGTGATCCTGCTGCTGGTCCTGGCCTTCCCGCAAGGCATCGCGGGCTTCGCGCAGCAGATCGCGCAGCGCCGGGCAGCACGCGCCCGCCCCGAGGGGCCGTCGCCATGACGCTGCTCCAGGTGCGCGGCCTGCGCAAATCCTATGGCGGCGTGCAGGCCGTCGATGGCATCGGCTTCGACCTGGCGGCGGGGGAATTGCTCGCGCTCATCGGGCCCAACGGGGCGGGCAAGTCCACCACCTTCGACATGGTGGGCGGGCAGACGAAGGCCACGGCCGGCTCGGTGCAGTTGCAGGGGCGCGAGCTGCTGGGCCTGCCCCCCCGCGCCATCGCGCGCCTGGGCGTGGGCCGCACCTTCCAGATCGCGGCCACGTTCGCCTCGCTCACCGTGGTCGAAAACGTGCAGATGGCGCTGCTGTCGCACCACCGGCGCGTGTTCGCGCTCTGGCGGCCCGCCGCCTCGCACTACCGCGCCGAGGCGATGGCGCTCCTGGCCCAGGTCGGCATGGACGCGCAGGCCGACCGCCCGTGCAGCGAACTGGCCTACGGCGACGTCAAGCGCGTGGAACTGGCCCTGGCGCTGGCCAACGATCCGCAGTTGCTGCTGATGGACGAGCCCACGGCCGGCATGGCGCCGCAGGAGCGCAGCGACCTCATGGCGCTCACCCGGCGGCTCGTGGCCGAGCGCCGCATGGCGGTGCTGTTCACCGAGCACAGCATGGACGTGGTGTTCGCCCATGCCGACCGCATCATCGTGCTGGCGCAGGGCCGGCTCATCGCCGAGGGCGATGCCCACGCGATCCGCAACCACCCCGGGGTGCAGGCGGTGTACCTGGGCGCCGGCACGACCTTCGGGGAAAAGAGCGAGCACCGGGAAGCGGTGCCGGAGGGTGCGGCATGACGGCCCCCGCGCCGACGCCGCCGCCGCTGCTGGAGGTCTCCGGCCTGAACGCCTGGTACGGCGCGGCGCACATCCTGTTCGACGTGTCGCTGCAGGTGCGCCGCGGCGAGGTCGTGGCGCTGATGGGCCGCAACGGCGCGGGCAAGTCCACCACCTTCAAGGCCATCATGGGGCTGCTCGCGCGGCGGCAGGGGCGGGTGGATTTTCTCGGCCGCCCGATCGCGGGCCTGCAGCCCTACGAGATCGCGCGGATGGGCCTGGGCTTCGTGCCCGAGGACCGGCGCGTGTTCGCCGACCTCACGGTCACCGAGAATTTGGAGGTCGGCCGCCAGCCGCCCCGGCTCTGGCCCGACGGCAGCGGGGCGCCGTCCTGGACGCCGGCCGCGCTGTACCAGCTCTTTCCCAACCTGGGCGCCATGCCGCAGCGGCCCGGCGGGCAGATGAGCGGCGGCGAGCAGCAGATGCTCACCGTGGCGCGCACGCTCATGGGCAACCCGTACCTGGTGCTGCTGGACGAGCCCTCCGAGGGCGTGGCGCCCGTGATCGTCGAGCAGATGGCGCAGACGATCCTGCAGCTCAAGGCCCGGGGCGCGAGCATCCTGCTGTCCGAGCAGAACGTGCGCTTTGCCGAGATGGTGTCCGACCGGGCCTATGTGCTGGAAAAGGGCCAGATCCGCTACGAGGGCTCGATCGAGGCGCTATCGCGCAACGAGGAGGTGCGCCGCGCGTACCTCGCGGTGTAGGCCGCGCCATGGACACCGCCTGCGACGAAGCCCTGCCCACGGCGCCGGCCCACGGCGTGGTCGGCGTGCTGCTGGCGGCTGGTCACGCGCGGCGCTTCGGCAGCGACAAGCGCCGCGTGCCCTGGCCCGGCCATGAATCGCTGATGGAAGCCGCGCTCGCGCCGCTGCAGGCCGTGTGCCCGCGCGTGGTGGCCGTGCTGCCGCCGGGCGATGCCTGGGGGCTGATGCGGTGCCGGCGCCTGCAGGTCGAGGTGGCGTGGTCGTTCCGGCGCGGCGATGGGCTGGCGGCCTCGCTGTCGGCCGCCCTGCCGCTGGTGCGCGGCGCGCCGGCCATCGTGGTCGCGCTGGCCGACATGGGGGACGTGCGGGCGGCCACCGTGCGCGCGCTCATCGCGGCCTGGCAGCGCCAGCCGGGGCAGCCCGTGCTGCCGGTGTTCGGCGGCCAGCCCGGCAATCCGCGGCTGATCCCGGCAGTGCTGTATCCCCGGCTGGAGGGACTGTCGGGCGACGACGGCGTGCGCCGTGCGCTCGACTGGGCGGCCGCGCAGCGCTGCGCGCTGGACGACCCCGGCGTGCTGCGCGATCTGGACACGCCCGCCGGGCTGGGGTGACGGCGGTGGTCCCGGAAAGGGTTCGGGGTCGAATCAGGCTCTGGCGCAATCATTACTAGGGCATCGTGCTATCAAATTGGTAGTGATTCCATTCCGAAAGGCGAGGGGCGCGACAGCCCTGCGTTTCCGCGGCCGCGGCAACTGCGTCAAAATCACGCCCATGAACGCGCTCCACATCGCCGAATACACCCATGGCCTCGGCATCCAGGCAAAAGCGGCTTCCGCGCAGATGGCGCGGGCGCCCTCGGCGGTCAAGAGCCGGGCCCTGCTCGCCCTGGCCCGCCTGCTGCGCGAGCAGACCGCCCCGCTGCAGGAGAGCAACGCCCGCGACCTGGAGCGCGCCCGCGCCGCCGGCCTGGCCGAGCCCATGGTCGATCGCCTGAAGCTCACCCCCAAGGTGCTGGAAACCTGCGCGCTCGGCTGCGAGCAGCTCGCCGCCATGGGCGACGTGATCGGCGAGATCACCGGCATGCGCCAGCAGCCCAGCGGCATTCGCGTCGGCCAGATGCGCGTGCCCATCGGCGTGTTCGGCATGATCTACGAGAGCCGCCCCAACGTGACCATCGAGGCCGCCAGCCTCAGCATCAAGAGCGGCAACGCCTGCATCCTGCGCGGCGGCTCCGAGGCCATCGACTCCAACAAGGCCCTGGCGGCCCTGGTGCAGCAGGCCCTGGCCGAGGCCGGCCTGCCCGAGGACGCGGTGCAGCTGGTGCAGACCACCGACCGCGAGGCCGTCGGCCACCTGATCGCCATGCCCGAGTACGTGGACGTCATCATCCCGCGCGGCGGCAAGGGCCTGATCGAGCGCATCAGCCGCGACGCCAAGGTGCCGGTCATCAAGCACCTGGACGGCAATTGCCACACCTATGTGGACGACCCCTGCGACATCGCCATGGCGGTGAAGGTGGCCGACAACGCCAAGACGAACAAGTACAGCCCGTGCAACGCCAGCGAGAGCCTGCTGGTGGCGCGGGGCGCGGCGGCCGCCTTTTTGCCGCAGATCGGCGCGGTCTATGCCGCCAAGGGCGTGGAGATGCGTGGCTGCCCCGAATCGCTCGCCCTGCTGGCCGGCGTGCCGGGCGCGAAGCTGGTGCCTGCCACCCAGCAGGACTGGAGCGAGGAATACCTCGCCCCGATCATCAGCGTGAAGGTGGTGGACGGCCTGGACGAGGCCATCGCCCACATCAACCGCTACTCCAGCCACCACACCGACGCCATCCTCACCACCCACCACGGCCACGCCCAGCGCTTCCTGCGCGAGGTGGATTCGGCCAGCGTGATGGTCAACGCCAGCACCCGCTTCGCCGACGGCTTCGAGTACGGGCTGGGCGCCGAGATCGGCATCAGCACCGACAAGTTCCATGCCCGCGGCCCGGTGGGCATCGAGGGCCTGACCTCGCTCAAGTACGTGGTGCTGGGCGAAGGCGAAGTGCGCGGCTGACGGTCCCCATCGAGCCTGCGGTCCGGCCCAGCCCCACACTGACATGAAAATCATCATCCTCGGCGCGGGCCGCGTCGGCTGCAGCGTGGCCGACAGCCTCGTGTCCGAGCAGAACGACATCACCGTCATCGACACGGACGCCCAGCGCCTGCGCGATCTGGAATCGCGCTTCGACCTGCGCGGCGTGGTGGGTAACGGCATCGACCCCGAGGTGCTGGCCGAGGCCGGCGCGCGCGACACCGACCTGCTCATCGCCTGCGCCGCGCAGGACGAGACCAACCTCGTGTGCTGCAAGGTTGCGCAGCTGCTCTTCAACGTGCCCACGCGCATCGCGCGGGTGCGCTCCTCCGGCTTCGAGCACGACCGCGAGCAGGCCGCGCTGCTGCTGGGCAAGGACGGCTTCGCGGTGGACCGCATCATCTGCCCCGAGGAATCGCTGACACGCTACATCGGCAAGCTGGTGGAGTACCCCGAGGCGCTGCAGGTGCGCGAATTCGCCGGTGGCCGGGCCTGCCTGGTGTCGGTGCGCGTGCGGGCCGGCGCGACCGTGGCGGGCGTGCGCATCGCCGACATGCGGGCCGGTATCCCGGACGTGGCCATGCGCATGGTGGCCATCTACCGCCGCTTTCCCGAAGAGCCCGACCGCTTCATCGCCTGCGACGGCAACACGCGCATCGCGGCGGGCGACGAGGTCTTCGTGCTGTCCGCGCGCGAGCACATTCCCCAGGTGCTGGCCGCCATGCACCAGCGCGACGGCCAGCCCGCGCGGGCGGTGCGTCGCATCATGATCGCCGGTGGCGGCCGCGTGGGCCTGCGCCTGGCGCGGCAGCTGGCGCAGCAGGGGCGCTTTCACATCAAGGTGATCGAAGGCGATCCGGACCGCTGCGTCGAGCTGGCCTCCACGCTGCCCTCCGAGGTGCTGGTGCTGCAGGGCGATGCCACGGACGAAGACCTGCTGGGCGACGAGAACGTCGAGGAGGTGGACCTGTTCCTCGCGCTCACCGACGACGATGAAGACAACATCATGGCCTGCCTGCTGGCCAAGCGCATGGGCGCGAGCCGCGTGCTGGCGCTGATCAACCGCCGCTCCTACGCCGACCTGATGCACGGCACGCAGATCGACATCGCGCTGTCGCCCGCGCAGGCCATGCTGGGCGAGTTGCTGGCCTACGTGCGCCGCGGCGACGTGCAGGCCGTGCACAGCCTGCGCCGGGGCGTGGCCGAGGCGCTGGAGATCGTGGCGCGCGGCGACCGCAAGAGCTCGCGCGTGGTGGGCCGCAAGGTCGGCGACCTGCACCTGCCGCCCGAGGTACACATGGGGCTGATCGTGCGCGGTCTGTCCGGCGCGGAGCCGGGGGCGGATGCGGCGCTGGCCGAGGGCGATGGCCCGGACGCCTTCGCCGAACCCCAGGTCATCATTCCGCGCAGCCACACGGTGATCGAAAGCGGGGACCACGTGGTGTTCTTCCTGCCGAACAAGCGCCTGGTGCGCGATGTGGAAAAGGCCTTCCGCCTGGGCGCCACGTTCTTCTGAACCCGCGCCCCCGACTCTCTTCGTTTCCTTCCACACCGACACCATGGCGGACCTTCTTCCCGTTCTGCGCGTGCTGGGCGCCCTGCTCGCCCTGTTCTCGCTGGCCTTCGGCGTGCCGCTGGCGGCCTCCTGGTGGACGGGCGACGGCCTGTGGCCGCAATACGCCGGCGCCCTGGCGGCCACGCTGCTGTGCGGCGGCGGGCTGTGGGCGGGTCTGAGCCACCAGGCGCGCGAACTGCAGCCGCGCCACGGCATCATCCTCGTCGCGCTCGTATGGGTGGTGCTGCCGCTCTTCGCCGCGCTGCCGCTGCTGCTGGCCATGCACCAGATCGGCCGGCCGATATCGTTCACGCATGCGTACTTCGAGGCCGTCTCGGGCCTGACCACCACGGGCGGCACGGTGCTGACGGGGCTGGATGCGCTGCCGCTGTCGATCAACGTGTGGCGCACCTTCATGCAGTGGCTGGGCGGCATGGGCATCCTGATCCTGGCGGTGGCCGTGCTGCCGCTGCTGGGCGTGGGCGCCAGCCAGCTCTTCAAGGCCGAGGCCGCCGGACCGGTCAAGGACACCAAGCTCACCCCGCGCATGACCGAAACCGCCAAGGGGCTGTGGGGCGTGTACGTGCTCTTTTCGCTGGCGTGTGCGCTGGCCTACTGGCTGGGCGGCATGCCGCCGGCCGATGCCGTCATGCACATGTTCACCACGGTGAGCCTGGGCGGGCTGTCGTCGCACGACAGCAGCTTCGGCCATTTCCAGTCGCCGTTGCTCGAATCCATCGCGGTGGTGTTCATGGTGGTGGCCAGCTGCAACTTCGCGCTGTATTTCGTCGCGCTGCGCAAGGGCCACTGGCGCAGCCTGTGGTGCGACCCCGAGATGCGCGCCACCGTGCTCACGCTGCTGGGCGGCGGTTTGTTCGTCGCGCTGCTGCTGTGGGCCAAGGACGTCTATGCGCCGCTGGCGGCGCTGCGGCACGGGTTCTTCCATGTGGTGTCGGTCGCCACGACGACGGGCTTTGCCACCACCGACTACCTGGCCTGGCCGGTGTTCGCTCCGATCTTCATGCTCATGCTGTCGGGCGTGGCCACCAGCGCGGGATCGACGGGCGGCGGCATCAAGATGGTGCGCATGCTGATCCTGCTGAAGCAGGCCCGCCGCGAGATGACACGCCTGGCCCACCCCCGCGCCGTGCAGCCCGTGCGCCTGGGCCGCGCGGTGGTGGACCACCGCATGATCTTCTCGGTGCTGGCGTTCATGCTGGTCTATGGCGCCACCGTCACGGTGCTGAGCATGGTGCTGCTGCTGACCGACCTGGACCTGGTGAGCGCGTTCTCCGCCGTGCTGGCCAGCGTCAACTGCACGGGGCCGGGCCTGGGGCTGCTCGGGCCGTCGGCCACCTACGCGGTGCTCACCGAGTTCCAGCTCTGGGTCTGCACGCTGGCCATGCTGCTCGGGCGGCTGGAGATCCTGAGCTTCATGGTGCTGCTCACCCCGGCGTTCTGGCGGCGGTAGCGCGGGGCGGCGGCCGGGCGGGCCGGGGCGGCGCACCGGTGGCGAAAGCCGGCGGCCGGGGTTGCGAAGCCGGGGCGCGTCCCCATATCCCTACAATTCAACGCGTCTTTCGTCTTCCGAGGGCTTTTCATGGTTCCGCATCTCATCACCGCCCTCACGGGACCGATCAACGAGCTCGAACAGCGCATTCTCGATTCCATGCCCGCGATCGAGCGGTGGTTCCGCCTGGAGTGGATGGAGCACACGCCCCCGTTCTATACGTCGGTGGACATCCGCAATGCCGGCTTCAAGCTCGCTCCGGTGGACACCAACCTGTTTCCCGGCGGCTGGAACAACCTGACCACCGACATGCTGCCCCTGGCCGTGCAGGCGGCCATGGCGGCCATCGAGAAGATCTGCCCCGAGGCCCGCAACCTGCTCATCGTGCCGGAGAACCACAGCCGCAACACGTTCTACCTGGCGAACGTGATCCAGCTGCAGCGCATCTTCAACATGGCGGGGCTCAACGTGCGCGTGGGCTCCATCAGCCCCGAGATCAAGAAGCCCACCACGGTGACCCTGCCCAACGGCGACTCCGTCACGCTCGAGCCCGTGGTCCGCACCAAGGGGCGCCTGGGGCTCAAGAACTTCGACCCCTGCACCATCTTGCTCAACAACGACCTCTCGGCCGGCCCCCCGGGCATCCTGGAGGACATCCACGAGCAGTACCTGCTGCCGCCGCTGCACGCCGGCTGGAGCGTGCGCCGCAAGAGCCGCCATTTCCAGAGCTACGAGGAAGTGTCCAAGCGCTTCGGCAAGCTGCTGGGCATCGACCCGTGGCTCATCAACCCGCTGTTCAGCCGCTGCGAAGGCGTCGACTTCAACGAAGGCACGGGCATGGAGGGGCTGCGCGCCGCCGTCGATGCGCAGCTGGGCAAGGTGCGCCGCAAGTACAAGGAATACGGCATCAACGAAAAGCCCTTCGTCATCGTGAAGGCCGACAACGGCACCTACGGCATGGGCATCATGACCGTGCGCGACGCCAAGGACCTGGACGCGCTCAACCGCAAGACCCGGAACAAGATGGCCGTCATCAAGGACGGGCAGGCGGTGAGCGACGTGATCATCCAGGAAGGCGTGCTCACGCAGGAGCGGGTGCACGAGGCCGTGGCCGAGCCGGTCGTCTACATGATGGACCGCTACGTGGTCGGGGGCTTTTACCGCATGCATGCCGAGCGCGGCGTGGACGAGAACCTCAACGCCCCCGGCGCGAGCTTCGTGCCCCTGGCCTTCGAGCACAGCACGCACCTGCCCCAGCCCGGCGCCCGCCCCGGCGCCAGCGCGCCCAACCGCTTCTATATGTATGGTGTGGTGGCGCGCCTGGCGATGCTCGCCGCCAGCTACGAGCTGGAAGCCACCAACCCCGAGGCCGAGATCTACGACTGACGGCCGCGCGGCCACGCTCGGGCAAGGGGAGGGGGCGGCCGTGGCCGCCTCAGTTGCTGCATTGCAACAACCGGGCGGGGGCCGAACCATCGGGGGCGAGCCGCGCCACAATAGCGGTCCCCCAATATCGGAATCCCGGTTGGCCCCGGTGCCAGCGGGCCAGTCTGTGCAAAGTTCCAAGTCCTCGCTCGCGGCGCTCACCCTGGGCGCCATCGGCGTCGTGTATGGCGATATCGGCACCAGCGTGCTGTATGCGGTCAAGGAGGTGTTCGGCTCGGGACACGTGGCCTTCACGCCCCAGAACGTCTACGGCATCCTGTCCATCTTCTTCTGGACGCTGACCACCATCGTCTCGCTCAAATACGTGGTGCTGGTCCTGCGGGCCGACAACAACGGGGAAGGCGGGCTCATCGCCATGCTGGCGCTGGCCTCCCAGGCGGTGAAGGACAAGCCCCGGCTGCGCAGCGTGCTGCTGTGCATCGGCATCTTCGGCACCTCGCTCTTCTATGGCGACGGGGTCATCACCCCGGCCATCTCGGTGCTGTCGGCGGTCGAGGGGCTCGAAGTGGTGTCGCCGCACTTCGGCAAGGCCGTCATCCCGCTCACCCTCGTCGTGCTGTTTTGCCTGTTCGCGGTGCAAAAGCGCGGCACCGGCGGCATCGGGCGCTATTTCGGGCCCATCACCCTGGTGTGGTTCCTGAGCCTGGCCGCCCTGGGCATTCCGCACATCATCGGCCACCCGGAAATCCTGGGCGCCCTGAGCCCGCACCATGCGCTGGGCTTCATCTGGAACAACCCGGGCACCAGCTTCATCGTGCTGGGCGCGGTGGTGCTGTGCGTGACCGGTGCCGAGGCGCTCTACGCCGACCTGGGCCACTTCGGCAAGAAACCCATTCGCCTGGCCTGGTTCAGTGTGGCGATGCCGGCGCTCACCATCAACTATTTCGGCCAGGGCGCGCTGCTGCTGGCCGAGCCCGAGGCGGTGAAGAACCCGTTCTACATGATGGCCCCCGACTGGGCGCTGATCCCGCTGGTCATCATGGCCACCATGGCGACCGTCATCGCCTCGCAGGCGCTCATCACCGGCGCCTTCAGCGTGACCAAGCAGGTCATCCAGCTCGGCTACCTGCCGCGCCTGAACATCCTGCACACCAGCGTGCGGGACACGGGGCAGATCTACATCCCGTTCGTCAACTGGATGCTGTTCGTCGCCATCGTGCTGGCGGTGGTCATGTTCCGCTCCAGCAGCAACCTGGCGGCGGCCTACGGCATCGCGGTCACGCTGGACATGCTCATCACCACCGTGCTCACCTTCTTCGTGATCCGCTACGGCTGGAAATACCCGCTCGCCCTGTGCGTGGCAGCCACGGGCTCGTTCTTCGTGGTGGACCTGGCCTTCTTCAGCTCCAACCTGCTCAAGCTGTTCCAGGGCGGGTGGTTCCCGCTCCTGATCGGCGGCATCGTCTTCACCCTGATGATGACCTGGAAGCGCGGGCGCGAGCTGCTCAACGAAAAGCTGCGTGACGACTCCCTGGACCTGCGCGACTTCCTCACCGCCGTCTTCGTCAGCCCGCCCACCCGGGTGGACGGCACCGCCGTCTTCCTGACGGCCGAGACGGGCTCGGTGCCCAATGCGCTGCTGCACAACCTCAAGCACAACAAGGTGCTGCACGAGCAGAACCTGTTCGTGACCGTGCGCAGCCACGAGGTCCCCTGGATCGGGCTGGACCGGCGGCTGCAGGTCGAACCCCTGGGCGGCGACTGCTGGCAGGTGATCGTGCACTACGGCTTCAAGAACGATCCCGACCTGCCCGGCGCCCTGGCGCTGATGCGCGGGCGCGGCTGCGAGCTGGAGCCCATGACCACCAGCTACTTCCTGTCGCGCGATGTCGTCATCCCCACCATCGGCAGCGGCATGGCCCCGTGGCGCGAGAAGCTCTTCGCGCAGATGCACCACAACGCGAGCGGCGCTGCCGGCTTCCTGAACCTGCCGGGCAATGCGGTGGTGGAGCTGGGCTCCAAGATCGAGATTTGAGAATTCATGGGCTTTTCTGCCGCATGCCGGCGGTTTGATTGCCCTTGCTGCTATTAAGTTAATAGCAATTCGACCAGATCGAGGTCGGGCCGGCGGCCGGTGACAGAATCGCGGCCCATGTCCTTCTTCAAAGACCTGAGCCTTTCGACCGCTACCGCAGGCTTCGTTTCCGTCCTGGTGGGCTTCACCAGTTCGGTGGCCATCGTGTTCCAGGCGGCCCAGGCGTTCCAGGCCACGCCGGCGCAGATCACCTCCTGGATGTGGGCCCTGGGCCTGGGGATGGGGCTGTGTTCGCTGGTGCCGTCGCTGCTGCTGCGCCAGCCCGTCATGGTGGCCTGGTCCACGCCGGGCGCAGCCGTCCTGGCCACCGCGGGGCTCGCAGGCGGGTTCAGCATGGGGGAGGCGGTCGGTGCCTTCATGGCCTGCGCGGTGCTGATCGCGCTGGCCGGCGCCACTGGCTGGTTCGAGCGCATCATGGGCCGCATTCCCATGGAAATCGCCTCGGCGCTGCTGGCCGGCGTGCTCGCCCGGTTCGGCATGCAGGCCTTTGCCTCGGCCAATACCGCCTTGCCGCTGGTGCTGCTCATGCTGGTCTGCTATCTGGTGATGCGCCAGCTGCTGCCGCGCTATGCGGTGGTCGCGACGCTCGCGGTGGCCGTGGCTTTTTCGGCCGGCAGCGGGCAGATGGCCTGGTCCGCGGTCCACTTCGAACTGGCCGCGCCCGTGTTCATGGCGCCGCAGTTCAGCCTGCCTGCACTGATCAGCCTGGCGCTTCCGCTGTTCGTGGTCACCATGGCGTCGCAGAACCTGCCGGGCGTGGCGGTCATGCGCGCGACCGGCTACCGGCTGCCCGTTTCGCGATTGGTCACCATGACCGGACTGGCCACGCTCGTGCTCGCGCCCTTCGGGGCCTTCGCGCTCAACTTCAGCGCGATCACCGCCGCGCTGTGCATGGGCCCCGAAGCGCATGAAGACCGCGCCCGCCGCTACACCGCGGCCGTCACCTGCGGGTTCCTGTACATCGTGATCGGCATCTTCGGCGCGGTCATCACTGGGCTGCTCACCGCGTTCCCGAAGGAACTGGTCAACGCCATCGCGGGGTTGGCGCTGCTCGGCACCATCGGCACCGGCCTGGCGTCGGCGCTCAAGGAGGATGCGCATCGGGAGGCGGCGCTTATCACCTTCCTCGTCACGCTGAGCGGCGTGGCCATTGCGGGCATCGGTTCGGCCTTCTGGGGCGTGGCGGCCGGCAGCCTTGCGCTATTTGTGCAACAGTACGGCCGCAAGCGCGCACCGGGCGCATAGCCGATCCCTTCCTTTCGCAGACCATGAACATCCTCTTCATCGCCGATCCGCTCGAACATTTCAAGATCTACAAGGACACCACCTTCGCCATGATGCGTGAGGCCCAGCGGCGCGGCCATGCGATTTCCGTGTGCCAGCCCTCGCACATCGCCTGGCAGCGCGGCGGGCAGGTGATGGCGCGGGTGCAGGACATCGTGCTCACTGGACAGCCTGAGGCATGGTTTACCGTTCAGGGTCACCGCGAAGTGCCGTTGGCGAGCTTTGGATGCGTGCTCATGCGCAAAGACCCCCCTTTCGATAGTGAGTATTTCTACGCGACCCACTTGCTGGAGCAGGCCGAGAGGGAGGGCGCAAGGGTGTTCAACAAGCCTCGGGCGCTGCGCGACCATCCGGAGAAGCTGGCGATCATGGAATTCCCGGAGTTCATCGGCCCCACGCTGGTGACCAGGGACGCGGAAGACATCCGCCGCTTCCATGCGGAACACCGGGACATCATCCTCAAGCCGCTCGACGGCATGGGGGGCATGGGTATCTTTCGCGTGAAGGAGGATGGCCTGAACCTGGGAAGCATCATCGAAACCCTCAATAAGGAGGGCTCGCAGAGCGTGATGGTGCAGAAATTCCTGCCGGAGATCGTCGACGGCGACAAACGAATCCTCATCATCGGGGGGCAGCCTGTTCCTTATTGCTTGGCGCGCATTCCCCAGGGCACGGAGGTCCGGGGCAATCTGGCGGCGGGCGGTAAGGGCGTCGCCAAGCCCTTGACGGAAAGAGACATGGAAATCGGTCGATCGCTGGGCGCTGTTCTTCAGAGCCGAGGACTGCTGCTGGCCGGCGTCGACGTGATCGGTACGTGCGTCACGGAAATCAACGTCACCAGCCCCACCTGTTTCCAGGAGATCTACGACCAAACAGGATGCGATGTGGCCGCGTTGTTCGTGGATGCGTTGGAGGCCGGAGTGAGGGGAGGGGTTTGATGACAATTTTTTGTCATCTTTCTCCTACGGGTGTGGGAAAAGTGGTCTATACTTGCGGGCTTGGCAGGTGAGACGGATGACTGAGTTGTCCGGAGAGTCTGACAAGAAAGGTTGGTTTTGAGTTGTGGCC